>NZ_JAAUHW010000007.1:0-210574 GCF_012030025.1 Shewanella sp. Iso12
CATTGTTTGGCTGCCAAAGCCGTGACGAGCGAGCCGCGCAGTGTACTGAAGTACATGAGCAGCGTAGCGAGGAAACAATACCGTCAGACGGACAATTAACCAGTAAGAATATGTCTGGTGACAATAGCATTGTGGTTCCACCTGATCCCATCCCGAACTCAGAAGTGAAACGCAATCGCGCCGATGGTAGTGTGGGGTCTCCCCATGTGAGAGTAGGTCATCGCCAGACGCCTAATAAAACGATGGATCCCCAACACTTTGTGTTGGGGATTTTTCGTTTTAATTGCATTTTGAAATGTCCACTCTCACATGGGGAAGATAAAGAGTCCGAACGTAGTGAGGCACAATCCCATGTGGAGTAGGGTGAGGTTGTCGCGTTCATCAAACTCAGTTTGATGCGACAGACGAACGCGGAGAGCTTGCTCGAAGCTGGCCATCGCCAGACGCCACTTTTGTCTCCAGCGAGCACGACTTAACATGCAGCCCAAAGCTGCTGGCGCAGTGTGTGCCCCTCAGCTCGCAGCCAAGCTGCTTCGCGCTACAGCCATCTATCAAGCTGTGCTTGATGAACAGATGTCTTTCGCCCCCATGTGAGATGGTGCTGTGGAGATATTGAGAATAGATTGACCCGCTTGTCTGGGCAGATTTATCCAGTCTCTGGAGCACAGAGATTTAACCCGACCAGTATCCTCAATGAAGGTATTCCAGGCTCGGGATACTTGCTCAACAATTTGCTCGTAGCAATCGAATACCCGGTTGGAAAGACAGTGTTGTCTGAGCCATTGCCAAACTTGCTCCATTGGGTTCAGCTCTGGGGAATAGGCGGGTAGCTTAATCAAAGTGAGATTTGAGAAAGGTATTGCCGTATCCATAGTATGCCAGCCTGCGCCATCAACGATGACCTCTGCAGGGGGGGATTTGGTATATCTGAATCTGAAAGATAGGGATAATAAGAAAGCCAGCTTAGGCGGCTGGCTTAGGGGTTAGTTTGAAAACTCTGTAAGGATTTTATCAAGAATCGGTTGGTTGGCAGCCGGGAAAGTATATTCCTGGAGTTTATCCAAGTGCACCCATTCGACTTCCTGTCCTTCTACGCCATAAGCATTGCCACTGAATTCAGTGACCAGGTGAATATCCAGTAACACCTGCTTATCTGGATAGTCATAAGACAACAGCATAAAAGGGGTAGAGGCGGCTATGTTAAGCCCGACTTCTTCCGCCAGTTCTCTGGCTAAGGCTTGGGTGACGGTTTCGCCGGTTTCGACTTTACCTCCTGGAAATTCCCATTTTCCTCCCTGGTGCAGATGCCCATGACGCTTGGCCAATAGGATCTGCTCGCCGGACTTAATGATACCGACCGCTACATGTACTCTTTTTGTCATTACTGATCCTTGAAGAAATTACCTTCATCGTAGCCCAGTTCATCCAGCAGTTGCTCATCAAACTCTGGCTTGACCGGGATGGCATGTTTTTCCGAGGCCCAATCACCGAGATCGATGAGTTTACAGCGCTCGCTACAGAAGGGCTTGAATTTGGATTCGGGGGCCCATTCCACCTCTTTTTGACAGGTGGGGCACTTAACTGTGATAGGCATTTTTGTGTCTCTTGGGCTAACTGATGGCGCCCATGGTAAAGAGTTTAGCCGCAGGTCGCCAGTAGGAATTTGACGGTTTTGTCGGAATGCTTTTGTTGTTCGAACTGCACAAAATGAATCGCAAAGCGGTTTCTGTGACCACTAATGGTGGGGTAGCAGCCTTGCTCAGCATCCAGCTTGACTCTGACCAGCGACAAGCTTTGTTGGCTGTCGCCTTGGTAAAAGCCGGCATGGGCTACAGCATCACGATATTCACAGCTCATACGGGTAAGTTGCAACAGCAGACTGATGGGCTGTAGTAGGCTGCTGAAGTGACTGGTCCATTGGAGGTACTCCTGACAGCGTTCTTCCCAAGGCTTAGCCAGCCAAAAGTGCAGTTGTGGCAGATCGAAGTTACAGCAAGCACCAGGCATGCTGAATCTTTGTCTGAGCGCCGATATGAATCTGTCTTGCTTAAGCTGACTGCCGGGGCGCTGTGGACGTTGCAGTTCTTCTCTGGCATGGGAGAATTGCTCGAGATAGTACTGGAGTTGCTGCTGGTCTACATCGTCCTGCTGTTGCCAGCTTTGCAGTTGGATTAATTGGCGGTCGATATCTTTGATGACTTCGCTGCGGTAATCACAGCGTTCGGTGAGTTCACAGAGGGAGAATAGTGGGTAGAAGCATCTATGTTGATGATCTTGCTGGAGGTTATTGTCCAATTGACGGGCGAGATATTCCAGGCGCAAATAGCTGCGGATCTTTTCATTTAACGGCTGTTCGAATATCAGTTCTGTCGTGTTCATGGGTGTATAGGATCTGCCAGCTGTAAGTATTTATTATGCAGCGCCAGTACTTGAGCTTGTAGCGCGGTGATTTCTCCCTGATTGTCAATCACATCATCAGCCTTGTTGAGTCGGCTATTGCGGTCGCTCTGGCTATTGATAATGCTTTGAACCTGTTCCTTAGACACCTTGTCCCGCTCAATAGTTCGCTGTAACTGTAATTTGGGTGAAATATCTACCACCAGAGTGCGATTCACCAGTTTATCCAGGCCATTCTCAAAAAGCAGAGGCACCACCATGATGACATAAGGGGAGTTCGCCGCCTTAACCTGTGCCAACATGCGGGAACGTATCATGGGATGTAACAGGGCATTGAGCCATTCCCTGTCTTCCGGATGATGAAATATCTGTTCCCTCAGCGCCGCTCTATTCAGATTGCCTTCAGGAGTCAGCATCTGAGGACCAAATTTATCGCCAATTTGTCTGAGGCCATCTGAGTCTTTGGCGACCACCTCTCTGGCAATAATATCGGCATCGACCAGGACGATTCCCTGTTCGGCAAACAGATTGGCGACCGTAGTTTTGCCGCTGCCGATACCGCCGGTGAGCCCTACAATAAATTCGGCCATTTAGAGTGTTCCCAAATACCAGTCGACAATCTGTTGTCCCCACACCAAAGCGACCCAACCTGCGATAGCAATATAAGGGCCAAAGGGGATAGGGTTACCCCGATTAAGGTTCTTGAACAGAATAAGTAAAACGCCTACTAGGGCACCGACCAGAGAAGAGAGCAGAATAATTAGAGGTAACATCTGCCAGCCAAGCCAGGCGCCAAACAATGCCATCAGCTTGAAATCGCCATAGCCCATACCTTCCTTGCCGGTGAGCAGTTTAAATAGCCAGTAGACCGACCAGAGGCTTAAATAGCCGGCAGCGGCCCCTATGGTGGCATCGGTCAGATTAGTAAAGGTGCCCGAGATATTAACCAGTAAACCAAGCCACAGTAGCGGCAGGGTAATCTGATCCGGCAGCAGCATTTCATCCAAATCTATCCCGCTGAGGGCTATCAATCCAAAGGTGAGAATAGTGGCGTAAACAAACTGCAGTGTCGGGCCAAAATACCAACCGAGAGTACTGATAAGCAGGGCGGTCAGAAGCTCAAATATTGGGTATCTCGCTGAAATAGCTGTGTTGCAGGAGGCGCATTTACCGCCAAGCAACAAATAGCCGATTATGGGAAGGTTGTGCCAGGGTTTGATATGGGCGCCACACTTGGGGCAGGCAGACTTCGGCAGTAACAGATTGTATTTGGCCGGATAGTTATCTATTGGTGCATTAAGCTTGGCTTCACCCAGCTGTTTGGCGAATTCGGGTTGATATTCCTGCAGGTATTGATTGCATTCCTGCTGCCATTCGCGCTTCATCATTACCGGCAGGCGGTGGATTACCACATTGAGAAAGCTGCCTATTACAGAGGCAAACAAAAAACAGAGAACAAGAAAGAGCCACTGGTTGTGGCTCAATACGGCAATAAATTCTGACATGCGATATTAAGCGACCCTAAAAACAGTTAAGTGTTGGTTTTATTATTACACTTCGGCGAATAGCCAGCTTTAACCTACCACGTTACCCATCTGGAAGATAGGTAGGTACATGCCGACGATAAGGCCACCAACCAGGGTGCCGATAACTACCATCATAATGGGTTCTATCAAGCTGGAGAGCCCATCTACGGCATCATCCACCTGCATCTCGTAGATATTGGCAATCTTGTTGAGCATGTTGTCCAATGAGCCGGATTCTTCACCTATCATCACCATCTGGATCAGCATATCAGGGAATAGCTTGGTGGTGCGCATGGCCACGTTCATCTGCATCCCGGCCATCACTTCGGTGCGCACATTTAACAGCGCTTTGCGGTAAACATAGTTGCCGGAGGCACCGGCGGCAGACTCCAAGCCATCAATCAGCGGCACCCCGGCGGCAAAAGTGGTGGCCAGAGTGCGGGCAAAACGGGCCATGGCGGCTTTATGAAGAATTTCGCCAATCAATGGGATCTTCAACACCATTTCATCAATACGGTTACGAAAGTGCTCTGAGTTACGATGGGCACGGACAAACAGCCAAATACTGATTACAATGGCTGCTAAAAATAGATACCAGGTACTCTGAAGGCCGCGGCTGATATTGACAATTAACTGAGTAAAGGCAGGCAGTTCGGCGCCAAAGCTACTGAAAATTTCTTCAAACTGGGGTACTACAAAGAGCAATAGTAAAGTGGTTACTGCAATGGCAACGACGACTACTGCTGCGGGGTAGAACATGGCTTTCTTGATTTTTGACTTAAGGGCTTCGGCCTTTTCCCTATAGGTAGCAATGCGGTCGAATACGGCATCCAAAGAGCCTGAATGTTCACCGGCGGCCACCAAGTCGACATAGAGGTCATCGAAATAGACTCTGTGAGGGCGGAGGGCATCGGAGAGTGGAATGCCGGCCTGGACATCGGCCAACACAGTGCCAAGCAGAACCCGCACCTTGTTTTTTTCGTGACCGCGAGCGATCAATTCGATGGAAGTAACCAGTGGTACGCCGGCAGCCAACATAGTGGCTATCTGACGAGTAATCACCGCGATATCCATAGGTTTGATTTTTTTATCACCACCGAAAAGGGAAGCAGATTTCTTGCGAACCAGTTTAGGGTTGATCCCCTGGCTCTTAAGCAGGGTCTTGATTTCGGCTATACTAGTACCACGCAGTTCACCCGAGCTTTGCTTGCCGTCACGATTGAGGCCTTTCCAGGTAAAGGTATGGATCTTGGGCTGGGGCTTGGCGCCTTTATTTTTGGCTTTATTGCTTTTTGCTGTCGCCGTTGCAGTTGCCATAATTGTTCCTTGCAATATGCTTATTTGCTAGCTTGCCTTAATTTTAGTCAGAGTCACGGGCGAATGCTTATTCACTGGCTCTCATGCGGTTATCTATTTGATTAGTCCCAGAGTAATATCGCTTCGTCGGATGTCCAATAGACGTATTAGTCCAATCAGTAGCTGGTGACCCGATTGACTTCGGCAATACTGGTGACGCCTTGAATCACTTTTAAAAGGCCAGAAAGGCGCAGGTCGCGCATCCCCTGCTGTTTGGCAGTAGTGGCAATCTGCAGTGAATTACCGCCCTCCATAATGGTTCTGGCGATTTCATCGGACATCTTCATTACCTCATAGATACCGACCCGGCCCTTGTAGCCACCGGAGCAGAATTCGCAGCCGCAGGGCTTGTATGGGGTAAAACCTGCATCTATCTGCTGCTGAGTGAAGCCCAGCTGCAGCAGTTCATGCTCGGGGATCTCTTCCGGTTGGCGGCATTCGGGGCAGAGGCGGCGGGCCAGGCGCTGGGCAATAATCAGGTTGACTGAACTGGCAATGTTGTAACCGGGAACCCCCATATTAAGCAGGCGAGTAAGGGTTTCGGCCGATGAGTTGGTGTGCAGGGTTGAGAGTACCAAGTGGCCGGTTTGTGCCGCCTTGATGGCGATTTCTGCTGTTTCCAAGTCGCGGATTTCGCCCACCATTACCACATCCGGGTCCTGACGTAAAAAGGAGCGCAGCGCCGAGGCGAAGGTCAGTCCGGCCTTGGGGTTGATATGCACCTGGTTGACCCCTTCCAGGTTGATCTCCACCGGGTCTTCGGCGGTGCTGATATTGCGCTCTTCGGTATTGAGGATATTGAGGCCAGTATAAAGGGAAACGGTTTTACCTGAGCCGGTAGGACCGGTTACCAGAATCATTCCCTGGGGCCTTGCCAGCATCTCCAGGTAGGCTTGTTTTTGGTCTTCCTCATAGCCGAGTTTTTCGATTCCTAATTGCGCGGAAGAGGAGTCGAGGATCCGCATTACTATCTTTTCCCCCCAGAGGGTGGGCAGGGTACTGACCCGAAAGTCGATACTCTTGTTACGGGACAGCCTCATCTTGATGCGGCCATCCTGAGGAACCCGGCGCTCGGCGATATCCAGTTTGGACATTACCTTCAAGCGGGCTGAGATACGGCCTGAGAGAGAAATGGGGGGCTCAGATACCTCATGGAGGATGCCATCAATACGAAAGCGAATGCGGTAACGTTTTTCGTAAGGCTCGAAATGCAGATCCGATGCGCCCTTACGGATGGCATCGGTCAAAATCTTATTGATATAGATGACGATAGGCGCATCGTCTTTGCCATCGTTACTTTCTTCTGGACGCTTGTCGGTGTCGGCGACTTCAATTCCTGCGAGGGATTCCTCATCGAGGCCATCGAGGTCCAGTGAACTCAGGTCTTCTTCGAGCACTTTTTCCAGTGCTTTACTGAGCTTATCCTCCTCTACCAGTATCGCTTCGGCGTGCAGGCCGGCGCTAAATTGGAAGTCTTCCAGGGCGGCGATATTGGTGGGGTCTGAGGTGGCGATATAGAGGCGGTTGCCACGCTTAAATAACGGCAGGCACCTATGTTTTTCAATCAGTTTTTTGTTGAGAAACTCATCCGGGATACTGCTTAAGTCAAACTCATTGAGATCCAGCAGCGGGGTGCCATACTCTTCGTAGCAGAGTTCGGCGATGGTACGGGCGGATAAAAGCTGACTGGTCACCAGAGTGGTGACCAGAGCTTGTTTGTTTTTTTGCGACTGCTTGATGGCCTCCGACAGGCTACTCTCATCGAGCAGCCCTTTGCGGATAAAGAGTGTTGATAATCCTAAGTGGAGACCTGTTGTTGGCATAAAAAAACTTAAGAGATTAACAGAACTTAGTGCAATTATCGGACCACAAAACGCGTCCGTTATCAAATGAACCTGTTAAAACATAAGTGTCACTAGCTGTAATTCCGCCTGCTGCAATAGGAGTTACAGTAACGGTCGCAGCTCCTGCATCCCAAGTTATAGCTGAATATGCGCCTGTTGTTAAACCAGTTACGTTGGCTGGAACCCCACCTTTGCCGGGAGCGCATTCCGTTGCATCGATGCTTCCCTCAGTTTGTGCACATATTTCTACGGCAGTTTTTACTGCACCAGCAGCAGCAACAATGCCTGTATATCTGGCTTTGTCAGTATATGTTTGATAAGCAGGCAGTGCGATTGCCGCGAGAATACCGATAATGGCTACTACGATCATCAGTTCGATCAGGGTGAAACCCTGAGCGCGTTTGTTAAGTTTGATACCTTTCATTTGCTTTCTCCATCGTTGCCGTCTTGAGCGAATCGGTAACTTAGTCCCTGTTACTCTTATTCCTTACCAGCCTGAAACCTGTTCAGTTGCGTCGCTGGCGATTCCAGCTCGGGTGGCTATATGCCCCAGAGCGTGTTGGATCAGACTCAATCAGTTCAGCAAAACCATTTAAGTTTATCGTATGTCGTTCCGGCAAACCGCACCTCAAGGAACTGAGTATTTACTCAAAGCACGTATTTTACAGTTGTAACTGCGTTATGCCATAAACAAATATCAGTTTGGGTGGTTACCTTGTCGGTGAGGTTGGCCAAAAACGGCCATCTCGCCTGCCATAAAAGTTAGTATAAAGTTACTGAAAATGGAATCCACAATCGGTAAAAAGCAGCGTAAATTTCGGAAAAAAATCAAAAATGTTACTGATCACCAAGTTTTACCGGCAACAGTATTTTGACAGTTAATGAAATAAGTGTCAGGGAAGTGTCGTTGTCAAAAAAATATACAATTTCATCATTTGCTTAAATACAGTTGTTGCAGTTTTGTTTCTTGGTGATTGGGTGGGTTGTGAGCAAGAATTTACCTGTTTGCAACCGGTATCAGGACTGGCCAAACAGCTGATTGAGAGCATCATTGACAGATGCTTACTGACATATTACTAAATAGCTGTTCTAGCTATTTGAATATGGTGGTGTTTTGTCGATTATGAGGGGGCCTATCTGGCAAAGTTCACCTTGGTACGACTTCTTGGAACTTATCGATTTGCGCCAAGTACTTTGCCACGGCTTGCTTCAGCTGCAGGTTTAACCGCTATCCTTTGGGCCCTGGCTGGAAAGGCATACCCATAGAAATTCAGGGTATGCCCCGGAGGTTATCAGCCCTTGAGGCGCATGGAGAGATCCATGGCTCGCACATGCTTGGTCAGAGCTCCGACCGAGATATAGTCGACGCCGGTTTGGGCGAAAGCCGCTATGGTTTCCAGCGTGACATCGCCGGAGACTTCGAGTTTGGCGCCAAGTCCTTTGGCCTTGAAACCGTTATTGAGCTCAACTGCCTGCAGCATCATAGTCACATCGAAGTTGTCCAACATGACTATGTCGGCGCCGGCTTCCAGTGCCTGAGCCAGTTCTTCCAGATTCTCTACTTCCACTTCCACAGGTTTTTCGGGGCGTAGCTCACGGGCTGCGGAGATGGCATTGGCGATACTGCCACAGGCCATAATATGATTTTCTTTGATCAGGAAGGCATCAAACAAACCGATACGGTGGTTTTTGCCGCCGCCGCAGGTAACGGCATATTTCTGCGCCGTGCGCAGGCCGGGAAGCGTCTTGCGGGTATCGAGCAAGCGGCACTGGGTGCCGACCAGCTTGTCGCAGTAGACTTTGGTCAGGCTGGCTACCCCTGAGAGGGTTTGAATAAAGTTCATCATGGTGCGCTCGCCGGTGAGCAACAGGCGCGCCGGGCCGGAGAGTTCACACAGCAGCTGATTGGGCAGCACAAGGTCGCCATCATCCACATGCCAGTGCAGCGCCACTTCACCTCCGAGCTGATTGAATACCTGCTCGGCCCAGGCCTTACCGCAAAAGACACCTTCTTCGCGGGTAATAAGGGTGGCTTCGGCGTGTTTATCTTCGGGGATCAACAGGGCGGTGATATCGCCCTCGGAGGCCTTATGGTGGCCAAGGTCTTCGTCCAGTGCGGCTTTGACACTGACCCTGATATCATTTTCGAGCATGATGCGCGTCCTTGATTGACTCGGGATTATTGGGGAAATTTATGCCGCTAGATTAGCATAATAAGGGGCGCTGCTGGTATTGTGTTGGAGACACAATTGGCCGTGGCTAGGCTCGAAGTTATTTTGAGCCAATGTGACTGCAGCCAAGGTGCTGCTGTATGTATGGTTATTCGAGTCAGGAGAGTGAGCATTTGGCGCATAAGCTATGGGTTGAAGGCTGGTATAAAGAGGCTGAGCGCAGCCCTTCACCTCACTTTAATCACAGGCCCAATGGCGAGGTGAGCCTTTTGGTGATCCATAATATCAGTCTGCCGGCCGGCCGCTTTGGTTTGCCTTATATAGAGCAGCTATTTTTGGGCACTCTGGACATTGAGGCTGATGCCAGTTTCGCCGGGCTGAAAGGACTGGAAGTTTCGGCACATTTTCTGATTCGCCGTGATGGCGAGTTGCGCCAATTTGTTTCTGTGGATCAGCGCGCCTGGCACGCCGGGGTATCGAACTTTGAAGGTCGCAGCGGCTGCAATGATTTTGCCGTTGGTATAGAGCTGGAGGGCACAGATGATTCCGGCTTTACCGAAGAGCAGTATCATAAACTTATTACCCTGACCCAGAGTTTGCAGCAGGCTTACCCGGATATCACCAAAGAGAGAATAGTGGGTCACAGCGATATCGCGCCGGGGCGCAAGACAGACCCTGGCCCGGGATTTGATTGGCAAAGATATTTACAGGCGTTGTGACTGGTGTAGCTCTGTTATGGCCGCAGGCCTCAAGATAGCAAGGAGAAGAAAAGATGGCACTGTTTTCCCTGTTGGTCGCAATTATTGTTGAACGTTTGAAGCTCTTGCCTGCCCGCTGGCAGTTGGACAGCGGACTGCGCTGGTATCAAAAGCAGATGTTTACCGACAGCCAGTTGGGTACTGTGGGCGGTATGATACTGGCGCTGCTATTGCCTGCCGTGACAGTGGCAGTGGCACTATGGGTAGTGAATGGATGGTTCTGGGGTTTGCCTTCGCTGCTGTTGTGGGTGGCGCTGGCGGTAGTGTGTTTTTCCCATCAGTATCAAAGACGCCTGTTTAAGCGTTATGTGCAGGCTGCCTGCCGTGGTGATGTGCAGGCCAGTTTTCATTTTGCCGGTGAGCTGGATTGCAGTGAGTGCCTGGATGCGGTTAGCGAGCGGGAACTGGGCAGCCGGGTGGGGCAGAGCGTAGCCTGGCTCAACTATCGTTATTATGGCGCCGTGGCGCTGTTCCTTATCTTGTTTGGCCCTGTAGGCGCCGTGTTTTATTGCAGCGTGCGTTTTTTTGATGAAAGGCGTCAGCGCCTGGGCAAAGAGTGGCCCGTGGTACATACCCTGCTGTATTGGCTCGACTGGTTGCCGGCACGGATAATAGGTTTTGGCTATGTTCTGTGCGGCCATTTCAGCAATGCTTTTCCCCGTTGGTGCCAACTGGCGTTGAGCTTGGACTCTAAGCCGAGAGAAATAGTGACAGAAGTAGCTCTTGCCGCCGAAACCCTGCCGGAAGATGAAGATGTGCCGGTTTCAGTACAATCTACCTTGGCGCTGCTGGCTCTCAGTAAACGCAATTCGACCTTGCTGATCACTATTTTGTCGCTGTTGACCATCTTTGGTCTGGTCAGTTAAACAAGCACTGAACCGGCTTGGGCGCTTTGAAGGGTTAACCGCTGCAGTTGTTGCAACTTTCTTAGGTTGAGCAGCGGTGAAGGAATAGGCTGGTTGAGGCTTGTTAATTGGTCTGACCCCAGAAGAAAAAATATAGGCTATGCTCACACATCGTGAGTTGACTTGATGCAGATCACTAACTGGACTTTAAAAGTGTGATTTGATAAAGTGCGCTCACTCGTAGAAATTGGTAAGACCAATTTACAATAGGAGCTGAGGGCCAGATGGCTTATAGCAAAATCAGTCAGCCAAAGATTTCTGACGTCATCATGAATCAGTTGGAACAGATGATCCTTGAAGGCAGCCTACAGCCGGGTCAGAAGTTACCTCCTGAGCGCGAGTTGGCGTTGCAATTTGAAGTCTCCCGCCCCTCACTGCGGGAAGCGATTCAAAAGCTGGAAGCCAAAGGATTACTGCTGCGCCGTCAGGGCGGCGGTACCTACGTCAAAGAACAGTTATGGCAGAGTCTTGCCGATCCCATAGTCGAACTTATGCAGGGTGATCCGGAGAGTCAATACGACTTGCTGGAGTTCCGTCATGCCACCGAAGGCATGATGGCCTATTTTGCCGCCCTGCGTGGAACAGACGCCGATATGCAGAATATCAAGCGGATGATCCAGGAAGTGGAAGACGCCGAGGGTATCGAAGCGCAAGCCGCTGCCATTGTGCATTTTTACCGGGCTGTGGCTGAGGCATCACACAATGTTGCCATGCTGCATCTGGTACTGAGTTTAACTCCTGTGCTGCATCAAAATGTGGCGCAAAACCTGGAGCTTCTGAGCCGTCGCGAAGAAGCTTCTTCCATGGCAAATGAACATAGGCGGGCCCTGTTGGCCGCAATTGTTCGCCGCGATCCCGAAGCCGCGCGTGAAGCATCCAATGACCACTTGAGTTATATCGAGGAAGTCATGTTGTCGGTACGGGAAGAAGATAGCCGGTTGCAGCGTAGCCTGCGCCGTTTGAAGAGCGGCGTGTAGCCCAGGGGCGGCCCAGTGCCCACCTTAGGACGTCGTAATCACTATTAATACAATGTATAGAAGGACAGTGTCATGTCTGAAAATATGCTACAAGACTTGGATCCGTTAGAGACACAGGAATGGGTTGAATCCCTGCAGGCCGTATTGGAGCAGGAAGGTCCCGAACGTGCTCATTACCTGTTGGAAAAGCTGATCGAAAAGGCTCGCCGTAACGGTACTCACCTGCCTTACACTGCCACTACTGCTTACCTGAATACCATTCCTGCCGGGCAAGAACCCCATATGCCGGGCAACCAGGAGATGGAACGTCGCATTCGCGCCATTGTGCGTTGGAACGCGTTGGCCATGGTACTGCGTGGTTCCAAGAAAGATCTGGAGCTTGGTGGTCATATTTCCAGTTTCTCATCCAGTGCCACTATCTATGATGTGTGCTTTAACCACTTCTTCCGTGCTCCCAACGAGAAAGATGGCGGCGACCTGGTTTACTTCCAGGGCCACATAGCCCCCGGCATCTATGCCCGCTCTTTCCTCGAAGGTCGTCTGAGCGAAGAACAGCTGGCCAACTTCCGTCAGGAAGTGGATGGCAAAGGCCTGTCCTCCTATCCGCATCCCAAGCTGATGCCTGACTACTGGCAGTTCCCTACGGTTTCCATGGGGCTGGGTCCTATCCAGGCCATCTATCAGGCGCGCTTCCTCAAGTACCTGACTGACCGTGGCATTAAGGATTGTTCCGAGCAAACCGTATATTGCTTCCTGGGCGATGGCGAGTGTGACGAGCCGGAAGCACTGGGTGCCATCGGCCTGGCCGCTCGTGAAGAGCTGGATAACCTGGTGTTTATCGTTAACTGTAACCTGCAGCGTCTCGACGGCCCTGTGCGCGGTAACGGCAAAATCATCCAGGAGCTGGAAGGTGAATTCCGCGGCGCCGGTTGGGAAGTGGTCAAGGTTATCTGGGGTCGTTACTGGGATCCATTGCTGGCCCGTGACACCAGCGGCAAGCTGCTGCAACTGATGAACGAAACCGTTGACGGTGAATACCAGAACTGTAAAGCCAAAGGCGGAGCCTGGACCCGTGAACACTTCTTCGGTAAGTATCCTGAAACTGCCGAGATGGTAGCCAACATGTCAGACGATGACATCTGGCGTCTGAACCGCGGTGGTCACGATCCGGTGAAAATTTACGCCGCGCTCGATAAAGCCAAGAAGACCAAGGGTCGCCCAACCGTAATCCTGGCCAAGACAGTCAAGGGCTATGGTCTGGGTGATGCCGGTGAAGGCAAGAACATTGCCCACAACGTCAAGAAGATGGATATTGAAGCCATTCGTCACTTCCGTGACCGCTTCAACATTCCAATCCCTGACGACAAGCTGGAAGAGATCCCCTTCTACCATCCTGGACCGGATTCCGAAGAGGTCAAATACCTCAAGGAGCGCCGTGAGGCCCTGATGGGTTATCTGCCTGCCCGTCGGCAGAAGTTCAGCGAAGAGCTGCAAGTGCCTTCACTGAAGATTTTCGATGCGATTCTCAAAGGCTCCAACGGCCGTGAGATCTCTTCTACCATGGCCTTTGTGCGGGTATTGACCGCCTTGCTGAAAGACAAGGGCATAGGTAAGAAGATAGTACCTATCATCCCGGATGAGGCCCGTACCTTTGGTATGGAAGGTCTGTTCCGTCAAGTGGGTATTTACGCTCACGAAGGCCAGAAATATGTGCCTCAGGATGCGGATCAGGTTGCTTACTATCGTGAGGACAAGTCCGGTCAGGTACTGCAGGAAGGGATTAACGAGCTGGGCGCCATGTCCTCTTGGGTATCGGCTGCGACCAGCTACTCGGTCAATGATACGCCGATGATCCCTTTCTATATCTATTACTCCATGTTCGGCTTCCAGCGGATCGGCGATCTGGCTTGGGCCGCCGGCGACATGCGCGCCCGTGGCTTCCTGGTAGGTGGTACTTCCGGCCGGACTACACTGAACGGCGAAGGCTTGCAGCACCAGGATGGTCACAGCCATATTCTGGCCAACACCATTCCTAACTGCATCAGCTATGACCCAACCTATGGTTATGAGATTGCCGTTATCGTTCAGGATGGTATTCGCCGCATGTATGGCGAAGATCAGGAAGATATCTTCTACTACCTGACCACAATGAACGAGAACTATGTTCAGCCTGAAATGCCACAAGGCGTGGAAGAGGGCATAGTCAAGGGTATCTACAAGTTGGAAAGCGTTGCCGGTTCCGGCAAAGGCAAAGTCCAGCTGATGGGTTGCGGCACTATCCTCGAGCAAGTGCGCAAGGCGGCACAGGCGCTGGCGAAAGACTTCGGTATCAGCACCGATGTGTTCAGCGTTACCAGCTTCAACGAACTGGCGCGTGATGGCCAGGCGGTTGAGCGCTGGAACATGCTGCACCCAACAGAAACCGCCAAGGTGCCTTATGTGAGCACAGTGCTGGCCAAAGATGCACCTGCCATTGTGGCGACCGATTACATGAAGATCTACGGCGAACAGCTGCGCGCTTATGTGCCTTGTGACTACAAGGTGCTGGGTACCGATGGTTTCGGCCGTTCTGACAGCCGTGCCAACCTGCGTCACCACTTCGAAGTGGATGCCAAGTTCATCGTGGTTGCTGCGCTCAAGTCGCTGGTGGACCGCAACGAGCTGCCGGTAGATGTTCTGGCCAAGACCATTGCCGAATACGGCATCGACGCCGACAAGATCGACCCACAGCACGCGTAAGAGGGGAAGCAGAATGGCTGATATGAAACAAGTACTGGTTCCCGATATTGGCGGGGACGAGGTACAGGTTATTGAGATCTGTGCCAATGTGGGTGACAGCCTGGCGGCTGAAGACTCCATTATTACCGTTGAAAGCGACAAGGCGACCATGGATATTCCTGCGCCATTCGCCGGTGTGCTCAAAGAGCTGAAAGTGGCCGTTGGCGACAGCGTGTCTGAAGGCACCTTGATAGCCTTGATGGCCGCCGAAGGCGCAGAAGCTGCACCTGTTGCAGAAGCGCCCAAGGCTGAAGCTGCGCCTGCCCCGGCAGCGGCTCCCGCTCCAGCACAGGCGGCGCCGGCCGCACCTGCAGCCGGTGGCAGCCAGGTCATCGAAGTGACAGTGCCGGATATTGGCGATGCCGCAGATGTCGATGTTATTGAGGTGCTGGTGAGCGAAGGTGAGGCTATCGAAGCCGATGCCGGGTTGATCACGCTGGAAACCGATAAGGCGACCATGGATGTACCTTCGCCTCAGGCGGGTATAGTCAAGTCACTGAAAGTGAAGGTTGGCGACAAGGTTTCCCAGGGCTCTTTGGTGTTGCTGCTGGAAGTTGGTGCTGCTGCCGAAGCACCGCAAGCACCACAAGCAACGGCTTCTGAAGCCGCACAGCCGGTGGCCGCTCAGGCAGCTGCGCCTGCCAAAGTTGAAGTGAAAGAGATTGCGGTTCCCGATATCGGTGATGCTGCCGATGTGGACGTTATCGAAGTGCTGGTGGCAGTAGGTGATGAGATCAGTGCCGATCAAGGGTTGATCACGCTGGAAACCGACAAGGCGACCATGGAAGTACCGGCGCCCTTTGGTGGCAAGCTGGTTTCTCTGACCGTCAAAGTGGGTGACAAGGTGTCTCAGGGTAGCGTGATTGCCACGGTTGAGACCCAAGGTGCTGCTCCCGCAGCAGTTGCTGCACCGGCAGAAGCCCCTGCTCAGGCAGAGGTAGCGGCTCCGGCACCGGCGGCAGCGCCTGCAGCGCAGAGTCGCCCACCTGTGCCGCATCATCCGAGTGCGGGTGCCCAGCCTAACACAGGTGCGGTACACGCTTCTCCGGCGGTGCGTCGCCTGGCCCGTGAGTTCGGTGTTGACCTGACTCAGGTGAAAGGTACGGGTCGCAAGGGTCGTATCCTCAAAGAGGATGTGCAGGCCTATGTGAAATATGAACTGTCACGGCCCAAGGCTACGGCGGCGACTTCTGTCGGCGGCGGCAGTGGTCTGCAGGTTATCGATGCACCTAAGGTGGACTTCAGCAAGTTCGGTGAAGTGGAAGAAGTACCACTCACCCGGATCCAGAAGATCTCCGGCCCTAACCTGCACCGCAACTGGGTGACCATTCCCCATGTGACTCAGTTCGATGAGGCTGATATCACAGAGATGGAAGCTTTCCGTAAGCAGCAGAACGAACTGGCTGCCAAGCAGAAGCTGAATGTGAAGATCACTCCGCTGGTGTTCATGATGAAGGCGGTTGCCAAGACGCTGCAGCAGTTCCCGGTATTCAATTCCAGCCTGAGCCCGGACGGTGAATCGCTGATCCGCAAGAAGTACTTCCACATCGGGGTGGCGGTCGATACGCCAAACGGTTTGGTTGTGCCTGTGGTGCGTGATGTGGACAAGAAAGGCATTATCGAACTCAGCCGCGAGCTGACCGAGATTTCGATCAAGGCCCGCGACGGCAAGCTCAAGGCGGCCGACATGCAAGGCAGCTGCTTCACTATCTCAAGCCTGGGTGGTATCGGCGGTACCGCGTTTACGCCTATCGTCAACTATCCGGATGTGGCGATTCTCGGGGTGTCCAAGTCTGAGATTAAGCCCAAGTGGAACGGCAAAGAGTTTGAGCCAAGGCTGATGTTGCCACTGTCACTGTCTTATGATCACCGGGTGATCGACGGGGCACTGGCGGCACGCTTCAGTGTCACTCTGTCAGGTATCTTGTCCGATATTCGTACAATGATCCTCTAACACAACAGGCTGCCCCTCGGGGCGGCCTTTTGTTTATTGTGATCAGTGTCAAACACGGGTTAAAATGCGCCCACCTTACGAGACAAGCACTTTCGAGCTGGCGCATCGCAGGTTGGGCTGGCAGTCCCCAACGGAATGAAAGAAATCAGAGGAAAAAATGAGTAACGAAATCAAAACTCAGGTAGTGGTATTAGGTGCTGGCCCTGCTGGCTATTCTGCGGCTTTTCGCGCGGCAGATTTAGGCCTGGAGACAGTGATTGTTGAGCGTTTCAGCACTCTGGGTGGCGTATGCCTGAATGTGGGTTGTATTCCTTCCAAAGCCCTGTTGCATGTAGCCAAAGTGATTGAAGAAGCCAAGGCGGTATCGGATCACGGTGTTGTGTTCGGCGAGCCAAAAATAGATCTCGACAAGCTGCGTGGCTTTAAAGAGAAAGTGATCGGCCAACTGACCAATGGTCTTGGCGGCATGTCCAAGATGCGTAAAGTGAAGGTGGTTAACGGTTTCGGTAAGTTCACTGGCCCCAACAGCCTTGAAGTGAAAGGTGCCGACGGTGAAACCACAGTGGTTAACTTTGACAACGCCATCATAGCTGCCGGCTCTCGCCCAATTCAGTTGCCTTTCATTCCTCATGAAGATCCACGTATCTGGGACTCTACCGATGCACTGGAACTGAAAGAGATCCCAGGCAAGATGCTGGTCATGGGCGGCGGTATCATAGGTCTGGAAATGGGTACTGTGTACTCGTCTCTGGGCAGTGAAATCGACGTGGTTGAAATGTTCGACCAGGTGATCCCTGCGGCCGATAAAGACGTGGTTAAGGTCTTTACCAAGCAGATCAAGAAGAAATTCAACTTGATGCTGGAAACCAAGGTAACAGCGGTTGAAGCCAAAGAAGACGGTATTTATGTGTCTATGGAAGGTAAGGCTGCGCCTGCCGAGCCAGTGCGTTACGACGCAGTGCTGGTGGCCATTGGCCGTACTCCCAATGGCAAGCTGATCGATGCCGACAAGGCTGGGGTCAAGATTGATGAGCGTGGCTTTATCAATGTCGACAAGCAGCTGCGTACCAATGTTGCCAACATCTTCGCCGTGGGCGATATCGTGGGTCAGCCAATGCTGGCTCACAAAGGTGTGCATGAAGGCCACGTGGCTGCAGAAGTGATTGCCGGTATGAAGCACTTCTTCGATCCTAAAGTCATTCCATCTATCGCTTACACAGATCCTGAAGTGGCCTGGGTTGGTCTGACCGAGAAAGAAGCCAAAGAGCAGGGCATAGCTTACGAGACTGCTACCTTCCCATGGGCAGCCAGCGGGCGTGCTATCGCTTCCGATGCCAGCGAAGGTATGACCAAACTGATTTTCGACAAAGAAACTCACAGAGTGATTGGTGGCGCCATTGTGGGTGTCAACGGCGGTGAGTTGCTGGGTGAAATCGGCCTGGCCATCGAGATGGGTTGTGATGCCGAAGATTTGGCGCTGACCATCCACGCTCACCCGACTCTGCACGAGTCTGTAGGGCTGGCAGCCGAGATCTACGAAGGTTCAATCACAGATCTGCCTAACCCAAAGGCAAAAAAGAAAAAGTAATCTGCTGATTGGGCGTTTGTCCCCAGGAAGTATTGAAATCGGGCTCAGTTGACTGGGCCCGATTTTTTTGTGCTTTGGCTCGGGTATGTAAATGAATTGTTGTTTGCAAGATGAAATTCAGCGTCCTAGCTGGTACATTCAAGATTGGTCACCAAGGTTATTCATCAGCCGATGATAAGAAAACTAATAACAGCAGGTCTTGGGTTATTGCTCTGCCTTTGTTTGGGGGCAGCACCGACATGCGCCGATGAGTTGGTTAAAAGGGTGTTCTCCTCCAGAGACGGCTTGACCAATACCAGTATTCTCGACATCAGTATGGATGAGCGGGGATTTATCTGGCTCTCCACCGAGCAGGGGTTGTATCGCCTCAGTAACGCCAGTATCCGCCGTTTGGACCGCGACGGCCTGGAATCGCGGATGGCCGATGAATATCTGCCCCTGGTCAAGTCTCTCGGGCAGCAGCAGATGCTGGTGAGTACCTTATCGCACGCTTACCTCTTCCACACTGCCGATAACCGTTTCCGTCAGTTTGGCAGCGATGAGCTGTTCCCCAAATATCAAGGCGGCGGAGTGACGAAGAGCCTGAGGTCGGTTACCGGAGACTGGCTGTTGTTAACCGAAAAAGGCCAGGTTTGGCGCTTGAGTCAGGACCTGCAACAACTGCAGAAACTATTTGACCTACCCTACGACAGTGACCTGCCTTGGAGTCAAATCCAGCAGCTTGAGAACGGCGACTTGCTGCTGGGTAACGCCTATGGTGTGGAGCTGAGATCGCAAAATGGCAGTGTCAAGCAACGTTTACCCTGGCAGGAGAGCTATGGCCGCCTCAATGCCCTGTTTCTCGACAGCAACAAACAGATTTGGATGGCGGCCAGTAAAGGCTTCTATCGGGTTAACCTCAAAAGCAACCGCATAGAGGGTGTGGCAGAAATCCCCTTTTTCACCAGTGTGATCACCGAAGATATCAAGGGTAACCTGTGGATTGCCAGCAAGCAGGGACTGCTGAAATGGTCCCCGCGTACCCGCAAATTAAAACAGTTCAAAGAGCAGTTAAAGCTCAGGGCCGATATCGAATATATCAAAGCCCTGCAGGTGGACAGCAATGGTTTGATCTGGGTCGGTGGCACAGGACACTCGTTGGCCGTGGTGGCCGACTCCCCCGAGTTTTTACTGGATAGTTTCAGCGCCTCTGAACCCTATAAGCTCAGTGATGAAATGGTGTGGACCATATTGGCCGACGACGAGATGTTGTGGCTGGGAACCGACTCGGGCGTGATTGCCGTTAACCGCAAGACTCAGCAGACCAAAACGGCAGTTCCCAGAGGGATGGAGGTCAATGACAGCATCTACAAGATAGATAATCTGGACTCTGAGCACCTGCTGCTTTCCTCCACCAACGGTTTGTTTGTGATGAATAAGCAGACTCTCGAAGGGCAACCTTTGGGTGATTGGAACGGCAGCGGTCAGTCCTTGAGTCACAAGATAGTATTCAATACCTTGCACGAAGGTAATCTTTGGTGGTTTGCAACCAGCAAAGGCCTCTTTGAATGGGATCAGACCCAAGGCAGCATCAACAAAAAGGACTTGCCGGATGCCGAATACAGCGGCAGTAGTCCGGTGATCTATGGCGTCTATCGCGACAGCAGTGAACGTTTGTGGATCGGCGGCCAAAAGTCATTTGGTTATCTGGAACAGGGTGGCGGTTATCGTTCATTGGTGACCGCCTTTGACGAATTGCCGCACATTCCGGCTGTCAGTCAGTTGCTGGAACTCAGTCCGGATCGTTTCTGGCTGGCTACAGGTCAAGCTGGTCTGATAGAGCTGGACTTGCAGACCATGAAGATTCGGCGGCTGACTAAAGAGTGGCAGTTGGACTGCAATACCGTGTTTTTCCTGCAGGATACCGGCGACTACCGTATGGTTGGCTGTACCTATGTGCTTATCCGTCAGGACAAGCACAGCGGTGAAATCAAGGTATTCAACGATGACGATGGCTTGCTGGGTAAAGAGCTGAATGAGGACGCCTATTTCTTTGAGCCGCAGCGGGGACTCTATGTCGGCACGCCGGATGGGGTGATGTTGTTGGATGTCGCCGCCATGGTTAATCGTATTCCCAGACATGAGGCTGTTCTCGAATCCATTGCCGCCTACTATGACAACAAGACAGAGCTGAGTCTGGTGCCTACGCCGGGACAGCTCATTGCCCCGGGGGCCAGAATGCTCAGCTTTCAGTTGACCAGTATGGATTATCTGGACGATGCGCCTATCAGCCTCAAGTACCGTTTACGACGTCCCGGCGAGGATGAGCTGAACTATTTACTGCTGGAAAATCAGTCACAGATCAACCTTTCAGGGTTGATCCCCGGTGCCTACCAACTGGAGGTGCTTAGCCAAAATAACGGTATCTGGCAGTCGGAACCTTTCCGTTTTCCTTTCACTGTTGACCTGTTCTGGTGGCAGAGTCGTTGGTTCAAAGGACTGTTGGTGGTGGCATTGTTGGCTATGGTGTTCACCATAGTCTTGCTGCGTCAGCGTCAGGTGCAGCGTTTTATGACTATGAACCTGGCGCTGCGCCAGAGTGATGACAGGCTGAGGCAGTCGCTCAGGGGCAGTGAATCGGATCTCTGGGAGTGGCGCCGCGATACAGGCCTGTTTCATCTGGATAATCGCGGCGGCGTGCTGGGCAGTGATGAAGACTTTATTCTTATCGCCATAGACAAGCTGCCGGTGCATCCAGACGACCAGGCCACTGCGCTGGATGAATGGAACAAGATGGTCGAAGGTGAGAGCGACAGGTTCGAGTCTGAATACCGCTATCGCCGCCGTGACGGCAGTTGGGGCTGGCTCAGGGTGCGCGGCAGGCCTGTCAGTCATGATCCGGTTTCCGGCAAGGTCAGCAAGGCTGCCGGGATTTACTCTGACATTACCATCAAGCGCCAGTTGGAAGACGAAGTCGAGTTGCTGGCTCAGGCGTTTGAAAACACCTCTGAAGGGGTGTTTATTCTGGATGCCGATGAGGTCATCAAGGTAGCCAACAGAGCGGCTGAGTCGATAGTGGGTCAGGATAGACATAGCCTGCAAGGGCGACACTTTGGCGAGTTGGTGGTTAGCGAAAACTTCCACAAAGACAATGTCGCCACTCTGCTGCAAGGGGTGGAATCCTGGACCGGCGAGCTGGAAATTGTCGGCGTGGCCGGGTCGCGTTGTCCTGTGTGGCTCAATATCTCCTCTATGCAGGATCTCAAGGAACGGGTGCAGCACTATGTGGTGGTGTTCTCCGACATCACAGAGCGGAAACGCACCGAAGCCGATCTGCGCCGTCTGGCCAACTATGATGTGCTGACCGGCTTGCCGAATCGCTCGCTGTTTGCCAACCGCTTGCAGCAGGCGATAGACAGAGCCGATGACAAACAGCAGAAACTGGCCTTGCTGTTTCTGGATCTGGACAGGTTCAAGCATGTCAACGACTCTTATGGCCACAGTATGGGGGATGCCCTGTTGGTGGAGGCGGCCAATAGGCTGCAGTCTGTGATGGATCAGGAGCAGGTGCTGTGTCGTTTCGGTGGTGATGAGTTTGTGATCCTGGTGAATGAGGCCGAGATAGATAAGCTCAACCGTCTGTGTGAGCGCCTGTTGGCGCAAATAGCGCAGCCGTTCGAACTCTATGGACGGGAGTTTTTTATTTCCACCAGTATAGGGATCAGCATCTGGCCCGACGATGCCAGGCAGCCCGAGGCGCTGATCAAGAACGCCGACCAGGCCATGTATCATGCCAAGGAAGAGGGGCGCGGTAACTTCCAATACTACTCCAGTGAGCGTAATGCCGAGGCGCTGTACCACTTGAAATTGGAGGCCATGTTGCGCCACGCCATAGGGCAGGGCGAGTTTGAGCTCTATTATCAGGGCCAGTTTGATGTCAAGGAGCAGCAAAAGTTTATCGGCATGGAGGCCTTGCTGCGCTGGCATCACCCGAGCGAAGGTTTTGTGCGGCCGGATATTTTCATCAAGGTGGCCGAGTCCTGTGGTTTGATTGTGGCCATCGACCGTTGGGTGTTGCGCCAGGCCTGTGAGGATGGTGCCCGCTGGAGCCAGAGTGTGGCCGAGCCGTTCAAGTTGTCGGTGAATGTCAGCGCCGTGCATTTCCGTCACCCGGAATTTATCAGTGGCGTGCTCAATATCCTCGAAGAAACCGGGATGCCGGCCGAATATCTGGCGCTGGAGATCACCGAAGGGGTGTTGATGAAAGAGCTGCAGATTGCCCGCCAGCATCTGAAACAGCTGAGAGCCCACGGCATAGAAGTCGCTATCGATGACTTTGGTACCGGCTACTCTTCGTTGGCTTATCTGCGCCACTTTGAAGTCAACACTCTGAAGATAGATCGCTCCTTCCTCAAAGATATTGCCGGCAACAGTGCCGATCAGGCGATTGTCAGCAGTATTGTCGAGTTGGCCCGTAACCTCAGGCTCAAGGTCGTGGCCGAAGGGGTGGAAACCCGGGAGCAGTTGCAACAGGTTACTCACAGAGGCTGCCACATCATTCAGGGCTACTACTTTGCCAAACCTGTGCCGGCCGCCGAACTGGCATCCTGGTTTTACGAGACGCACCACCAATAATCGCTGCTTATACTCACTTGGAACTTTCTCTTTACTGTAAATTCTTTGTTAGAATATGCCGACTCTAATTCTGGAACTCTTGCTAGGTATGAAGACCTCTCTGCGCTTACTGGTTTTGATAGGCACTCTGTTGAGTGTGGCTGCCGTGGCGGCCGAACGTCCCAAAGTGGGCCTGGTTCTCAGTGGCGGTGGTGCCAAGGGCGCGGCGCATGTCGGGGTTCTCAAAATGCTCGAGGCCAACAATATCCCGGTCGACTATGTCGCCGGTACCAGCATAGGCGCCTATGTCGGCGGCCTTTATGCGCTGGGTTACAGTGCCACTGAAATTGAAACCATCATGATGAATGAAGACTGGTCCAAGGGGTATTCAGATACCATTCCGCGCCAGGCCATGAGTTATCGTGATAAGCAGCAAAGAGATCAATACAATATTCCGCTTAACCTGGGGATCCGCGGCGGTGAAGTACAGTCGCCGAGTGGCGTGCTCCTCGGGCAAACCATGTCGCAGCTGTACCGCAACACTACGGATCTGGTGCGGGAGTTCAACAGTTTCAACGAATTGTCCATTCCCTACCGGGCAGTGGCCACCGACTTGGAAACCAGTCTGCCTGTGGTGATCAGCAGTGGCAGCTTGGTGGAAGCGATGCAGGCTTCGGCCACAGTGCCGGGAGCGCTGCAACCGGCTGAAATCGATGGCAAGTTGCTGGTGGATGGTGGCATTGCCAACAATATGCCTGTGGATGTGGTCAAGGCCATGGGCGCGGATGTGATTATCGCCGTCGATATTGGCTCGCCATTGGTGAAAAAGGATCAGCTCAATGGCACCATAGCGGTGTTGAACCAGCTGTCCACCATGCTGACCAATGCCAGTACAGAGCGGCAAAAGGCACTGTTGACCAAAGACGATATCCTAATCCGTCCGGCCATAGATAAGCTCAGCACCACAGACTTTGCCGATATGCCCAAGGCGCTGGAAGCCGGGGTGACGGCCGCGGTGCAGCATACGGCCAGGTTGAGCCAACTGGCGGTGCCCCCCGAGGAATACCGTGCTTATGTGCAGCAAAAGCGCGACGCCAGTCGTGACTGGCTCGATAATCTGGAGAGGCCCGTTACCCGCATAGTCCTTAACAATCAGTCCAAAGTCAGTGATTCGCTGCTGGATGACATACTGGATATCGAGGTGGGTGACAGAGTCACCAAGCAGCAGTTGAACGAAAGCATTGCCCGGCTTTACTCGCTGAACAAGTTTGAGCGGGTCAGCGCCGAGTTTCAGGACACAGATGAAGGCCGGGTGTTAACCGTGACCACCAAGGCCAAGTCCTGGGGCCCCAACTACTTCCAGTTTGGTTTTAACTGGGAAGACGACTTTTCGCTGGACTCGGCAGTGACTCTGGATGCTGCTTTGACCATGACAGACCTGACCGAAAATGGCGGTGAGTGGCGTAATGAAGTGAAGATGGGCTTCGAGAAGTTGCTCGGCACCGAGTTTTATCAACCTCTGGATCGGGATCAGCAGTTTTATGCCCGCGCCCGTTACCAGTACGAGATCAAGAGCTGGGATCTGTTTGATGCCAACAAGCTCTACTTCGAGTTGGATCGCAAGAGCCACAGAATCGACCTGGGTTTGGGGTACAACTATGTCAAACAGGGCCGGATTGAGCTGGGGCTGACAGGTGAGTCGGGGGTGGTGTCCAACGAGGCCTTCTTTGAAGATCTCAAGTTCAACACCTACGGCGCCTATTTCAAGTTTGGCTACGACACTCTGGACAGCATCAGCTTCCCTACCTCGGGCAATCGCTTCACCCTGAATATCTACCTGCGCAATGAGGAGTATGAGGAGGGCGACTTCAAGACAGATCCTGAGCACTCGCTGCAGATTGAAGCAGACTGGAAAGGGGTGGTCAGTGTCGGTAATCACTCCTTCGTCGGTAAGGCCTCTTATTCAACCGTGGATAAAGATGGCAACTTTACTCTCTATGTCTCCGACCTCGGCGGTTTCCTTAATCTTTCCGGCTACCACAAGAACTCTATTGCCGGCGCCCAGAAGGTGTTTGGTGCCTTTATCTATCAGTATGATCTCGGCCGTGATGCGCTGGGGATGAAGGACTTCCCTCTATACCTGGGGGCCAGCCTGGAAGCGGGTAATGTCTGGGGGCTGGATGAACATGTGATGTTTAACGATCTCATCTATTCCAGCAGCCTGTTCCTGGGCACAGATACCCAACTGGGGCCGGCGGCACTGGGCTTTGGTTTCAGCGATAATGGCGAAAATGCTGTCTACCTGTTTATCGGCAAAAACTTCTAAGGCGGGCCTGGCCCGTCTGTGACCCGCTCTGTAGTGTTCATAGATATTTACAAAAATCCACTACAGACTGGTCACAGGGAGTGCTAAGGTTTGAAACTGGTATCTTTGTAACAATATAACTATCTGAACAATCACAAATTCGGGGAAGAAAATGAGCAAAATAAGCACCCTGGCATTGGGCATCGCCCTCAGCCTTGGTCTGGCTTCCTGTGCCAGCCAGCAAGCGCCGCAGTCGCAAGTAGAAGTGAAAAAGGCCTCCGGTATTGAGCTGGAAAACTTTGACCATCAGGTTCGCCATCAGGACGATTTCTACTACAGCGTCAACGGTAAGTGGTTGGCCACTACGCCTATCCCGGCTGACAAATCCAACTATGGTGCTTTCTCTGTTCTTTACGAAGAAAGCCAGGCAGCCCTGAAACAGATTATCGAAGAAGCCGCCGCCAAGCCCAATAAGGCCGAAGGTTCAGTGGAGCAGAAGATAGGCGATTTCTATGCCGCCTATATGGATAGCACTCTGACTGACCAACTGGGGATTGCGCCGCTCAAGGGGCAACTGGCAGATATCGCCAAAACCGCCAGCCACGCCGATATTGCCGCGCTGATGGGCAAACTGCTGACCGATGGCTCCGGCATTCCCTTTGGTTTTTACGTTAACAACGATGCCAAGAATTCCAGCCAGTACGGGGTTTACCTGTACCAGAGTGGCCTGACACTGCCGGATCGTGATTACTACCTCAAGGACGATCCCAAGTTTGTCGCCAACCGCGAAGCGATGCGTGAATATGTCCGCAATCTGATGAGCGCCGCCGGTTACCCTCACGCAGATGCCGCAGCAGCCAATGTCGCCAACATTGAACTCTTTATTGCCCAGAGCCAGTGGAGCCGGGTCGAGTCTCGCGACGCCAACAAGGCCTACAACAAGATGAGCCTGAAAGAGCTGCAGCAGTTGATGGGCGGCTTTGACTTTGACGGTTTCGCCAAGGCTGCCGGTCTTACCGGCAAGACCCAGGACGTGATAGTGCGTCAACCTTCCTACTTTGAGAAACTGGGCGCCGAGTTCGGCAAGTTCCCTGTTTCGGCCTGGCAAGACTACCTGGCATTCCATCTGGTGGACTCCTATGCCGGCTTGCTGAGCCAGCAGTTTGTCGATCTGCACTTTGATTTCCACAGCAAAACCTTGATGGGTATTCAGGAGCAAAAACCACGCTGGAAGCGGGCCGTTGATGGCGCCGATCAAGTGATTGGTGAGCTGGTGGGTAAAGAATACGTTGCCCGTCACTTCCAGCCGGAAGCCAAGGCGCGGATGGAGTCCATGATCAAGAACTTGATCAAGGGCTTTGAAGTCAGCATCGATGAGTTGGAGTGGATGACACCTGAGACCAAGAAAGCGGCTCAGGAAAAACTGTCCAAGTTTACCTACAAGATAGGTTATCCGGACAAGTGGAAAGACTACAGCAATCTGGAGATCAAGGCCGACGATCTGGTAGGTAACTATCAGCGTTATGCCCGTTTTGAGTACCAGGACATGCTGGCTAAGCTGGGCAAGCCAATAGATCGCAGCGAGTGGCACATGACACCGCAAACGGTGAACGCCTACTACAACCCTGTGATGAACGAAATCGTGTTCCCGGCCGCCATTCTGCAGCCGCCTTTCTTCAACATGGAAGCCGATGACGCGGTGAACTATGGTGGCATAGGCGCGGTGATCGGCCACGAGATCAGCCATGGTTTTGATGATCAGGGCGCCAAGTATGACGGCGACGGTAACCTGCGCAACTGGTGGACAGACAAAGACCGCGAAGAGTTCCAGAAACGCGGCGCGCAGCTGTCTGCCCAGTACAGCCAGTTTGAAGCTCTGCCCGGCAAGTTCGTTAACGGTGACCTGACTTTGGGTGAGAACATAGGCGATCTGGGTGGCTTGACCGTTGCCCTGCGCTCTTATCACCTGAGCCTCAACGGTAAAGAAGCGCCGGTAATGGATGGCCTGACCGGCGATCAGCGTTTCTTCGTCGGTTGGTCACAGGTGTGGCGCCGCAACTACCGTGACGAGGAGCTGGGACGTCGTCTGCTGACTGACCCGCATTCCCCCAGCCACTACCGCGCCATGGGCACTCCCCGCAACGTGGAAGGTTTCTACAAAGCCTTCGACCTCAAGCCGACTGACAAGATGTATCTGTCGGAAGAGGACAGAGTGAAGATCTGGTAAGGCGGATTATCAGAAAACAGAGCCAGGCAGATGCCTGGCTCTGTTGTATTCGGGCTTACAGGGTATCAAGCAGTGCCGGCAGGGCTTCCAGGCTATCACGCTGATGATGCGCCGCAGCCCAGCGGGGATCCTGGCGCTGCTCGGCTGCCGGGACTATCAAGGTCTGCATATTGGCGGCGCGAGCGGCTATCAGGCCGTTGAAAGAGTCTTCCACCGCCAGGCAGCGGCTTGGCACCAGTGCCAGTTTAGCGGCGCAGGAGAGATAAACCTCAGGGTGGGGTTTACCGAGTGGAAAATCCTGAGCCGATTGAATCGCATCGAAGGCTTCTGTGATGGCGAGTTTGCCAAGCACGGCATCGATAATATCCCAGGAGGATGAGGTGGCCAGGCCCACTTTCAGGCCTCGGCTGCGACAGGCGCTGAGGGCATCGACAACACCACGCATGGGTTTGCCATCGCGGCGGATATAGGCGATTACCGCCGCTATGATTTGATCGGCGATATATTGAGGTTCTACTTTGACCTCGGGAAAGCGCTGTAACCAGAAGTCCACCACCTGATCGATTCGCAGGCCGGTGGTTTGCTGTATGGCTTCACGGCTGACAGTCATCCCCAGCTGCTGCAAAACCTGATACTCGGCTTGCTGCCAGACGGGCTCTGAGTCGATCAATATCCCATCCATATCAAAAATAACGGCCTGTATTGCGGGTGCTTGCATGGAAAAGTCTCAAAAACGGCGCGGATTTGGACGCAGGATAACGAAAAGCGGCCCCGGGATGCAAAATTATCCCGGCAGGGGAGATTAGGAGATGCTTGGCTGAAGGCGTTTGAATTTAATTCGATTACTACAATCTAATTATTTGTATTTAAATGAAAAAATCATTTTTTCAAACTATTGTCTAATTTCCTTTGTTTTATGAGAAGCTTAGTGTGTCGCCGACCTTGGGATTTGGCCACGATTTCTCAGTTGCCTTAGTGTGATCTCATTCATACTTTTGCAAAGCTGTAGTATACTGCTAGCCGGAATTTACGGGTCGATCCTGTGGGGCTGTCAGCTTCATTCATGAAGACGTGCAGTCGTAAAAGCGCCTAACAAAGAGGAATGTTGCCGTGCTAGAAGCATATCGTAAACACGTCGAAGAGCGTGCTGCTGAGGGCGTAGTCCCTAAGCCATTGGATGCACATCAAGTGGCTGAGCTTGTTGAATTAGTGAAAAACCCACCTGCAGGCGAAGAAGAATTTATTCTTAACCTGCTCGAAAATCGTATTCCCCCAGGTGTTGATGAAGCCGCCTATGTTAAGGCCGGTTTCCTGGATGCCGTTGCCAAGGGTGAGGTGAAATCCCCAATCCTGAGCGCCGAACGGGCGCTGGAACTCTTGGGCACCATGCAGGGCGGTTACAATATCGAACCCCTGATCCGCCAATTGGACAACGAGCAGATGGCCCCACTGGCGGTCAAGGCTCTGTCCCACACCCTGCTGATGTTTGATGCCTTCCACGATGTGGTTGAGAAGATGAAGGCGGGTAACGCCTATGCCAAGCAAGTGGTTGAGTCCTGGGCCAATGCCGAGTGGTTCCTCAGCCGTCCCAAGCTGGCCGAGAAAATCTCTCTGACCGTATTCAAGGTTACAGGCGAAACCAACACCGACGACTTGTCTCCGGCTCCTGATGCCTGGTCACGTCCCGATATCCCACTGCACGCCTTGGCGATGCTGAAAAACGCCCGCGACGGTATTGAGCCGGATCAGCCAGGCGTAGTAGGTCCAATCAAGAAGATTGAAGAACTCAAGACCAAGGGCTTCCCACTGGTTTATGTGGGCGACGTGGTAGGTACAGGTTCTTCCCGTAAGTCGGCGACCAACTCTGTGCTGTGGTTCATGGGCGATGATATTCCATTCGTGCCCAACAAGCGTGCCGGTGGTTTCTGCCTCGGTGGTAAGATAGCCCCTATCTTCTTCAACACCATGGAAGATGCCGGTGCTCTGCCGATTGAGTTAGATGTGGGCAACATGGAGATGGGCGATGTTATCGACATCTATCCTTATGCCGGTAAAGTGACCCGTCACGACAGCGACGAAGTTATTTCTGAATTCAAACTCAAGACTGATGTGCTGCTGGACGAAGTGCGTGCCGGTGGCCGTATTCCATTGATCATCGGCCGCGGTCTGACCGACAAGGCCCGTGAAGCTCTGGGTCTGGAAGCCTCCGATGTCTTCGTGCGTCCAGGTGACGTTGCCGATACCGGCAAGGGTTACACCCTGGCGCAGAAGATGGTAGGTAAGGCCTGTGGCGTAGAAGGTATCCGCCCCGGCCAATACTGTGAACCCAAGATGACTTCTGTCGGTTCTCAGGATACTACCGGCCCTATGACACGTGACGAGCTGAAAGACTTGGCCTGTCTCGGTTTTAGCGCCGATTTGACCATGCAGTCTTTCTGTCACACAGCCGCTTATCCCAAGCCTGTTGACGTGAATACGCACCACACTCTGCCTGACTTTATCATGAACCGCGGCGGTGTTTCTCTGCGTCCAGGTGACGGTGTTATTCACTCCTGGCTGAACCGCATGCTGCTGCCTGATACCGTAGGTACAGGTGGTGACTCGCACACCCGTTTCCCAATCGGTATCTCTTTCCCTGCAGGTTCCGGCCTGGTGGCTTTTGCCGCCGCGACCGGCGTTATGCCACTGGATATGCCTGAGTCTGTGCTGGTGCGCTTCAAGGGTAAGATGCAACCTGGTATCACTCTGCGTGATCTGGTGCATGCGATTCCGCACAAGGCCATCGAAATGGGGCTGCTGACCGTTGAGAAGAAGGGCAAGAAGAATATCTTCTCCGGCCGTATTCTCGAAATCGAAGGTCTGGAGCACCTCAAGGTTGAGCAGGCATTCGAACTGTCTGATGCCTCTGCCGAGCGCTCTGCCGCCGGTTGTACCATCAAGCTGGATAAAGATCCTATCATCGAGTACCTGAACTCCAACATAGTCATGCTCAAGTGGATGATCGCCGAAGGCTACGGCGATCGCCGTACCATAGAACGTCGTATCAAGGGCATGGAAGAGTGGTTGGCGAACCCTGAACTGATGGAAGCCGATAAGGATGCCGAGTACGCGGCCGTGATTGAAATCGATCTGAACGAGATCAAAGAGCCTATTCTGTGTGCACCGAACGATCCCGATGATGCCGTGTTGCTGTCTCAGGTAGCCAACACCCAGATTGATGAAGTGTTTGTCGGTTCCTGTATGACCAACATAGGCCACTTCCGCGCCACGGGTAAGATGCTGGACAAGTTTGCCAAGACGCTGCCGACTCGTCTGTGGATTGCTCCGCCAACCAAGATGGACAAGGATCAGCTGACCGAAGAAGGTTACTACGGTATCTTCGGCCGTGTCGGTGCTCGTATCGAGATCCCGGGTTGTTCTCTGTGTATGGGTAACCAGGCACGGGTTGCCGATGGTGCGACCGTGGTGTCGACTTCTACCCGTAACTTCCCGAACCGCCTGGGTACGGGTGCCAATGTGTACCTGGCCTCTGCCGAGCTGGCTGCCGTTGCAGCGCTGCTGGGACGTTTGCCAAGCCCTGAAGAGTATCAGGAATATGCCAAGGAACTGGACGCAACAGCGGCCGATACATACAGATACCTGAACTTCGACCAACTGGAGTCTTACACCAAGAAAGCCGGTGAAGTGATCTTCCAGTCAGCGGTTTAAGTTATCGCAATAACAAAAGCCAGCTCATAGAGCTGGCTTTTTTGTGTCTGAAACGAGCTGCAAGCGAGTGCAATAAGGCGATAAGCTGCAGACTCGTTAAGGGATCAGTTGATGGTCGGTGCCAATTTCTTGTTGTGCAGCACTTCCAACATTCTGTCTTCCAACTGGAAGCGGGTCTCCAGGGCGTGCACCAGTTCGGCGAGATCTTTATCCAGCTGGTAGAGCAGATCGTCGCTTTCCAGCTCGGAATACTTGTCGCTGAAGTCCAGGGCCTGATCTGTGGTCTCGACAATCTTCGGCAGTAACTGCTGTGCCAGTGCCTTGTTCGATTGTCCCTGTTCGTCACAGGCGTCGACTACCTTATTGAAGACTTCGAAATGACCTTCCGAGACATAATCCACCAGCAGATTGCAGAAGCTGCGAACCTGATCGACACAGGGCAGGGACTTGTCACGGTTTTCATAAGGAGCCAGTCCGGCCAACTTACAGTAATAAACCAGTAACTTTCTGCGGTTGTTCAACCATTGATCCACCAGAGCATTGGCTCCGCCCCATTTTTGCTCGGCCTGTTCAAGTTGTTTCAGCATGATCTTCTCATCCTTATCGCCGCACTTGTTCCTAATTTAGGTGACAAGTTAGCCAGTGATCAACTCTTTTCGGTGTGTAGACGACTTTTTTACACATGGACAAACCAGTTGTTTTGTATACAAAAACAACTCAAATGTTAAATTGTGTATCCAGGCGTGGAATGGGAAATAAAAAGCCCAGCGGTAGAAACTACAGCTGGGCGAGGAAAGTTTTAACAGGCTCGATGTGACGAGCTTCTTGATTGTTCTTGCTAGCGCAGACTTTTTATACCAAAGGGTGGGAACCTGTGCAACTTTTTTCTGTCATAAGACATTAGTCTGACGCCTCAATCTTTATACTTTTGTTGTGAGAATGTGATCCCGTGCCGATTGTGTCGGCAAGTCTTGAGCTTCATCAAGTTCCCCTGTATTTCGTTTATCTGCTTTTGGTTCACACCCATGGCTTGGTGCCTATCAGTTTGCCTGTGGAGCGGCCTGGATGGCTTGGCAGTACACAAACTTCCCGCTGGAATAGTATTTATCCATGCCTGTGGTCACATAAATACTCAGACACAGGTTACAATACAGCCGCAAATGCTAAACTACCGCCCCAGCAGATCTCAATCGGAGTAGGAATAAGCCCAATGGCAGAATTAAAAAACGATCGTTATTTACGTGCGCTGCTCAAGCAACCTGTTGATGTTACCCCAGTTTGGATGATGCGCCAGGCTGGCCGCTATCTGCCAGAATATCGCGCTACCCGCGCCGAAGCCGGTGACTTTATGGCGCTGTGCCGTAATGCCGAACTGGCTTGTGAAGTTACCCTGCAGCCGCTGCGTCGTTTTGAACTGGATGCGGCAATCCTGTTTTCCGATATTTTGACTGTGCCTGATGCCATGGGGTTGGGCCTGTATTTCGAAGCCGGTGAAGGCCCTCGCTTTGAGCGTCCAACCGACACCATTGAAGCCATCAAGAAGCTGGCTATACCGGATCCGGAAGATGAGCTCGGTTATGTGATGAAAGCCGTCAGCACCATTCGACGTGAACTCAAGGGTGAAGTGCCATTGATCGGTTTCTCCGGTTCACCATGGACACTGGCCACATATATGGTTGAAGGCGGTTCCAGCAAAGCTTTCGAAAAGATCAAGCGGATGATGTATGCCGAGCCTGCCGCCCTGCACATGCTGCTGGACAAGCTGGCCGATTCCGTAACCCTGTATCTGAACGCCCAAATTGCCAACGGCGCTCAAGCCGTGATGATCTTTGACTCTTGGGGCGGCGCGCTGTCTCATGCGGCCTATCGCGAGTTCTCACTGCGTTACATGCAGAAGATAATCGATGGTCTGAACCGTCATGCCGAAGGCCGTCAGGTACCAGTGACCCTGTTTACCAAAGGCGGTGGTCTGTGGCTTGAAGCCATGGCTGAAACCGGCTGTGATGCTCTGGGTCTGGACTGGACCATAGACATTGGCGATGCCCGCAAACGTGTGGGTGACAAGGTGGCCCTGCAGGGCAATATGGACCCATCGACTCTGTACGCATCTCCTGAGCGTATTCGTGAGGAAGTGGCACAGATCCTGGCCAGCTATGGTCAAGGAACGGGCCATGTATTCAACCTGGGCCATGGCATCCACCAGCATGTGGATCCTGAGCACGCCGGAGCCTTCGTCAAGTCGGTACACGAGCTGTCTGCCCAGTACCACAAGTAAGCATTCGTTCAATAAAAAAGCCCGCATTGCGGGCTTTTTTATTGCTTTTTCAGTAATGGCTGGCCTGCTCGGGTGGTGAAAACTTGTATCCCACACCCCATACGGTGGTCACTATGGGCTCACTCTTGGGACATGCGGCCAATTTGGTGCGCAGGCGGTTGATATGGCTGTTGACCGTGTGTTCGTAGCCCGCATAGTTTGAACCCCAAACGCCTTGCAACAGTTGCATCCGGCTGAATACCTGTCTCGGCCGCTTGGCCATAAACAGTAAGAGATCAAACTCTCTGGCGGTTAACTGCAGTGGCCGGCCAAAGGCATTGACCTCACGGGTAGCGCTATTGATGCTGAGGCCGTTGAATTCGAGTTGCTGGCCAGGCAGCTTGATGTATTCGCCCCGTCTGAGCCAGGCCCTGATCCGGGCACGTATCTCCAAAGTGCCACAGCTTTGAAGCAGGTAGTCATCGGCACCGGCCTCAAGAGCCAGAACCACATCGGCCTCGTTGTCGGACTCCCCCAGAAGCAGTAGCGGCAGATTCGGATACTCTTGCCTGAGCATCTGACAACGGCCGAGCATGTCACCGTCAGGCAGTTGGCGTGTCATGATCAACAGGGCCAGAGGTTTACTCGCCAGCAGTCTTCTGGCCTGTTGAAAACTCGTCGCTTGCCATAGCTGGCAGCCCAGAGTCTCGAGATTGAGGCGTTGGATATCGGCCAGGCTCTGATCATGGGCAAGCAGCAGGATCTGCGGTGTGCTGGAAGGGATCATCTTGGGCTCCGAATCAACTCTGGGTATTGGAGTTGACCCGGCGCCGCGGGGTTTTCTTTCAGGCTCTTATCTTGGGAGCAAAGCGCTGAAGACTAGGACTTACGGTAGATCATTATCTTGAGCACCGGATTATCGAACCTGTGCGAGGGCGTCAAGACCGAGTCGGCCAGGCCGTCATCGACCGAGATAACCCCAGGATGGAGATGTACTCTATCGACATCATCCCTGGCACTGTTAAAGCCTTCACCGCCATCGGCCGGGCCGGGAATACTGCCTTTGGTTTCTGAGTTGGCTTCGGTGCCGGCATCATAGGCGGGAGCAAGCAGTTGCAAGCTCTCATTGGCTGCCAGGTTACTCAGGTCTACCTGCTGAATGCCACTGAAAGCGTCATTGGTATTCACCAGCATAGTGACCAAGGCCAAGGTCATATTCTCTTCTGAGTCCAGGTTCAGGCTGAAGTCCTGGGTCATCCCGGGGGCCAGCGGAGCTTCGGCGCTCATCAGTGTGTGGACTCCGCTGATATTGGCCAACTCGCTGCTGTCGCCACCTTCTGCGAGTCGCTCGAGTGCCAGGCTTGCCGGCGAGCCGTTTTGCCAGAGTTGCAGCTCTTTGTCGGTAGTCAACAGGGCGATAGGTGATAGAGGTTGGTTAGCGGTCAGGTTGGTCACCCGGATATCGAATTTGCTGGTAGCAGGCTCAGGTTCCGGAGGTTGGGGCTGCGTGCCGGGATGGTCATTGTCCGAGCAGGCGGTCAGCATTACCAGTGCCAGTATCAGCACCAGGGACAGGGCAAAGGCTCGGGCCTGAGTCGCTTCTCTAGGGCTTGTAGTGTTCATCTGCCGCTCCTTTATTTGACGGTAACGATCAAGGCGGCAACCGGGTTCAGCCAGCGATGGATACGGCTGTCGACATCGCTGATGCCGCCATTGGGATCTGTATCCCCGAGTAGTCCCGGGTGGATATGCACCCTGTCATTGCTCGAGTCGTCCATCACGCCGGTGCCGTTCTGGCCGCCCATACCATCGGGCGCTGCCGGAATGCCGGGAACTCCAGGCGCGCCGCCACCGGTTATCTGCTCGTCGTTGGCTTCTGTCCCGGCATCATAGGCATTGAGATAGAGGGTATAGCTTCCCGGAGTGCTGGGTATTTCCCAACCGTCCAAGCCGACAAAGGCATCATTGGTGGGCAGCAACATGGCCACCAGACTCAGATGGGTCAGGGCGCCGCTATCCAACATTACCTTTTCAACCTTGGCGCCAGGGGCCAGTAAGCCGGCGGCTGGGTTGGCCACAGTCACGCCGCTGTTGGCTGTGACTGCCTGTTGCAGTTCGCTGATATCTCCGCCTTCGGCCATCTTCTGCAGGGCAGAGCTTGCGGGCTCTCCGGCTTGAAACAGGTGACTGTTGCCGTCATGGGCGGCGATAAGCAAGGGGGTAAAGTGGTTGCCATGGGTCAGGTTGTTGATATTTATCTCCAACTGGGCGGCTTGGGATAACTGGCTCAGTGGCAGTGTGCTCAATAGCAATGGCAATAGTAACTTGGGTTTCATCGGCTTGCTCCTTCTTATGGGGATAAGTCCAGTGTTTACCCTGGAGTTCACCTCAAGGTCGCCGGTTTATCACGAAAGCTTCACTTTTTCGGGGCGGAGAATGGCTAATCTGCGGCGATTGGGATTTTCAATTTTGCAAATTGTGCTCAAAAGCACATACCTAACCGCCTTTTACTGCGCCAAATCAACACAATTGGATAACAGTCAGGGCAAGCTGGTGCAGTTTGTCGCGGGCAAAGTGGCGGCAAACGGGCAATGACGCCAGTCAAGAGTTTTAACCGGACGTTAAATGAGGTATGTTGCCTGCCGGAGTCCGGCCATTCTTGGTATCCGGTAACAATCAGCCGTGGTTTAAGATGCACATTGGCAAAAAAATAGGCGTATTTATCCTGGGGTTTTGTATTCCTGCCCTGCTTGCAGTCGCCTACAGTTTGAATTTTTGGTTTGAATACAGTCTGGGTCAGTTCCGGCAGCAAACGCTGGAGCATGAGTATGTCGGAATTGAGCAGCAGTTTACCCGTGAGTCCCGGCGCCTGTTACAACTGGCGCGCCTCTATGTTCCCATTCTTCAAACGCCGGGCGAGTCGCTGCTGAAAGGTTGGCTGGAGGGGTTGCAGTCTTCCAATATCAGTTTGTTTCATCTGCATCAGGGTAAGGTGACGGCGCTGGCAGACGGCAAGACCCGGGTGTCCGGGCAGATAATCCCTCCAGCCGGACTCTTCTCCACCCTGGACAAGGAAGCCTTTGGCGCCGTGATAGTCAATGAGCAACCTTTGCAGCTGGGGTTCTATCGTTTCGATGATGACGAGGCTCTGATAGTCACTCGTTTACTGACCCCTGCGCACCTGCAGAGCCTGGGACAGGCTGACCTTATCCATTCCGTGGCGCTGGCACCGCTGCAACAGCAGGTGAGCCCGGGGCAACATCTTAAGCTGGCCAGTCAAATCCAAGTACCCACCCTTATTGGGCCTGTGCTGGCGCTGCAGGTTAAACAACAAAGAGACGCCTTCGAGCGGCTGGAATGGCAAAGCCTGTTGGTTGTCATGCTGCTATTGCTAGGCGGCATGCTGATGGTGGCCGCCGGTTATCTCTGGCTGCGACGCGGCTTGCTGAAACCTTTCGACCGTTTGATGACAGAGCTGAAGGAGATAGATCCCAGCGCCAGACGCTATACCCATGTCAGCGGCAGCGGCGGCGCCGAGTTCAAGGTGTTGGCCGACAGGATCAATAACCTGTTGCTGCGGATTTTTCAGCAGAAAGAGCGTTCCCGAATCACCCTGGAATCCATTGCCGAAGCCGTGATCCTCACCAACAATAAGGCCAGAGTTATCTATCTCAATCCTCAGGCGGAATCCCTGCTCGGGCTGCGCAGTCAACAGGCTTTGGGGCGGACTCTGGATACCCTGCTCAAGAGCGATAATCAACTGGACGAAGAACTGCTCAACTTTATGTCCAGCGGCAGCCGGGTTCCCGAATACAGCAAGGTCACTCTGCAGATGCAGCAGCCGAGAATCATGGAGCGGGCGGTCAGCAACCTCTGCAATCACAAGGGCCAGGTGATAGGCGTGGTGACTGTGCTGCGGGACATTACCCAGGAGGAAACCCTCAAACAGCAACTGAGGTTGAAGGCCAGTGTCGATGGTATTACCGGGCTTTACAACCGCAGCGCCTTTGAAGAGCGGCTGCCGGGGTACGCCGAAGGCGCCGAGACCCTGGCACTCTGTTATCTGGATCTGGAGCAGTTCAAGCTTATCAATGACAACTGCGGCCATGACGCCGGCGATCAGATGCTGGTCATGGTTGCCAGAGCCATAGAGTCCTGTCTGCAGGGTGACGAGATGTTGGCCAGACTCGGTGGTGATGAATTTGGCTTGGCTATCCGTAACCGCAGTGCTCTGGAAGTTGCCAGGTTCTTAAAGCAGGTGGTGAGGCAGGTTTGTCTGCAGATCTTGCCCTGTGGCGGCGCCCATTACCGAGTCGGGGTCAGCTGTGGCGTGGCCTTCCATAGAGGCCCTTGCTCTGCGCCCGCCGAGCTGCTCAAGGATGCCGATATCGCTTGTCTGGCGGCCAAGCGCAAGGGCAGTAGTCAAATTCACTTCTTCGATGATCGCAACAAAGAGCTGGCCAATGAACGCAATGCCCCCAAGTGGGCGGTGCGTATTGCCAGAGCCATAGAGGATAAAGAGCTGCTGCTCTATTTCCAGCCGATTAAAGGACTCAACGGCTGCTGTCGCCGTCAAAGGCTGGAGATCTTGCTGCGGATCCGCGACAACAGTGGTCGTATTCTGCCTCCGGCACAGTTTATTGCGGCGGCGGAGCGGTTCAAGTTGATGCCGGAAGTCGATAGGGAAGTGATCCGCAAGGCGTTCCTCTGGCTATCCGAGCATCCTCAGCTATGGCCGGAGATCTGTATCTCCATCAACCTTTCGGGAAACAGCCTGGGCAGTGAAGGTATGCTGGATTACATCGCCGAGATGCAGGGACGCTATGGCATTCCCAGCTCCTGTGTCTGCTTTGAGATCACAGAGACCAGTGCTATTCAGAACCGAACCCGGGCGATGGAGATGCTCAACCAATTGCGCCGCTTGGGATTTGCCTTTGCTCTGGACGACTTTGGCAGTGGCTTTGCTTCATACGGCTACCTGCGGGAGCTGCCGGTGGATTATGTGAAGATAGATGGCTGCTTTGTCCGGCATCTGGCGACCAATGCCAGGGATTATGCGATAGTCAAATCGATTCACGATGTGTGCCGGGTCATGGGCATAGAGACAGTGGCTGAGTTTGTCGAAAACCAGGAGATCATGGATAAGCTGCTGGAGATAGGGGTCGACTATGCCCAGGGGTACGCCATTGGGCGCCCCAAACCTCTGGAGCAGTTTTTGCAATGGGAGAAGCGCCATGAGCGCCGGCAGCAGGGATTGCACTTGCAGGAGGAGTATGCGAGCTTAGCCTGATAACTTCGACTGACAATGGACTGCAGATGGAAGGACTTGCTGATAAGGTCATAGTGATTACCGGCGCCTCGGAAGGTATTGGGCGGGCGCTCGCTCTGGCACTGGCGCCGCTTGGCGGACAACTGGTACTCAGTGCCCGCAATGAATCCAGGTTGCGTACCCTGGCGATGGAGGTCGAGTCGGTTGGCGGTGCGCCACTGGTGGTTTGTAGTGATGTCGGGCGACAACAGGACTGTGAAGCCTTGATAGCCACGGTTATCGAACGTTTCGGCCGGCTGGATATACTGATCAACAATGCCGGCATGACCATGTGGAGCCGCTTCGATGAACTCAAGCAACTGGACATTCTTGAACAGCTGATGCGGGTCAATTATTTGGGACCGGCCTGGCTGACCCATGCAGCATTGCCGCATCTGAAGGCTTCCCAAGGGCAAGTGGTGGTGGTGGCTTCCGTGGCCGGTCTGACCGGGGTGCCAACCCGCAGTGGTTATGCCGCCTCCAAACATGCTGTTGTGGGCTTTTTTGATTCACTGCGAATCGAGTTGGCCGAGGACAATGTTGCTGTGACCGTGATATGTCCTGACTTTGTGGTCTCCGAGATCCACCGGCGGGCGCTGGATGGAGAGGGTAAACCGCTCGGAACTTCTCCCATGGCAGAGAGCAAGATCATGACCGCCGAAGAATGCGCGCAGATGATGCTGCCGGTCATAGCCGGGCGGGGGCGAATGTTGATTACCTCCTGGCGTGGTCGTCTGGGGCGTTTTGTCCGCCTTATCGCTCCAGCCTGGGTGGATAATCTTGCCCGTAAGGCAATAGCGTCCGGGCACTAGCCCAAGAATAAATAAGCCTCCGCGTGGGAGGCTTATTTAAGATTACTTTTTGTCGTTGAGGTGCTGGACTATGGTGGCCTTCGCCTCCTCATGGCTGGCCTTGGCGGCTTTGGCCTGAATATGGGCCGTTGCCTTGTGGCCGGTTATATCCTCGGCGATATGCAGCCAATCCGGATGCCAGTAAAACTGGCTGCCTTCCAGTGTCGACCAGTTGTGCACCCCATGAGTTTCACCGTTATATACCAAGTCTTTGATTGAATATCCCATAGTCAGTCTCTCCAAGTTGGAATGGTATTATCATGCGGCCGTCGTGGCCGCATGAGTGTGACGAAGATCTCATTTTAGGTGCGGAAACGGCTGATCAAATGCGCCAGGTTGTGGGCCAACTGACTCAGCTCCTGGCTGGATTGAGACACATGCCCCGTCCCCATGGACACCTTGGAGGCGGCATCACTGATATTGGTGATGTTGACCCCCAACTCACCGGTAACCGCTGTTTGCTGCTCGGTGGCACTGGCCACCTGAATCGCCATGTCGTTGATGATGCCGATAGCGGCACTGATCCTTTCAATCGCATCGCTGGCCTCATTGGCGCAGCGAACACTGCCTTGCATCCGCTCGCGGCTCTTTTGCATCACTTCGTTGGCGTGCAGAGCTCTTTGCTGCAGCTGTTCTATGGTGCCTTTGATTTCCAGCGCCGAGCTTTGGGTACGGCTGGCGAGTGTGCGCACTTCATCGGCCACCACGGCAAAGCCTCTTCCTGCCTCACCGGCCCGGGCGGCTTCGATGGCGGCGTTGAGGGCCAATAAATTGGTCTGCTCTGTTATCTGGGCGATCACTTCCAGCACCATGGCAATGGAATCTGAGTCTTTTTGCAACTGGCCTATCACTTCGCTGGCGGCGGTGATTTCTGCATCCGAGCTTTGAATGGTATCCAGTGTCTGCAGCACCACTTGTTGGCCCTCTGTGGTGGCCAGCACCCCTTGGTTGGCCTGATCGGCGGTTTGGGTGGTGTTGCGGGAGATATCGGCAATCGAGCTCTGCAGCTCTGTCATGGCGGTAGCCACCTGATCGACCTCAGAGCGCTGTTGTTGCATCTCTTCGGCGGCTTCGGCGGCGACTGTAGTCATCTCTTCCACGGCGGCGGCCAGTTGCACCGAGGCCGCGCCTATCTGGGAAATCATCTCATGCAGAGTGTTACGCATCTGTCCCAGGGTTTCGGCCAGGTGTTTGAACTCGCTGCTGCTGAATTTTTCCATCGGAATTTCGGTTGCGAGATCGCCAGAGGCTATCTGCTCCAGCACTTGGGTAGTGGCGCCAAGGGGGATAAAGATACGTCGCAGCAGGAACCAGCCGGCTCCCAATGCCAGAGTCACAAAGAGGCAGAAGACGATGACCAGACTGCTGCTGAGGGATTGAATTGCCTGTTCACTGGCGCTTCTGGCAGAGCTGACCTTATTGGTTTCCAGTTCCATCAAGGCTTTGAGTTCGGTCTCGACATTGTTGTAAATATGCCACGACTCCATGGAGGTCAGCATGTTGGCGGTGTTTTCCGGCAGGTCGCTGCTGTCTCGATCCAAAAATTGTTTATGCAGTCCCATAAAGGCTTGCAGTGGCGCATCCAGCTTGTGCAGTTGCACCAGGGTATCTTGTCCGGCACCCTGTTTCAGTTGCGCCAGCGCCGAGTTGATCGTCAGGGTCTGATCCTGCAGGTACTGACGTGACTCCTCACTCATGGGGGCATTCAGTACCCGTCTCAAGCTGTATCCCAGCTGTTCCCGTCTGAGGCCGGATACCAGTTGCAGCAAAGAGGCAGCCTGATCATTGCTGTGGTACTCCCGCTCCAGCAGGCTTATTTGGCTTTTCACCTCCTGCAGGTGATAGGCAATGGTGCCCAATGACAGGCAAAACAGCGCCAGCAGCGCGGCAAACAAGGTGATCAACAACTTGCGCAAAGAAAGATTGGAAAAGATGGCTTGGTTCACAACCCGGCTCCAAAACAAATGTATGAAATATATAGTGAATGTTTCAAGATCCTAGGTGTTTGTCCGGATGTAAACTGTGAGTTGTGGCAATTTAATAGGTAATTGTTTTAATTTTTAGTATTTTCGATTGTTTATATTGTTAAGTCATTATTTAGTAATGATTTAATATCAATGCCAAATGCAGTGTCTTGTTTGTGGTCAAAGCAGGAGGAATACAGATGGAGCCGACTCTGCTGTGCCCACTGCATCTGAGTCCAGTTCAGTCAGTAGCCTGCCAAGGCACGTAGGAGCTATGGGTCTTTCCTGCTATAATGCGCGCTCGTTTTTGTGGAGGCGCGAATGGACGTATCTTCTTTATTGGATGGCCTGAATGACAAGCAGCGTGAGGCGGTAGCCGCACCTCAATCCAGCATGCTGGTGCTCGCCGGTGCCGGCAGCGGCAAGACCCGGGTACTGACTCACAGGATTGCCTGGCTGCTGCAGGTGGAAAACCAGAGCCCATACTCCATTATGGCGGTGACCTTTACCAATAAGGCGGCCGCTGAGATGCGGGAACGGGTGGAGAAGATAGTCGGCAACCATATGGGCCGCATGTGGATCGGTACCTTCCATGGTCTGGCCCATCGTCTGCTGCGCACTCACTGGCAGGATGCCGGCCTGCCGCAAAATTTTCAGATCCTCGACTCGGATGATCAGCTCCGCCTGCTCAAGCGCATCCTCAAAAGCCTGAATCTGGATGAGAAACAGTATCCGCCGCGGATGGTGGCCGGCTATATCAACGGCAAGAAGGATGAAGGGCTAAGGCCGAAACATCTGGATGGCGGCCTCTTCCCCATGGAGCAGAAACTGGTGCAAATCTATCAGGTGTATCAGGAGTCCTGTGATCGCGCCGGGCTGGTAGACTTTGCCGAGATACTCTTGCGGGCTCACGAGCTGTTTCTCAACAAGGAACATATTCTGGCCCACTATCAGGACAGGTTCCGCAATATTCTGGTGGATGAGTTTCAGGACACCAACGCCATTCAATATGCCTGGATCAGAGTATTGGCAGGCAAGAGCGCCAATGTGATGATAGTGGGCGACGACGACCAGTCCATCTATGGCTGGCGTGGCGCCCAAGTGGAAAACCTGCACAAGTTTTTACAGGACTTTCCCAATGCCGAAACTATTCGCCTGGAGCAAAACTACCGCTCCAGTGGCAATATTCTCAAGGCCTCCAACGAACTTATCGCCAACAACCCGGATCGGCTGGGTAAACAGCTATGGACCGAAGATGTCGATGGTGAGCCGATCTCAGTTTACTGTGCCTTCAATGAGATGGATGAAGCACGCTTCATCATAGGCCGCATTGGCGACTGGCAGGACAAGGGCGGCAGTCTCAGTGACTGCGCCATCCTCTATCGCAGTAATGCTCAATCACGGGTATTGGAAGAGGCCTTGCTGCACAAGGGGCTGGCCTATCGCATCTATGGCGGCTTGCGCTTCTTCGAGCGTCAGGAGATCAAGGATGCCATGGGATACCTGCGTCTGATTGCCAACCGCGACGATGACGCCGCCTTCGAGCGGGTGGTCAACACTCCCGCCAGAGGCATAGGCGATCGCACCCTGGATATTCTCAGAACCACGGCCCGGCAGCAGCAATTGACCCTGTGGCAGGCCTGCGTCCGTTTGTTGGAAGAGAAGGTCTTGGCCGGCCGCGCCGCCAATGCGGTGCGCAGCTTTATGGACTTGATAGTGCAGCTACGCAGCGACACCGAAGAGCTGCCCCTCTATCGCCAGGCGGATATAGTGATCCAGGACTCCGGGCTCAAGGCCATGTATGAGCAGGAAAAGGGCGAAAAGGCTCAGGCCAGAGTGGAAAACCTCGAGGAACTGGTCACCGCGGCGCGCACCTTCGAAGTGCCGGAAGAGCTGGTGGACATGGGTGAGTTGAATGCCTTCCTGTCCCATGCGGCGCTGGAGGCGGGAGAAGGCCAGGCCGATGCCCACACAGATGCGGTGCAGTTGATGACGCTGCACTCGGCCAAGGGGCTGGAGTTCCCGCTGGTGTTTATGGCCGGTGTTGAAGAAGGGCTGTTCCCCAGCCAGTTGTCGCTGGAAGAGGGCGATCGTTTGGAAGAAGAGCGGCGCCTGTGTTACGTGGGCATGACCCGCGCCATGCAACAGCTGTATATCACCTATGCCGAGTCACGCCGCATCTATGGCCGTGAAAACTACTCGCGGCCGTCGCGTTTTATCAAGGAGATCCCGCCTCAGTACCTGCAGGAGATCCGCCTCAAGGCGCAGGTGGCAACTCCCATGGCTAACAACAGGTTCAGCAAGTCGCAAAGCAGCTTCAACGACACGGGCTTCAATGTTGGCCAACGGGTGCTGCACCCCAAATTCGGTGAGGGGATAGTGACCAATTTTGAAGGTCAGGGAGCACAGGCCAGGGTGCAGGTGAATTTCGATGACTTCGGCAGCAAGTGGTTGGTGGTGGCCTACGCCAAGTTAACTGCTTGTTGACAGCCCGGGTAGGAAAATTCGTGTTTTGCGGTGTCAATCACACTGTTGCTGAGTCATAATGCTTGGCAAATTTAAGGCTGAGATGTGTTGGAGAGCCTACCGATGAACTTGAGGGAAAAAATTGATGTCTATGCCCGTCTGTCGCGTCTGGACAGACCCATAGGAACTTTTCTGCTGCTGTGGCCCTGTTTAATGGCGCTGTGGCTGGCGGCCGGGGGCTTACCGGATCTCAAGGTGCTGAGCATCTTTATCGTAGGTGTGTTTGTGATGCGTGCCTGTGGCTGCATCATCAACGACTATGCCGACCGCGAGCTGGATACCTATGTCGAGCGCACCAGGTCCAGGCCCTTGGCCAGTGGCGAGGTCACGGTCAAAGAAGCGCTGGGCCTGTTTGTGGTCATGGGACTGTTTGCCTTTGGTTTGGTACTGTTGCTCAACCCTCTGGTGGTTAAACTCTCCCTTGTCGGCATGCTGCTGACCATTATCTATCCCTTCACCAAGCGCTACACCAATATGCCGCAGATGTTCCTCGGCATAGTCTGGAGTTGGTCGATTCCCATGGCCTATGCCGCCCAGACAGGTGAAGTGCCTGTCGAAGCCTGGTGGCTATTTGCCGCCAACTGGTTCTGGACTGTCGCCTACGACACCATGTATGCCATGGTGGACAGGGACGATGACCTCAAGGTGGGGATCAAGTCCACCGCCATTCTGTTCGGCCGTTACGACAGGCAGATCATCGGCCTGTTTCAGTTGGCGGCGCTGGCCTGCTTTATGACTGCAGGTTATGTGGCCGAGCGAGGTGCCCTCTATCTGGTGGGGCTGCTGGCCTTTATCGGCTTTGGGCTTTATCAGCAGAGGCTGATTTACGACAGACAGCGGGCTCCCTGCTTCAAGGCATTTCTCAACAACAACTGGGCGGGTATGGCCTTGTTTGTCGCCTTGGGGATGGATTACCTGCTCTGAACGACACTGAGTTTGACTGTCAACGCCGCGATTATCGCGGCGTTTTTACTGGCGCAAACAACCGCCAACCGTTAGTCTGAACAGCCGGATGATTGAACCAAGCAGCGGGAATAGCGCCGCTGAGGACTGAAGCAAGAAGGAGTCTTGGTATGTTGATAGAACAACTCTTTGGTATTGAATTGCCGCTTATTCAAGCCCCCATGGCCGGCGCCCAGGGCGTGCCGCTGGCATTGGCCGTCGCTTCCGCCGGTGCGCTTGGTTCTATTCCCTGCGCCATGTTATCCCATGACAAACTCAAGCTGGCGCTAGAGAGCTTCAGGCGCCAGAGTGACCGGCCGGTAAACCTCAACTTCTTCTGCCATAAGCCACCCGAGGAACAAGTCGAGCGTTTGCATGCCTGGCTGCAGCAACTGGCGCCCTATTACCGTGAATTCGAGGTCGAAGATCTCGGCGGTGGCGCCGAGCGGCGTCCCTTCGATGCCGAGGTTGCCGCGGTTATAGAACCCTTTCGTCCCGAAGTGGTGAGTTTTCATTTCGGGCTTCCCTCCACCGAGCTGATGCTCAGGGTCAAGAGCTGGGGCACCAAGGTGATTGCCTCGGCAACCAGCGTCGCCGAGGCCAAGTGGCTCGAATCCAGAGGCGTGGATGCCATCATAGCCCAGGGCCTGGAAGCCGGTGGTCACAGAGGCCATTTCCTCAGTGATGATTTGACCGAGCACAGTGGTACCTTTGCCCTGTTACCGCGCCTGGTACAGGCGGTGAAGGTGCCCGTGATTGCCGCCGGTGGTATTGCCGACGCCGCCGGAGTGCAGGCGGCCATGGCTTTGGGAGCGGCCGGGGTGCAGGTGGGCACGGCCTATCTCTTGTGCCCGGAGGCCGAGATCAGTGAACTGCATCGCCAAGCGCTGAAAGATCCGCAAATGAATCGCCATACGGCGCTGACCAATCTCTACAGTGGCCGTCCGGCCAGAGGCATAATGACCCGTTTGATGCGTGAGTTGGGGCCTTTGGGGCAAGCGCCGGATTTCCCATTGGCGGCCAATGCCATTGCGCCGCTGCGCGCCGCGGCAGAAGCACGCGACTGCAGTGATTTCAGCCCGCTCTGGTGTGGTCAGAATCCGGAGGGATGTCGGGAAATTCCCGCCGCCGACTTGACCCGTGAGTTGATGGCGGCCTTTATCAGGGCTTGAGCTTTTTCTGGTCTAGTGTATGTAACTGCCTGTATCATTGCGAATTAGTCACTCCTGCAACCGGCGGAGTGACCCTATCTTTAGATGGACTGCAATCAAAGCTTTGACTGCGGCGTGGAGCCGCAATAGGGAGATATAGATGAAAAAATCACTTGCTCTGGCGCTGCTGGCCCTGATGGTCAGTGCCAACGCCGCGGCCCGCGACACCATAGCCCAGTATCCGGTGCAGGAGCTGCTGCAGACCGAGAAGGCCAAAGAAGCCCTTTACGATGTGCCACTGTATTTTGCCACTCAGGCTCACCCGGAGATCAGCAAGAGCTATGGTGAGGTGATCACCAATAAAAAGACCAATGCCTTTGGCAAGTCGGATCGCGAAGCCTGTGAGTGGGTGATGTTGAGTGCGCTAAAGGCGTTGCAGGAGCGCGCCGAGCGTGAGGGGATGGACGCTGTGGTCAATATCCAGTCCTATTACAAGAAGCGTGAGTTTGCCAGCGAGACTGAATATGAGTGTGGCGCCGGTGCCATCATGGCCGGGGTGGCACTGAAAGGGACTCTAGTGAAGTTCTAACCACTTTAACTCACTGACAAAGCAGACCAGGAGGTCTGCTTTTTTTGTAGCTGAATTCTGCTTCTCTGTCGTCCCGAGTCAGTCGAATGCTCGATCAAGGCACCACTTTATGGCGATTGGTATAAGGTTAATAGAGTGACTCTCGGGAATAAAAGATGAAATATCTCCTCTGCAGTTTATTGCTGCTGGTTTTTCCTGCCACGGCAACCTGGTATCCAGTTAAGGTGCGTGCCGATGGTGAAGCGCAATTGTATAAGCCGCTGGTGCGGGCCAACAAAGCCTGGCGCCTCTGTGCTCTTTTGCCCCATGGTAAAGATCATTACTGGTGGGGTGTTGCCTGGGGCTTGGCCGAGGAAGCGGACAGGCTGGGCGTCGAGATAGGTATTTATGATGCCGGTGGCTACACTGAGGCGGAGCGGCAACTGCGCCAGCTAGATGAATGCGAGGCCCGCGGCGCCCAAGGTTATATTCTGGCGGCCGTCTCGGCGGAGCTTTTCAACGCTGAGTTGCCGAGGCTCAGGGCCAAGGACGCCAAAGTTGTGGATCTGGTCAATGGCATTAACAGCAATCAGGTAGACAGTCGCTCGTTGGTGTCTTTTGTCGATATGACTCAAGCCGCGGTGCAATATCTGTTTGCCGCCAGTGGCAGACAGGATTTCAGCCTGGCCTGGTTTCCCGGCCCTTCGGGAGCGGCTTGGGTGATGGATGCCGAGCTGGGGCTAAAACAAGGGCTTAGCGGTTCCCAAGTCGAGCTGATTGAAGGCGGCTATGGTGTCACTGAAACCTTTGTGCAGGCCGACTTGGTGCGGGCGCTGACCCGGCGCTTTCAGGCCGATTATCTACTGGGCAATGCGGTGGCGGCCACTGTGGCGGCCAGAATGTTTCCCGGGCGGGTGTTGGCATTTTACAGTAATCCGCAAACCATGGCCTTGGTTGAGCAGGGCAAGTTGATGGCAACAGTGACAGACTCACCTGTACTGCAGGCGAGAATTTCGGTTGATTTGGCGGTGAGGCTGCTGCAGGGCGAAAAAGTGCCTGGGCGGGTCAGCCCGGAGATCCGGGTAGTCACCCCGCAAAACATCTCTGAGCTGGACATGAGTCAGACCTTGCCCCCTGAAGGACAATGGATGACCTACAGGGAGCTGAGCAAACTCGAGGGGGCTAAACCAGACCCTTGAGGTTGGCCGGACGATAATAGACAGACTTGAGCACTTTGCCTTGGCGCACTGTCTTGCCGGTCATTTCCACATCCTTGGCGCACTTGGCTATCAGGAAATCGCCCTGACGGCTGCCGACAATTTCCACTCCTTGCTTGGCATAGTGAGCCACAGTATCCGCCAGTTCCTGCTCATTGCGGCATACCTTGCTCATGTTGCTGGCATGTACCTCATCCCAGCAGGGCTCAAAGTCGATAGCCTTGTTGGCGGCAACCTGCAGCAGCAGATCTATCAGGTAGCTGATCTCCAGTCGCTCTCCGACTTGGGTGCAGCCCAAGTGTACCAAGCGGCCCATCAACACATACACGCTGTCGACTATGGCGTCGGCCTGTTCAACTTTATCGCCGGCCTCGGCCAGTTCGGTCAGCTCTTCGCTGATAAGTGAGGTGTGCAGTGTGTCTGCCTTGGCATCCAGGGTGTCAGGAGAGTTGACCGGGAGGTCGAAAGTGGCGCGAAATTCCTGAATATCACGGTAGAGCTTGCTGTACAGCTCTTGAGTCAGCAGAGTCAGTTTCATAGCTTGGGTTCCAGCTTGGGCAAAGGAGAGGATGATAAAGAATGCGCGCGCCGAAGGCAAAAAAGCGCCGTAAAAAAGCCTCCCGAAGGAGGCTTTTTGAGGTGAAAATCAGAGAATGAAGCGACTCAGATCTTCATCCTGAACCAGGTTGTCCAGGTGAGCATCGACATATTCGGCATCGATAACAAACTTGCTGCCGGACTTGTCGCTGGCCTCGAAAGAGATGTCTTCCATCAGCCTCTCCATCACAGTGTGCAGCCGACGGGCGCCGATGTTTTCGGTACGCTCGTTGACTTGCCAGGCGGCCTGGGCAATACGGTCGATACCTGATTCGGTAAATTCGATGCTGACTCCTTCGGTGCCCATCAAGGCCACATACTGCTCGGTGAGCGAGGCGTGGGGCTCGGTGAGGATCCGTTTGAAGTCAGAGGCGGTCAGGGCATCCAGCTCGACCCGAATCGGCAGACGGCCCTGCAGCTCGGGGATCAGATCCGATGGCTTACTCATCTGGAAGGCGCCGGAGGCGATAAACAGAATGTGGTCTGTCTTCACCATGCCGTGCTTGGTGTTGACTGTGCAGCCTTCCACCAGAGGCAATAGATCACGCTGTACCCCTTCGCGGGACACGTCCGGGCCTGAGGTTTCGCCGCGCTTACAGATTTTGTCTATCTCATCGAGGAACACTATGCCGTGTTGCTCGACCAGCTCAATGGCCTGCTCTTTGAGATCTTCCTGGTTGACCAGCTTGGCGGCTTCCTCTTCGACCAGCTGCTTGTAGGCATCCTTGATCTTGAGTTTCTTGCGCTTGCTCTGTCCCTGACCCATGTTCTGGAACAGGCTCTGCAGCTGGTTGGTCATCTCTTCCATGCCGGGAGGTGACATGATTTCGACGCCAATTTGCGGCGCCGAGACATCGATTTCGATCTCTTTGTCGTCCAACTGGCCTTCACGCAGTTTCTTACGGAACACCTGGCGGGTGTGGGACTTGTCCTCGGTTTCCTGCTCCCATTCACTCTTTGGCTTGGGCAGCAGGGCATCGAGAACCCGTTCCTCGGCGGCTTCTTCGGCGAGGGTGCGGCACTTCTTCATCTGCTGCTCGCGGGTCAGTTTGACCGCGGCGTCGGTGAGATCGCGGATGATCTGCTCTACTTCCTTACCCACATAGCCCACTTCGGTGAACTTGGTCGCTTCAACCTTGATGAAAGGCGCATTGGCCAGCTTGGCCAGACGGCGGGCGATCTCTGTCTTACCGACACCGGTTGGGCCTATCATCAGAATATTCTTCGGGGTCACTTCCTGGCGCAAGCCGGCATCCAGCTGCATGCGGCGCCAGCGGTTACGCAGGGCTACTGCGACAGAGCGTTTGGCCTTCTGTTGGCCTATGATGTGCGCGTCCAGTTCGTGGACGATTTCGCGGGGTGTCATTTCAGACATAATGCTTCCTCACGCTCGGGATCAGTAATTCAGTTCTTCTATTGTCTTGAACTGGTTGGTAAATACGCAGATATCACCGGCTATGGTCAGCGACTTCTCGGCAATATCACGGGCACCCAGTTCGGTGTTTTCCAGCAGCGCCAACGCCGCGGCCTGGGCATAGTTGCCACCAGAGCCTATGGCGATAAGATCATGCTCCGGCTGCACCACATCGCCGTTACCAGTGATGATCAGTGAGCTTTCATGATCGGCCACTACCAACATGGCTTCGAGTTTTCTCAAGGCTCTGTCGCTGCGCCAGTCTTTGGCCAGTTCGACCGCCGACTTCATCAAATGCCCCTGATGCATCTCCAGTTTGGCCTCGAAGCGTTCAAACAGGGTAAAGGCATCGGCGGTGCCACCGGCAAAACCGGCCAGTACCTTATTGTGGTACAGGCGGCGTACTTTGCGGGCATTGCCTTTCATCACAGTGTTGCCCAGAGACACTTGGCCGTCGCCGGCGACAACAACCTGATTATTACGGCGTACAGATACGATAGTGGTCACGATAGATCCTCTTCTCGGGCGGACGGCGCGTCCGTCATGGGTCAAATCCCCAGGGTCTGCTGCATGAAACGGCCCATTGGGGGCACAGCAAGGCCAACTAATGAGGTGATAGTTTTCTATATGGGGTTGGGGGCGGGAATATCAAGTGCCCGGCAGAGGCTTTCGTGCTGAAAAACAAAAAGGCTGCAAATCTTATTGTTTGCAGCCTTTAAATTGAGAGGAGTTTATTCTTCCCAGAACCAGATCATACAGCCGTTGAGACCGGCTCTTTGCAGCACGTGGCGCTGCCGCTCGGCATCGCGCTTGCTGTCATAGGGGCCGAGTACCACCTTGTACCAGACACCGCTGGTGCCTTGCACCTTGCGCACCTGGGCTTCTAGCCCCTGGAAGGCGATCACGGCTTTCATCTCGTCGGCCTGGGACTGCACCCGGAAGGAACCGCACTGCATCTGATAAGGGCGAGATGGCTTGTTGCTCTCTTCCGGCAGATCCACTTCTACCTGTTTGTTTTCCAGCTCCTTGAGGTAGGTCCACTCCTCTTTGGGCTTGGGCGGCAGGGCGTTGGGGTCTTTCTTCTGGAGCACCGGCTTAGTCTGTGGCTGAGGTTGAACCACTTCGGCCTCGGGGGCGCTGCTCTTCAGGCTCCAGAGGAAATAGCCAAAGCCGGCCACCACGGCCACTACCACCACAAGCAACAGCACAGGAAAGCCTTGCTTGGGCTGCGGTTGCTTGCGAGCGCCCCGCTTGGCAGGCTTGCGGGGCTTGGGTTTGCTATTGGCGTAATCGCGTCCCATGGATTACATGCGCTCCAGGGTCTCGATACCCAGTAGTGACAGGCCCTGCTTGAGGGTCTTGGCGGTCAACTGAGACAGCAGCAGACGGCTGTGCTTCTGGGTTTCGTTATCGGCCGCCAGCACAGGGCAGGCTTCGTAAAAGCTGGAGAAGGCACCCGCCAGTTCAAACAGATAACCACAAAGCACATGGGGTTGGCCCTTGTCGACCATACGGGCAAGGATTTCACCGAATTGGGCCAGCTTGTTGCCCAGCTCTTTTTCCTTGTCGTGTTCCAGAGCGATAACGGCATTGCTCAAATCCACACCTTCGGCCCGCTTGAAGATCCCGGCAACCCGGGTGTAGGCGTACAGCAGGTATGGCGCTGTGTTGCCTTCAAAGCTCAGCATCTGATCGAAGCTGAAGATATAGTCGCTGGCGCGGTTCTTCGACAGATCGGCGTATTTCACCGAGGCGATGCCCACTACCCGGGCGATTTCGGCCAGGGTGTCTTCGTCCATGTCGGGGTTCTTGCTGCGTACCAGCTCCAGCGCCCTGACATTGGCTTCATCGAGCAAGTCAACCAGTTTCACCACGCCGCCGCTGCGGGTCTTGAATGGGCGGCCGTCTTCACCGTTCATGGTGCCAAAGCCCATGTGTTCCAGTGTCATTTCCGGGCGCACAAAACCTGCGGTACGGGCCAGGCTGAACACTTGCTGGAAGTGCAGTGCCTGGCGCAGATCCACGAAGTAGAGGGCGCGATCGGCATGCAGGGTGCCCGAGCGATAGCGCATGGCCGCCAGGTCTGTGGTGGCATAGAGATAGCCGCCATCGGCCTTCTGAATGATCACCGGCAGGGCTTCACCGTCTTTGTTACGGAATTCTTCCTGGAATACCACCTTGGCGCCGTTACTTTCAGACAGCAAGCCTTGGGCATCCAGATCTTTGACCACCTGTTCCAGATCGTCGTTGTAAGCGCTTTCACCATGGACATCGGCGCGGGTCAGGCTGACGCCCAGGCGCTGATACACTTCATGGCAGTGGCTCAGAGAGATATCGTTGAATTCACGCCACAGCTTGTTGCAGTACTCGTCACCGGATTGCAGCTCGACCACCAGTTGGCGGGCGCGGGTGGCAAATTCGGCCGACTCGTCGAAACGCAGTTTGGCAGCGCGATAGAAGCTTTCCAGATCCGACAGCTCCAGGTTGGCGTTTTCACCATTTTGTGCCCGCAGCTCTTCCATATAGGCCAGCAACATGCCGAACTGGGTACCCCAGTCACCGACGTGGTTTTGGCGGATCACCTTGTGACCGAGAAACTCCAGCGCCCGGACAACGCTGTCGCCAATGATGGTAGAGCGCAGGTGGCCCACATGCATCTCTTTGGCGAGGTTAGGGGAGGAGTAGTCCACTACCACTGTCTGCGACTTGGGCAGGTTTATACCCAGATGCTCGTCGGCCAGTGCCGCCTGCAGCTGTTTGGCCAGGGCATTGTCATCAATAAAGAAGTTGATAAAGCCGGGGCCGGCTATCTCTACTTTGGCCACATGGCCGGAGGCCGGCAGATTGTCGATGATCAGTTGTGCCAGTTCCCGAGGTGGTTTGCCGGCAGCTTTGGTCAGCATCATGGCCAGGTTGGTGGCCAGATCGCCGTGACTCTTATCCTTGGTTCGGTCTACCTGAATCCTTGGCGCAGTCTCTTCGGGGATCAGCCCCTGTTGTTTCAAAGTGGCTACTGTCTGTTCAAGCAAAGATTGGATATGTGATTTCATTGGCGTTTTATCGACACTGACTGATAAAGGTTAAAAGGGGAATAACCGCACATTCTAGCGCTTTCGGCGGTAACATTGCTATCACCTGTACGGTTTTATCAGCAAATTTTGTTGTTGCCTGGGTTTGCCGCAGCCGGGTGCCTTTTAAGATCACTATTATGGATGAATCTTTGTTTAAGAATCGCTGATCTTCATTTTGGGGGAGTATGATGTCTCTCCGATCCTTCTCGGATCCAAGATTTCCCCATCGGCGCGTGCCGATAGTTTTAATGGAGATAAAGATGCTGGACTCCATCACCACAGTGTTACAGGCTATTTGGCAGCAGGATTTTACCGCGCTGCATGCTCCGGGTATCGCCCTGAGTATCTATGTTTGCATCTTCAGCTTTATCTTTCTGGAGAGCGCCTTGCTGCCGGCGGCCCCCTTGCCTTGCGACAGTGTGGTCATTCTTTCAGGTACCCTGGCGGCCATGGGGATCCTTAACCCCTTGCTGGTGTATCTGTTGCTGTTTGTGGCGGCCGCAGGCGGCAGCTATTTGGCATTTGTTCAGGGGCGGCTGCTCAATCGTCTGCCCAGGGTGCAGGGCTGGGTCTACAAGGTGCCGCCCGACAGCCTGGCGGCAGTGGATAAACTCCTTGGGCGTCATGGGCTGGTGGCGCTTTTCTGTGCCCGTTTCCTGCCGCTGGTGCGTTCGCTGCTGCCTTTGGTGATGGGCGTGCGCATGGCCTGTATCAAGACCTTCTATTTTTTTGCGGCTCTGAGTGCCTTCTTCTGGGTGGGGCTGTTGGTATCGCTGGGCTATATGATGCCGTTTCTGCCGGAGCGGATCAGCAAGCTGTTGACCATGGCGTTGATGGCGGCGCCGGTGATTACTCTGGTATTGGCGCTCGGCAGTTGGCTGACCTATAAGCTACTGCGCAAGCCGCAGGACAAGCAGGGGCCTCACGGTCAATTCTGAGCCGGATTAAAGCCGTTCAAGGGAGTTACAGCAGATCCTGCGGACTCTTATCAGTTACAGCAGATCCTGAGGATCTCGATCCAGACTCCAGCGGCAGCGCTTGGCCTCGGGCAGCTGTTCGGCCTGGGGCAACAGCTGTTCAAACACCTGTTGCAGCCTGCGTCTGTCTTTGGCCTGAGCCAACAACTGGCGCCGATACTTGCCGGCCTTGCGATCCAGCGGCGCCGGCAGCGGGCCTATCACTTCAAAATCCTTGTCCATGGGTAACATGGCGGCGAAGGCTGCCAGAAAGGCATCGGCATCCTCGGCGCGGTGGGATTCGGCGCGGATCAGTACCATATGCCAGGCCGGTGGTAACAGTGCCTGCTGGCGTTCATTGAGCTGGCTGCGGGCAAACTCGCCATAGCCTCTGTGCATAAGATCCCTGAGCAAGGGGTTGTCGCTCTGATGGGTCTGCAGCAGCACAGTGCCCGGCTTGCTGGCGCGGCCGGCGCGACCGGCCACCTGGGTATAGAGCTGGCCGAAGCGCTCAGGAGCCCGAAAGTCCGCGCTGAACAGGGCGCCATCCACATCGAGCAGCCCCACCAGGGTGACATCGGGAAAGTGATGTCCCTTGGCCAGCATCTGGGTGCCCACCAATATCTTGTATTCGCCGCGATGAATGGCGCTTAAGTGCTGTTCCAGCGAGCCTTTGCGGCTGGTGGTATCCCGGTCGATTCGCACCACGGGATACTCGGGAAACTCCTTGCTGAGCGCCGCCTCCAATTGCTCCGTGCCAATGCCCTGACCCTGCAACATGGTGCTGCCGCAGTTGTGGCACTGGCGTGGAATTGCATACTGGTTGCCGCAGTGGTGGCAGCGAATTTCGCCGAGGGATTGGTGCAGGGTGAAAAACGCATCACAGCGATCGCACTCGTGCAGATGGCCACATTCGTGGCACAACAGGGCTGGGGCAAAGCCGCGGCGATTGAGAAACAGCAACACCTGGTTACCGGCCTGCAGATGCAGGCGCATCTCGTTCAGCAGCGGTTGCGACATGCCCGCCTGCAGGGGTTGGTTGCGGATATCTATCAGTCCCTGGCGCACCTTGAGGGCATTGCCGGCACGCTCTCCCAATTGCAGATGCTGATAGCGGCCGCTGAGGGCGTTTTGCAGGCTCTCCAGCGACGGTGTCGCGCTGCCCAGCAGTACAGGAACCTGCTCCAGATGGCCGCGCATGACGGCCAGATCCCGGGCGTGATAACCCACGCCTTCCTGCTGTTTGAAACTGCTGTCGTGTTCCTCATCGAGAATGATGATCCCGGGCCAGGCCATGGGAGTGAACAGCGCCGAGCGGGTGCCGATTATGATAGCCGCCTCGCCACTGCGGGCCAGGCGCCAGGCGTCGAGGCGCTGCTTGTCGGTCAGGCCGGAATGGATCACGGCAACCGTGACTTTGAATCTGCGTTTGAATCTGTTGATGGTTTGCGGCGTCAGGCCGATTTCCGGCACCAGGATCAGCGCCTGCTTGCCAGCCTTGAGCATGGTTTCCAGTACCGCCAGATAGACCTCTGTCTTGCCTGAGCCTGTGATCCCTTCAAGCAAGCTGCACTGATAGCCGCTTTGGGCATTGAGGCTGGCGACCGCCACGGCTTGCTCCGGGTTGAGCCTGTGAGGTTCTTCCCCCAGTTCAAGCTTTTGCCGCCATTCAAGATTGGCACTGACTGACCGCTCTCGTTGCTCGGCCCAGCCCTTGTCCAGCAGCCCCTTGATGGCACTCTTGCTCAGCTCCAGCGCATTGACCTCTTCAGTGGTCAGTTCCCCCTGTTTGAGCTGTTGCAGCAGTTTGCGTTGGGCGGGAGCGCGTTTCAGCGACTCCAGTGTGGCCTCCTGGCCCGCACTGGTCAGACACAGATAACTGATTTTCTCCGGTGCGGCATCGGCACCCTTGCGCAGCGCCACCGGCAGGGCCTGGGTCAACATCTGCCCCTGGCTGCAGAAATAGTATCTGGCGGCCCAAAGGGTCAGTTGGTACAGCGCCGGTGGCAGCAATGGCGCGCTGTCCAGCACTTGATATACCGGCTTGAGTTGTTTGGGCTCGAGTTCGCACTCATCACTCAGGCCTGTCACCAGGCCTATGAGTTGCTGGCGGCCAAAGGGCACGCGCACCCGCATTCCCGGCTCGAGTGGCCAGGGGCAAGCTTTGGGCATCAGGTAACTGAAGTTCTGCCGCATGGGAACGGGAAGGGCAACTTCTACAAACTGCGGCATAGTCAGAGTTTTCGCAAATAATCACGGCACATGTTGCCCGTCAGTTTACTCAGGCTAGAATGAGAGAACCAGTCCCGGAAACAAAAAGCCGCAAAAACCGCAGCTTGAACGTGCTGACTTAACGAATCCAAACCAGAGAACCTAAGTCAGAGAACCTAAGCCGGATAACCTAAACTGGGTAACTACAAATCAAATTAGAGAGGATATGGATGAGAGCGGGTTTACTGATGCTTGTACTCATGTTGCTAACGTCTGTTGCCAGAGCAGAAACCGCCCATGTCAGTATCAATCAAAGAATGTTTGAACTCGGGCATCTGCCGCTGATCAAGGTCAACGTGGTGGCCGACAGTGAGGATATGACCCGGCTTGAGTTTATTGTCAGGCAGCAAGGTGCGGCGGAAAAACTCATGGTGCAACCCATCAACCGTTACATGGTGCTGCTGCTGGGGATAGATGAAGTGACCGACAAGCAGGCCGAATTGTTGGTGCGGGAATACCGAATCAATCGCTGGCATGAACTCAAACGCTTACCCTTGTTCGATACCTCAGTGCCTGTGGCGCTGCGCTCCAACCGGGCAAGAGTCTTTGCCGAGCAGATGCCGACTGAGTCACCGCAGGTTGCCGTGTCAACCCAAGCTATAGAAAACAAGGCCATAGAAAACAAAACGATAGAGGCCAGAGCTGTGCAAGCCACAGTCGTATCAAGCAAAGTCGTGCCACCGCCAGCCGTTCAAGCTCAAAGAGTTAAAGATGTCGCCGGTCAACCCCAGAGTGAGCCTCAAAGCCTTGGTGTGCCCTCGGCATCTCAAGCCGTTGCAGCGCCGGGGCGCCAGGTGAAGACTCTGCCAATTGATAGTCGTGAGCCGGGATGCATGCTGGATTTCGATGGTACAGAAACCCTCTGGCGGGTGGCCAGCCGCTATGCCGAGAACAGCCATACCCACGTCTATGGCGCCATGCTGGCCATTTTTGATGCCAATCCCAAGGCCTTCAGTCGTGGTGATATTCGCAACCTTCGCAGTGATGCCAAGTTGCACTGCCCCAGTAGTAGCTTGCTGGAGTCCTATGGAGATAAGACGGCCGCCAAAGAAAAGTTCGAGCAGATGTAGTCGCCTACTTGTCAGCGCTGGGTAGATACTGTACTATTCTGCGCCCTGAACTTTTGATATTAACCGCATGTGGTGTCCGACTTCGGGTTGGAAGAGCGACATGGCCTTAACTTGAGGTAACCCCAATGAAACCAGGTATCCATCCTGAATACGCAGAAATCACTGCAACTTGTACTTGTGGCAACGTCATCAAAGTAAACTCTACTGCAGGCAAAGCTCTGCACTTGGACGTTTGCGGTGCATGTCACCCTTTCTACACTGGTACTCAGAAAGTTGTTGATACCGGTGGTCGTATCGACAAGTTCAACAAGCGTTTCGGTATGCTGGGCAAAAAGTAATTGCCACTGCAACCAATCGAAAAGGCGTCCATGGGACGCCTTTTTTGTTGCCTTTACCCCGTCCTGAATATTCCTCATGGGGCTATGAATTAAGTTCGAAACCAAGTTGCTTTCAGGCAATATAGATTATTATCTGCCATGAATCATATGGCGGTATGGGGCAACAGATTAATATCTATTGTTGGTACTTATCATATTTTGCGGCTTGAACTTTTGCATATTGTTCGACTGACAGCCTCTGGCATCTTCCCTACCCAATGGGCAGGGGGATAAGTCGCTGAAAATATCGATATTAACGCATAGTTTATTACTAACCCGTTTAAGCAAGTCTTGCTTCTTTAATTGACCAAACATGAGGTCCAACTTAATAGTGCTGATATGCAATATGTCGGCAATTTCGTCACGGGTTAATTTAAGATCTATGGTTAACCAATGTTTATCAAAGGGAACTTGAAGCACAACCAATATATCAAATAAGAACTTGATCAGTTTGTCTTCCGGTGATGAGGTCAGCAAGAAAATGGCCAATCCGGTCTGGCGTTCTGTATAATAGGCGGCGTCATACATGAACTGCATAAACAGGTCGATATCTTCTGTCACCAGCTTTTTTATCAGTTTCTTATCTATAGTGATGATTTTGCTGTCTCTGGCAGCAAGAATATTCTTACAACAAGTGCAGCCCTCATCCAGCAACAGATGATAGTCGGTCAGTCGCCCTGGGAATATGGCATTCAGAAATTTTGGACGGGTAAAGTCATTGGTTCTTTTGGAGTAGAAAATCAGACCGCTTTCGAGATAGATAAAGTTGTTCAATAATAGATTTTTATTTAACTGCTCACCTTTTTTTAATTTCTGTGGCGCGCCATTGGCATAGAAAAATTCGGCAATGCGATCATTGACTCCGCCGGGAAAGAACAGCGTCGATTTCTTTTTTTCATCTGCTCCAAGTGAGATTGCAGTCAACATTATTCGCACCCAAAATATAACATTTGTAAGAATTGTAACATGGCTTCGGTTGGACAAATGTGGTGTCGATCCGTAAAACCAGGTTAACTTATGCCATTATGTTTTCTATATATCTACTTATATCCATATTTAACATATTGATTTTAGGCGTCGCTTTCATCGAGCTCATTACTCACGGCTTGCAGATAACGAAAATACTCGCTGGCCAATAGTGATAAACCTAGATAATAGCCTGTTTGAGCATGTTCTTCCGCCAGTGACAGACAGCGTTGCACCCAAGGTTGGACATGGTCAGTCAATAGCCTTTGCAATATTGGTGAATACTGTTCTCGATTATCTGTCGCCATTTTGTCCAGCAGGTAGGCGATGACAACGCAGATCAGTCCCAGATGGTCGACCGGCTCGTTGCGATCGAAATGGATCTGCAACCCATGCTGTTGATAAAAAGTCAGTAAATCTAGGGTGGAAGAGCCATTCAACAAACCTGAAGCAGACTGATAAACCGAGCCCCAGGGCGGCGCAACCGGAGTCCCGGGGCCGTTGAATAACTGGCCATAATCCAATTGCAGTGCAATCAGTTGCTCACGACTTCCATCCCAGTGCTTGAGATAGTCGCTCAACTTGTTCAAAGCCAAAGATTCGCGTTGGCTGTGAGTCAGCCTGGGCCACTGCGTGGCGATATCGCTCAGCGTAAAGTGTTCAACCAGCCCTGCCGTGGGCAGATCCAGCAACACCTTATGCAATACGTTGGCGATACTCTGCAAACAGAAAAGTGTATCGGTTGAGATAGCCATAAAACTCCAAAGAAGGAGAGCAGCCAAGGCTGCTCTCTTGAGGGTTACACTTCCCTGATATTCAGGATCTGCCCATTGCTGCGGGCATTTCGTGGCGCTTTGACTATCAGGTTGGGTGAGGTGATGGATTGTGATGGCAGCGGGGCAAAATGGCCATCGCCATCGCCGTACTTGGCCCGCAGATTATCCATGGTGTCGAAATCCAAGGCCCTGAGTGGGCAGGCATCAACACAGATAGGCTTCTTCCCCTCCTGCAACCTATCCTGGCAACCATCGCATTTGGTCATGATCTTGCGCTGAGTATCCAATTGCGGGGCATCGTAAGGGCAAGCTCGGGCGCAGGATTGACAGCCTATACACAAAGATTCCTCGACCAATACCAAACCCTTGTCTTGCTGTTTATGCATGGCACCTGTGGGGCAGGCCTTAACACAGACAGGCTCGCTGCAATGGTTGCAGCCTATGGAGGCGTAGTGGGCAAATACGTCCTGTTCATAGCTTCCGTCACCGTTTTGATTCCAACTGCCACCGCCGTATTCATACACCCGTCGCCAAATCACTCCGGGCAAGGCGGCCACCCCCAGTTCCCTGACGTTGTCTTTTGAGCGTAACAGGCCAACCATGCGGTCTTTACAAGCAATATGACAAGTCTTGCAACCTGTGCACTTGCTGCTGTCAAAGTAGAATCCATATTGAGTTTGCTGAGTCATTTTTTGATCCTCTATTATCTTTTCTTGATAACAGCAACACGGTTGGTGTGTTGAGGGTTACCCTTGGTAATGGGTGACGGGTGATACTTGGTCAAAGTGTTGATGCAACCGCCCAGATCGACAGTATGTCCGGAAGGCCCGGTACTCATTGCCGGATCCGGCTTGTACCAAGCACCCTGTCCCAGGGAACAAACACCGGGTATGACCCTGGGGGTCACTTTCACCGGTACTTCAATGGTGCCTCGCTCGTTATAGGCCCAGACTATGTCACCGTCGGCAATACCATGTTCAGCAGCGTCAGTTGGGTTCATCCACAGTGCGTCTTCCACCGCTTCGCGCAGCCAGGGCACATTGTGGTAACTGGAGTGGGTGCGACCCTTGGTATGGTAGCCACACAATTGCAGATTAAAGCCTTTATCAATCGTTTCCTGATCCTGATATCCGTCCCAGGTCACAACATATTTGGGTAATGCAGTGATTTGATCTCCAGGACGCAGTGTCCAGGTGGCTGCCTTGCGGGCCAGAGAGATGGAGTACAGCTCGATCTTGCCTGAGATGGTTGGTCTGGCATTGGTAACCGGGTCGGCCACAAAGGCCTGCATGGCAATGGTTGACGATGGCATGTATTTACGGAATACCCCGGCCTTTTGCGCTTCTGCATAAGTATCGGGCCAATTGATGTCCGGATGCATTGCTTTGGTCTGGGTATAAAGGTGCTCACACCACTGTTCGCCTGTACGACCCTCGGTATAGGCGGCTTCTTTACCCATGGCGCGGGCGATGCCGCTGCAGATTTCATACATGGATTGAGCCTGGCCCAAAGGTTTCAAGGCGCTGCTCATAAAGGTGGCGTAGGCCATCTGACCCGAAGCATAGCTGTCGTTGGCAAAGTCGTTGGATTCTAGCCAGGTGCTGTCCGGCAACAGATAGTCGGCAAACTTGGCTGATGGTGTCATCCAGCAATCGCAGACCACGATTAACTCACACAGATTTTCATCCTTCAAAATAGCCGCGGTACCGTTGCTGTCGGAGTGTTGGTTAACCAGGGCATTACCGGCGCAGTTGATAATGGCCTTGATGCCGGTTTTCAGCGTGGTGGCATTGTGATCCACCAGCTCGTTGCTGCTGCCGGCGATACGCACACCATCTTTGCTGCCGGTAAACTCCTGGCCGCGAACTATGGCATCGGACCAGGTAAATACCGGAATAGTGACCTCAACCGGGTTGGTGCCGGTAGGCATTGCCGGCACGGCAAAACTGTAGCTGGTGGGCATGGCCCCGTTGTTAACCCCTTCTCGGCCCAGTTTGCCCGTCATGATTGCCAGGGTGTACACGGCGCGGGTAGCCTGATCACCGTTGGCATGGCGGCTGATACCTGCACCGGCGCTGATATAGGGTGCGCTGGCGTTCATGATATCTGTGGCCAAGGCTTTGATTTTATGTTCCGGCACACCACATATTTCGGCGGCCCACTGGGTGTTGTGGGCACCATCGGCGGCAAATTTACCTACGCCCATGATGTAATCGTGGTAGTTCTCTGCCGGATCTATGTACTGGGCATGGGAGGCAATGAAGGCGTCGCTGTTGAGGGCGACTGCGGCCTTGGCATTTTCCAGGGACTGTTGGTCGAATCCCACCACATATTTATCCAGGAAGCTTTTCACTTCGCGAGTGACAAACCCTGAGGTGATCATTTCATGAATGATGGCTTCAATCAGTGCGGCATCTGTGCCGGGTCTGATGGGAAGCCAGTGATCCTCGTTTCCGCGCATTGAGTCTGTGTAGCGAGGCTCTACCATCCAAACTTTGATGCCCTTGGTATTGGCCGCCAGAGACTTAATAAAATCATAGCCTTCGCCGCTGCCGCTCATACGGATTTCATTGGGGTTGAAACCAAAACCCACAAACAGATCCGAGTTGGCAATTTGATCCAGCGAAGTGCCGCCAATGCTATCCCACTGATCGCCATAGGTTGCAATACAGGCGGCATAAACGCCGGCCCAGGAATAGTCCCAATGGTGGTCCAGGAAGCCACCATTCAGGTTCAGCAGCCGTCCCCAGGTTTTGGTGTTGGCAGCAAAACCATAGTAAGCACCGGTGCCATAGTGCATGTAGATAGACTCGGGCCCCTTGCTTTGGTCTTGGGCTATCTGTTGCAGTTTGGAGCCTATCTCGGCATAGGCTTCTTCCCAGGTGATAGGAACAAACTTACCTTCGCCGCGCTCACCGACCCGTTTCATGGGTTGGCGCAATCTATCTGTTGCATAGGTGCGTTGACGCAGTGAACGGCCACGTGGACAGCAACGGATCTGATGGTTGACGCCGTATTCATCAGTGGTTTCATGATCTGATTCAACGCGGGTGATGACCCCATCACGGCTGAAGACCTTGACCGGACAGTTGGAGCCACAGTTCACCAGGCATGCCGACCAATTCAGTTGTTCGTCAGTTACCGGAGGCTTGGGAGGCACCACGTTAGCGTCCTTAGAGCTGGAATCACAGCCGGATACCGTGGCTGCAGCGCCAAGAGCAGCACTCATCTTCAAAAAGTTTCTACGTTCCATTTTTTATCCTCACAATGTAAGCCTTGCTCAAGGCAGCAGGTAGCTGAAGGACAACATCAGCTGATGGGCGTTGTAGTTATGGTTGAGCACCCCCAAAGTCGTTAAACCCGTCACTGCGTCTATCCCGACCTCGTTACCATCTGTGTCGAAATAGCGTTCATATCTATAGGTAAGTTTCAGTGCCATGGCGTCGTTCAGGTGGTAGCGGCCGTACAGCTCTGCGCTGTGGTTAAAGCTGTAGTAGTCGTCATAGGCCCCGCCTTCTGTCAGGGTGTTACCCTCAGAGTTGGCAAATTGATAATCAGCCCCCAAGGTCAAGCGTTCATCCAGCAAACCGCTGTAGGCTAGGCCGACCCCGAGGGAGATAAAGTTATCCTTGATGTCACTGTGCCATGGCGTTAACTGATCCCCGTTTTGTTGGGAACTGATCCACTGTTGACCGGCCGTACCGTAGGCGCTCAAGCGTTCACTCAATTGCAAAGACAGATTCAGGTCGTATCCATAGTCACGAGATTCGGTCAATCCAATCACAGTGTCCCGGTAGTCATCCAGGGCATAGTGGCTGTTGAAATCCAGGGTCATCCAGTTCAGCGGCGTATACTGCAGCCCCATTTCCATGGCCGTCCGCCGCCGATCCGCCAGGTGGTACTTACGCAACAGGCTATTGGTTTCACTGGATGTCAGCTCGCCGGCTTGATAACGACTGCCGCCGCGGTCGCCATAACTGGCCTTGAGATCCAGCCGCAGCGGTGAAACCAACTGCATTCCCAGCTTGGCCCACAGGTTATGGTCGCGGGTTTCTTCCCGCTCGCCATAGCTGCGCTCTACCTGCTTGAATTCATATCCACCTTGCAGGCGATAGCCGGGCGCCAGGCGATAACTGGCATTGAGCCGGGCACTCTGGCGCTCAATATCCAGCAATGGGTTTTGTCGTATGGCGCCACTGACGGGATTGAGTTCAAGCTGGACAAATTCAGCCACACTGGAGTCGTTGTCACGTTTGCGGTAATCCAGTTGTCCACCCAGGCGTAGACGGCTATTCACCGCGGTACTGACGGCCAGGTTGGCGTCTGTGGTATTGACCTGACCATCCCAGCTCTGCAGAGGATTTCCCGTCATCTGGATCAGTCCTTCATCCTGCAGCATTCTCCCGGCGACTATCCGACCACTGAAAATCGTGCTGGCCAGGCGGTACTGACCGTTCAAGGTCAGTTGGTGCGCCTGGTTGTCCGGCGTAGCGCTGTAGAGGTCTGCGGCATAAGGCAGACTCAGGTTGTTGATATCATTGTTGTATTGGCTTCCTTGATAGGCCAGTTCAGTAAACCAGTTGTGGCCACTGAGCTGTAAACCTGCCCGCAACTTGTCATTGCTCTCATCTACAGGCAAGGCAAAGTTGACCGGCCTTGGTGTTATCAGGCTGGCACTGCGGTGGCCTTGCTTTTCCTCTCTGTCATAACGCACATAGCTGCTCAAGTCGCCGAGTGATGCCAAGGCGCCGAAGTCATAGCTCAGCCCTATGCCGGCCTGTTGCCGCTCCAGCTCAAGATCCAGATAACGTAGATTGGGGCTGGGTTGCAGCAGCCCCTTGTCGTGCCACAGCCGAGTCGCTGCATCACTGTTTTCAAAGCGCGTCAGATTGCGGTAATCCAACGCCAGTTGATATTGACCTGGGCGACCGGTTCTGAGACTGACGAAGCCGTTATTCAACCCCAAATCATGGGCTCTAAGCTGGCTGCGATAGCCTCCTTGGCTGCGGTAACCGAGTTCGGCATCGACACTGGCTATCATGCCGTCTCGGCCATCTCCCAAGGCATTTCCACTATGGATATCATCACTGTCGTTGTACCCGGCATTGGCAGTCACTTCACCGCTTAAGCCGGGAGCCAACTGACACTGGCGACATTGGAAACCTGAGGTATTGACCTTGTCGGTATTGGCGCGGTTGACACTGAAGTCGGCAGCCATCGCTGAGCCTGAGAGCCCCAGCAGAGCCATGGTCAACAGATTCAAAGGAAATCTCATCTTCAACACTCCTGCTTAACGGGACAGCAAACTGCCGGCCGGGTGATTGGAACCATGGATTTGGCTGTGGCAGTTCAAACAGCTCTTGCCGGCCCCAAAGGCGCTGTTGCCACCCTGGGCCACCGCCCTTGCTGCATGACCATCGTCGGCGTGACATTGCTGACATAACTGTGGTACCCGGGCTTTGAGCAAGGATTCGTTAACACTGCCGTGAGCCTTGTGGCAGTTGGCACAGTTTTCCACCACTGGGGCATGCTCCCACAGCACTGGCCCACGCTTGTCGGCATGGCATCCATAACAAGTGGTATTGAGGCTGGTTTGTTTCAGTGCGCTTTCAGTCAGGGAACCATGAGGGTTGTGGCAATCGATACAGGTCATACGATCCCACTTGAGAGGGTGGGCTGAGCGCTTGTTCATATCGGCCTTGGCACGGGTGTGACAACTGGTACAGGCCTCGTTGATCCGCAGAGGGTTGAGCATGGGGTCTTCAGCGGCATGCACCTGATGACAATCGGCGCAGGCCACCTGCTCCAGGTTATGCAAGCTGTTGTGCCAAGCCATCTGTTTGGGGTCATTGTGGCAGCCAAGGCAAACACTGTTTTGGCTATCACTCGACAGTTTTGAACCCGCGCCGAAGCTTATCATCGGCTCTTTACCGCCACGGTTATGTTTGCCCATGGGACCATGACAGGCTTCACACTGTAATCCGGCCATGGGGGAGCGGCTGTTGTCCAGGGCGCCATGAACCCCCTGAAACAGGGCCATGACTTTCTGATCCCGCTTATGACACATCAAGCAGGAGTCGGCACCCTTGGGGGAATACTTTCCTTCACTGAACTTTTGCTCCAGTTGTTGCTCCAGTTCTGTTTGGCTTAAATCAGCCCAGGGGGCAGCATTCACAGCCGGGAACAATAATATTATCGGCACTATGAATGCTGATATTTTTAATGTGGATATCATATGTACTCCCGTTTATTTATATGCATCAGCATAGAAATAAGGCCAGCCTAAATCTTGCTTGAAATAATTTTCTAATTCGTCATGGATACATTAATCCAAAAGGAATACCCATACCTTTATATGCATATAAAACACTGCACTCTTTCTGGTGATGATCGTCACATTTGTCACTCAAACAATTATCAAACTGAGCTGGATTCCAACAAACTTGTTATTGAGCTGAACGCCTTTCTGGGCTGGAGTCCTTGGGGCAGAGTTTGGCAGGCCTGGTTTTGTGCCTGTGAAATGTCACGGAGGTTTATCTATAGCTCTGATTTATATTGTTTTGTTAGCTATTTGTTTATGGGTGAGTTTAGTTGGAAGGGCTTAATTAGTTTTTGGGTGAACAGCCTTGGTTGATACTTACCTTAAATGGAAAAGATATTGAAAAATAGATAATAACCCAATGCAGGTTACCTAAATTTATACATTTACTCTGTTTTATTAATTGGTTCTCAATAAGATTTGCCTGATGCTTTTTAGGTATCCTGTACACTAACTAAAGACTATGCCGTTTCTGGATGCGGATTTCTAAACTATTTCTGTGTGCAGTGAAATGATGAGTAAATTTTATTGATTAAATCAGAGTTTCAATAGCTTGCTGATACCGACAGCGGAAATACTTTATTTCACTGACGTAAATGCGACTGATTTATGGTTAAAAGATATATAAAGTTTCGATTGGGAAAATGCTCACTTTGAGTGACCGCTTTAATTATCTGTTTTTATGTGACTTATCCCTTAGGAGATGGATATGAGCGTGATCCATGCAATAGCAGCCCAGTGGCAGAAGGCCGAATTTGCCGAGCGCTTGGCTGCCACTCTGGCAAGCTATCAGTCTGCTTGCGGTTTATCCGGTGGTGCGACTTCGCTGACAACCCTGTGCAATCTGGTTGCCGCCATCAGCTACCGTCCCGATGACCCTGTCTTCAGACAGGCAAGGATAGATGAGGGGACGTTATTGGCAGTATTTTTTGATTGCTTCAGGCTCTTGTTTATCAAGGAAGTACAGCAAGAATCAGTCACTCAGGCCGAGCAGCAGATACTGCATTTGGCCCCCAAACTGGCGGCCGAGATGTCCGTCGAGGCTTTGAGCGAGTCCCAGCAATTGCTGCGGCAGCAATTGCTGAGTATCAGTCGCCAGTTGGAGTCCTTGTATACGCAGCGGCGCCAACTCAGCCGCAATATGGGGTGAAGCTAAATTGGGGGAAATTAGTCCAATACAAACAGGGTTTGCTGTAGTCCTACCGCTTCACCGTTTTCTGCCAGTATGGCTTTAACCGTGCCGCTCTGTTCTGCCTTGACCGGATTGAGGGCTTTCATCGCCTGCACATAGCCCAGTACTGTGCCCGGCTCAACTTCTGTGCCCAGCTCCACCAAGGGGACACCATGGTCGCCGGCGTTGCGCAAAAAGGTACCGGCCACAGGCGCCAGTACTTGCACGCTGTCATTACCAATACTGAAACTGGCCTGGGGTTGTTGCGGACCAAAACGGCGGATACGCACGGCTTCCTGGCCTTCAGTAATTTCCAGCTCATTGATGCCGGATTCCTGCACCAATTCGATCAGTTTTTTGATTTTGCGGATGTCCATCGTCATTCTCAGCACTTAAGGGTGACCGGACCTTCCTCTGCTCAGCCTTGTTTGAGTGCCTCTATGGCGGCTTCCAGGGCAAACTCATAACCCTTTGGCCCCAGTCCAACTATCACTCCCTTGGCCTTGTCGGAAAAAAAGGAGTGATGGCGGAACGGCTCTCTGGCATGCACATTGGAAAGGTGCACTTCGATGAAAGGAATGGCGACCCCCAGCAGGGCATCTCTGAGTGCTACGCTGGTGTGGGTAAAGGCGGCCGGGTTGATGATCACAAATCCGGCATCTGTGTTGTGGATAGCTTCTATGAGCTGGTATTCGGCATTGGACTGGATATGTTCCAGTTCCACTCCGGCGGCAAGAGCCTTGTCCTGCAGTCCCTGCACCAGCTGCTCCAGCGTCCGATGACCGTAATGTTCCGGCTCTCTGCGACCAAGCAGGTTGAGATTGGGGCCATTCACCAAGAGTATTTTTGCCTGACTGCTCATATTGTTTTCCTTGCCTTGAGGGAGAGTTCGCACCTGGATCTGTGCCTCCCTGATTTCAGCAAAAGCTGTCGAATTTGTCGACCAATAGCCGCACAATCGCTGCACATTCCTTCCTGTTGTCAGCAATTATTGTCCATTCCCGCAGCGAGACTGGTCTTATCAGAAGCGGATCTTGTTCTGCCGCAGCGATTTTACTTCACCGCGTTGCTTCTTGCTGTCAACCCGGCGCCTTTGGCTGGCGCGGGTGGCCTTGGTGGGAATTCGTCTCTTGGCCACTTCGCCGACTGAGGCGACCAGCTCGATAAACTGCTGCAGAGCAGTCTGGCGGTTGGCGTCCTGGCTGCGGCTTTGCTGGCATTTGATAATGATCTTGCCGCTTTGGCTGATACGATGATCCGCCTTGGCCAGCAGCTTTTCCTTGTAGAAATCCGGCAGTGATGAGGCCTTGATGTCGAAGATGAGTTGGGCCGCAGTGGAGACCTTATTCAGGTGCTGGCCCCCGGCACCACTGGAGCGGATAAATTGCCATTCGATTTCATTTTCTGAAACTTGGACACGGTTTGAGATCTTTATCATGGCAAAATAGCTGTTTTCTGAGGCAATCGCTATATTACCATCCCATGGGAGAGTTTACTTACTCGACGAGGCGGAAAGTCTTGTAAGGCTAAACTTACTATAAGGGGATAACCCATAGTCATCAGATGCCGTGCCGTTGGCAGGTGTCGAAGGTTCAATGGAGTTTTGCTTATGTTGTGTCAAATTCCGGATATTGCCAAAGGCGTGATCAGCTTGTTTGCCAGCGGCCGTATCACAGCCGAGGATTACCGCACCTATCTGCGTCCCGCCATCAAGAGCTACCGCCAGGAGTGGGGCCAGGTCTGCCTCTACATAGAGGCAGATGTGTTGTTGGAAGGCTGGGAAATGGCATCACTCTCGGGAGCCGGTGAGGTGCAACTGCCCCCCTTCGATGCCTTGGTATTTGTCGGCGGCCCAGACTGGGTAGGCAATGCGGTGCGCCTGCTGGGGCCCTTTGTCAGCGCTGAATTGGCCTGGTATCCGCTGGAGCATAAAGATGAAGCTATTCGTTGGATAGCCAAGCGTTCGGCCTGCTAGTTGCCGAAACCTCCTATAGGGTAAAGCCGGTTATTCTGCTATTCTGTGGCGATTAAGTAACTCAGATAAGGAAATTTCGATGTCATTATCCAAAGTTTTTGCTGCATCTCTGGCGCTGGCTTTTGCCGCTGGATTGAGTGCTTGTGCCCCTGAAGTGGGCAGTGAAGCCTGGTGTAAGCAGATGGATGAAAAGCCCAAAGGTGATTGGAGCGCCAATGAAGCGGCCGATTACGCCAAACATTGTGTGTTTAAATAACTGAACTTTATCTTGGCCTGTAGGTCTATTTGGGCACGGGCCATCTTCTACCCTTAACCGGAATTATTCTTGACTGTATTTGTCCGCAAACTGACTCATATGCTTATCGCCTTGGTGGTGCTGCAATTTTGCGCCGCTAATCTCGGCGCGCATCAGTTGCATCTGGGCAATCCGGCCGAGGAAGAAAGCAACCATCCTCATCTCAAATTTGTCACCGAAGTCACGGTCATCAGCGAGTGTGTGGATTGTACCTGTGGCACAGATGAAGCCTTGGAAGCCGATATTCCCTTTGTCAGCCACAGTCATCAACTGACCCATACTGAATCCCAACAGTTCGATCTCTGCCTCGACTGTCAGTGTCATGGTGGTCATCTGTCACTGCCGGTTACCCTGGCACTGAGCCCGGCTCCCTTGATGCACCCCAGGCCCCAGAGTCTGGAGCCCGCTTTTCAACCCTATTTCTCCACTCCGGATTACCGCCCCCCAATAGCCTGATCTTTCTGATCATCAGTGCGTGTGAAGCCTGGGCATAGCTTGCCTGTGCCCCATTGCGTTTGTCTTGTGCTGGCTGCCGTCAGAGCCTGAAACGGTTCTCTCTTGCAACCAACTCTGGTCATGCGTCTTGGCGGGCGTTGCGTAGCACTGTGGTCAGCATCAACTCAGAAATTATCAAAGCCAACCCTTGACTTTAGATTTAACTCCAAGGTTTATGCTTTGGCCAATGTTCACCATTGGCTTGCTGCCAAATATGTCTTTCCAAGGAAAGTTTATGTTGAAATTTATAGTCTCTATGAGTCTATTGGGCGTGGGAGCGCTAACCTATCAGCCCGCCCTTGCCGGAGAAAAACCGGATAACACCTCTCTTGTAGCCCAGGTCAAGTCGGGGACCGAACCCTCACTGGCCTGGTTTGGCGAGCTCAAACAACAGATCCTCACCTTACCCGAGTTTCAGGCTCAGGAAGCCAGGATCCGTGAGGCTCAATATCTGGCCAAGGGTGCCGATCGCGCCATCTACAACCCCGAGTTGGGCTTGAGTTATCTCAATGCCCCAGAGGATGACACCTACAGCCTGTCCATTAGCCAAACCATTGACTGGGGCGACAAGCGCGCAGCCGCCAGCGCATTGGCGCTTACGGAGTTGATGCGCTTGGAGAGTGATATCACTCTCGAGCGCTCCCGCTTGTATGCCGAGGTGTTGCAGGCCCTGGTCGATCAGAGCCTGGCACAGAAGAAACTGATGTTCGTGCGGGCGCAGCAAAACTATGGTGAGCAACAGTTGCAGATAGCCAGGCAAAGGGCCGAGGTCGGTGATTTGTCCCAAGCGGAATTGAATCTGATGGAGTTGGAACAAGCCAGTGCCATCAGTGATCTGGCCTTGGCCCAGAAGGCGCTGCTGGATGCCGATACCCGCATTCTGGCGCGTTTTGGCCGGGCAGAGCTTCCCTTTGGCAGTTTCGCCGGCCGTCTCGAATTGCCCGCGACTGCGGCGCCCGTGCCGGCGCTGACCAGCGCCGGATTACAACTGGAGTTGGCGCGGCTGCAAGTCAATCAAGCCAAGGCCAAGGCGGCGGCCGACCCCAATTTCAGCCTTAACGCCGAGAGGGAAGGCTCCGACAACAAGCTGGGGATTGGCGTCTCTGTGCCGCTGCATCTGCGCAACGACTACAGCGAGTCGATTAAGGCGGCAATGGAGGCGGTCACCGCCGCCAAGGCGCAATACCAAAGCATTGAGATGGCGCTCAAACAGCAACAACAACAGTTCAACTACAGCTTACCCAGATTGAAGCAGAGCTGGCTCGACTGGCAACAGCAGGCCTTGGTGGCCGGTCGCAAGGCGGCCGAGCTCTTAGGGCAACGCTGGCGCAGCGGCGATCTCAGTACCAGCGATTATTTGACCAGCCGGCGACAATTGGCCAGCAGCTTTCAGGCCGGTCTCGAACTGGAAGCCGCCCTCTACCAAAGCTGGCTCGAGTGGATGGGAGCTTCGGGGCAACTGCCCGGCGCGCTGCCGGAAATAGCCGTATCCCAGGAGAACGCCCAATGATAGCCCCATACACACTAAGGTACCGGACAATGAACAAGACTCTACAATACCCACGGCTGCAGGCCGCTTTACTGGCGCTGATGTTGGGGCTGTCCAGCCCCTTGACTATCGCCGCCGAAGAAGGACATGAAGATGAACATCAGGCGCTGCAGCTCTCAAGTGAGCAGCGCCAACTGGCTGGCGTCCAGACCCAGGTGGTCAGCGCCGGTGGCTTTAGCCTCAATGCTTTCGCCAATGCCACCTTGCTGGTGGATCGCGAGCGCACTGTGGTGCTGGCGCCGCAGCTGGAAGTGCGAGTGCTGGAGCGGCATGTGGTGCCGGGACAGGAGGTAAAAGCGGGCGATCCTCTGCTGACCTTGGGTGGCGCCGCCGTGGCCCAGGCCCAGGCTGACTATATCAATGCCGCCGCCGAGTGGAGCCGGGTCAGTCGCATGAGCGAGAGTGCCGTCAGTGCCAGTCGCAGGCTGCAGACTCAGGTCGATGCCAGTTTAAAACGCGCCATTCTCAAGTCGCTTCAGATGACAGATCAACAGATCAAGGCGCTGGAAAGCCGGCCGCAGGGAATAGGCCAGTATCAACTGCTGGCGCCCATAGATGGTCGGGTGCAGCAGGATGAGGCGCGCCTCGGGCAGTTGCTCGGTGCCGGCAGCCAACTGCTGCAACTGACCGATGAGCGCTCACTGTGGGTGGCCGCCGAGCTGACCCCATCGCAGGCCGAAAGCCTGAGTGAAGGCAGCGAAACCCTGGTGCGGATTGGTGATCGCAGTGTCAGTGCCAGTGTGATAGGCCGCTCCCATGAGTTGTCCAGCGTGACCCGCACCGAGCGGGTGCTGGCGCGACTGGATAACACCCAGGTGCGTTGGCACGCAGGTCAGTTTGCGGAACTGTTTTTGCCCGATCCCCGCGGTGAAGGTGTGATGCTGCCGGATGCGGCGCTCAGTCGCAGTAGCGACGGCGACTGGCAGGTGTTCATCGAAGATGATGACGGTTTCGAGGCCAAAGAGGTGCAACTGCTGGCCAGCGAGCGCGGCATGAACCTGGTATCCGGCATAGAGCCCGGAACTCGGGTCGTTACCGCCGGGGCCTTCTTCCTGGCATCCGAGCTGGCCAAGGCCGGCTTCGACATCCACAACCACTGAGGACAGCACTATGCTGCAATCGTTAATAGATTGGGCGATCCGCAACCGCTTTCTGGTGTTGCTGGCCTTGATTGTCGTCCTGGTAGTGGGTGTGTTTTCCCTGCCAAAGCTTAATCTTGATGCCTTTCCCGATGTGACCAATGTGCAGGTCACTGTCAATACCGAAGCCGAGGGGCTGGCGGCCGAAGAGGTAGAAAAACTCATCTCTTATCCGGTGGAGTCCAGCATGTACTCACTGCCCGCGGTGACAGAAGTTCGTTCACTCTCCCGCACCGGCCTGTCCATAGTGACAGTGGTGTTCGAGGAAGGCACGGACATCTATTTTGCCCGCCAGCAGGTGTTTGAACAGCTGGCAGCCGCCAAAGAGATGATCCCGGACGGAGTCGGGGTGCCGGAAATCGGTCCCAACACCTCGGGCCTTGGGCAGATTTATCAGTACATACTGAGGGCCGAGCCTGACAGTAATATCGGCGCCGATGAGCTGCGCAGTCTCAATGACTATCTGGTGAAGCTGCTGCTGATGCCGGTTGGCGGCGTGACCGATGTGCTCTCTTTCGGTGGCGAAGTGCGTCAGTATCAGGTCAGGGTCGATCCCAATCGACTGCTGGCTTACGGTTTGTCTATGTCACAGCTGGAGCAGGCGCTGAATGCCAATAACCGCAATGCCGGCGGTTGGTTTATGCCCAATGGTCAGGAGCAACTCGTGGTGCGCGGCTATGGTCTGTTGCCTGCGGGCCAGGCCGGGCTGGATGCCATAGGCCGCATTCCGGTGAGCGAATACCAGGGCACACCGGTCACTGTCTCCGATTTGGCCGAAGTGGATTTTGGCAGTGAAATCCGGGTCGGCGCTGTCACCATGACCCGTCGGGACGACAATGGCGAAGCCAAAGCCTTAGGCGAAGTGGTTGCCGGGGTGGTGCTCAAGAGGATGGGCGCCAACACCAAGGCCACCATTGATGAAATTGCTGCCCGCGAGCAGCTGATAAGCCAAGCGCTGCCCGAGGGGGTCACCTTCGAAGTGTACTACGATCAGGCCGATCTGGTGACCAAGGCGGTGACCACAGTGCGTGATGCCCTGTTGCTGGCCTTTATGTTTATCGTGGTGATCCTGGCACTGTTTCTGGTCAACGTACGGGCTACCTTGCTGGTATTGCTGTCGATTCCTGTCTCCATTTTGCTGGCATTGCTGGTGATGAGCTATCTGGGAATGTCGGCCAACCTGATGTCGCTCGGTGGTTTGGCGATCGCCATAGGTATGCTGGTGGATGGCTCCGTGGTGATGGTGGAGAACATCTTCAAACATCTGAGTGAGCCGGATAGGCGCCATCAGGACCAGGCTCGGCAGCGCAGCGACTGCGAAGACGATCCCTACCATGCCGACGAAGACCAACACAGAGGCTCGATTGCCATGAGGGTATGGCAGGCCGCCAAAGAGGTGTGCAGCCCGGTGTTCTTTGCCACGGCGATCATTATAGTGGTGTTTGCGCCGCTGTTTGCCCTGCAAGGGGTCGAAGGCAAGCTGTTTCAGCCGATGGCGGTGAGCATCATCCTTGCGATGATCTCGGCGCTGTTGGTGGCACTGCTGGTGGTGCCTGCAATGGCCGTTTATCTGTTCCGCAAGGGGGTGACTTTCCGTCAAAGTCCAGTGTTGGCACCGCTTGAGCGGGTGTACCGTCCGCTACTGCAAAAGGTGTTGACCGCGCCTGGCAAGGTGGGGCTGGTGGCGGTAGTCATGCTGGGCATGAGCCTGTCGCTGTTGCCGAGGTTGGGCACGGAATTTGTGCCTGAGCTGGAAGAGGGCACCATCAACTTGCGGGTCACCCTGGCACCCACTGCGAGTTTGGACACTTCACTGGATGTGGCGCCCAAACTTGAGGCCCTGCTGTTGGAGTTTCCCGAGGTGGAGTATGCCCTGTCACGCATAGGGGCACCTGAGCTGGGCGGCGATCCTGAGCCTGTGAGTAATATTGAAATCTATATCGGTCTCAAACCGCTGGAACAGTGGACTTCTGCAAATAGTCGCGCCGAACTGCAACGCCTGATGGAGCAGAAGCTCAGTGTCTTCCCCGGGTTGTTGCTGACCTTTTCCCAACCAATCGCTACCCGGGTCGATGAACTCCTGTCCGGGGTCAAGGCGCAGTTGGCCATCAAGCTGTTTGGTCCGGATCTCGATGTGCTGGCGGAAAAAGGCGAACAACTGTCGAAACTGGTGGCCCAGGTGCCCGGCGCCGTGGATGTGTCTCTTGAGCAGATCACCGGCGAGGCGCAATTGGTGGTACGGCCGAAAAACGCGATGCTGGGACGTTACGGCATCAGCGTCGATGAGGTGATGTCGCTGGTGAGCACAGGCATAGGCGGCAGCAGTGCCGGCCAGGTTATCGACGGCAACGCCCGTTACGATATCAACCTGCGTCTGGCCAGCCGTTTCCGCCAGAGCCCGGATGCGATAGCCGATCTGCGTCTGGTAGCCGCCAATGGGGCTCAGGTGCGTTTGGGTGAAGTGGCCGATGTCAGCATAGAGATGGCGCCGCCCAATATCCGCCGTGACGATGTGCAGCGGCGAGTGGTAGTGCAGGCCAATGTCTCCGGGCGGGACATGGGTTCCGTGGTGCAGGATATCTACAACCTGGTGCCCGAGGCTCAACTGCCGCCCGGCTATACCGTGATGGTGGGCGGCCAATATGAGAATCAGCAGCGGGCTCAGCAAAGACTGATCCTGGTGGTGCCCATTTCTGTGGCGCTTATTGCCTTGCTGCTTTACTTCTCCTTCGGCTCCATCAAGCAGGTGGCGCTAATCATGGCCAATGTGCCACTGGCGCTGATTGGCGGCGTGTTGGCGCTTTGGCTCAACGGTACCTATCTATCTGTGCCCAGCTCCATCGGCTTTATCACTCTGTTTGGGGTGGCGGTGCTCAATGGGGTGGTGCTGGTGGACTCAATCAACCAGCGGCGCAACAGCGGTGAGTCATTGGAGCAGGCAGTGTATGAAGGTACGGTCGGCCGTCTGCGCCCTGTGTTGATGACGGCGCTGACTTCGGCGCTGGGGCTTATCCCCATCTTGATGTCAACCGGTGCCGGCAGTGAGATCCAAAAGCCGCTGGCCGTGGTGGTGATAGGCGGCCTGCTGAGCTCAACCGCATTGACCCTGCTGGTATTACCAACCCTGTATCGAGCTCTGTATCTCAAGAGCGACAAGGAGCTGGAAGCCTTGGAATAGCAGCTGAATTGCTCCGATAGAGAAGCATTGTACTGATTGGAGTGTGACGCCCCAAAGTGGAAGATGAGAGCCGCTTTGGATCATGGCCGGACTGCCTACCTGGCCTGCGTCATAAGGCCTGCCGCTTTGCGGCTGGGTCTGGGCAGGGATGCCCCCTTTTATAAGGAAACATGCTATGCAGAAATCTTCTCAAGATTGGCAGCCGCTGGAGTTGGATAGCAGCGGCCACCCCCACAAACATGGCCCGGATCTCGGCAGTCGCCGCTTGGGACTGGCTGTGATCATCAATATGTTACTCACTCTGGCGCAGCTGTTTGGCGGTATTCTGGCCGGCAGTTTGTCGCTGATTGCCGACGCGCTGCATAATTTCAGTGACGCCATCGCGATATTGATTGCCTTGATCGCACGCAAAATAGGCCAGAAAGCCAGTCACCCCGGTATGAGCTACGGTTATAAACGCGCCGAAGTACTGGGCACCTTTATCAATGCGGCAACCTTGCTGTTGGTGGGGGTGTACCTTATCTATGAGGCCTTGCAGCGCTTCTGGAGCCCGCAACCTGTGGATGGCATGCTGGTGTTCTGGTTGGCGGGACTGGCTTTGATTATCGATATTGGCACCGCTATGCTGACTCACAGCGCCGGTGCCAAGGACAATATGAACATCCGCGCCGCCTTTATTCACAATGTGTCGGATGCCATGGCGTCTGTGGCCGTGCTGGTGGCCGGCGGGCTTATTATCCTCTACCAATGGTATTGGGTCGATCTCCTGGTTACTGTGTTGATCTCAGCTTATGTGATCTACCACGGTGCACTGTTACTGGTGGAATCCGGGTGCATTCTAATGCAGCAGGCACCGGCCGGCTTGGCTCCGGAGCTGCTGCAGGAGCAATTGGCCGCCAGGCCCGAAGTGGCCAGAGTCGAGTCCATGCACCTGTGGCGTTTGGATGAAAAGCAAAACGTGCTGACTGTGGTGGTCTATCTGGAGCCTGGGCTGGACGGTGAATTGCCATTGGTGCAGCAGCGGCTCAGGCGTTGGTTGAGTCGGCGCACCCTGGGGGCTGAGATAACGCTTGAGTGCAGGTTTGCCTGAATCAGCATCCGTCGGCGCCGAGCATGCGCTGCAGCAGTTGGCTTAGCCTGGTTGTTGCTTCTTGCGGCTGGGCATGGCCGCAGGCCACGGCATTGGCGACTTCATTGATGGCGCCATGTATGGCCCAGCACAGCAGCTTGCTTTGCGGCGCAGGCAGCTTGAGGTAATCGGCAAAGAGTTCGCTGTAGAAGTCGGTGAAGAAGTCGCGAATATCTGTGGTGATGTTCTGATACTCGGGATAGCCGCGCAGCGCCGCAACTATCGCCTCATACTCTGGGCCGCAGCGTACGGCGCAGTCCAGATAGGCGCGGCAGACCAGGGTGCATAGCTCTGCCAGCGAGGCTTTTTGCTCCGCTGCGGCCTGTTTCACCGCCTCGACAAATAGATTGTCGTAATGGCGGTACATCTGTGCCAGCAATCCTTGCCGGGTGGCGAAGTGACGATAGGTCAAAGGCTTGGTCACTCCGGCTTTTTGAGCCAGGGTGTTCAAGGTCAGCGCATCGGTACCGGCTTCGCGGACAATCTCACAGGCAACTTCGAGCAGTTGTTCGCGGCGCTGATCTTTGAGCATTCTCTTCTTCACGCATCCCCCACAGATAGCTGGTTTAATAAAATTGAAAAAGCGGCAATGCATCGCATTGTCGCTTCTCTTTTGTCACTCAGTATAGGGTTGCAGTGGAACCCTTGGGAAGTCGATTTTCGGCTGCACTGTGTTGTTAACCCAGTTACTGAAGTTATTCAGGCCACTCCAGGCGCAGACCTGCATCACCTTGGCCTCACTGATCCCGGCATCCAGACAGTCTGTTAGCAAAGAGTCCGGTAACTTGCCTCTGTGTTGCAGCAACGCCAGGGCGACGTCCAGCAGCAGCTGGTCTTCGCGGTTATCGGCCTTGCCCTGCTGCGCCTTGATGCAGGCATCGGGGCTGAGCCCGGCACGTTTCCCGGAAAAGCTATGGCCGCTGACACAGTATTCGCAGCAGTTATAGTTGGCAACCGCCAGGGAGATCATCTCCCGCTGGGCCAGGCTCAGCAGGCTGTGCTCTTCCAGATTGGCCTCAAACTCCAGATAGCCCTTCATGACCGCGCCATTTATGCCCAGAGCCGAATAGAAGTTGGGGATCATGCCGTAGCGACTCTTGATCTCCTGCAATATGGGTTTGGCCAGTTCATCGGCATTGTCCAGAGTGCACTTGGTTAACCTTTCCACACTAAAACTCCTGTTGCTGTTATTGGCCGTTTACGGCTTGAGCGCAACGGCAAAAAATACCAAGCTGTGCCGGTCGGCTGCTTTGTCTGTCCTTGAAACGGATACCCATGAAACGGATATCCATGAAACGAAAGCACCGGCGCTTGGTTGAATAAGTTACTCATAGTAACAACTGCAAAGTTACCATTGGTAACTTTTGTTTGCAATCTCCAGCTAGCCTGTTTTTCAAACAAGGTTTGAGACATTGACCATGACCCCTTGCCGGATATCACTGATTTTGCTGTTAGCGTGGCTAAAGCCGCTGGCGGCTTTAAGGTCAATCAACCGCACTCTATGGGTAATATGGCGTCATCCCGGGGGAGGGCAGATCACATTTGGCGGCATTGAACTGTAAATGGGTGTTTTGTAAACGATATTGTTTTTGCGTTTCCGTTAGAATTGCCCTTCCTCGTCCGAAAAGGAGGCTCAACCGCCGGCTTAAGCAGGTGTTTACTGAATGTCTGCTATTGGGGGAAGGAAGACATATTTGCTAATGACTCAAGGAATATGAGAGATGCTGGACGTATTAAAAAACAAGCTTGAAGCCTTCACTCGCCCCAATACAGACAAGTTATTGCTAGACGCTTGCCGGATTATCGATGAGCAGCAAACGGGTTTGGCACAAGCCGTCAGTCAGTATATTTTGACCGGTGAACCTGTGGCGTGTCTGTCGCAGCTCCAGCAGCTCAGTGCTAGAGAAACACTGGCGCGGCCGGGTGTTCCCTATGGCTACGGACAAAATGATGAGCGGCTGATTCAGGCCCGTGATGCCATTAACCGGTTTGTGGCAACCGGTGCCTGTAATGAAGCGGCCGTTATGCGCCGTCTCGGCTTGGTGTGTCATGCCTGCAACCCCGACATAAGCATCTACGGCGTGCCAAACAGCTCGAGCGGCTGGCTCAATGGCGTGCTGATGCTGTTCAAAGAGTTGGCGGAAGAGTATTACGGTTGCCGTTTGGCGGGCAAAGATCTGCCCAGTCGTGACTATCTTGCTTCGCTGGTCGCGCAATATGAACACCCGCCCCATGAGCTGGAAGCCTTTATTCTTGAAGGTTCTGACTCTTATTATAACGATACATTCCGCACCGCGCTGAGGAAGAGAACCGACTGGCTCAAGCTCAGTGAAGATCCTGAATATCTGCAGCTGTTGAAACAGTTGCATTTCAGCGGCCGTGAAACCTTTTGTGCTTTGCTTAATAAAGCCTGTCAGACCCTGTCACCGGCGCAGCTGCCGCTGGTCATGGCGTTGGCCGCCGATGGTTCGGCGACTGTCCGTGAAGAGGCCCTGAAACTGCTGAAAAAGAGCTCGCAACAAGAGCTGCTGGCGTTTCTGGAGCGGGAATTTCCGGCGGCCAAGGCGGCTACCCGTGGCCACTGGCTGGTTGTGGCCGGCCTCTATCCTGAAGCGACCCCCTTGCTGCAGCGCTGGCACAGTGAAGAGAAATCCGCCGCGGTAAAAACGGCACTGGCGAAAATGCTGGATAACACGACCCGGCAGCAACAGAGTGACCAGTTTAGCTGGGATATTCCGGCCGTTGCGGCCATTGATAAAAACGTCAAAGTGCCTGAAGAATGGCTAGGTCTGTGTGAAAAGCAGTTGGCTAAAGAGATCAAAGAGCTTGAAAACGATATCGCTGCGGCGGAGCACCCAGATGCCCCCAGCTATCGCAAAAGGCATTTGGCCGACGACCGGAAAAGTCTGCAACGTTGGCAGCAAGTCAGTAGTGCCCAGCTGCAAGCGGCGCTGATGGACCTCGAAAGAGGCCGGCAATCATCTCTGTCAGGGTTTTATTCTCTGATCAGCCACGCCGATCTCGACGAGCACCCCAAAGCCTGTCTAAGGCTGATTTTGCGGATGGAACGCCATGAGCTCTCCTGCCATTCCTGGGAGCGTATGCTGAGCCAGGAACATATTCTGAAAAGTCTGCAGGGGATGACGGACTTACGACAACTCTTGAGCCTGTGCAACCAAGAGAATCAACCCTCCGCGGCCTTGATTGAAGCCCTGTTTGGCTACGAAGGCCGGGAAGGTGACTGGTTGCCGGCCGCATGTGAACAACTGCTGATTTGGCCCTTCTTTGCCGAAAACCCCGACTATATAGAGCATGGTCTAAATGGCCAGGTGTTCAATGGAACCTATCGACACGATGCCAATCAGGTATTGATACAGACCTTGGCGATTCTGGCCGAATTTCCCAAGCTGCCGCAGCACTGGCAAAGGAAGGTTCATGAATACGCCTTCCATGGCCGCAAAGCCATACAGGCAGCGGCTCAGTACTGCGCCGAACGCCACGGCGCCGATATCACCCTTATCACTCCTGAGCTGGCCTCCGGCAGCAAGGATAACCGGGTGCTGGCCGCCACTTGGCTGGGTCGCCTCAAGGCGGCTTCGGCGCAGGAGGCATTGAGCCAGGCGCTGAATAAAGAGAAAGATATGCCAACCCGGGTGGTGTTGCTGGAAGCATTGTTGCAGACCGGCGCCGATATCAGCCAGTTCCTTGGCAAGGAAGCGCTGTTGGCCGAAGCCAAGGCCGGCCTTAAAAAGGCGCCACCCAAGTCCATGGATTGGTTCCCGCGTGAATCGCTGCCCGCATGCCGTTTTGAAGACGGCAGCCCGGTCGAGCCCGAACTTGTGTTCTGGTGGGTAGTCTTGGCGGTGAAGCTCAAGCAGCCTCAGGGCAACCCATTGCTGAGTCACTATCTGTCGCTGCTGGATAGCGAAAGCCGTCAGCGTCTTGGGCATTTTATTCTGGCGGCATTTATCGCCCAGGATACCCGTTGCCCTTCGGATGATGAGGCATTGGAATATGCCAAGGCGCATCAGCAGCAGACTTTTCAATCTTATCAGCATTGGGCCAAATACGACTGGGGTCAGGAGTATCAACACAAGACCCTTGAGGATGCGTTTCAGGCCTGCTTTGCCGAGAAAAAGAATGAGCTCTTGGGCTCGGCCATCAAAGACAAGGGGATGTTGGCCCTGATCGCTGGCGGCGATGCGCAAACCCTGCTGGGCATGATCCAACCCTTTATGAAGAAGCGCTATGAGCGGCGGGCACAGATAGAGGCCATGTTGCAGGCCTTGGCCAACTCGGACGATCCTGTGGCGATTCAGTTTCTGCTGAGTATTTCGCGGCGTTATCGTACCAACTCGGTGCAGGAGCTGGCGCGGGCGCAAGTCAGTCAAATTGCGGCCCGTAACGGCTGGACTCAGGATGAGCTGGCGGATCGCACTGTGCAGACGGCCGGGCTCGAACATCTGACCCAGCCCAGCCCGTTTGAATTCGGCAGCCGTACTTTGGCGCTGGCACTCGGGGACGACCTCAAGCTGAGATTGCTCAACGAAGAGGGCAAGCTGCTCAAGAGCCTGCCGCAACCTCGGCAGACAGATAACGAAGGCGATATTGCCGAAGTGAAAAAATGGTTCAGCAACTGCAAGAAAGAACTCAAGCAGGTGGTTGAACAGCAAAGTGCCAGATTGTATGAGGCCATGGTCACAGAGCGGCATTGGCTCGCCGCAGACTGGCAGCAATACCTGCATCAGCATCCGGTCATGTATCGGCTGTTGCAGCGCACCCTCTGGCAGGTGGAGATTGATGGTCAATGGCAAACCTTCAGACCCACGGAAGACGGCGCCTTTATCGATATTGACGATGAAGAGCTGCAACTGCCCGCTGCGGCGAGTATACGCCTGGTGAGCGGTAACCTGTTAGCGGAGGCAGCGCTGGATGCCTGGCGTGTACATCTCAAGGATTACAAGGTCAAGCCGCTGTTCGAGCAGCTGCGAAGTGCCGAAGTGACGCTAACTGAAGGTCAGGAGGCACTCAATGACCAGCACGGCCGGATGACCGACTGCTATACCCTGCGTGGCCTGTTGACCAAGAAAGGTTATCAGCGCGGTGAAGCGGAAGACGGCGGTTTCTTTGATAACTACTTCAAGCGTTTCGATACCCTGGGGCTGAGAGTGGAGTTCGGTTTCAGCGGTAACTGCGTGCCGGAAGAAAACGAGGCCGCCGCCATCTATGACATCAAGGTCATGGAGCGGACCAACCCCCGCGGCCGTTATGCCCGCTACCGTCAACTGCCGTTGGCCGAGGTGCCGGTCAACCTGCTCAATGCCATCGCCGTTGACTATCGTGAAGTCGGCGACAAGTGTGTGGCAGATCCGGACTGGGAATCGAAACTGCCTTGGTAAAGGTCGATAACGGATGGATTAGGCTGCTGCCTTACTGGTGGCAGCCAATAAGGAGAAGCAAACAGGATGGAACAAGTCATTCGGGCTCATGCCGAGCAGCGTTATCAGGATGAATTGCAACGCTTGATGGCGGCCGACAAGGGGGTTATTCCACCGGGTTGGGCCATGTCGGCTGGGGCGGTGCGACGTTTTATCTGCGGCGATGCGGCGCTTGATATCAGCCGCAAATACTACGGGGAAGATGCCCTGGTGGAGCGGGCCATTGTCAGCCTGATGGGCAACAACGGCCTGATGCTGGTCGGTGAACCCGGTACCGCCAAGTCGATGCTTTCTGAGCTATTGAGCGCTGCCATCAGCGGCAGCAGTGAGTATCTCATTCAGGGCACAGCAGGTACTACGGAGGAGCAGCTCAAGTACAGCTGGAACTTTGCCCTGTTACTGTCCGGTGGCCCCAGTCTGGAAGCCCTGCTGAAAAGCCCCGTCTATCAGGCGATGGAGCAGGGCAAGCTGGTGCGTATCGAAGAGATCACCCGCTGCCCGCAGGAGGTGCAGGATGTGCTGATCTCTCTGATGTCGGAAAAAAGCCTCAGTATCCCCGAGCTGGGCGTCTCGATTCAGGCCAAACCGGGCTTCAACCTGATAGCCACCGCCAACCTGCTGGACCGTGGGGTCAACGAGATGTCCAGCGCGCTCAAGCGCCGTTTCAACTTCGAGACAGTGCCTGTGCTCAGCGATCCTCTGCTGGAGCGCCAGCTGATTTTGGCTCAGGTGAGCCAACGCCTGGCGGACAGCGGCCAACAGGTGCAGCTGGATGAAGCGCTGGTGGACTTGCTGGTACGGGTATTTCACGACCTTCGCAGTACCGTCGGCCCACAGGCGATGGATGCCACTCTGTCCACGGCCGAGGCGGTTAATATAGTGCATGGCTGCGCCCTGCACAGCCTCTATTGGCAAGAGCCCATGAGTGCCGCCCAGTTGGTGCAGCAGATGCACGGCACGCTAATCAAGGACAAGGCCGACGATGTGAAGAAGCTGGCTCATTACATGGATGTGGTCGCCCGTGAACGCCAGGGTTGGCAAGCCTTCTTCCAGGCAGGAAAAGCTCTGTGGATGAGGTGATGTTCCTTAGAGGGGAGTTTGGTGAACTGCTCAAGACCGCCGCGGCCGATCCCGGGGTGTGCTGGTTGCCGCTGCGGCATCACAGCCCGGCCTGCGCCGCCATGGCGCTGGAGCAGTTGCAGCGCCGGCAGCCCCAAGCCGTGTTAATAGAAGCCCCCGGCAGTTTTATCCGCCATCTGTCACTGTTGCAGCGCGATACTGTGGTGCCGCCTATTGCCATCTATCAGAGTGGCAGCTACTACCCTCTGGCCGAGAACAGCCCTGAATGGCAGGCGCTGCGCTGGGCGACGGCGCAGGGCATTGAGGTGATCTTCATCGATCTGGATGAAAAGACGCAGGAGGGCGGTGTAAGCAACCGTTGGAGTGATAGCCGCTTTTTAAGCTCGGACTACAGCCGCCGCCTACAGCAGCAACTGGGCTGCCGGGATGCCGACGAACTCTGGCAGCGTTTGTTTGAACAACAGCATTTCGCCTCGGCCGAGAGCTTCTTTACCCAGGTATTGCTGTTCTGCGCCGCCAGTCGTGCCTGCTTTGGCACAGACAGCCTGGAAGAGATGGGCGATCTGGCCCGTGAAACCCAGATGCGGGCCCATATCAAGGCGGCCCGCCGCCGCTATGAGCGAGTGGCTGTGCTCACAGGTGGTTTTCATACCCCGGCGTTGATCAACTTTGCCGACGAGGCCGAGGCGATCGTCGTCGATGACACGCAAGACAGCTTTGTGATCCGTTTCAGTGACGCCTTGCTGGATGCCCGCAAAGGCTACGGCGCCGGTATGCCTTATCCGGCCTTCTGTCGCTGGCAGTTTCAGCAGCGGCAATTGAACGCCGATGATTGGTTGCTCTACCTTCTGGAGCAGATGCCGCAACTGCCGCTGATCTATAAGAAAAACTGCTTTGAGCATCTGCAGGCCCTCTGTCGTTTGCGTGGCTTGGCGCGCCCAGGCAGCTATGATCTGCTGGATTCTCTGGGCAGCTGCCTGATTAAACAGCAACTGTCGGCATCGACACTCGAACCCTGGCAAAAGGTGCTCAGCGGCGATGCCCTGGGGCAGTTACCGGCCGACCAACCCAGTTTACCGCTGGTGGAAGAGGTGTTGGCGCTATGTCGCAAGGCCAGATTGCAGACGGAAAAACCGGGACGCTGTCACTTCGATCTCTACGCCATGACGGACAAGCATATTGAGCGCCGTCGCCTCCTGTGTCGGCTGCTGTTTGTGGGCAGCGGTTTTGCCAGGCCACAAAATGGCATGCCGGTCATCCGGCAATTGAAGTTCAACCATCGCCATGAACACTGGAACTATCATTGGACTCCGGCGGTGGAAGTGGCACTGGCCGAGAAATCCAGCCTGGGGCTGCGTCTCGAGCTGGTGGTAAAACGGCGGCTCAGTGAGTTGCCCCAGGAAGATTTGCAGCAACTGGTGGAAAAACTGGTGTTGGCACTGCATCTGGGGATGCCGGAAGAGCTGAGCGCCCATGCCATTGCGCAGCAGATAAGCCAATGCAGCGACATTCAGCAACTGGCCAATAGCTTTATGACCTTGCTGGCGGCAGCGCATCATCCACTGTTTGCCGATATTGAGCTGCTGGCTTACCAAAAAGCCCTGTGGCATCAGGTCGGCTTTCATTTACCGGCAATCAACCGCCTGAGCGATGAAGAGGCGGTGAAGTTACTGTTGGATCTGCAGAGCGTAGCTGTCTTGCATCAGGACGAGCTCGAGTCTCCCTGGCGTGACAGACTGCGCTGGTTGACAAGCCATAACGCCCATCGACCCGTGCTCTATTTTGTCCTGCAGGCCTTGGCTATCGAGCTGGACAAGTTGGACCCGGCGCCTCTGCTGCAACAGTTGCAGCTGCAAAACGATCCCTTCCCTGTGATTGAGGCGCTGCTCAAGGTGGTGCCGCACTGGTTGCGACAAGACCATGGCCTGTTGCCCATGCTGAATCACTGGCTCAGTGAGCTGAGTGAGGCGCAGTTTATCGACAAGCTACCGGCCATGAGGGGCTTGTTCTGCGCGCTGGATGCCAGAGAGGTGGATGAGCTCTGCCGCCGTTTGCTGCAGCTGAATCAGTGGGATAATGGCCTGAATTGGTTGCAATACGGGATATCTGAACAGGACTTTCAACAGGGGTTGGCGCTGGAGCGGCAGCTGCGAATTGACCTGGAGCAACAAGGATTGAGTCAATGGATGAGCAACTGAAGCAGCGCTGGCGTCTGGTATTGGGGCGCTATGCCAACGCGCTTGATACCTGTCTCAGCTCCCGGCAACAGCAACAGGATGAGGTGTTGCAGCAGCTCTATCAGGAGGGCCTGCTGCAGCGTGGCTTCAAGGTAAGCGCAGGCTTGGGGGAAAGCGAGTTGGCAGTGACCAACTGGCTGGAGGCGGCGGAGACCCTGTTTCCCCGTTCGGTCAACGACAGGCTGCAGTCCGATGCGGTCGAGCGCTTTGGGTTGCATCAGGTGTTGGAGCAGCCGCAGGTGCTGGAAAAGATCACTCCCAGTATGGGGGTGCTGAAGCAGTTGCTGAAACTCAATGCCCATCACAAGCCGGCCATTCGGCAACAGGTAGAGCGGATTATTCAGGGGGTGGTCGAGGAGTTGCTGCGCCGCCTGCGGCCGACCTATATCAACAACTTGAGTGGCAGGCTCAACCGCCAGGCCCACAGTCCGGTGAAACGGCTGGCCAATCTGGACTGGCAGACCAGTATTCGCCGCAACCTCAAGCATTTTGATGGCGAGAAGGTCTGTTTCGAGCGGGTCTATTTTCATGCCCGTCAGCAGCACCAACTGCCCTGGCACATAGTGCTCTGCATAGATCAGTCCGGCTCCATGGCGACTTCGCTGATTTACTCGGCAGTGATCGCCGGGATCCTGACCCGCTTGCCATCGGTGAAGTTGTCGCTGGTGGTGTTCGACACCCAAGTGGTGGACTTGAGTGAGCAGGCCCAGGATCCCGTGTCTGTGTTGCTGAATTGCCAGTTGGGCGGCGGCACCCTGATCTCCCAAGCTTGGCGCTATTGTCAGCAACTCTGCTCCGAGCCGGGGCGCTCTGTGGTGGCAACCGTGTCCGACTTTGAAGAGGGTGGTTCAATGCAGGCCTTACTGGCCCAGGCCCAGGGGATGATAGACAGTGGCATCAAGATGCTGGGGATGACCGCCATGAATCACGATGCCGAGCCTTTCTACAGCACTTTTAGCACCGACAACCTGCAGCGCCTGGGGATGGAGATAGGCTCACTCAGCCCGGATAACTTTGCCGAATGGCTGGCGCTGACTATGGGGCTACGCCGATGAATGAAACCATACTCACCAGCCTCGGCAGTGCTGGTTTGGTGCGCCGGGCCCGCAAGGCGTTGGAGAAAAGCCAGCCGCAGATGCAGGATTATGGCTTTGAGTTTGAAGGGCAAAAGGGGCTGCTGGATTGGAATAACCCGCTCGCCAGTCGCTGCGATTGCGGCGCCTCCGGCCTGTGTAAACACATAGTGGCTGCGGCGCTTTATCTGCTGGAGCAGCCTGCATCCCCTGAGACTCGCGCCGAAGAGCCGCCCCGGGTGGAACTCCATCTGGCCGAGCTTTTGAATGATGCCGGCAAGACTCAGGTTCGCCGCCTGTATCAGCAGAGTCAGCGCCGCTGGGCGGCGAAAATTAAGCTTGCGCAAGGCACAGTCTGCGTCGAACTGGAGGGGCAGCAGCTGTATTTTCGGTGCGTACAGGGGCTGCAGGATATTATCTGCACCGAAGAGGCGCAGCGTTATGCGCTGCTCGCCGTCTGGCTCTATTGCCAAGAACAGGCCATCGCCTTTGAATGGCCGCAATGGCTGCTCGATGAGCAGGCGCAGTTGCAGTATCTGGGGCAGCAGAGCCGCGATCAGTTAAAGCGCCGTTGCCTTAAGTTGCTGGAGCAGATGACTGAGCTCGGCATCGAGAGGTTGCGACCCTCGTCCCTGGTAGAGCTGGAACTCCTGCTGGTGCCCATGGACAGGCAAAATCTGCCACTGACCGCTTTGAAACAGCTGCATGGCACGCTGGAAAAATATGTCTCGGGCCAAGGCGTCAGGGATAGAAAATTGCTGCTCAGCTGTCTGGCCCGCTCCTTGGCGGCTCTGGAAGGCTGCCAGCCACAGACGCTCAGCCCCTATCAACAAGCGCCGGAGCAGGTGCTGGGGCTGGGCGCTTTTCCCTGGCAAAGCGAAGGGGGCGCCCATGGTGTGACTCAGGTATTGCAGGATGAGCAGGGGCGTTTTATCACCCTGGCCGAGAGCCGCCCCAAAGCCGAGCAGCGGCTGGATTATGCCAGCGTATTTCGCGGTCTGCCCATGCTGGAAGGCGCGCCGTCGGCCCTGGGTTGGCAGGGTAAGACCCAAACCCTGGCTCAGGCCGAACTCAATGCCTGGGGGCGCCTGCGGCGTTTGCAGGATACCCGGGTCTACCCCGCGACCAAGCCGCTGGAGCCCGTGAGTCTTTCTGTTGCCGACGAAATAGACTGGCAACAGGAGTACCTGTGTTTCCGGCCGAGCGGTCTCTACCTAAGTGGTTTCAATCAGGCCAGTCAGTGTATGGAACTGCACTATTGGGACAGGGAGCGGGCGCTGCTGAGTTTCTCACTGCCTTACAACAAGTTGAGTCAAAGAGCCGTGACCAATCTGGAGTTGCTGGGCGAGCGGGTACCCGAGCTGATAGTGGCGCGCATCGAGCGCACTGCCAGCCATTTATACCTGCGACCAGTGTCCCTGCTGTTGGATAATTGGTTCAGCCTCTTTTTCGATACCTTGCCCCAATCAGGCGACCAGCAACTACTCGCGCAGGCGCTAGCCGAGCCGTCAGCCCCCCAGGCGCCGCTGCCGCGCCTGGGCCTGATGCAGCAAACCCTGCATGGGGTGCTGGATGAGCTGGCCGATGGCCTGCCGGCACCAAGGCCAACATTGGCGCAAAGGGCCGAGCGTCTCGGGCTGATGACGCTGAGTCACAACCTCAAGGGAGCTAAAGCGCGGGACTATCTGCGCGCCGCCTATTGCGCCGAGAAAATGCTCGCTATGTGCCTGATCAAGCCGGTGCATTATCCGGAGGGCTGCGATGAATCTAAAAAAAGCCCCGCTGCAGGGGCGGGGCAAGGGTTTGGGAGTTGCTAATTATTGTTATGGTGAGGAATTCGTCGTCAGCTAGCTTTGATTAGAAGTTGAACGCGAGTCCTATCATATAGTGGTCGTGCTCAAACTCCTGATAGCTGGCTTCCAGCAGTAGATCCAGCTGTGACAACAAGGGATAGCTGTAGCGCAGCGCCAAATCGTAGGCGCTGTCTTGCAGTTCCCCCTTATCTTCAAAGCCCATTGTTTCGGCATCGAAGTAATAGCCGCCATGGATAACCAGCTCGCCATACTGCGCCAGCGGCAGCGCATAGTTGGCCTCGCTGTACCAGGTTTCAAAGTCCTGATCATAGTTGAGCGCCAAGTTTAAGCTGTTGTAATCCATGGATAGGGCATATTCGAGATTGGAGTGACTGTCGCCATAGGTGTAACGCATGGCATTGAAGCCAAAGCCCAACTCGTCGCTGACCGTCAGGTAGTAACCTGCGTAGTAGTCGATTTCATAATCCTTCTCTATGCCCTCATCACCTTGATACCTATAGGTTTCAAAGGAGACTCCGGCATAGAAACCTGTCTCATGCTCCAACATGAGGTCGGCCTGCAGTGAGGGTTTGTCATCGCTGATGGTCAGGCCACGCCACAGATAGTTGCTCAGCCCCATGATCACTCCTGAGGTCTGAAAGGCGCTTTCCTGGGCCTGCGCGTATTGCATGCTGCCAAGGCCGCACAGCAGTAAACTGATTATCATCTTATGTTTCATGTTCGGCTCCTGGGCTCAGTGTTTGGGTAAACGTTCTTTAGGGACTATCCATTGGCTTTCGGAGACGGGATCTGTCTCTCCCAAGCGCAAATCGCTTTCTTTGAGGAAGATATCCTCATCAGTGTTGTGGCAGTTTTCACACATGCGCCCACTTTCGCGTGCCTGCTTGGTGGCCAGAGGGTTCTTGGCGGTAAAGTGAGTAGAAAAGGGCACCCAATAGGATTTGGTGGCCGGATCTTTGAGATCCACCTTGACCCCGGCATCGATACTGATCCCGGCCGAATGGCTCAGCGGGATCAATTTGCTGTTCTTATCATTGGCTATGCTTAGCCCCAGCTTGATGTTCTGCTCCGGAGTCTCGGCTGTTTTTAGACTCTGCCAGTTGCCCACAGATAAGGTGTCATCCTGGTGGCAACCGAAGCAGTTGCTGTAGGGCTGGGTGTGGCAGGCGGTACACTTCAGCTTGGCATTGTGATCTATGGGAGATGCCTTGCCGCTCAGAAGTTCGGTGTGATCGGCGACTTTATCCTGGTGGCAGTCTTCACATTTCACCGCTACTATGTCGCGTTTCTGGGTCTGCTCGTAAGGGCCGGCCTTGTTGCTGTCCGGGCCTTCGCTGTAGAGTCTGCCTTCGGGGATCTGCTTGATGTCCCGACCGTGGAATTCCTGCTGGGCACTGTGACAGTCGATACAGCTCATATCGTGCTTGGTGACGTGCACATCTTGCTCTTTGTGCTGCTCGGCATTTTCATAGTGGCAGGTTTCACAGGTTTTGACCGGATCCGGAGTCGCGACAAAGGCGTGCTTATTCAAAAGGCCGCCACCGGCGAAGTCGGGAGCACTGACATGGCACTGGCCGCAGGTTGCGTGGCAACTGGCGCAGCCTTCTTCGCCGTTATGCATCTGTTCAAACAACTGGGCCTGCTCTGGGGTCTGCTGTAACCTTTCCATCAAGCCCTTGGCGACACCATTGACAGTGAAGTGCAGTGAGTGGCGGAAGTTGGTAATCATCTCCTCACCATGGCAGTCGCCACAGACACTGCCGCCATCGGCACTGGGATCGGCCAGAACGCCTGGGTGCCAGGCTCTGCCCTCTGGTTTGTCGGCTTTGCTGTGGCAGTCACGGCAACCGAGTTCGGCGTGACTACCCATATCTGTTTGGCTTACCAGGAGTTGCAGTGATTGTTGCTCGACGGAGAGCGACTCTTTTTCCAGCTGATGCTGCTTTATCAGCGCCTGTAACTTGGCTTGATCACTGTGACAATTCAGGCAGCTGCCTGCCGCTTGAACCCCTTGCCCCAGCAGACAAAGGAGCGCAGCCAGCCCTGCCGAATATGTGGCCATATTCAGTATTCTTGGTTTCATCTTGTTATCCCTTAGGTAATAGCTCCCCCTGACAAGAGCGGACTCTTGCCATTTTTCATTCCGGGAGACTTTTTGTTATGAGTTGGGTTTTCTAAGGTTCCATTCGCTTTTCAGTTCTCTGACCAATACCTCCTTAAGCCAGTCTCTGGCCTGTGATTTATTTAGATCACTGACCACGACATAATGGCCTATATCTCTGTTGGTGTTTATTTCGCTCAATAGGGTCTGGCTTATTTCGAGGGGCAGTTTTCTATAAATAAGATTGGGAAAACCGGCAACATAATCTGTGGTAAAGAGATTGCAGGAGATGGAGTAGTAAGGCATGTCCAGCAATACGCTGGCGAGGCTGGCCAGACTCCCCGTAGAGCCGGCGATGACACACTCCTGGTTGCGCCGTCTGGCTGCAGAGACAATTAAAGGCTCGGGCAAGTCGCAGAAATTATCCATCTCATAATAGGGATATTTGAACAGGTCTTCTAAAGTCACCTGCACGTTATCCTGTAAGAAAGGATGTTTACGGTTGCCCAATAAATATAGGTTTCTCACTTCGGCAAATAGATTGCCCTGTAAATGGGCGCCGGTATAGCTTTCTGACATCACGGCAATATCTATATTGCCGTTTTCCAGTTCTGTGGTGTATTCGTGGGACAGAATTCGAATATCAAAACTCATATCAGGTGCGAAAGGGCGCACCTTATTATTGAGTATTTTGTGAATAATGGGGCTGAAGTCATCATAGACGGAAATAACAAAGTGCTCCCGTGACTTGGCCGGTTGATACTCGGTGAACTGATTCTCCAATTCCTGATAGCGCTGACACAGGTCCTGAACCATGGGCAGCAACTGGCTTGCCTTATGGGTGGGAATAAAACCACTGGCACGGCGGATATACAAGGTGTCATCAAAAATTTCCCTGAGCTGCTTGAGGTGCCTGCTGATGGCGGAATTGCTTATCCTCAAAGCATGGGCGGCATTTTGACAATTTCTGTGCTCATCTATGGCGATCAGCACCTGCATTAATTCATAGTCCAGTCGTTTTATATCTTTCATAGCTGGTTAAATGCTTCTAAGGTATGCCCGCATCATGGGGGCTAGCCCAGCCCTGGACAGTGAACTGAGTCACATCTGACTTGAGTGAATTAACCAAAATGTTACATGGCGCCCAATGTTGCCGAATCGAAAAAAGCGAATCCCGAAAGCGGAAAATGTCCATTGTGAACATCTGCGTCAGGGCACAGCTTCAGTGCTGAAGGCGCCACACAAGAGTGAGCTGTGACTTAAATCAGCCAAGGTGGACAAATGTCCTTAACTTGAGCTTTGCCATCTGCTTACATGGGCGCAAAACACAATAATGCAAGGAATAGATGATGGATATTGCCGCTTGGTTTGATATCAACAATACCCTGGTGAACATTCCCATTGGCAGTGGCTATGCCATGTCATGGATTGAAGCCGTGGGCACAGTATTTGGTTTGCTCTGTATCTGGTTCGCCAGCAAGGAAAAAACGATTAACTATCTGTTTGGATTGGTTAATGTAACTCTGTTTGCGATTATTTTTTATCAAATACAGCTCTACGGCATCTTGCTGCTGCAGCTGTTTTTCTTCTGCGCCAATCTCTATGGCTGGTATGCCTGGACCCGGCCGGATCAGCAAACCGGCGACACCCTCAAGGTGCGTTGGCTGTCGAAGCAGAAACTGGCCTTTACCGCGGCGGTTTCAGTGCTGGGCATCGGCCTGATGACTGTCTATATCGACCCGGTATTTGCTCTCTTTGCCCAGGTCAGTGTCGATACGCTCAACCTGTTTGGTGCCGGGCTGGCCCAGCCTGTGCTGGAGCCGGATGCCTTCCCCTTCTGGGATTCAGTGATGACAGTGCTGTCTGTGGTGGCGCAAATTCTGATGACCCGAAAATATGTCGAGAACTGGATCCTCTGGGTACTTATCAATGTGGTCAGTGTCGGCATCTATGCCGCCCAAGGGGTTTATGCCCTATCGATTGAATACATCATCCTGCTGTTTATTGCCGCTAACGGCACCCGTCAGTGGATGCGTACCGCCAAAGACAATGGCAGCCGTCCGGCGGAGGCTTGCTGATGAGTGCCGATAAACAGCCGCATATCTGTCTGTCTCCGGCGCAGGTGAGTGAGCGGGTGATTCTCTGCGGCGAGCCACAAAGGGTCAATCGGATTGCCGCGCTGTTGGACGATGGCCGGTTGCTGGCAGAGAACCGTGAGTTTCGCAGCATGGGCGGATTTTACCAAGGCGTACCTGTCACTGTTTGCAGCACAGGCATAGGCGCACCATCGGCGATTATCGCCCTGGAAGAGTTGTATCAGTGTGGCGCCCGCCGTGTCATTAGGGTCGGCTCCGCCGGCGCGCTGCAACCGCAGATAGCCTTGGGCGAATTGATTCTGGCGGAGGCCGCGGTGCGCGATGACGGTGGCTCCGGCTGTTATGCGCCGCCCGGTTATCCGGCGCTGGCGAGTCGGCAGCTTATCAATGCCATGGCGGCTTATTTGCAGCGCCGCGATTGCCGCTTCCACTCCGGCATAGTGCGCTCACACGACAGTTTTTACCGGGATGATGAGCTGGAGATTTGCCGTCATTGGCATCGACTCGGAGTCTTGGGGGCCGACATGGAAACTGCCGTGCTGTTGACGCTTGGCCGCCTGAGAGGCCTGGAAGTGGCTGCGGTGCTCAACAATGTGGTCTTGTATGGCGAAGATGTACAACAGGGTATCAACCAGTATGTCGACGCCGATATCGCCATGATGCAGGGGGAAAAGCTGGCGTCTTTGGCGGCGCTGGAGGCGCTCTGTTGTTGAAGTTTGTGCCCGTAAGGCTGATGGGCTAGCATGAGCCATCATCTTTACGGGATCTTGTTGTTATGCAGCTGCAACCATACAGCACCGGGCGTTTCAGTGCGCATCTAAAGCAGTCTCACCAGGCGTTTTGCGACGCCATGCTCGAGTGCTGCGGCCAGAGCCAATTGCTGCAGGCCGGTGAAGATCTCTTGTCTCAGGGACGGGAGTTGACCCATATGTGCCTGGTGTCCGAAGGCCGGGTGTCGATGAATATCTGCGCCGTCAACGGTCGCAGGTTTCAATTGGGGGAGCTGGATTGCGACTGGCACCTTTTCGGTGAGATGGAGTTCTTTACCGCCACCAGTTGTCAGTGGAGTGTGGTGGCCGAAGAGCCGATGGAAATCCGCCAGTTATGCCTGAAGAAAGTCAGGCAGATGCTGCTGCAACAACCCGAATTTACCTTCTTCTTTGCCAGCGCCCTGGCCTGGGATTATCAGGATTCGCTGGACATCTACACCAATAGGCTCTTGCACCCCATCAGCTATAACATCGCTTTCGATCTGCTCAGGCGTCAACACGAAGAGGTGATGCTGGGTTCCTGTGGCAGCCCGGATCAGGAGGCGGAGCGATTCGGTACCTCAGGCCGGGTCTATCGCAGGGCGGTAAAAGAGCTTATCGACAAGGGCCTGATCATTAAACAGGGTGCCTTGCTGAAAATTGCCAACCTGCAGGCATTGCAGGATTTTGTCGATAAGGCTTAATAGCCAACTCATTGATCTGATATTTAATTCAGCCAGCGGACAGGCGCGGGGTTTTAGACTAGGCTTAGGCATCCGCGAGTAGGTTTAGCGAGAAGATTAAGGAGCAAAAATGAGTTTCGGGACAGTTTCACGGACAGGGCTTTTACTGGCGTTGGTCGCCGCGGCGACGCTCAGTGGCTGCGGGCAGCAGACACTGGATAACAGCCAGGATGTTGCCGCCGCATTGGCTACAGGTGGTGGTTCAACCTCGCCCCAGGCAACAGAGCGGGAACTGCCGACATTTGATTGCAATGCCTTGGGCGAGCGGGCTTCCAGCATAGAGATGCTTATTTGTCAGGAGCCAGAGCTTGCCAAGCTGGATCAGCAGCTGGCCGAGGTTTATGCCAAGGCCAGTGACAAGGCGGTCAATGAACAGCCACCCCTGCTCAAGGCCGAGCAGCGCGGCTGGATCAAGGGCCGCAACGAATGTTGGAAGAGTGAAGACAAGCTGCAATGTACCAAGGATTCATATCAAAGGCGGATAGTGGAACTGCAGGCCCGTTATCATTTGGTGGTGTCTAGCGGCCCGGTATTCTTTGCCTGTGACGGCAACCCGGCCAATGAGTTGGTGACTACTTTTTTCGAGACAGAGCCGGCAACCATGATTGCCGAGCGCGGCGACAGAAGCATTTTGATGTTCAGTGTGCCAAGCGGCAGCGGCGCCAAGTATCAGGGCGGTGACTACAGCTTCTGGGAGCATCAGGGCGAGGCCAGGGTGACCTGGGGTTATGGCGCCGAGGAGATGCTTTGCAAGCCCACAACCCAAGACGATAAGTAAACCACAGACCCAAAAACGCCCGCAATCGCGGGCGTTTTACTGCAAGTGGCCTTCTAATCCAACAGTACTTTTACGACTACCTTGCGGACAGCAACGGCTTTGGCCAGCGTACCCGGCATATGCATGTCTCCGGGGAAGAAGATGGCAAACATGTCGGCCTTCAAAGGGATAAATGCCGCGGCTTCGCGGTTGGATTGATAATCAAACTCGGCATAGTCGTGCGCCTCATGATAGGGGCGACTGGGCGTTTGGGCTCCCAGCGGCAGGTAGCCAAACTCCTCTTCACCACTGACCACATACTGCACGTCCAGATAGCGTCTATGTACCTCGAATGGCTCGGTTTCTCTGGGCTTGGTGTGGTAATCGTTGATTATGGCAAACAGCTTTTTACCATCCAGTTCATAGCTGCCGGGGGCCAGTTGGCTGAAGTCTGTTGCGGCCAGATAATCCAGGGCAGCCTGAATACGCGGGCCCAGCACTCGGTAATGGCCACGGTTGGCCAGAGTATCCACTATCATTTTGTATCTTCTGGGGAAAGGGGTTGGCTCAGTATAATAGCATTCCTGCTGGAAGTTTGATCTCTTTGAGAAGCTGCAGGCGCCTGACAGGCGCTTGAGTTGCCAAGCGGCCGATATCAGGGGGGATCAGCGCCAAAAAGCACAAGGGCCAGCGATATCGCTGGCCCCCATGTTTCCCTGCAAATGTGTTTTCCGGTAAATCAGTAGCTGTATCTGGCTTCGAGGAAGTAGTAACCGCCGTTGAAACCAAAAGGTGTGTTGGTCAATGGATAGACGAAGATCCCGTTGAAGTTGTTGTCGTCCGGGCGTTTTTCCGGATAGGTATCGAACAGGTTCTGCACCCCGGCGGTGAAGCTCAGGTTATCTGTGGCCGCATAGGTCAGCGACAGATCCACGGTGAACTTACCGTCGTACTCCACGTCTTCACGTGAGTAACCTATGGTGTAGGGGCCAAAGTAACTCAGGCGCAGGTTGGTCTTGAAGTCGCCCAGGCTGTGGGTCAGCCCCAGGTTACCTGTGTTCTTCGGGTTGGCCTTGGTCATCCGGGTCTGCTCTATACGGTCAAACAGCTGATCTTCCAGGCCATCCAGAAGGTTTGGCAGATGGATATCGCGAATTTCCGTGTCGTTGTAGGCATAGGCCAGGCTGGCGCGCAGATCGCCATAGCTGCCGAGATCAAAGTCCTGGGTCACCACCAGATCCACACCTCGGGTGCGGCTATCTACGGCATTGATAAAGAAGCGTGCCGACTCGGCGTTGGTACCGGCCAGTGCATCTGCCACCACCTGGGAGTCGGCCGGTGTCAGTGAGCTGGAGAGCACGATTCTGTCATCTATGCTGATCTGATAGGCATCCAGAGTCACCGCCAGACCGGAATCATTGGTGTACACCAAACCCAGGCTGAAGGACTCTGACAACTCGGGTTGCAGCTTGCCTACCTGCAGCGCCTGGGTCACGGAAGACAGGTTGTTGAAGGTGCCCGACTCGGTCGGTACCAGCTGGCCTGTCACGGGATCCGGGTTGAACAGGGTCGAGATATTGGTGAAGTACAACTGCTGCACGCTGGGTGCGCGAAAGCCTGTGTTGGCAGTGGCTCTGAGTGCCAGGTTGTCGGTCAGATCGTATCTGGCGGCCAGCTTCCAACTGGTGTTGTCACCAAAGTCGGAATAGTCTTCATAGCGCACCGCGGCGGCCCAGTAGAAGTCGTCGGTCAGTTGGTTTTCCACCTCGAGATAGACACCTATGTTGTCTCTATCCTCATCTACCGCCGATTCTGGGGTAAAGCCGCCAAAGCCTTGGCTGCCGCCGGCCTTGTTCTGATAACCGCCATTGATATAAGAGGCTTGCTCTCCGGCTTCCACCTGATAAGCGTTCTGGCGCCAGGCTGTGCCTACAGCGACCAGGAGCTCTGAGTCATTGTAAAAGTCGAAGTAACGTGAGGCATCCAGAGTCAGGTTCCACTCTTCGGTGGACAGGGTACCTGCGTCGAATTCGGTTTGGCTACCGGGGCCCAAAGAGGCGTTGAGTGTGTTCTCAACCCGGTACTTAAAGCGGTTCTTGCCGTATCCGGCCGAGGCATCCAACTGCCACTCGCCCAAGTTAAATTCATAACCCAGCAGCAGAGACTGATCTGTGATCTTGGGCGTTATCTGCGGCAGGAAACCATCGGGATAGATTTCGGCAACATTGCGGCTATCCAGTGGACGGCGGAAGAAGGCGCCGGAGCGGGTCTCGCGCTGGCTCAAGCCACCGAAGGCGTACAGTTTGCTGTCATTGGCAAACTCCTGAGCGGCATTGAGAAACAACCCCAGGTTGTCATATTCGGCGTCACCCACATGGTGATTCTTGCGGTTAACGGTTTCTTCGCGGGGATCCGGGCTGCCATCGGCCAGCAATGGATATTGCTGACGCGGATCCAAACCGGCGCGATTGGTGCTGTTCTTGTGATGTGCTTCCAGCGACAGATTCACAAAGCCAGTGTCACCTATGCTGAGGCCGTGGTTGAGGCCGACACGCCATTGCTCGCCATCACCCTGATAGGTTTGACCGGCTTGGGCCGATACCATGCCACCTTCACTGTTGTCTTTGAGTACTACGTTGATCACCCCGGCTATGGCGTCAGAGCCATACTGTGCCGAAGCGCCATCACGGAGAATTTCGATGCGTTTGATGGCCGTCATAGGGATGGCGTTCAAGTCGACGTTGGACGAGCCCTTGCCCACAGTCCCTGAGAGGTGGACCAGTGCCGAGCCATGACGGCGTTTACCATTAACCAGCACCAGGGTATGGTCCGGTGACAGGCCGCGCAGACTGGCGGGACGCACGGCATCTGAGCCATCGGTGACCGAGGAGAAGGGGAAGCTGTAGCTAGGTGCGGCAAACTGCAGCGCCTTGGCGGTTTCCGTCATGCCAGTGGCTTCAAGTTGTTCGGCCGTAATGATATCGACCGGTGCCACGCTGTCGGTGGCGGTTCGCAGGGCGATACGTGAACCTATGACGGAGATGGTTTCGATACTGGGCTGCTCTTCGGCAGCAAAGACGGCAGGAACAGTCAGTTGACTCGCCACTGCCAGTGAAATAAGAGCTAAGCGCATACGACCTCTTGAATGATTCAAAACTGCATTTTTATTGCGCGGATAGTAGCATTGTTACAATTGATGCATTTAGACGTAAAAGTGATAACTCAGAGCGCAGCGTTCTAGAAACATTTAGTTTTTTGGATAGAAACCTTTCCCTGACCTTGGCTATCCGGGGTTTTGGCTGTTTGGGTTATATAAGGGAAATATTGGGTTTGTTTGGGGTTTAATTGGCTGTTTCGCTTTTATTTATACAGTGGTTTTTGAGTTGAAAGCCTATTTATGACTATCTTGACTTTCAAATCTGCCTTACGAGTGTTTTCTTGGGCGTTTGAACTTGAGTCGTCCCGGCCGTTTTTCGGAGCCGCCGGGAGGAGAGGGGAACACTCTGGCAGTGCAAAAGCCAGGCACACTTGAGTCAAACTTGGCTGCCGTGCAAGGCTGCGGTATCTTGCCTGTGACTTTTGCGGCTCAGGGAGTGACTTTTTGGCTAACTTGCGATTTCTTGCCGGTACAGATGCCTATCAGACATTGATGGAACAGGGATTAAAGCCTGATCATTTTACTCAACTACTGGCGGCGTCCGGTGGTCCCAAATGGCTGGGGATTGCCGGGCTCGACAAATACCTGTTTGGCGAGTTTTTCAAACAGAGGCAGACACCGCTTTACACTCTTGGCGCTTCATCCGGAGCCTGGCGTTTGGCCTGTCTGGCTCAGGCAGATCCGCTGGCGGCTTATCAAAGGTTGGAACAACTCTACATAGGCCAGCGCTATGAAACCCGTCCGAGCCGGGAAGAGGTCAGCCGCCAGGTCCGCGGTATAGTCAGCGGGATTTTAGGCTCAAGCGGCACCGAAGAGATCCTCAAACAGCCGCATATTCGCAGTCACATAGTGGTGTGCCGCGCCCGTCACTTGAACCGGGCCGGCAGCAAGTTGGCGCTGGCGGCAGGCCTGGGCGCTACCGCCATGACCAACCTTGTCAGTCGCCGCACCTTGGGGTGGCACTTTGAGCGTCTGGTATTTGCCTCTGCCATAGAGGATTCCCCCTTCGCTCAGTTGAAAGATCTCCCGGGAGACAGCGCCTTGCTCAGCAGTGACAATATCGAAGCCGTATTGCTGGCTACAGGTTCTATTCCACTGCTGCTGTCACCGGTAACCGAAATCAGCGGTGTGACCAGCGGGCACTTCTATGATGGCGGCATCACTGATTACCACTTCGACCTGCCGCTGTCACGGGCGCCGGGGTTGACCCTGTATCCGCATTTTTATCCCCATATGGCGCCGGGATGGTTCGATAAATCCCTGCCATGGCGCCGGGCCAAGCGCCGTTATCATAATGCTTTGGTGTTGGCTCCCACCGAGGAATTTGTCGCTTCGTTGCCCTATGGCAAAATTCCGGATCGCAAGGACTTTGAAACCTTGGATAGCGCCAGTCGTACTCAATATTGGCGCCGCGCCGCCGATATGAGTAACAGATTGGCTGATGAATTTGCCGAGGTATTTCTCGGTGGCAGGATAGCCCAAAGGCTGGAGCCTCTGTAAGCAAGCTTGCAACAAAACCCACTCAACGCCTGTCTAATTCATTAGCAGACCTAAGGACTAGCCCAAATTGCCAATGGATGTAATTTCAGCAACTGCTAGACTTTAAAGCGAATGTTGAACCTCAGGTTCGCTTTCGGTTACTCACTCCCCGAGGGGAAGGAGGTTGCTATGCATACACAGGAAATGGCGTTACTGACCTATGATGCCTTGTTGTTGCCAGGTGGACGGCTTGAGATCAGGATCCTTGACCCCATCACCCTGAGCATGGTGGCCGATGTCCTGAAGGGGAAATATCCGCTGGCTTTCGGAATGCGTAACAGCGTTGCCATGCCGCCCAGTTTCCCCATTGCCACTCGCTGCGAGCTCATCGACTTCAATCAGTTGGAAGATGACTCGCTGAGTATCACCCTGGAAGGCAAGCAAAGGGTCAAAGTCCTGTCCGCCAAACAGGAAAAAGATGGCCGCTGGCTGGCCGAGGTCATGGATTGTCCCAACTGGGCCGAGGAGCCTATTCGGGGCGAGTTCACCCTTATCAGCGCGGCGCTGGAGCAGTTTTATGAGGTCAACCCGGACTTGCGCGGGCTCTACTCATCAGAAGTGCATCTGGATGATGCCGCTTGGGTTAGCCAGCGTTGGTTGGAAGTTTTGCCCTTATACAACAAGGACAAACAGCTGTTGTTGAATCAACCTGATTGCCACAAGACCATGGACTTTGTGCTCAAGTTGATTAAGTCCCATGTTCAGCAGCAGCTTTGAGTGTACCTGCCTCGAATAATTTAAGGTAGATAGAGTAGAATGGCGGCCCTGAGTCGCCATTTTTATTTTGCCGGAAGAGTTATGAGCCAAACAGACAGAGCCGCACAGCCCTCCTATGTAGTCTTGCCAAGGGATGTGACCGACAAAGCCACTGTTTTGGCCTTTCTTATCGACCATTTCAGGCGCATCGATGCCGATGTCTGGCGTGAACGGGTCGCTGCCGGCAAGGTACACTGGCAAAATGGTGAGCCTATCCAGGCTGATACCCCTTATCGGCCTACCGCCAGGGTCTACTATTACCGTGAAGTCCCCAAAGAAACCCGGATCCCTTTTGAAGAGCGGATCCTGTTTCAGGACGAGCACAGCATTCTGGTGTTCAAACCGCACTTTTTGCCTGTGACTCCCAGCGGCAACTATGTCAACGAGTGCCTGGTGCATAGGTTAAGGCGCCGAACCGGGATAGAAACCATAGCGCCGGCGCACAGGCTGGACAGAGAAACGGCCGGAGTCATGCTGATGTCCACCGATCCCGAAACCCGGCATGCCTATCATGCTCTGTTCCGTGAAGGCCAGATACGTAAGGACTACCAGGCGCTGGCGCGGCTGACACCTGAGCTTCAGGCGGGATTGGCAACTGGCGAACTTAGCCTGCCGCTGCACTGGACAGTGAAAAATCGCCTCATCAAGGGCGAGCCCAGTTTTATTATGCGCTTGGCAGAGGGTGAGGCCAACAGTCACTCGGAAATCAGTCTCATCGCCGTTAATGGCGATATGGGGCTGTTCAGTCTGAGTCCAATTACCGGCAAGACTCACCAACTCAGGCTGCATATGCAGAGTCTTGGAATGCCACTGCTGAACGACAGGTTTTACCCCGAACTGCAACCCAGGAGCGAAGATAATTTCAATAAGCCCCTCAAGCTGATGGCTTGTCGCTTGCGCTTTATCGATCCCATCAGTGGCAAACAGCAGGATATAAAAGTGGATGGTTTTGAAACTGAATTGAAGGATACAGTTTGATACTTTTGGAGATAAAAAGAAGGATATTGTTTAGGGATAATTAAGTATATTTCAGAGTTTTATTTTAAATATAATTAATTATGAGTTGTTCTGAATAATAAAGTGGCAGGCTCTCTTTTTTCGTCAAAATATTGGCGGTTTTGTTTTTTTTGGTTATATAATCTCCACCGCTTAAAAATAGATTCTAATTGATTCGTACAAACTTCGCCAAGGATGTTTTCATCTTTCATTGGCGGGCTTGTCGTTGCCGAGATTTATATGTCCATTACCAGAGCCGATATCAGTGTTGAGGCACAGGCCATCCCCTGTTGGATTGGCTTTCGAAATTCAGAAAGTTATAGCACTGATTTTGAAGTGTTTAATGATGTTAGTGACTTCTTGGCTGCCGGTCTTGATTATGAAGTCATCTGCCTGAACCTGCCGGCTGAAGCTCAGGACCAAGCGCTGATTCAGCTGAGATGCCAGCCATCAAGCTTTATGGCCATGATCAAAGTGATAACGCCAAGCCCTCTCTCTGAATATCTGGCCAATGGTTTATTTCAGCCTGACTTCAAACAAGAGTTGGAAAATTATTGGCAAAGGAAGAGCTTAATTAAATTACCCAGCCAGGATGATGTCAGTTATCGGCTGTTGAGTTTTATGTGGTTATTTCCTGAATATCGTTTACAACCTGTGGCTACGCCGGAAAAACCACATCTTTATGAGTATCCACTGCTGCAGCTATTGACGGGGTCAGCAAAGGCAAGCCAACTGCTGTTGGATAAATTATTGAACCGGCATTGGCTGGCACCCACCAAGCTGAAGGACAGAGTCAGGCTATGCTGCAAGTGCCACTCAGGGCACCTCAACTATATCGATCTCTGTCCCCAGTGCCGCAGTATAGAAATTGATATGCAGACCAGTTTGCACTGTTTTAACTGTGGTCATGTGGATAGTCAGCAAGCCTTCAGTCGCAGTGGCGGACTCAGTTGCCCTAACTGTTTGCAGCGGCTGCGGCATATAGGTGTCGACTATGACAGACCAATAGAAAACCAACACTGCAATAGCTGTAATAGCCTGTTTTTGGAGGCCAAGGTCGAGGCAGTTTGTCTGCACTGTGGTCATGGACATCAACCGGACGAGCTAACCATACGTCGCATCTCTGACTTTGAACTGGCGGAGCAGGGAAGGGAACTGGTGTGCCATGGCGTTCAGCAGCAACTGTTTGCCGCGCTTGGCGAACAGATGAGCCGGGCTCACTTCCTCTGGTTACTGCAGTGGCACAATCAGTTGGCACTGCGTCATGGTCATGAGCACCTGTTGTTGGTATTGGATCTGGAGGCGTTGGCGCCGAATCTGGCCGGCAGCGGAGAAGCCCGCGCCTTGACTCTGCTCGATGCTCTCAAGCAGCGCTTGTTGAGCCTGGTTCGGGTGACCGATGCCTGTAGCAGTCATGATGACCAAGGCGTCTTGTTACTATTGCCTTACACTGGCGAGTCACAGTTACCGGCATTGAAGCAAAAACTACAGCGGCTCAATGACAGCGTGCCAGAGGGAGAGTTGAGGTTAAGGCTCAAGGCGGTCAGCCTGCCGGATCAACAACTTGGTGCCGAAGTTGAATCCTGGTTAGCCAGCCGTCTGCAGCAGGCCGAGGTATTGGACGGTGAGTGAGTTCAATACCCTGGCTTTTATGAGCCTGGATATTTGGCACAACCTGGCGACAGACGTCAGCTTGTTTCTCTGGCTGGTGCCGATGATTTTTCTCTACGAAATGCCATTGATGCTGATAGTGGTCTCAGGCGTCATCGGCTGGCATTGGCAAACGTTCCGCCGCCCCAAGGTTGAGAAGGCTTATCGACCCAAGGTCAGTTGCATCATTACTTGCTATGCCGAGAAAGAAGCGGTGCGGCAAACCATAGCCACCTTGGCCGAACAGGACTACCCGGGGGAGATGGAGATTATTGCCGTGGTTGACGGCGCGGTGCAAAACGCCGAAACCTTCGAGGTCGCCAAGGCAGCAGCGGCACAATGCCGCCGCCCGGGGCGGGAGATTATCGTGCTGCCCAAGTGGCAACGTGGTGGCCGGGTTTCGACTCTGAATGCCGGTTTGGCCAGGGCCAGCGGCGAGCTGGTAATGAATGCCGATGCCGACACTTCGTTCGACAATGATATGGTTTCCCAAATCGTGCCGCTGTTCGCCGATCCCAACGTGCCGGCAGTCGGTGGCTCTTTGCGGGTGCGCAATGTCGATGATTCGCTGTGGACCCGGATGCAGGCGATTGAATATTTGATCTCCATGCAAGGCGGCAAGACCGGTCTTGGGCATTGGAATCTGCTCAACAATATCTCAGGAGCATTCGGCGCTTTTCGCCGTGACTTGCTGGTCAAAATCGGCGGCTGGGATACCCATACCGCCGAGGATCTGGATCTGACGCTGAGATTCAAACAGTACTTCGGCCGTCATCCCAATTGGCGCATTCCCTTTGCCACGCTGGCCATAGGGCATACCGATGCCCCCATGGATCTCAAGACGCTTGTCTGGCAAAGATTACGTTGGGATGGCGACCTTTTGTTTCTCTACTTTCGCAAGCACTGGCCGGCCTTTACCCCCGGGCTTCTGGGGGGCGCCACCTTCGCCTTTACTCTGGTCTACGGCTTCTTGCAAAACGTGCTGATGCCCTTTGTCATCCTGCTCTACAGCTTAGGGATAGCACTGGCGTACCCCTGGCAGTTTTTGACAACCATTGCCCTGACCATCTACCTGGGATATTTGGGATTCTTGCTGTTCTTCTATCTGCTGGTACTGGTAGCGATTTCCGAGCGGCCACGTCAGGACCTGAAGCTGCTGCTCTGGTTGCCGCTTTATCCCTTCTACGCCTTGTTTATGCGCAGTATCTGCTTGTTTGCCTTGCTTAATGAAATGGTCAGACGCTCACATGAAGAGAGTTCCATGGCTCCCTGGTGGGTGCTGAAACGCGGGAGAAAATTTTAGTGAAAGTGACTTATCAAGCGGCTGCCAAGGCGCAACAACCCACCCGGGATCAAGGTTTAAAGGTGGACTATGCCCCGGCAAAACGGGGCGGAATGAAATGGCGTTGGTATCTGCTACTGTTGCTGGTTATCGCCCCTGTGGTCTTGCTGCTTTGGGTGTTGCTGCGCCCCAGCCTGTTTGTGCTGGCACCGGGAATACTGACCTCTGAGCCGCTGGAAATGCGGGCAATGCAGAAGGGCCGATTGCTGGAGCTTTCAGTACAACCCGGGAGTAGGGTCGATGCCGGTCAGGCGCTCGGGCGCATAGCCGATGCCGGTCTGGACGCCAGCATTGACGAGTTACAGCGCCAGTTGGCCGAGCTGACACCGCCATCGCTGGAGCAGGATCTGGCTATTCTGGGGCAACTGGAACAACGGGTGCTGGTGGCCGAGCAGGGGGTAAAGCGTCAGGATGAACTATTGTCGCAGTTCGAGTCATTTCGTAAGCAGGGGGTGGTTCCCACTGCAGATATGGCGGCGGTGATGCAGGCCCATACCAGTGCCAGAATGGCCCTGGAGCAGGCCAGGGCCGAGCTGTTGCAGCAAAGGCAGTTGCAGCAGCAGGAGCGGGAGGCGGGGGTGATAGCCCAGAGTCGCAACAGCCTGCTGCTTAAGCTTGCGGAGCTGCAGGCCAAACGCCAGCAGTTGACCATACAGGCGCCGTTTGCCGGCCGGGTAGCCGATGTTTTGGTGCAGCAGGGGGAAACCATAGCCGAGCAGCAGCCTATGCTTTGGCTGTCGGGGCGGGCACAGCCTGTGGTGGTCTGTTATCTGGCGCCCAAGTATCTCAACTATGTTGCTCAGGGACAGCAGGCCAATGTCAAACTCCCCAATGGAACCCGGATCCGCGCCGAAATTAAAGAACCGACCGAATTGGTGGGTAAGGTGCCCAAGCAGCTGTCCGGTCCTTTCGATGGTGACAAACCGGCACTCAAGGTCACGCTTGCTTTGCATCAGAGCCTGCCTTTGGCGATTGAGGGCGTTCCGGTGGAAGTGACTTTCGATCGTTTCTGAGAAAAAAGGCTTTCCCGACAAAAATTGGCGTGCGTGACGGGAAAGCGGGCAAAAAGTATGGCGGAGAGATTTGCCTAAGGAAGGTGCGAACAAGTCCCATGTGTGCTCTGCGTCGGCTTACAGGTCTGAATGCAAGGCGTGGTTCGCCGCAAATGGCCCTAGTCCTTTGCAAGAAGCACAACACAGCAGGCAGGCTTGTAAGCCACGCCCTTCGGGGCTTGCACAGCAACCGGCTTTCTGCGTTATCCGACTTTGACAGGCCCCGGCATGCCTTCAGTCAGATGCCTTGAACGCCAATTGCTGTGCAAGCCAGAGTGCCAAGAGGACTTATTCGCACCTTCCCTAAGGTGGCCCGGAGTGACTTGGGAGATGCTCCGGGACGGTTGCACTGTTTACTGTGGCACTTTGCTTTGGGCCAGCGCCTGATACTTGGCGGCAAAGCGCAACAGATAGTCGGCGATATCCGGGTCATCCCAGTCCAGATAGCCACGGATAAAGCCGACTAAGTTACCATTGGGATCAAACACATAAGTTGCCGGTACCACATTGGCCGGCATGATCTTCTCTATCTCTTTCTTGCTGTCTATCCAGCTGTCATCCAACTTGAGCTCATGCTTGGCCAGAAAAGGGGCCACAGCAGCCGGATCTTCATCTATCGACAGCGGCACTATCTGAATACTGCTGCCCTGCAGTTTACTGCGCAGCTTGGCCAGTGCCGGCATCTCACGCAGGCAGGGCGGGCACCAGCTGGCCCATAGATTCAGCAGCACCAAACGTCCTTGATATTCAGCCAAGGTTTTGGGATTACCCTGCAGATCGGCAAAGGTCACCTTTGCCACCTTTCTGGCGTGCTGCATTTCAACAAATTCACGCATAATCATAGGCTTGTTTGGCACAGGTTCACCTGTGTGATAAGCCTTGTGCTGCATTATGCCCCCTTGGGCCGACAGCGGCAGCAACAGGGCAAGACATAGAAGCAAATAGGATCTCAAGATGGATTCTCCTGATCGTGAGGGGATTGATTGTTGCTGCGGCCGAAAAACAACAACACGCCGGGGAGCACAAGCAGCAAGAGTACTGGCCCCAACCACAGCAGCGCCGTACCTGCGTTCAGCGTGGGTTGATAACGGATCTGCTCGCCATAGCGTTCCACCATAAAGTCGAGTATCTGTTCCCGGCTCTTGCCCTGCTGCAGCATCAGATAGATCTGCGCCTTGAGCTCGCTGGCAATGGCGGTTTCCGACTCAAACAGGTTTTGGTTGGTGGCCATGGGGCAGCGAAGTTCCTTGGAAATATCTATGCTGAGACGGGCAATATCCATGTCGGTCGCCTGGGCTTCGGCGCAACCCAAGCTGAGCCATAATCCAAGCAGCATTAGCTTAATCATGTTGAAGTCTCCCTGAGGCGGTTAATACATCGGTTTGCAGCAGGCGTCGTCGGCTTCCGAGGGCCAGTAGGCCGCCAATGGCCATCAAACCACCGCCGAGCCAGATCCAACTCACCAGCGGCTTGATGCTGAGACGTACCAGAAACTCTTCATCACTCAGTTGGGTGCCCATGGAGACATAGAGATCGCCAAAGGCCCCGCGATAGATGGCAGCCTGGGACAGCGACATGCCGTTGGAGTTGAATTCCTGACGCTCCGGATAGAGGTAAGTAAGCAGTTGCTCATTGCGCTCAACCCGAATTACTGCCTGTTCACCGCGGTAGGCTGGCTTGTCCAGCAAACGGGTCTGCTCATAGATAAAGGTGTAGTCGCCCAGAATACTGCCTTGGCCCGGGCCCATACGCAGCAAAGAGTGCTGCTCGAAACAACTGACTCCGGTAGCACCCATGATGCTGACAAGAAGGCCGGTGTGGGCCAGCAACATGGGAATATTGCGGCGCTTACCGGCAATCTGGCCCAACGGCAATAGATAAAGCAGCAGGGTGCAGAGCAGAAAGAGGCTCATTGCACCGCCCGCCAGTAGCCAAGGGTCGAGGCTGCCCTCGAAAAACAGCGCCAGAGCGGTCGCAGCTACAGTGACCAGCGCCAGCAGCCCCAGGCGCCTTGGCGCCATATGGGGCAGGGTGCTTAGCGCCAGGGGCAAGAGCAGCAGCGCCAACATGGGCACAAACAGAGTATTGAAGTAGGGCGCCCCTACCGACAGGCTTCCCAGGCCAAGTGCCTGATAGAAAAGCGGGTAAAGGGTACCCAGCAGGGTCGTCAGCGCCATGGTCAGCAAGATCAGGCTGCCGAGCAACAGCTGACCGTCCCGGCCAAGTGGTGCCAGCTTGCCCGGTTGCCAGTGATGGCGACATCTGAGGCCAAACAGGCTGAAACCGGCGCCTCCGTAGAGCAGCAACAGCAATAGAATGATCACCCCGCGCTCGGGATCGGCAGCAAAGGCATGCACAGACTGAATAATGCCGGAGCGCACAATAAAGGTGCCCAGCAGGCACAGGCTGAAGCCCAGCAACACCAGCGCCAGGGCCGAGAGCTGGGCCAAAGGGTTGTGGTTTTTGATCAACAGGCAGTGCAGCGCGCCTGTGGTCACCAGCCAGGGAATAAAGGCGGCATTTTCCACCGGATCCCAGAACCACCAACCACCCCAGCCCAGCTCGTTATAGGCCCACCAGGATCCGAGGGCATTACCCGCGGTTAGAAACACCCAGGTCAGCAGCAGATGGCGCTTGAGCTTGCCAAGGCGGGCGGCGCTGAACTTGTGGCTGACAAGCAATGCCAGCGCGATACAAAAACAGATCCCAAGGCCTGCATAGCCAAGAAACAGCAATGGCGGGTGCAGGATAAGGCCTATGTCCTGCAACATGGGGCTGAGATCGCGTCCTTCTATCGGCACTTCCGGTAGCAGGCGGGCAAAGGGATTGGCGTACAGCAACATAAAAAAGACAAAGCCACAGAGAATCGCCGAACAGCTACCGTGCAACATCAACAGATAGTTCTGATCTCGCGAGCGCGTCGGCAACCCCAGCCAGGCCCATAATGCCATTACTGTCATCCAAAACAGCAAAGAACCTTCATGGCTGCCCCAAACTGCGGCCACTTTATAAAACAGCGGCAGGGCCGAATTGGAGTTGTTGGCCACATAAGCCACAGAGAAGTCGTTGAGGATAAACGCCAATGCCAGCAGGAGTATGGCGCCTGTCAGTCCCAGCGCTTGCCCCAGCAGCAGTGGCCGCAGTGGCCATTCGATACCTGGGTTGCGATATTTGAGCAGCGCAAGCAAGGCGCCAAACAAGGCACAACTACCGCCCAGGATCAGCAGGAAGTGTCCCAGTTCGGGCAACATGGTGATGGAAAACATGGCCGCTCTCTTGTTATGCCGGGACTTCCCGGAAATGGATCTATGGCACTGAGACTAGGGTTATTACCCCTTTGGCTCTGTGATCTGTCACGCCTTTATCAGCCTATGTTTGCCGGTGCGGTATTTTTCAATTTTCAGCCGGGGTTTTGAGGTTTTTTGAGAAATAAAACGCTCAAAAAAAGAACTGAATAGTTCTGTTGTTCAAGATTAAAGTTACTGTTTTTAAAGGTAAATGTAAGGTGTTGCTTTCTTGAGTTCTCAAGCGGGGGCTAGCTGTGCTCTGGCGCAGCTTTTTGTCCTTGTACATATGAAGAATGAGTCGTGACCGGTCAAGCCGGCAATAACAAGTTCGTTTGTGAAATAACCGACGACAAATTCAGGAGTATATGATGAGACGATGGCAACAAAGGACAACACTCAGCATGTTGTTTTGTTTAACTGCCGTCAGCGGGGCTGGTGCGCTCGCGGCAGATAAACCAGGTCACGGCAATAAGCAGATGGGAGAGTCGGCGCAGAAGGTGATCGCCAATCCCAACGGCATGGAAAAGGTAAACGGCGTCAAGACGCTGCAGGACTATATCGTTCAGGAAAAAGAGCTGTTCGACTACCTGTTCCAGAATCACCCTGTGTTCAAGTATCAGGAGCAGGGCAAGTTAATTGGTATGTACAAGGTCAGTGACCGCGGTGAAGAGTACATGGACCAAGGTAACGGCCAGAAGTACAGCAAGCGGGTGGGACGCCCATCTGCGGTGCAGTATCGTTTGGCGGCCAAGTCTATTCTCGACTTCCCCAATAAGTTTGTTGGCCCTGAGAAGTGCGGTGAGTGTCACGCGGTGCAGTATGAGAAGTGGCAGCGCTCCCGTCACGCCAAGACCATACGTTTCCCCGGTGAACACCCGGAAGTGGACAATGATCTGAAGAAAAAGCTGTATGGTTCTGATGCTTCCGTATTGCCGGACGGCATAACTCCGGATGCTATCTACGCCACAGTCGGTACTCCAAGAACCAAGTATGGCTATATCGACAGCTTCCTGGTGCGTGGTTCCTACCATATTGAGGGCGGTCTGCTGAAAGACGGTACAGGTACCATGGTTGCCGGTGGTAACCAGTTCTCCCGTGGTTGGGCCGAATGGTTGACCCCGGAAATGGCCAAGAAGATCCAGAAGGTGATTCCTGACTTCCCCACCAAGATGGAAGACTTCGGCGCCAGTGGTTCTCACCAGTGGGGCATGACCTCCTACGGTGCCAAGTACAAGAAAGAGTTCCTGTTCCAGCCTGCCAGTTCCTACTGCGAGGTTTGCCACAGCTTCAAGTTTGACTTCAAGAACAAGCAGGAATACCTGGATGCTCTTGGCGATCCCAAGAAGCTGCAGGAACACACCATCAGCCGTGGTATCGCTTGTGAAGAGTGTCACGGCGCCGGTGGTCACCTGGATGGTGGTAACGGTGGCGGCATGCCTTCCAATTGTGAACGTTGTCACCAGCGTTTCAACTATATCGATGAGCTGGCCGAGACAGAGCAAGGCAAAGAAAAGCTGGAATACGCCTTCAACGTCAAGATGAAGTCCGCCTGTCCTTCCTGTGGTACCGAAGGTTCACAGATGTTCATGTCTTCTCACTATGACAAGGGTATGCGCTGTTCTACCTGTCACGATCCACACGAAGTCACCAGCAATGACTGGAAATCAGGTTATACCAAGCCTGCCATCAAGAAAGACTGTGTTGACTGTCACCAGGTTCAGGCCGAAATGGCAGCCAATACAGGTACCCACGCCAAGAACAGCTGTACCAGCTGTCACATGCCCAACATGGGCAGCTGTGAGAACTTCACCGCGATTCAGTATCCGGATATGGCCGGTTTCGACGCAGTGCGTAAGTCTCACCTGTGGAAGATTGATGTCAGCCCGGATCGCAAGACCCTTAACCCACCCGAAGGTCAACCTCGCAAGTCCACCACCAAAGGTTGGACTGTGGCCAAGGATGAGAATGGTCACGGCTATCTCGACCTGATGTGGACCTGTGCCCGTACCTCTATCTCTGACCACGATGTGGTTGAGCGTAAAGGTTGTCACAGCCAGTTCCAGTCTGAGCTGAGCAAGGGCCTGCACTTCAAGGATCAGAAAGAGATCTACGGCAAGGTCATGAAGTGGCAGACACCTGTTAAAGACAGCCTGGCCAAAGTGGAAGAAGCGCTCAAGCGTGTTGATCGCAAAGTCGCCAAGAACAAGCTGTCTATCGAAGACAAGACTCAGGTACTGCTGCTGACCGACAAGGCCCGCGACATAGTTGAGTTTATTCGTAAAGACGGTTCCTGGGGTGTTCACGCTCCCCGTTACGCAGTCAAGCGTATGGATGCAGCTGTCACTTATGTGACTCAGGCTGAAGCCATCGCCGACGGCAAAGGCACCAAGACAGCCTCGCTGTAATTAGGCAACTCAGGCTCCGGGCGCTCGTCCGGAGCCTTTAATGGAGGATAAAGATGCGAGTCCGACTCTCATTGAAACAGGCGCTGAAACAGTCCTTGCTGCCACTGGCATTTATGGTTGCGACACCGGCGGTGTTGGCCGGCGGTGGCGGGGATCTGGTTCCTGCACCTTACCACGAAGAGATACTCAACCAGATCTCCATGCGTGAGGCCGAGATGCTGCTCAGCCAGCCCGGAGTGATCTTCTATGACGTCAACACTCTGGAGATATGGGGGGATGGCTTCATTCCCGGCGCCATCTACTTCAACGTCAATAACTGGAAGACATTGTTGCCGGAAAACAAGGACACCACCATGGTGTTTTACTGCGCCAACCGTCTCTGTACCTCCAGTAATGTGGCCGCCAGAGAAGTGATGAAATTGGGTTATACCGACGTCAGGCAGATGCCGGATGGTATCTATGGCTGGCGTATTTCCGGACGGCCGATTGAGCGTCCTTGAAAATAGATTATTTGGGCATTGAATTTAGAAATTGCAGGATGAAAACCATGAAATTACAAAAACTTGCTACTACTATTTCCCTCTCACTTTGTCTGAGCCTGCCCGCGCTGGCGGCCGACTTGAAGACAGAGACAGACAAGACCTCCTACGCCCTGGGCGCCTCAGTGGGCAACTATATTTCGGGCCAGGTTTACCAACAGCTGGAGCTGGGCGCCGAAGTCAATATGGAGCTGCTGATCACCGGCTTTACCGATGCTCTTAAAGACAAGCAGCAACTGACAGATGAACAGATCCTGGATCTGCTCAACCAAAGAGCCATCGCCCTCAACGAAGAAAGAGAGGCGCGCTTCGACAAATTGGCCGAAGAAAACCTCAAGGCCGGCGAAGCTTTCCTGGCCGAGAACAAGAAAAAGTCCGGCGTTAAGGTTACCGACAGTGGCCTGCAGTACGAAGTGCTGAGCATGGGCAAGGGCAAGAAGCCCAACCCTGAAGATGTGGTGACAGTCAATTATGTCGGCAAGCTCATCGACGGCACAGTATTTGAAGACAGCAACAAAAACAAAGCCGCCGGCCGTTTCGCGCTGATGACAGTGATCCCCGGCTGGGAAGAAGGCCTGAGACTGATGCCCGAAGGGTCCAAGTTCCGTTTTGTGATCCCTGCCAAGCTGGCCTATGGCGAGCAGGCGCCCGGGGTGATCCCGCCGCAGGCCACTCTGGTGTTTGAAGTCGAGCTGGTCAAGGTCGAAAAGCCGGGTAAAGACAGCAAGCACCCAATGCCTGGCCACGGTTGACAGGAGGCACTATGGCTAATCCGCTCTGGTTGGGACTGGCCCTGCTGAGCCTGGCATTTATGAGCCTGTTTGCCCTCTATCAGTGGCAAACCTGCCGCGGGGACAGAGTTCTTCCTGCCCTGTGGCACTGGAGTCTGCTGCCGCTGCTGATCATAGGCCTGAGTCTTGGGACTTACTCCTATACCGGCCGCTACCAGGATTGGCAGTCGGCCGAGGCCGACGACAGCATAGACTACCTGCTGGCCGCCGAAATTGTCCGGCTCAGACGCGCCAGTGCCGAGGCGCCACAAGACAGTGCCCTGATGCAACAGCTGGCCCAGGCCTATGTGCGCGGCGGCATGTATCTGGATGCGGTGGCTACCCTGAAGCAGCAGTTGCAGCTTCAGGGCAAGAGCGCCGCCTTACTGGGGCAGTTGGCCGAAGCCGCCTATTACCGAGATCAACGCCAGTGGTTGCCGGAATCCCAGGATTGGGTCGAACAGGCCCTGGCGCTGGATAGTGCCGATCCCGGCACCCGGCTGCTGCTGGCCAATGATGCCTTCCTCAACCAAAGATATGCCGAGGCCATAGGCCACTGGCAACTGCTGCTGGACAGCAACAATACGCAACTGGATCGTGAGGCGTTGCAATATGCCATTGCCAACGCCCGCAGCCGACTCGAGTGATTTTTCAACCCTCGCCAAATGGGTTGTCCCTGCAAGGCCCCGGCGAGGCGTTGAATCTATTGATTGGAGAGAAAGATGAAAAAGACACTGCTGGCCATCGCCATTCCCATCCTGCTGCTGGGGCTGCCCGGATGTACTCCGGCGCAGAGCCACAATCATGAACATCACGCCCAGCACCTGAAACAGCATGACAGGTGCCATATGTGCGGCATGATGATCACCAAATACCCTGGGCCCAAGGGCCAACTTATGCTCAAAGACAGTGATGCCGTGCCCAAGTTCTGCTCCAGCCGCGACATGTTCAGCTTTGCGCTGCAACCGGAAAATCAACGCCGTATTGCCGCCATGTTTGTTCATGACATGGGCACTACCGACTGGGAGCAGCCGGACGACAACGCCTTTATCGATGCCACCAAGGCCTGGTATGTCTATGGCACCAGCAAGAAGGGAGTGATGGGGCCTGCCGTTGCACCGTTTTCAACCAAGGAAGCGGCGCAGGCTTTCGCCGAAGCCTGGGGTGGCCGGGTACTGGCCTATGACGAGGTCACCCTGGAACTGCTGGAAGGAGCCAACTGAGACAGATGTTACGCACCCTGCTGGCGCTGATGCTGCTCTCTTTTGGCTGCCTTGGCAGCCAAAGCCCGCTGCAGGCACGCATAGATGCACTGAGTGAAGGCGAGGTGCTGACTCTCTCTGCCGCCGAGTATTTGGGGCCGCTGGTGATCGACAAGGCTATCGCCATTGTCGGTGAGCCCGGCACCATAATCGATGCCGGCGGTAAAGGCAGCGCCGTGACTATCAAGGCCGCCGGCGTGCGCCTGCAGGGGCTTGAGATACGTAACTGGGGCGGCGATCTTTATGAACATGATTCCGGGGTGCGTCTGCTGCCGGGTGCCGATGATGTCCGCCTACTGCAGCTTGAGCTGTCGGGGCCTGGATTTGGCATTCATGGCGAGCAGCTCAAACGCCCGGAAGTGGAATACTGCCACATAAGCGGTGACGACAGGCGTTATCTGCTGGATAGAGGTGACGGCATCTTTCTCAAATATGTTGAGGCCCCCGAGCTGCACCACAATCAGATAGCTTCGGTGCGCGACGGTATCTATCTGGAAAACGTCGACGCCAGCCGGGTCAGCCACAATCAATTCAGCCGCCAGCAATATGGCATTCACTATATGTATACCCGCAATGACAGTGCCTGGAACAACAGCGCCAAGTGGCTACAGGGCGGCTATGCGCTGATGAGCTCCAAGGGGATCACCTTGGAACACAATCAAGTCAGCGCCGCAATCGACTTTGGTATCTTGCTCAATGTGACACAGCAGAGCGAGGTGCACCATAACCGGGTGGCGACTATTCACAACCCCAAAGGCGATCCCGCCATCGCCAGTGAAGGCAAGGGGCTGTTTATCTACGGCGCCGCCGACAACCGTATCAGCCATAACCATTTCAGTGACAGCGATACCGGTATCAGTGTTGCCCTGGGCGGTGAGGGCAATAGTCTGTGGCGCAACAACATAGAAAACAATCTGACTCAGGTGCGTTATGTCGGCAGTAAATCGCAGGAGTGGAGCCTTCTGGGACAGGGCAACTATTGGAGCAGCTATCAGGGCTGGGATCTCGATGGTGATGACATAGGCGATACCCCCTATCTGCCCAACGATGCCCTGGACAGGCTGTTTTGGCTTTACCCCGAGGCCAGATGGTTGATGGACAGCCCTGTGGTGCTCTTGCTGCGCTGGCTGCAGCGCCAACTGGCACTGGCCGAGGATATAGGTATTCGCGACAGTTTTCCTTTGTTGCAGCCCATTGATATTACGCTGAAACAAGAGATGAAAACCAATTCGCAACAGAGTGACGAGGAGACCCACTATGCCCAGCATTGATTGTCGGCAATTGGCCTATGTCCGTGGCGACAGGCCTGTGCTGGAGGATATCAGCTTGCAGCTGCCCCAGGGTAAGTTGCTGGCATTGCTGGGCCATAATGGTGCCGGCAAATCGACCCTGATCAAACTGCTACTGGGGCTGCTGAAACCCGCCGGTGGCGAGCTGAAGATTCTCGGCAAAGCCGCAGGTGAAAGCCCAATGCAGGTGGGTTATCTGCCGGAGAACGTCAGCTTCTACGACAATATGCCCTTGGGCGAACTGTTGAATTATTTCGCCGGGCTCAAGGGCATAGGTGCGGCCAGAGTCAAAGAGCTGCTGGTTGAGTTTGAACTGGACGGCTTGGTAAAACGCAGGTTGGGACAGTGTTCCAAGGGCCAGAGACAGCGACTTGGGTTGGCGCAGGCACTACTGAGCTGCCCCAGATTACTGTTGCTCGATGAACCGACAGTAGGCCTGGACCCCTCGGCCTCGGCGCTCATGTATGCCCAATTGGCGGCGCTGAAACAGCGGGGCTGTACCATAGTGGTTTGCACCCATGAACTGGCTTTGGTTGAGCCGCATCTTGACTTGGCGCTCATGCTGGCAAATGGCCGGATGCGGGCGCTGGGAAGCCTGGATAACCTGAGGCAAGAGGCTGACTTACCACAGGAGATCCTGTTGCCATCTCGGCTGGACCTCATTGGCGATCCCGTGCTGGGGCCGAGCTTTTCCGCTGGCCGGTTGAAACTGGCTAAGGCCAGCGTGCCGGAGGCGATAGCCATACTGACGGAGCAATACCGCTGCTTTGACTTTCAGTTGCCTCCGGCCTCGCTCGGTGAGCTGTTTCATCATTTTATGGCACCGCTTGACTCAAATCGCCGGAATGTCGCGCCCAAAAGATTCGGGGAGGCCGCCTGATGCAACTGGTCAGAGAAAATGAAGCATTGACACCCCAGCGGCCTAATCCGTTATTTATCGTTGCCGCCAAGGAGTTCAAAGATTGCCTGCGGAGCCGCTGGTTGCAAACGGCTTGCTGTTTGTTTGCCCTGTTGGCGGCTGCGGTTATTTTCGGCGCAGGGGCCTTAGGCGGTGAGTTTCGTTGGCAGGCGCTGCCGCAGCTGTTCAACTCTCTTTTAACCTTAAGTGTCTTCTTGGTACCGCTGCTGGCGCTGCTATTGAGTTTCGATGCCGTGGTGGGGGAGGCCGAAGCCGGCACCCTGTTATTGCTATTGACCTACCCCTTGAGCCGCAGTCAGTGGCTGGCCGGTAAACTGATGGGGCAGGGCGGCGCCCTGCTGCTGGCTTTGCTGCTGGGGTTTGGCTTGCCTTTGGGGTTACTGCCGGTATTGGCTCAGGAATATCGTAGCGTCGAGTTGCCCGCGGCCCTTGCCCTCTTGCTGGCCAGCGCCTGGTTGCTCGGGTTGGTGTTTATGCTTTTAGGCTACTGGGTCAGCATGCAGGTCAAACAGAAGGCTCAGGCACTGGCGCTGCTGATGCTGCTTTGGCTGCTGCTGGTGCTGCTCTATGATCTGGCCTTGCTGGTATTGGCCGTGGTTGCGGCCGATACCCTTGGGCAGTCGGGATTGCAGTGGCTGATGTTGCTGAACCCGGCCAGTGTGTTTCGCTTACTCAATCAAAGTTTTCTGGGCTTGGCCAGTGGTGTGCCGACCTGGCCCTGGTTACTGGGAATACTCTTTGGCTGGCTGTTGTTATTATCTTGGCTGTGCCGCTACAGTTTTCAGCGCCGGCCGCTGTGAATCTGCTATTGGAGTTTGCTGTATTAGATAGTTTTTATTTAACGAAAACAAATTGTTAATTGATATAAGTATCACATTCTGACTGTTGCACTCAGGTTAAACTTATAACCTATCCTCAAGCTCCCGTGAATGGGGGCAGTCAAATCTTCTGGAGTGACTTTTCGGAGTGCCAATGCAACAGCTGACTCCCTATTTGGCGTTGGATACCAAGGCAAAACACTTGCTGGATCAACGCGATGGTTCAGAAATCGTCCTGTCGTTTTCTGAGGCTCAGGTATTGTCACACCTGTTGTCTGCCCCGGGAAACGTGTTTGGAAAAGACGAGTTGCTGGCTGTAGGTTGGCCGGAGCGGGTGGTGGCGCTGACCTCACTGACCCAATGCATCAGTATTCTCAGAAAGAAACTGGAACCCTATCCCGAAATTCAACTCAAGACGGTTGCCCGCCGTGGCTATCAGCTGAATATTTCCGAACAGTCCCATGTGCATATGCTGGCCATCTCAGATGGTGAAGCCATCCGCACTGCCTTGGTGAGTGTGTCTCTGAAAATAAAACTCCTGGGTATTTTATTGCTGTTGGGGCTGGTGGGCTTCTTCTGGTACTACAGTGACTATCACGAAATGGTCAAACAGGTGAGCCATTGGCGTGCCGACAAGCAGTTACCCTTGAATGTGGGAGGCACGCTGGCCTCGGCGCAGTTGTTTTACAGTGATGAGGCCAAGCAGCTGCATCCTTCCATGTGGCAAAAGCATCTGGCGCCTGAGGGAAATCTTATCCCCGGATTGAAGCATTTCAGCGCTTATGCCGCCTCGGATGGCCGTAATTACTCTTTTGCCATCTGTCCCAGTGCCGATGAAACCGGCTGTGACGGTGATGGCATCATCAATATCACCGCCATAGATCCCAAACCTGCCGGTCTCAGCATGAAGGAGTTTGTGCCCCTGAGCCAGGAGATGGAGCGGCGGATCCGCTACAACCGCATTATTTTGCCGCCGGCGGTAGACAATGCCGAGTTGGTGGAGCACAACTACCATGCGGATATCTATTTCCCGGTCGCCGATGAGCTCTTGGTGCGTACCGATCTCAGCCTATCGCTGGTTTACGACAGTAAAGACTCGGGGCAGTTTTATTCATCGGCCTGCGTTACCGACCAGGACTGCCTTACCACACCGATAAAATATCAACTGCGGGGCTATTTTCACCAGTACCGCACCGAGATTTCCGGCACCCCGGTGGATGTGTTCCAGGTGAAAGTGAACCAGAAAGAACTCACCAAGCCGGACAATGTCAGTGACTCGGCGATGCACTTCTATCGCGAGATCCGTAAAGACGATATCCGTGATGAGGAGATCTACTACTTCCGGGTCTACCAGGATCACAAGACAGCCGTTTGGATAGTGCCGCAGATGGGTAATTTACTGGCCTGGACTACCTACAGTGAAGTGAAGCTCTGAGCCGATAAGGCTACTTTACTACCATCACGGGGCACTTGGCCTTGTTGATAATCTCCTCGGCGACACTGGGCAGCAGCCAATGGGCCAGCGCAGTGCGTTGATGACAGCCGATAACTATCATGCCGACATTGGCGTTCTCGGCCTCTTCGAGGATTTGGCCGGCAGCGCTGCCGCGGCGGATAAGCACCTCGAGTTGCTGCTCTGGATGCAACTGCTGCAAAAGTGCATGGATTTTCTCCGAGGCGTAGGCCTGCATATGTTGCTGTAGCTGCGCCTGGGTCACGGCCACTATGCCGAAGTTCTCTTCGTGATGGGGCAGAGTGGTAATGTCTTCGCCATAGGCTTTGCTGATCACATGCAGCAGCCTCAGCTTCACTTTATAGAGTGCAGCCAACTCTATGGCATATTCCAGGGCGTGTTCGGATTCTTCAGAGAAGTCGACCGGACAGAGGATTTGTCGGGTACGCATGATGCATCTCCTTTTACTCGGCCTTGGCCACTTCTTTAAGTTTAAGCCAGCCTTGGCAAGGTACAAATTTGGCGTTCAGGGGAGATATTCGCAGGTGCCGGTTCGGCTAAAATCCCTGTCATTGAACGAATAAAGCCCCGGACGGGGCTTTATGCTTAACGGGAAACTGCCTGAGTCGCAGCCGCGGCAGAATGCCTTAGTCCACCAGGCCGTATTGTTCCTTGAGTACCCGGATGATTTCTGCCTTGGGATTATCCGAGAGAGTGATCTTGGCTCCGGTGACTTTCTCGGCAATACCTGTGTAGGTACGCGAGACATTCATCATGGCCTCCAGTGGCAGGTCGTTGTCGCGGGCCAGGGCTTCACGTTCCGGCATTCTATCCTTGTTCAACAGGATATCCGGATCCGGGAAGTGGTTGAGCAGGAACTGACGGAAGCCTTCTTTGGAGTTCTCGAGGATCTTGCCGTCACGGTAGGCGCTGCCATCCCAAATACGTGAAGAGTCTGGGGTTCCCACTTCATCCATATAGATAAGCTTGGACTGGCCTTGTTTGTCAGTGACATAGCCAAATTCGAACTTGGTATCGACAAAGATCTGATCTTGCTGTGCCAGCGCCTCGGAAATGACTTCGAATCCCTGCTTGAGCAGCTTTTCGTACAGATCGATATCTTCAGGCTTTTCAAAGCCGAAGGCCTCGAAGTTGGCTTCGATATCTGCGCGACTGATGTTGACATCATCCTGCTCCGGTACCCCGGGGATCCCCTTGAGTATGCCCTTGGTCGATGGGGTGATCAGTAACTCGGGTAGCTGCTGGTCCTTTTGTAATCCTTCCGGCAGCGTGATGCCGCAAAATACCCGCTCACCCTTTTGATAGGCGCGCCACATGGAACCGGTAATATAGCGGCGAATAATGGCTTCCACCTTTATCGGGCGAGCCTTTTGCACTATCCACACGAAGGGATGGGGAATGTCGAGAATATGGCTGTCGGCCAGCCCTTTTTCCTTGAACAGGCTGAACCAGTGGTTGGAGATGGCATTGAGCGCTGCCCCTTTGCCCGGGATCCCTTTGAGGTCCTCTTCGCCGTGGAAGATGCAATCGAAGGCGGAGATACGATCCGAGATCACCATGATTGCCAGCGGAGTATCGGCGGGCACATCATAGCCCTTTTCACGGATCAATCTGGCGCTGTCGGCCTCGGTCAACCAGTAGACACTGCGCACTTTTCCGCTGTGAACCGGCTTGTCGGTGCGGATAGGCAAATCATTGTTTACGGCTAGAACGGAATCAGCAAGACTCATGACGAGTATTCCTCTGGGTGTAGGGTTTAAGGCTAAGTCCGGCAGGCGGGGTTATTGTTATCTGCCTGTTTCCGGGAGAATGCGAGCCGGCGGCGGGGCAGCAGCAAGCAGCAAAAAAGGCTGTGCTTGAGAGGTAGAGCCGCTGTGGAGTCATACAAGTATGAGATGCCGCCGACAAAAGATGGGCTATTTTACCTCAGTCGCAACCTTTTGCCACGGGGAGGCTTTGTTTACTGGAGCAAAACTCTGTTCGCGATAGAGACTAATGAGGTTGAACCCAGGGAGCTTGGGCGCTGATTCGGCATCCATGTTTCTGCCGCCTTATTATGCGCCAATGGCTGCCGGCTACACCGAGGGGAATTGGTGCAATTCTGCAATCATAGCGTTGCTTGAAATTGTTTATATACCTACAGACATACGCCTATTTTCCAGGCTCAGGTGGAACTGTGACCTTCTGAGCCAGGGATGTACTCGCAGCGAGTCACAGGATCGCCTGTGCATAAGCCTGCGGCAGGCAATGAGAAACATCCGTCGCCGGAGGCCCTGCCAATACTAATTAGTAACTTTTAGCTGGAAGCTATGATAGCCGCTGTGCCAGCGGCCTAAAGTCGTGGAGTAAATGCATCCATGCACAACGGCCAGTTCGCCATCCCTGGCTCTCGCTCGAAAGCACGTTGCTACGCAACTCTCGCCAAACCACACCGGGCAAGGGGCTTTGCTTGTCCAAAGCCCCTTGCATCCCCAAGGACACCCCGACGTAGCCGAAATCCCCGCTGGCTTATGAAGCAAATTGGCTACACTCAGGACTCGCATCCGTGCTCGACCTTCGAGCCTCGACATCCCTGTCTCGGCTACGCCAATTTGCAACAACGCCAGCGGCGGCTCCGAAGGGGGAATTGGTGCAATTCTTCCCACACAGAGTTGTTTTGAGCTGCAGACATACGCCTATTTTCCAGGCATAGGCGGGACTGTGACCGTCGAAAACAAGGATGTTTTCGACGAGGCTACAGGGACGTATTCACGCCGTGTCACAGGATCGCCTGTGCATAAGCCTGCGGCAGGCAATGAGAAACATCCGTCGCCGGAGGCCCTGCCAATACTAATTAGTAACTTTTAGCTGGAAGCCATGTTAGCCGCAGTGCCAGCGGCCTAAAGTTGTGGTTCAAATGCCTCAATGCAGAGCAGTCAGTGCGAGAAGGCCGTTCTCGGACACCCTGTCCTTATTCGGGCTTCCAGCATCCGCACTCTAGGTGGTGGGCAATAGCGGTTTGGCAGTAAGCCCCGCTATTGCCAAACCCTTCCTCAATCGCGTGTCTGACCTGTGCCATTGACCAGGAATTTCTCCGTGGTCAATGACTCCAGTCCCATGGGGCCGTAGGCATGGAGCTTAGTGGTGGCGATACCGATTTCGGCACCTAGCCCAAGCTCGCTGCCGTCGCTGAAGCGCGATGAGGCGTTGACCATCACCACAGAGGCATCGACTCCTTGCTGAAACTGTTGCGCCGCTTGCTGGCTTTCGGTGCAGATCACCTCGGTATGGTGGCTGCCGAAGCGGGCGATATGCTCCATGGCATCCGCCAGCGAGTCGACCTGGCGTACGGCGATTTCCAGGCTCAGGTATTCCTGGCCGAACTCGTCTTCCGTTAGCACAGTGGCCTGGTCGAAGAAGGGTGCCGACTTTTCATCGGCATTAATTTTCACCCCCTTGTCGGCCAAGGCCTGAGCGGCGATAGGCAGCCAGACTTTGGCGATATCCTTGTGTACCAACAGGCCCTCTAGGGCATTACAGACACCGGTGCGCTGGGTCTTGCCGTTGAGCAGTAGGTTGAGCGCCTTTTCCACATCGGCATCTCTGTCGACATAGAGGTGACAAACGCCTTTAAAGTGCTGGATAACCGGGATTTTAGAGTTGTCGCTGACAAAGTTGATCAGGCCTTCGCCGCCTCTTGGGATCACCAGGTCGATGTAGTCGCGCTGCTGCAACAGTTCCAGCATCAAGGCGCGGTCGGGATCCGGCACCACGGATACCAGCGCGGTCGGCAGTTTGAACTCCTGCAGCACTTTGTGCAGCACTTTGGCTATCGCCAGGCTGGAGTTGAGTGCCTCTTTACCGCCCCGCAGTATTACCGCGTTGCCCGATTTGAAACACAACGCTGCGGCATCAGCGGTCACATTGGGGCGCGCCTCATAGATCATACAGACTACCCCGAGCGGCACTCTGAGCTTGCTTATCTGAATACCGTTGGGGCGGCGGCCCAGCTCGCGGCGCTGACCCACGGGGTCATCCAGCTCGACTATGGTGTCAATGCCACTGGCCATGGCGGCGATCCGCTCTGGCGTCAGGGTCAGACGGTCGAGCATGGCTTCGCTGAGACCTGCGTTGCGGGCCGCAAGGAGATCTTCCTCATTGGCCTTGAGAATATTGTCATTTTCAGCGAGAAGCGCCCGGGCCATCGCTTTCAGCACCTGATTTTTGGTTTGGGTATCTATGAGTGCCAGCTCCCTGGCCGCCTTGGCCGCTGAGCTTGCCAGTGTGGTTATCAGACTCATTAGGGTCCTCCTTTGTTCGTTGCGCTACTCTGGTGGCGGGCCGCTGCTATTCTTCCAGTTGCGGCGTTTTACTGAGTAGGGCGATATCTTTTTCCGAGACTATGCCGCCCAGGCTGTCGGTGAAGCTGTCGGCCAGTTCAGGGTCTTCCTGCTCGGCGATAAAACTCAGCAGGCTGCTGCTGTAGTTGCTGCGGGCCTTGGCCAGACGGGTGCCGTCGTCGCTGCGCAGCAGTATGGTATCGCCGGCGGCAAAGTTGCCCTTGACCTCAAGTACTTCATTGCTGGAAAGCTCGGCGCAATTCTTGGCGCTGTCCATCACCTCATCGGCGGCGACTATCACTTCCCCTTGAGCCCTGACAGTGTGGGTCAGCCAATGCATCCGCTCCTGCAACGGAGTTTCGGATGCCCGGAACAGGGTGCCGGGATTGCGACCCGACAACAGGGCGTTGAAGCTCTCCTCTTTGAAGCCGTTGACTATATAGGTATCAATGCCGTGGGAGCTGGCCTTTTCCGCCGCTTCTATCTTGGTGCGCATGCCGCCGGTGCCGACATCGCTGTGACTGCCGCCGGCCATGGCATAGATGGCGGCATCGATTTTATTGACCTCGGGCAGCAGCTCGGCATCGCTGTGCAGATGCGGGTTTTTGTTGTAGAGGCCATCAATATCCGAGCAGATCACTAAGGTATCAGCGTCGGCCGCGGCTGCCACCATGGCCGACAGGTTATCGTTGTCACCCACCTTGAGTGCATCTGTGGTGACGGTATCGTTTTCGTTGAGGATCGGCAGTATGTCGTGATCCAGCAGGGTAAACACGGTTTCCCTAATCGACAGGTAACGCTCTCTGTCGCGCAGATCGCCATGGGTCAGCAGAATTTGCGCCGTGGGAAAGTCGAAAAACTTATCCCAGGTCGCCATCATCTCAGTCTGCCCGGCGGCGGCCATGGCTTTTTTCAGTACCACCTGGGCCTCAGGGCTATTGGCTTCACTGCCAGGTTTGAGCGGAAATCTGTGGGCTCCGGCGGCAATTGAGCCGGAAGAAACCAGTATGGTCTGAATGCCTTTAGCGCGGCAGCGCACAATGAATTGGGCTATGGCCAGCAGATAGCGCGAGCTACAGCCCTGTCTGTCAGGGGCAATCAGGGCGCTGCCGACTTTTAAAACAATTCGTTGCCTTGGTTGCTTATTCATAACTTCCTTAACCTGTTTGAGGTGTTACTTCGAAGCGGATTGGGGATTGAAGCTAGACCCGGCGTCTGCCACCGGGTCTATAACGGGATTTGTAATGTCCAGCTATCAGCCGACCTGCTGCAGCTTTTCCCGGGTAGCGTGGAAGGTCTTCTGCACTGAGTGTGAGGGATCCTGGCTAAAGTGGCTGACCAGCACTATGGCCGTGGAGCTTATGATAAAGCCGGGAACTATCTCGTAGATCACGCTGGAGAGTGTCTTGCCATCGGGCAAGACAGGCAGCAGGATCCACAGCAGCACAGTGATGGCGCCGGTGAGGATACCGGCGACGGCACCCGAGTGGGTCATCTTCGACCAGAACAGACTGAACAGCACCAGTGGCCCGAAGGCGGCACCGAAACCGGCCCAGGCGTTACTCACCAGTGACAATATGCTGCTGTCGCTGTCCAGTGCCAGTAAAGTGGCCACGGCAGCAACGGCAAACACCCCGAGGCGACCTATGTTAACCAGCTTCTTCTCGTCTATGTCCTTGTGGAACACGGCGCGGTAGACATCCTCTGTCAGTGAACTGGATGACACCAGCAGCTGTGAGGAGATGGTGCTCATGATGGCCGCCAGAATCGCCGCCAGCAGGAAGCCACTCACCAGAGGGTGGAACAGAATTTCCGAGAACAGAATAAAGATGGTTTCCGGGTCCTGCAGCCCAGGGTGGAACTTGTTGACATAGGCGACACCGATAAGGCCTGTGGCCAGGGCGCCGAGTATGGTCACCAACATCCAGCTCATGCCTATGTTGCGGGCCGTCTTGATATCTTTCACCGAACGAATGGCCATAAAGCGCACTATGATATGTGGTTGACCGAAATAACCCAGTCCCCAGGCCATGCTGGAAACAATCGCCAGCAGGCTCATTTTCTCCACAGATTCAGACAGAGGTACTATGGTGTGATTGGCCTGCGCCATCATCTCAGTGCCATTGTTGAACTCCTGAAAAGCCACTATAGGCACCATCACCAGGGCGACAAACATAATACAGCCCTGCACAAAGTCGGTCATACTGACGGCCAGAAAGCCCCCCAGCAGGGTGTAGGCCACCACCACTGAAACAGTGATCACCAGGCCTAGCTGGTAACTCAGGCCGAAGGCGGATTCAAACAGTTTGCCCCCGGCGACCAGACCGGCAGAGGTGTAGAGAGTAAAGAAGAGTATGATCACCGCTGCAGAAATCATCCGCACCGAGCCGTTTTTCTTCTCGAAGCGCTTGCTGAAAAAGTCCGGCAGTGTCAGGGCGTCATCTGCTTCCTGGGTATAAACCCTGAGCCTGGGCGCTACCAGCAGATAGTTGAACCAAGCGCCGATAAGCAGGCCAAGCGCAATCCAGATGGTGTCGAAGCCGATAACAAACATGGCGCCCGGCAGACCCATCAGCATCCAACCACTCATATCGGAAGCGCCGGCCGACAGCGCCGTGACCTGAGGGCTGACCTGACGGCCGCCGAGAATGTAGCCCGAAATATCATCGGTAGAATTGCGATAGGCAAACAGGCCTATCGCCAGCATGACCACAAAGTAGATGGCCAAAGAGATATAACTCGAATAATCCATAGATTAGTGCCCGTTATTGCCAGTGAAGGCTTGATTGAGTTTTTGTTTGCAGAATGGGTACAGGTAGGTTGAGAGTACGAGCCAGAAACACCCTAATTGGATCAGGTACTTGGCTTTATCTCTGAGGCTGATTTGGTAGCGTGAAAGATGACTGTCAGACTCCTGTGAGCTGTTGGCATTCATCGTGATTCTCCTTCCTTAAGTTTCATCTGAAGTTGGGCTAACGAAAAACCACTTGAAGGCTAACCAATCTATTGATTAGTGTTCAAATGGTTTTGGTTCGAACGATATTATTCATGTTTATCAGAAAATGATCAAGTTTATATCTGAGTGGAATACTAGGTTTTAAACTGACTGAAGAAGGTTATTTTTATACGAATCAGTTGCTTGTATTGTGGTTATTTTAGTTTTTTCAATTTTTAATATATTGCATACAATTATAAGGCAAGCGATAGGTTCTATATTTGAGCTATAACAATTTTCTGGTTTGGTTCTGATATAAACCGGAAATAATTAGGGTTTAAAATTAATTTACGATAGCGTCGGCTTCTGCCAAGCGAACCACTGCAAACCCGTGTAACCCCTGGGGCAGATCTCCAATTCCAACCCGACAAACTCCTCAAAATAGCGCTTGAACTATAGGCGTTTTTATATATGATTTAGCATATATCTGTTTATCCATATATCCTCCGAGTTGCTGAAGGTGCTCATTTGAGTGGCCAACGGAAACGGCAGATGTATGGCTGGTCGACCATTGGCCTTAAGGAGTGGCATTTATCATGGAACTAACCATTTTTTTCAAAGCCTTGGCCGATGAAACCCGGCTGCGCAGCCTGCTGTTGATCTTGCAGCAGGGAGAGCTTTGTGTCTGCGAGTTGACTGAGGCCCTGGCCTTGAGTCAACCGAAGATCTCCCGTCATTTGGCGCAGCTGCGAACTCAGGGGCTGCTGCAGGACAGACGCCGGGGCCAATGGGTGTTTTATCGTCTCAGCCCCGAGCTGGCACCCTGGTGCGAGCAGTTGCTGCGGGACACATTGACGGCCAACCCTGGCTTTATTGCTGATGAGCTGACTCGGCTGGAGGCCATGGCCTCGAGGCCGCAAGCTTGCTGTTGAAACCGGCCGGAATCTATCACTTGAGCGCCGGAAGTTAACCGCCGGGGGACCGGAGAGGGGGATGTATGGGAATTTTTGAACGTTGGCTCAGCCTGTGGGTAGGGCTGTGCATTTTAGCTGGGATAGCGCTGGGTTATCTGGCACCTGGTGTATTTGCCGCGGTGGCGGCGCTGGAATACGCCCATGTCAATCTGGTGATTGCCGTACTTATCTGGGTGATGATCTATCCCATGATGGTGCAAATTGACTTTTCCGCTATCAAGGATGTTGGCCGAAATCCCAAGGGATTGCTGCTGACGCTGGTGATCAACTGGTTGGTGAAGCCTTTTACCATGGCGCTGCTCGGCTGGCTCTTTTTCCGTTTTCTGTTTGCCCCTTGGGTAGAGCCGCAAACGGCGCAGGAGTATATCGCCGGGATGATCCTTCTCGGAGTCGCTCCTTGTACCGCCATGGTGTTTGTCTGGAGTCAACTGACCCGCGGCGATGCCAACTACACTCTGGTGCAGGTATCGGTCAATGATGTGATCATGATTTTTGCCTTTGCACCACTGTCGGCACTGCTGCTGGGGGTGAGTGATATTCAGGTGCCATGGGAAACCTTGATCCTATCTGTGGCTTTGTATGTGTTGCTGCCTCTATTGGCGGGGATCTGGACCCGCAAACACCTCAATAGCCGGCCAGAGGCGATTACGGCCTTGCTGTCCAGACTCAAGCCCTGGTCGATATTGGGGCTGCTGCTGACTGTGGTATTGCTGTTTGCATTGCAGGCCGAAACCATAGTGGCCCAGCCGCAAAATATTGTGCTGATCGCCATTCCACTGTTACTGCAGACTTACGGTATTTTCCTGCTGACCTGGTGGTTGGCGAAGCGTTTGCGACTGCCCCACAACATAGCTGCTCCGGCTTGCATGATAGGGGCATCCAACTTTTTCGAACTGGCGGTTGCCGTGGCTATCTCCCTCTTTGGTCTGCACTCGGGAGCGGCGCTGGCTACAGTCGTCGGGGTACTGGTGGAAGTGCCTGTGATGCTGTCCCTGGTGGCATTTGCCAATCGCCGCCGCGGTAATTGGCCTGCGGCCAACAAGTTAACGGAGAACTGAGATGACAATAAAGGTGGGAATTAACGGCTTTGGCCGCATGGGACGGCTGGCCTTGAGGGCTGCCTGGGATTGGCCGGAACTCGAATTTGTGCAGATCAATGACCCTGCAGGCGATGCCGCCACCCTGGCGCACCTGTTGGAGTTTGACTCGGTTCATGGCCGTTGGTCGCACCCAGTCGAGCATGAGGGCAGTGCCATAGTCATAGCCGGGCGGCGGATAGCGACCAGTCGCAATCAGGCCATTGCAGACAGCGATTGGTCTCAATGCGATCTGGTGATTGAGGCCTCGGGCAAGATGAAAACCAAGGCGCTGCTGCAGGCCTATCTTGATCAAGGGGTGAAACGGGTGGTGGTGACAGCGCCTGTGAAAGAGGACGGCGTCGCTAACCTGGTGATGGGGGTGAATCATCAGAGTTATGACCCGGCCAGGCATCTGATAGTAACAGCCGCATCCTGTACCACCAATTGTCTGGCGCCTGTGGTCAAGGTCATCCATGAGAACTTCGGCATTCGTCATGGCTCCATGACCACTATCCACGACATCACCAATACCCAGACCATATTGGATGCGCCCCATAAGGATCTGCGCCGAGCCCGCTCCTGTGGCCAGAGCCTGATCCCGACCACCACAGGCAGTGCCACCGCCATTACCCATATCTTCCCTGAGCTGAAAGGCCGCCTCAACGGCCATGCGGTCAGGGTGCCACTGGCCAACGCCTCGCTGACCGACTGTGTGTTTGAACTGGAGCAAACAGTGACAGAGCAACAGGTCAACGACTTGCTGCAACAGGCGGCCGAGACTGAGCTCAAGGGCATTCTCGGCTTCGAGTCGCGGCCGCTGGTGTCGGTGGACTACAAGACAGATCCCCGCTCCTGCATAGTGGATGGGCTGTCCACCATGGTGATCAACGGCACTCAGCTCAAACTCTACTGTTGGTATGACAATGAATGGGGTTATGCCAATCGCACCGCCGAATTGGCGCTGATGGTGGGCCGTTTGGACCGGGATGCCTGAAGGACAACACCATGGTTGAAATGAGTCCGGCGCTGCGCCAATACCTGCTGATCACCGGCAATTACTGGGCCTTTACCCTGACAGATGGTGCGCTACGCATGCTGGTGGTGCTCTATTTCTATCAGTTGGGTTACGGTGCGCTGGCCATTGCCATGCTGTTTCTCTTCTATGAGTTTTTCGGTGTGGTTACCAATCTGTTGGGCGGCTGGCTCGGCGCCCGTTTGGGGCTCAACCGCACCATGAATATCGGCCTTGGGCTGCAGATAGTGGCGCTGGCCATGCTGTTGGTGCCTCAGGCCTGGCTGACCATTCCCTGGATGATGGCGGCCCAGGCACTGTCGGGGATTGCCAAAGATCTCAACAAGATGAGTGCCAAGAGTGCCATCAAGACCCTGGTACCCAAGGATGCGGCCCAGGCAGGACAGACCCTGTATCGCTATGTGGCGCTGCTAACCGGTTCCAAGAACGCCCTCAAAGGGATAGGTTTCTTCCTCGGCGGCGCCCTGCTTAGCCTGCTGGGATTTGCCGGTGCCATTGCCACCATGGCCGCTGTTTTGACCTTGGTGTGGCTGAGCTCGCTGCTGTTTCTCAAGGCGGAACTGGGCCTGGCCAAGAATAAGCCCAAGTTCAGTGAGCTGTTTTCCAAGAGCCAGGCAGTGAATATTCTCTCTGCGGCCAGGCTGTTTCTGTTTGCTGCCAGGGATGTTTGGTTTGTGGTGGCCTTGCCTGTGTATCTGGCCAGTCAATTTGGCTGGGATCACTGGCAGGTGGGGGGCTTTCTGGCCGGCTGGATTATCGCCTACGGCTTGGTGCAGGCCCTGGCGCCCAGGCTGACCGCCAGGACTGACGGCAAGACAGTCGGCAAACATAAAGGCTCGGCCTTGCCGGGACGGGAGGCGGCGCTCTTCTGGTGCGGCCTGCTCGCTCTGGTGCCCGCACTTATCGCCCTTGGGCTTGGTAGCCAATACTCGCACGTCTGGCTGATCGGCGGCCTGTTGCTATTCGGCGCCTTGTTTGCGGTGAACTCTTCGCTGCACAGTTTTCTGATTGTCAGTTATGCCCGTGAGGATGGGGTATCCCTGGATGTGGGGTTCTACTATATGGCCAACGCCGCCGGGCGCTTGCTGGGCACAGTGCTTTCCGGTGCGCTGTTTCAGTGGTGGGGGCTGGAGGCTTGTCTTTGGGTTTCCAGCGCCATGTTACTGCTGACATTGGTTATCTCCCGTGGTCTGCCGGAAGAGCATGAGGCGCAATGATCCACTGCAAAATTAGACTATAAGGGAGTGTCACTTTTTCCCATAAGGGCATAGGCTTAGGGAAGGTGCGGCAGAGTTTTTCCGCAGCTTCATTGGCCGAATTGTTTCAAAGAGGGAAGTGTCATGTCCATGAGTTTGCAGTTTTGGGGCGCCACCCAAGAAGTCACAGGTTCCTGCCATCTGTTGCGGGTCAACGGCGAAAGCTTGCTGTTGGATTGTGGTCTTATTCAGGGAGGGCGGCAGGATGAACTGCGTAACCATGAAGCCTTTCCCTTTGCTCCTGAATCCCTGACTGCCGTGGTGTTGAGCCACGCTCATATTGACCATTCGGGGCGCCTGCCCTTGCTGGTGAAGCAGGGTTTTAGCGGACCCATCTATACCCATAAGGCCACCATGGAGCTGTGCGCCATCATGCTCAAGGATGCCGCCATGCTGCAGCAGCGTGATGCCGAGCGGCAGAATCGCAAACGTGCCAAGCAAGATCTCGAGCCCATAGAGCCGCTGTTCACCGAAGAAGATGTCGAACTGGCACTGACCCGCTTTATTCCACTGGACTATGGCACCAAGCTGGATCCCATTCCCGGTGTGACCCTGTGTCTGAGTGATGCCGGCCATATTCTGGGTTCGGCGCTACTGGAGCTGTGGATCAATGATGGCAACACCCAGAAAAAACTGGTGTTCAGTGGCGATCTCGGCCGCGCCGGTATGCCGATTCTGAGAGACCCGACGCTGATCCAGCGGGCCGATCTGGTGCTGATGGAAAGTACCTATGGCGATAGGTTGCACCGTAGTTGGGAGGCGACCCTGGAAGAACTCAAGGGGATCTTCGCTACAGCCATCAGTGAGAGCCGTGGCAATATCCTGATCCCTGCCTTCTCGGTTGGCCGGGCGCAGGAGCTTTTGTATCTGTTTCACCTCTATGCCGGGGAGTGGGATCTGTCACGCTGGAAAATCTGCCTCGACAGCCCCATGGCCATAGAGGCCACCAAGGTGTATATCAATAACTATCCCTTGATGGACGAGGACTTCAAGCGTTTCGTGCATCAACACCCCGGGCAGCACCCGCTGCTGTCTGGGATAGAGTTTATCCAAAGTACCGAAGAGTCGATGGAACTCAACGACGTACACCAGGGGCTTATCATTATTGCCGGCAGCGGCATGTGTAACGGCGGTCGTATCCGCTGTCATCTGGAACACAACCTGTGGCGGCCCGAGTGCGACATCATCATCTGTGGCTTTCAGGCACTGGGAACCCCGGGGCGGCTGTTGGTCGATGGCGCCAGTGAGCTCACCATCAACGGTAATTCAGTGAATGTCGCCGCCAGAATTCACACAGTCGGTGGGCTGTCGGCCCATGCGGATCAGGCCGAACTGCTGCGCTGGTACCGTGAGTTTGAGGGGGCGCCGCCACTCATTCTGGTTCACGGTGAGCCGGATGCCCAGCGGCAACTCCTGAGTGTGCTGGAACATGCCGATGGCGTGCAGCCCAAACCAAGACCCCAGGCCTCGGCCATAGCGACCGAAGGCGACAAGCTGGATCTCAGCCGTTTACCCGAACTGAGCTGGGTTGTGGGCTAAATTTTAGTGGGAAGTCATAAACTTAACTTTTCGGTTCATTCCCTATGGTAGGCCGAGCGCTATGACGTTGAATCAAAAGAGAATTAACCTGGGCTATTTTTATCTTTGCTATTAACAACAAATAAAGACGCCCCTTGATAAAGGAGCGTTTTTACTGTTGGCGCAAACTTGACTTTAGCCCTGGTGCTGCCAGAGGATCTCCAGCTCATCGGCTTCGCCCATGGCCGTTTCCAACAGGTTGACGAGCTCGGCATCGGCACCGCTGGCCTTGAAGGTTTCTATTTGAGTGCGGTTCAGCCAGTAATCCTGGTCGGCATCATGCTCTTCTACCAGGTTGTCGATCAGATACTGCAGCTGCTGCTCAGAGATATGGCCGATAAAAGCGCCGGTTTCTTTATTGCTGAGTTTGATCATTCTCTCTCCTTGGGTTGATGTGGCCTCAGTGGCCGGAAATCACAGCTCGCACTATATCTTGTTCAGTAAGTGCGTTGAATCCCATGTTTTGTCATAAAGCTCTCCTCATAAACGACCCCGGCCAGGGTGGCGATAGCCAGGCCAAGTACCAGTGCCAGCAGCAGAGGCTTACAAACCCCCATGGGCACCAGCCAGATCAGCAGCAGCGCCAATACGCAGATGCCACCGCTTATGGGGTTAAACAGCAGTTCCATGCTGATATCGAAGGCACCCAAGGATTCGGCGTCCTGATAGCGTCGGAAATGGAGCAGGAAATAGAGGGCGGCGCAAAGCAAACTGACACTGGAAAATGCCAACAGCCCGCTGAGGCTGAAAGTTTCTTTGAAGTATAAAGTGGCCTGGTAACCCGCCACAGTCAGTATTGCCAGCCAGATAACAAGCAATGGCGCCAGGATAAATCCCATTACAGTCCCTTGATTAGACGTCCATGTTTACAGGTGACTGTAACCTAAAAGCATTTGCACAACAAATCGCCTGAGGGGATTTGTGGCTTGGTTCGCTTCTCGGCCAGGGTTTGCTTGTGCAGGCGGTTTCAAGAAGGCTATTTCAATCTCTAACGACTTGGTTACTTTTTGGTCTGTTTGCAGGATATACTCAGGCAAGTAATTGTTGTCGGAAGAAAACTTGTTTGGAGAATCCTTATGCGTTTTATCAAGACACTGTTTATCCTGTTGGCACTGATAGTGGCTGTGCCGCTGATTGCCGCCCTGTTTGTCAAAAGCGACTACCAGGTGACCACCAATGTGGTGATAAACCGCCCGGTGGCTGAGGTCTATGACTATGTGAAATATCTGAAAAATCAAGATAACTTCAGCGTCTGGGCCAAGATGGATCCGGCGATGAAGCGCAGCTATCGCGGCGTTGACGGCACTGTCGGTTTTGTCTCTGCCTGGAAGAGTGATAATCCGGAGGTGGGCCAAGGTGAGCAGGAGATAGTCGCCATGGAAACTAACAAGCGCATCGATTATGAGCTCAGGTTTCTGACTCCCTTCGAGGCCACTGAACCTGCCTACATGCTATTTGAACCCTATGAAGGCAATAGAACCAACCTCAGTTGGAGCTTTAAGGGGCACCTGGATTACCCGACGAATCTGATGTTTCTGTTTGTTGACTTTGAAACCATGATCGCCACGGATCTGCTGCGCGGGCTCAGCAATCTCAAGCTGTTACTCGAATCTGAACCCACGCCGCAGGAACAGATTCAGAGCCCGTAAATCCAGGCCACCCATTGACGGTAAAGATTAAGCCCTATCAACAGGTTAATCGGAAAGGTGACCCCCAGCGAGGCCAGCATGGCCACGCCGATATTGGCCGATGGGATGGCCGCGCGGATCGCCGCCGGTGCCGCAATGTAAGAGGCGCTGGCGCAGAGGCCGGCCAGTACCAGTGCCGAACCGGCGGGTAGCCCCAGGGCGTGACCTGTAATGATCCCCACCCAGGCGAGTACGAAAGGCGTGACGGCAGCGAATGCCAACAGGCGCCAGTGACTCAAGGGCAGCGGAGCACAAACCCTGGCGGTACACAATCCCATCTCCAGCAGGAACAGCGCCAGCAAGGTCTTGAATCCCTGCATCAGCACAGGGCTCAAAGAGGCCAAGCCCTCAGAGCCGTAGCCCCATCCGATAAGCACGCCGCCCCCCAGCAATATCACCCCACGGCTGGTAAGCGCTTCAAGCAGGATATTACCGCCGCGTCCCGGCTTATCCCGGTTCAGGCGTCGATAGAGCCACAACATGACTATGATGGATGGCAGCTCCAGCAGTACCAGATAGAGAGTGGTTTCGGGCTTGAGTGGCCAGCCCAGCTGCTCTGTCATGGCGTAGACAACGGCAAAAGTCCCGGCACTGACCGAACCGTAGTGGGCGGCAATACTGATGGCATCGCTCTGTGGCAGGCGGACCACTTTTTTCAATATGGGATACAGGGCCAGCGGGATAGCCAGTCCCAGACCTATCACTAACCCCAGCTCGGCAAAAGACAGCTGATCTGTGTGGCCGTGCAGCGCCATGCCGCCCTTGAGGCCCAGGGTCAGCATTAACAGTATGGAAAGGGTTTCGTAGGTGGATTCGGGGACTCTGAGATCCGATTTGAGCAGACCGGCCAACAGGCCTAGGCCGAAAAAGGCAATAACAACATCAGGCATGGGGTTCTCCTTGTTAGACGGCTGGAGATTGTGCTCGCCCGGCGCTATATTGGAAAATAAATTATTCACTACATATATATAGATAATTATCTATGGATCTTCGCCATCTCAGCCTGCGCTTGTTGCAGGTGTATATCGAAGTGGTCCGGCGGCAGAATATTTCCGCCGCTGCCAGACACTTGTATCTGACTCAGCCGACCGTGTCGCTGCAATTGAAAAAACTGGCCGAGCTGGTGGGTGAGCCCTTGCTGGAAACCGGCCCGGGGGGACTGCGGCCGACTCAGGTTGGGCAGGAGCTGTACCGGGCCGCCGTCGACGTGATGACCCGTTTGGAAGACTTCAACGGCATGCTGGCCAAGGTGCGGGAAGGGGAGAGCGGCCACATCAATATCGGCCTGGTGACCACGGCCAAGTACGTGGTGCCGCGGATCCTCGGCGCCTTCTATCGTCGTTTCCCCGGTGTCCGAGTCACACTGAACATAGGTAACCGTGCCCATGTGCTGAATCGCTTTGAGCATCTGGAAGACGATCTCTACCTCTTCAGCCATCCTCCCAGGGGCGAAACTGTGCAATCGGCACGGATCATCCGTAACCCACTGCAGCTGATTGCCCCCAGAGATCATTGGGCCGCCGGGCAGAGTGAACTCAAGTTTGAGCAGCTCAGTCGCGAGCGCTTTCTCATCCGTGAGCCGGGGTCGGCTACTCGGTTAATGTTTGAATCCTGGCTCAGCGGTCAGGGGATGGAACTGGGCGACTGTATGCAGATAGAGAGCAATGAGGCCATTCGCCTAGGGGTCGCCTCGGGGCTGGGGTTATCTGTTATCTCGGCCCATACCCTGGAGGAAGGGCGTGAGCGCCCGGCTATTCTGGATGTGAAAGGCTTCCCGCTGGAAAGCAATTGGTATCTGGTGAGCCGTAAAGACAGGCGTATGCCCTATGCGGCGCGGCAATTGGTGCACTTTATGGCAGAACATCTGCAGCAGTGCATAGAGGCCGAATGGGTGGCCGGTGACATAGCCCAGCTGCCGGCCAACCTGGGATTGGTCGACTGAGTCTTATCCTAATTAATCCAGCTCGCGTTTGTGCCCTTTCTCTTAAGGGGGCGTGGACGTTGAGTGCTTTCGCTTCCCGGCGGGAGGTTTAACAGTAGGTTTCCAATTGTTAATCTTTCGTTGTAATCTGGGTGTTCCTTATGCAGTTTTTGCCATCACAGATGGAAACTGCAGCGATAACAATAACTACACGAGGTTGGAATGGAAACAATAATGGAGTGGGTTAGCCAGCTCAACAGCCTGGTTTGGGGTGTGCCCATGCTGGTGATGATCCTGGGGGTAGGACTGTTTCTGTCCATAGGTTTGCGCTTTATGCAGCTTCTCAAGCTGGGGAGAGGCTTCCGTTTACTCTGGTCCGGGCGGATCCCGGATAAAGACACCAATATGAAAGGGGAGATCAGCCCCTTCAATGCGCTGATGACGTCACTGTCGGCCACCATAGGTACAGGGAATATCGCCGGGGTGGCGACGGCAATCTTTCTTGGCGGCCCGGGGGCACTGTTCTGGATGTGGTGCACCGCGCTGGTGGGAATGGCCACCAAGTTTTCTGAAGCCGTGCTGGCGGTCAAGTATCGCGAGGTCGATGATAGTGGCAATCACATAGGCGGCCCCATGTACTACATCAAGAATGGTCTCGGCCAGAAATGGGCCTGGTTGGGAACGCTATTCGCCTTATTTGGTGGTTTTGCCGGTTTTGGTATCGGCAACACAGTGCAGGCCAACTCGGTGGCCGATGCCTTGGACAGCAACTTTGGTCTTCCAGCCTGGGCAACCGGCTTGGCGATGATGATCCTGGTGGGGGCAGTCCTGATGGGTGGCATCAAGCGGATTGCCGACGTTGCCGGTAAGTTGGTACCCCTGATGACTGTGTTTTATATCACCTCAGGCTTGGCTGTGATTGTGGTCTATTTCGATCAGATCCCGGCGGCGCTGGAGCTGGTATTCGAGAGCGCCTTCAACCCAGTGGCGGCCCAGGGCGGTTTCGCGGGTGCGGCAGTGTGGGCCGCCATACGTTTCGGGGTGGCCCGAGGGGTGTTTTCCAATGAAGCAGGTCTTGGCAGTGCGCCGATTGCTCATGCAGCAGCCCAGACCAATAACCCTGTGGCTCAAGGACTGGTGGCCATGTTGGGTACCTTTATCGATACCATAGTGGTCTGCTCCATCACAGGTTTGGCGATTATCGTTTCCGGTGCCTGGACCTCGGGGGAAACCGGCGCGGCCTTAACCTCCTACGCCTTCAGCCACGCTCTGCCCATAGGGCAGTACATAGTGGCCGTGGCACTGGCTATCTTCGCCTTTACCACCATTCTCGGCTGGAGCTTTTACAGTGAAAAATGCGTGCAGTATCTATTTGGTACCAAGGCCATAGTGCCGTTTCGCCTGGTCTGGACTCTGATGGTGCCCGTGGGAGCCATGGCGTCTTTGGACTTTATCTGGCTGGTGGCAGATACCTTGAATGCCATGATGGCGATCCCCAACCTGATAGCCCTGGCGCTGCTCAGCCCAGTGGTCTTTGCTTTGACTCGGGAATACTTCATCAAGCAGCGCCAGGCCGAGTTGCAAAAATAGCGAGCCAATTGGGTTAGAACCAAAAACAGGGCGACTCGAGTTGCCCTGTTTCTTTATCAGTCGGCGTTGCTGTCAAACTCAGTGTCTTCCAGCAACTCGAACATAGGTTCGGCATTGGGTAACTGTTTGAACAGGCGGCTGAAGTGCCTCTGCACCCCCTTGAGGTCTATCCCGGCCATCCCGGAGGCGAAACCAAACCAGGCGTAGAGGCCACTGAAGTTGTCAAACATGGGCGGCAGATACTTGGGGGCGGCAATAAGCCCCTCCCTGTGGGCTTGATAAAGCACGGGGATATCCTCAATGGCCAGCTTGCCGACAAACAGCATAGGGATAATCTCCGGGATCCCGGCTGTGATGGCGGAGCGGATAAAGTTAATGTTTTCCACATAGCCACGTACATAGGAGATATCCTTGGTGAAGTAGCTGCCACCCTGCACCATGCCGCCGCGAAACACCCGCTGAGTTACCCGGTAACTGTCTCGTTTGCTGAGATTCTGGCCGCAGAAATAGTTGAATACTTCAATAAAGTCGGCACCTTGCTCGGCCATATCGACCGCGGTGATCCTGTCGCTGATACGCCTGGCCCGCCCTGGGTTGGAGCTCAGGGTAATGGTTTCCATCAATACGGCCAGCCCTTCCTGGGCTGCTGCTACCCTGGGAGAACCGACGCTGAGCCAGGTGGCCCAGGGTTGAGCCCGACCATTGAGGGTGGTGCCCACATGCACCCAGCCCTCATGCACCTCGTAGACATCAAGATCCGATTGGCTGAACAGCGCCTTGCTGTTGAGCTTGACCGTGTCGCCGCCCACGGCGGCATCCGAGACTATGCCATCACTGAGACGCACCCGAATATCGTCGCTGTGAAAGTAATCTTTCAGACGGCGGCCGAGTATATCCACCGCTTCAGGCGCGGCGATTTCTTTGGGGTGATGACGATTGCTGCGCAGCGCTGCCGGCAGCGAGAAGATGTAACTCAGACGGTCGCCGAGCTGTCTGAGATTGTGTCTGTCACCATGGAGTTTGTGGTTGGCGCTGCCGTAGAGGCGACGGCTGAATTCGCCGAAGTCGGCCTTGCCGCGGTGTTGCAGCATGTCGATAACCTGAAGATATTGCTCGATATTGGCTATCAATATCTTGCCCAGCTTGTCGTATCTTCCCAGGCGCTTGCGGGTCTGCAGACGCAGTTCGGTCAACTCTTGGCGGGTCTTATCCGGGTCAAAAGGCAGCGGCAGACGCTGGTAAAACTCGGCGTCTATGGCGGGTAATTGCTTGCCGTTACTCTCGAGAAAACGGGCTTCCATCTCTCTCGGCCACTTGATGGCATCGAGGATTTTTATCGGCGTCTGCAACCGGATCAGCTCGTCCGAGAGGCGCCGCAGATCCTCTTTATAAGCACTTGTGTCTGGCATCAATAGTCTCCTCGGAAGACACAGGTTATTGGCGGCTATCATCTTGGATAACGCGCTGTCTGGCAACAGAATTTATCTTTGCCAGATCTTGGTGCAACCGCTTGGTTATTGAGCATAGTCGCCCCAGATGATTTAAGCTAATTAATTGATATTCATCATGTTGCATTGTTGGCATTCAAGCTGCTTACCTGAGATAGATGGCCGGAATTTCAGGAGCAGTTATGGCAAACATGAGTTACTTGAGTGTGATTGAACGTTTTCATGAGTATCAGCCGCTAATCGATGAACTATTGCAGTCGATTCTGACCGGAATGGCCGACTCTCAGCTCTTTGACGACACAGGGCGGGCCATCAGGGTGTTTTCTGAAGTAGCAGCCTGCTATCCCTTCGTGGAATTGATGTATTTACTCGACGAAAATGGTCACCAAGTGAGCCCGAATCTGGCGCTTATCAAGCAAAAGATCAAACTGCTGGCTGTGGGTGAACACCCGGATCGCAGCCAGCGCCCCTATTTTCTCAATGCCAGCGACAAGAGCGGGGTACAAATAACTTCACCTTATCTTTCCAATGCTTCCGGGCAATTGTGTCTGTCGGCATCTCTGGGAGTGAGTCGTTTGGATGCCAGTCGCGGCTTTGTGGTAGTGGATATCAACCTGACCCGGCTGATTGAATTTATGATGGGCGACAGTCACAGGCGCAAGGTGACGCCACTGTTCAAGGCGGTTTATCTCACTCTGGTGACAGGGTTATTCATCATAGTCGGGGTACTGGTGCTGATTTCGGCCAGGGATATCTGGCACTTGTTGGCGCAGGGGCCGCAGCTGGCTCATGACTCACTCAAGCCGTTCGGGATCATCATCTATATCACCCTGGCCTTGGCGATATTCGATCTCGGCAAGACCATACTGGAAGAGGAGGTGTTGATGCATAAAGACATCTTCCGCCACAGCTCCACCCGGCGAACCATTACCCGCTTTGTTTCCACCATATTGATCGCCATCTCTATTGAGGCCTTGCTGACCATGTTCAAGGCATCACTCGGGCAGGTGGAATATATTCAGGGAGCGATTTTGATGATGCTGGCAGTGGTTGGTTTATTGGTGGCTTTGGGACTATACGTCTGGTTGGGAGCAAAAGCCGAGGCCCTGCTTATTCAAACCCAGTCTTTGCGGGGGCGGCAAGGATAAGGAGGATGTTGCTGACACCCTCCCATATCTGAAAGCTAAAACATATCGTCATCATCGAGCCCCATGGCTCGTCTGAGTTCCAGGCGCTCCAGGTAATCTTCCAAGCGGCGTTTTACCTGACGTTTGTGCTGCAGTGCCTTCTCGGCCTGACGGTTTTTTGGGGTGGTCATCGCTTCAATTTCAGCATCGTTGGGCACGAGTTCAACAATATGGGCCATAACGAATTCCTCACGGTTTATCCAAGGATTTTCTAGCCAAAAAAGCATTGGCTGAAAAGCAAAAATTTTTGTCTAACAAAGCAAATGATTCTGTCCGTCCCTCTACTCAGTATTAGCCTTGGTTAAACTGAAATCTAGCACTGAGTCGCAACAGGAAGTGAGATCGAGACAACATTTTGACGATCTTTTACAAGGACCTAAAACTTGGGGATTTTTTGCTGTTTTTGACTTGTTTTTTCCATGATCCTGACCAGAATTAACCTCATAGCATTCGCTTTATTGGCTAAGGACTAGGCTGTTTATGATCCAGGACGATCGTCTCACCGCATCATCCTACCCAGCAAAAAGCTTCGGTTTTTCCACTCCGGCCTCGGTTTGGCTGATCATGTTGGTGGCGCTTCTGTTCACCTGCCTGGGGTGGTATCTGTTCAATCAATATGCGGAGCAGCGCGGACGTGAGCGCTTTGAGTATCAGGCCATGCTGGTCAAAGATGCCATAAGAGATCGTCTGTTGACCTATGAGCAGGTGCTGCGGGGCGGTGTGGGCCTGTTTATGGCATCCGATGGAGTGACTCGTGAGGAGTGGCATGAGTATGTGACCAACGCCAAGATGGAAAGCTTTTATCCCGGGATCCAGGGGATAGGCTATAGCGTTATTTTGCACCCGGAGCAACTGGCGGCCCATGAGGAGGCCATCAGGGCTGAAGGCTTTGATGAGTATCGGGTGTACCCGTCCGGCGAGCGCGACACTTATCAGGCCATCATCTATCTGGAACCTTTCGATTGGCGTAATCGGCGGGCATTTGGCTATGACATGTATTCCGAGCCGACTCGCCGTGAAGCGATAGACAGAGCCATCAACACAGGGGAGGCGGCGATCTCCGGCAAAATCACCCTGGTACAGGAAACCCAACAGGATATCCAGGCCGGTTTTTTGATGTATTTGGCGCTTTATGATGAATCTGCCGCCGGCCCCAAGGCCGCCAAGGGCGTGGTCTATGCCGCCTTTCGGATGAACAACCTGATGCAAGGCATTTTGGCGGATAAGTTTCCCTCCCTGATTCTGCAGGTATTTGATGGCGATACCGCCTCTGACACTTCGCTGCTGTACAGCACTGAGGAGGAAGGCCAGGCTACCAAAACCTACAACCATGTGTTGCCGCTTAAAGTCGGTGGTCATCAATGGTTGCTGAAAATCGGCGCCGACAAGAGTTTTGTCTCCGAAACCGAGAAGCTGCAAAGCAAGCTGATGCTTGGCATAGGCGTGCTGTTTATCATGGTGTTGTTCTATTTCTTGCTCAATAACGCCAGAGCCAGGTATCAGGAAGGCTTGCTAGCCAATGAGATCCTTGCCAATGAGAAACGCTTCCGTCTGGTTATTGAGGCCTCGCCATCGGCGCTGATCATGGTAGATGGTCATGGACTCATCACTCTGGTGAATGCCCATACAGAGCAACTGTTCGGTTACGCCCGGGACGAACTATTGGGCCGCAGCGTGAACATACTGCTGCCGGAAAGTCTGCATAAGTCGCACAATCGGCACATGGGCGGTTATCTGCAGCAGCCGATTGCCAAGAATATGTCCCAGCGCGATGATCTGTTCGGCCGCGCCAAAGACGGTTCTTTGGTGGCGGTCGAAGTGGGGTTGACCCCAATCCATTTCACCAATGGCCAGTCGATTCTGGCCACTATCAACGATGTGTCGGATCGCAAACGGATTGAAGCCGAAAAAGCCCGCCACACAGAGGAGCTGGAGAAGATCAACCGTGAGCTGGACAGTTTTGCCTACATAGCCTCTCACGATCTCAAGTCGCCGCTGCGTGGCATAGAGCAGTTATCCGAGTGGTTGGCAGAAGATCTCAGCGACAACAGCAGTGAACAGGTGCAAAAGTATCTGCGACTGATCAAGAGCCGGGTACAGCGAATGGTACTCTTGCTGGACGGCCTGCTGACTTTCTCGCGCATAGGCAGGGTGGATACCGAGTTGACGGAAGTGGACAGCAAGCAATTGGTGCAGGATACCTTCAGCTTGGTGGCGCCGCCAACCGGGTTCAAGCTGACTATCCTGTCTGATATGCCGTTGCTGACCACGGCCAGAGTACCGCTGGAGTTGGTTTTCCGAAACCTGTTCAGCAACGCCATCAAACACCACGACAAGGGTGAGGGGGTACTCAGCGTCAGCAGCGAGCGCCAGGGCGACTATTATTGTTTTTGTGTCACGGATGACGGCCCAGGGATAGCTGCCAAGTTTCATCATAAAATTTTCGCAATATTCCAAACGCTTAAGCCAAGAGATGAAGTTGAAGGCAGTGGCCTTGGTCTCTCTTTGGTGAAAAAGTCGGTGGAAAACATGGGCGGCAAGATCTGGGTGAAATCGGAAGGGCGTGGTTGCAGCTTTTACTTCACCTGGCCGGCCCACTTCAAGGAGGAGTCATGAGTCAAACAGCCAGATACAAGGAAGTGACTATTCTGTTGGTGGACGACGACGATGTCGACTTCATGGCGGTGCAGCGGGCGATGCAGCAGCTCAGGCTGCTCAACCCCTTGGTCAGAGCCAGAGATGGGCTGGAGGCCTTGGAGATGTTGGGCGACGGTCGGGTGCGCTGCCCCTATCTTATCTTGCTGGATCTCAATATGCCGCGGATGAATGGCCTGGAGTTTCTCAGCCATATCCGCAATGACCCTGTGCTGTCTCTCTCCGTGGTCTTTGTGTTGACCACCTCAAGCGCCGATGAAGACAAGGTTGAGGCTTATAAGCATCATGTGGCCGGCTATATGGTCAAACATGAAATAAGCGATGGTTTTTATAATATTTTCAATATGCTGGAAAGCTATTGGCGTATTGTTGAGTTGCCGGAAGCCTGAGGGATGGAAAGCATGAATCTGCTGTTGATCGATGATGATGAGATAGACAGAGCCGCTATCATCCGCGCCCTGGATCAATCGTCACTGGCGTTCAAGGTGATGGAGGCCAACTGTGCCCAGAGTGGCTTGGAGTTCGCCTGCCAGCAGCGTTTCGACGGCATACTGCTCGACTATATGTTGCCCGATGCCAATGGTCTGGAAGTATTGAGCCGCCTCAATGAATCGGCCGGAGAGCAAACCGCGGTAGTGATGATCTCCCGTTATGAAGACGACAAGCTGGCGCAGCGCTGCATCGAGTTGGGGGCGCAGGATTTTCTGCTCAAGGATGAAGTCAATACCAGCCGCTTGACCCGTGCTATCCGCAATGCCAAGCAAAGGGCTTCCATGGCGTTGGCATTGCGCCAAAGCCACGAGAAACTCAAAGAGCTGGCCGAACATGATTCCCTGACCAAGCTGGTCAATCGTTACGGTTTTGAGCTCTGCCTGAATCGTACCTTGAGTCAGGTCAAGCGTCATCAGGACATGCTGGCGGTGATCCTCTTGGATCTGGATGATTTCAAGGGTATCAACGACACCTTAGGGCACCAGGTGGGGGATATCCTACTGGTGGAAGTGGCCAACCGTCTCAGTGCGGCGCTCAGGGAAGGGGATCTCATTGCCCGTCTCGGCGGCGATGAATTTGTAGTGCTGGTGACCGAGTCGGAGAATCGTTACTTCCCGATGGCGGTGGCCAACAGGCTGCAAAGGGCCTTTGAAGAGCCTTTCCCTCTGGGGGAACATGATGTGCTTATCGGTGCCAGCATTGGCATTGCAGTGTACAGCGATTCTGTCTGTGACAGCTCTGAGCTGCTCAAGTGTGCCGACATTGCCATGTATCGCGCCAAGAAGGTGGGCCGCAACCAGATCCAGTTCTATTCTGAAGAGTTGGCCAGAGAAGTCAGGTTTCGCAACCGCATCGAGATGGGCCTGAGAACCGCGCTGGAGCGGGATGAATTCAGGGTCTTTTATCAGGGGAAATTCGATGCGATTTCTGGCGAGCTGTTGGGAATGGAGGCCTTGCTGCGCTGGCAACATCCTGAAGATGGCCTGCTGGCGCCGGACAGTTTCCTGCCGATAGCCGAAGAGATAGGCCTGGTAGATGAGATAGGCGAGTGGGTGTTGGCACAGGCCTGCGCGCAAACCGTCAAGTGGCTGGCCATGCTGGCTCCGGTAGGCAAGCAGTTATCTGTGGCGGTTAACCTGTCACCGTCGCAGATCATTCGTGAAACCCTGTATCAGACCATAGTCAGGGTATTGCAGCAAACCGGGCTGCCGGCTTCGCTGCTGGAGTTGGAGCTCACCGAAAATGCCTTGATAGAGGAACCGCTGGAACTGGCCAAGGTACTGGAGCGGATAGCTGCACTGGGAGTTGTTTTCTCTCTGGATGATTTTGGCACCGGCTTTTCATCCCTCGAACACATCAAGTACTTTCCCATCAATGTGCTGAAAATCGACAAGAGTTTTGTGGCTTCGGTCGAACAGGATGAACGCGGCAAGCGTCTGTTGTCGGCCTTGATCAACTTTGCCAACGGCTTTAACGTGGTGTCAGTAGCCGAGGGCATAGAAACCGAGGCGCAGGCGCAGTTTTGCCGTGAGCGGGGCTGTAACCTGCTGCAGGGGTATCTCTATTGTCGGCCGATTCAGCCCCAGGATTTTGAAACCCAGCATATTTTACCTTTGCTGGCCGAGGGGGATGTTTGATTTTACTTGCCTATTGGCAAGGGATAGTCAAAGATGCCACTTCTTTTGCTGGGCCATAACTCTTTGGCGGATCACTCAAACATGAAAATCGGTATTCTCTCTCAATTTCCCGAGCTCTATTCTACCCGCAGGCTGGTGGAAGCCTGTGAGGGACGTGGTCATCAGGCCAGGGTGATCAATCCACTCAACTGTTATATGAACATCAACTCGGTGCAGCCCAGTATTCATCTTGAAGGTGAGGAACTCAGCGGTTTTGATGCCATTATCCCGAGGATCCATGCCAGTGTGACTTTCTATGGCTGTGCCCTGGTACGCCAGTTCGAGATGATGGGGGTGTACGCCGCCAATGACTCTATCTCCATAGCCCGCTCAAGGGATAAGCTGCGGGCACTGCAGTTGCTTTCCCGTAAAGGGGTGGGTATGCCGGTCACAGGTTTTGCCAGCAAGCCGGATGATATTCCGGATCTCATCGCCATGGTGGGTGGTGCGCCGCTGGTGATAAAGCTTTTGGAAGGCACCCAGGGGATAGGCGTGGTGCTGGCCGAAACTAAAAAGGCCGCCGAGAGCGTTATTGAAGCCTTTCTGGGGCTTAAGGCCAATATTCTGGTGCAGGAATATATCAAAGAAGCCAACGGCAGTGATATTCGCTGCTTTGTGGTGGGCGACAAGGTGGTTGCGGCCATGAAACGTCAGGGCCCGGAGGGGGATTTTCGCTCCAATCTGCATTTGGGCGGCAGCGCCGAGAAAATCAAGATTACCCCTCAGGAGCGCAAGACAGCCATTGATGCGGTCAAGGCGATGGGGCTGGCTGTTGCCGGGGTGGATATTCTTCGCTCCGAGCGTGGCGCCTTGGTGCTTGAAGTCAATTCAGCTCCGGGTATTGAAGGTATAGAGTTGACCACAGGTATCAAGGTGGCCGAGCCGATAGTGGAGCATATCGAAAAAATGGTTGCCGCCCGTAAACGCAATCGTCCTGTCATCGCCTGATTGCGCCTCGGGCTTTCCCATCCTTAGAATTCGAACTCATAGACATAGCTGAGCACTATCTTGGCATCGTCGTCCGGCAGATCCGTATCGGCCACCATAAAGGAGACTGAGCCTATGCCGGTTTCCTTGCTGATGGCCAAGTGGTAGTCGGCGTAGTCGGAAACCCCGAACCAACTCTGCACCACATCACCGTCTGAATAACCATAGTGTGCCGTCAGCGTCACGGTTTCCGTGATGGGATAGCTGAACCCGGCGTGGATATAGCTCAAATCCTTGTTATCCAGTGGCGCAGCGGCCACGTCATCACCGGCGTTAACCACCTTGGCATAACCCAACTCAAACCACTTCCAGCTGAGAGTCAGCGCCAGCTCACCAAAGTCGATATCGCCTTCGGCATCCGGGTAGCCATAGTAGAGATAGCTGATGTCATAGCCAAAGTCTTCGCCTATGCTGCCGGAGTAACCACCGTAAAAATCGAGCTCGTAACTGGTATCGTCACCAAAGTCGACATTGGAGGCCCAGGTTCCCAGGTAAAAACCCGAGTCGTGGCTATAGTCTATACCGCCTTGAACGGCGACAGAGTCATCCGTCTGGGTGGTGCCGCGCCACAGATAGTTGGAGGCGGCACCTATATTCCCCGATACAGCGGCCTGGGCTTCGCCGGCCACCAACAACAGACCTGCAATAACTGACAGTGAAAACTTGGTGTGTTTCATTCTCATCCCCTCGATGGTTTGGGTTCTGGAGCCGGGCAAGCTTGACCGGTGCAGATACTCGTTATTGTCTGTGCGGAATGAGCGAATCCTGTGCCAAGTTTAAATAGGCATTAAATACATGTGGTTAGCTTTTGAGTGTGATGCAGGTTAAGGAAATGTTGCATTTCGCTGGGGCGGGCTGCACTTTTTTTGTGCAATGGAGTGTTGGGAACCTCAGGCAATAAAAAACGCCTCAACATGAGGCGCTTTCATCCGTGAAAAGCGGCTTAGTTGACGCTGTCACGCAGTGCCTTGCCGGCCTTGAACTTGGGAATAGTGGCGGCAGGGATTTGGATCTCTTTACCGGTTTGCGGGTTACGACCAGTGCGGGCTGCACGGGTTGAAGTTTCGAAAGAGCCAAAGCCTACGATGGAGATTTTAGTTCCTTCTTTCATGGCATCGGTCACTGCTACTTCGAACGACTTGAGTGCGCGGGCAGCTTCTGCCTTGGACAGGTTGGCGTGTTCTGCCATTTTAGCGATCAGTTCAGTTTTGTTCATCTGGAGCGTCTCTTCTTTCCGTCGATAAGTTATTATTGCCCATCTAACATGCCATAAGGTTTTTGGCTTGAAAAGGCCTTTCAGCGGGCTTCTTGGGCTTTATCCGCTATTTTTTAACCAAAAAGACACAAAATTGTGAGCCGGTCGCCGATTTCCTTAAATTCAGTGCGATCTAGTCAGACTTTTCCTGCTGCAAAAAGCGCTTGGTCCTGCCGGAAAAAGCCACCCAATACTGGAATAACAGCAAGGCCAGCAACACAGTCGCCAGCGGCAGCAAGGGGATATTTCGCCCTGCCAGCTCCAGTTTGACATCCTGCGGCGTAATCTGCAGTGCAACCAAAGCCGTAGTGGCAAATGCCATGAGTCCCAGAGTCTGAATAAAGAGATAGATACGCAATGCCCACAATGACCAGGATGTGCGCATTACTATGCCTACCAATACAGGGATGACTCCCAAGGTAAACAGATCCACAGCGCCGGTGCTGATGGTGCGCCACAGTGCTACCACAGCCAGTACCAGGTAGAGGATACAAAGCAGTACCAATGGTATTGGTCTTGAAATGGACATAAATGACTCCTGTGAGAAATTGGCCTAAGTCTATGGAAAGCCCTGGGGGGAGTCCAGCCGGATTTTAATCGCTTTTTGCGGTAAAATAACCGCCGACATTTTTGGCAGGATAACACTCAATGACAGAAGAGCAGTTTTGGGAGCTGGTCAGCCGCGACTTTCCCGAACAGGACCAACAGCAACTCCAGGCGCGTTTGACCGAAAAACTGCAAGGTCTTAGCGATGATGAACTGGCAGAGTTTGATAAACACTTTGCTCGGCAGCTCAGGCTGAGTTACAGCTGGGATCTCTGGGGAGCTGCTTACATCATCGCCGGAGTCGATTCAGATTATGGCTTTGCCGAGTTTCGCAACTTCCTGGTGACTCTGGGTAAGGAGCGTTATCAGGCGGCCTGCAATGCAGCGGATTCGCTGGGGGAACTGGAAGTTTGGCCGCAGCTGAATGGCTATGCTTATCCTTTTGTTGAGGAGATAGATCTGCTGGCCGGCCAGCTATACGAGACCCGTACCGGGAAAGAGTTGCCTTTTGTGCCTTCGGGGCTGAGTCAGCCCAAGGGTAAGCGTTTCAACGATCAACCCAAGGCACTGCGCAAGCTTTACCCCAAGCTCAGCGCCCGTTTCCCTTTCTAAGCAGGCTTAGTCGTTGCGCATCTGTTCACACTGAAAGCCCTGACGGCGGGAGTCGAAGCGGCAGTAGCTGCCACACTCCCAAGGTGCCCCCTCCGCGGCCTGGGACTTCTCGATGGCAAACGCCTTACAGCTGCCATAGTCGCCAAAATCGTCCTCTTTGATATAACGCCCAGAATCGAAGCCATGGGTATAAATGAAGGCGCTCCAGGTTTCCGGCCCCTTGGGTTTGGCATCCTGATTGATGGCGACGAGAACAATTCCCAGGGCGGTAAATAGTCCCAAGGTAATCAGCAAAGACGGCGAGAATTTCACTGGCGCTCCTGTTGTGACTGGTTTTTTTAGCTCTGCTATTAGATTACTTCCTCGGGCCTGACTCAAGCAGCCTTGTGTTAAAGCTTGTTGGTGCTGCTACAAATTGATACTCAGGTTAACGCATTTTTGTGGGTGGCTATGAAAAATAACAAAATAAAATAATTACTTATAACAGGATGATGTTCGCATATTAGTTTTGCGTTAAGCCCGGATTCAGGTTAAATTTTATACTCTGAGTTTGAACCAAATGCATACTGACATTCGCTCCCAAAGGAGGCTGATATGAAAATCAGATATCTGTTACTTGCAGCTGCCCTAGCCTCTGGCTCGGCGCTGGCGGCCGACAAGGTCGATGAAAACCCGGTTACCGAGTCGGGTAAGGTAAAAATTGAGTGGCAGTCACCCAAGGATTTTCGGGACATCAAGTCTGCCAGCGAGCTGCAATCCCGTTACGAAAAACGTCTGTTCGAGACCTTGACCAAAGCCTTGGATAAAGACGTTTCCTCATCTCTAAAAGACAACCAAAAGCTGGAACTGACAGTCACAGACGTGGATTTGGCCGGCGATGTGCGGCCTACTTTTGGCGCTACCGCCAACGATATACGTGTAGTCAAGAACGTTTATCCGCCCAAGATAAGCTTCAGTTATCGCTTGTTGGAAGGCGATCAGGTGGTCGTTGCCGGCGATGAAAAGCTGACTGATATGCAGTTTCTCGACCATGTAGACAGAATTAACAGCGACAGCTTCCGTTATGAAGAAAGAATGCTGAAAGACTGGTTCCAGAAAACACTCAAGCCTAAACTCTAAGCCGTCCTCGGCATCTCCAGCAAGCACAGCCCTTGGGTGCTGTGCTTGGCTTGTTTTTTTGCCAGTGCACACAAGCGGGACAACTCATGCTCGCTGGCGTCCAGACTCAATGGCGGTGGCAGTATTCCGACGCTGAGGCGCAGTAGCGGTTGAAGGCATTCCTGCCCTTGTCTGTCCTGTGCAAACAAGTGTTGTCTTTGCCAGTGCTCGTCACTGAAAAACTGCCTCTTGCCCTGTTCAAACTCTGCCAATATTTGCTGACAAACCCCGAGCAGTTGCGGCTCTGTGCCTATCATTACGAAATCATCCCCACCCACGTGGCCGATAAATTGCGCCTTGCCGTATTGTCTAAGCAGGCCGGCGACAGCCCTTATCACTTCATCACCGCGACTGAAGCCGTAGATGTCGTTATAGGGTTTGAAATGGCATAGATCAAAATAGGCCAGATAGAAATGCTGTCGCAGTTTGCGCAGCCGTTGCAGCTCTTCCTGAATGGGCACATTCCCGGGCAATTCAGTCAATGGGTTGGCGTGGCGCGCCGTCTGTATTCTGTGTTCAGTGATGCGCTGCAGCAGCTCGCGGGTATGGCCCAGACCGATGAAGTCGCCCTGACGCAGAATAATGAATTCCTGCGCTATTTCGGTACCAGGCTTGGCGGTGAGTTTTTGACTCACCCGCGACAGCGGCGTGGCCGCATCGACCATAAGCACATCTTTGTCCATGAGCTCTGTGACCGCCTGGTGCTCATGAAGGGCGCGGCCATAAGGCCGGGAAAACAGCTCCATCAGTCGATGGCGATAGACCAGCCCCAAGGGTTGTTTCTGCTCCAGCACCACCATGCACTGAAGCTCCGGCTGGGAGAGAAAGCGTTCGCTCAACTGCTTGAGTTCGGTATCAGAGCAGCAGGTTTGCGCCTGATGGCACAGGCTCTCTGCTGCCTCGTTGTATCTCGGTTGTTCCTGCTGACGAATGGCAAGATAGCGGGTCTGCAGTTGCCTATCAGGTTGCGCCTCGGGTCTGCCAAGCAAAAAGCCCTGACAATAGGTGATCCCGAGCTGACGCAGTATCGTCAGCTCGGCTTCTGTCTCTATGCCCTCGGCGATGACTTTACAGGTCAGGCTTTGGCACAGTTCTATGATGGAGCGGACAAACTCCTGTTTAACCGGAAACTTATCTATCTGATGGATAAAGTGGCGATCAATTTTGACATAGTCGGGCGAGAGTTCTGACCAGAGGCGCAGGCCTGAGTAGCCGGCGCCAAGGTCGTCGAGTGCGGTCAGAAACCCTTGATTGCGGTAGTGATCCAGACAGGCTTTGAGCTGATCTATGTCATCGGCCGGGTATTGTTCCGACAGCTCTATCACCACATTGGATGGTGCTATGCCGAACTGTTGCAAGAGTTTGAGTGTTTGCCCCTTGGGATGACTTGGATCCAGCAGTGCCTTGGGGGAGATATTGATAAACAGCTTGCCCGGCAGTTGTCTTTGCTGGAATTGCGCTATGGAGACCCGGCGGCACAAGGTCTCCAGCTCGGAGAGGCGTCCCAGTCGTTCGGCGGTTCTGAACAGATGAAATGGAGAATGAACGCTGCTGCCGATAGGGCCGCGGCTTAGGGCTTCAAAGCCATGAATACTGTTGCTGTCTATGTTGATAATCGGCTGAAACAGTGCGGTGATATCCTCTTTATCCAACACACTTCTAAGCTCAGCAATCCTGTCTATGGCCATCAAACTGCAATACCTCACCAGGCCCCAAATCGGATAGAGTCTAGGTGTTGCAAGTGACACTAAGATGACAAAGCCGGGCTTGACCCGGCTTATCGGAGTGATTTTGCGGTTTGAACTCTTGCTATTTACTCTGTTGTTTAAATTTTTGCAGCGTCTGCAGCAAGACCGCCAGTTTCGGCAGCAGCGCCTCCAACTGTTCCGGGGTGGGCGCCGTTTCGGCTTCAAGATCCGCTACCGCCTGTGCCAGCTCCTGTACATAAGGGAGGAAGCGATTACTGCATGTGGTAAAGCCTTGCTCTTGGGTGAATACGGCAGAAAACTTTCCATGGCCGGCCTGTTGCAGCTGATCCAGACGGTTATCGGCATCGACAGCCTGACGGTAAGCGGTCTGCAGATTGGCTTTCAGTTGCTCAATGACCTTGGTGTATGGCATAACAGCCTCTAACTGGTGAACTTTGGCTGAAATTATAAGGAACAGGGATGCGCGCAACAAGTCGACTGCTGTGGATCTTCTTCGGATGTGGCTTGCTTTTAAGCGGTATGGCCCAAGCAAGAGATGGCGACAAGCCGCCTTTCCATCAGTTGGAGTTTGCCGGTAAGACGGCTTTTCTCATGGGCTCAGTGCATGTCGGCAAGGCCGACTTCTACCCACTGCCAAACCAGATAGAGCAGGCCTATCGCCACGCCGGTGCTCTGGTGCTGGAAGCCGATGTCCGCGATCCTGCGGCGCAGCAGTTGCTGCAAAAGTATGGCTTGAAGGCCGCAACACCTGATGAGGAAACCCAGACGCTGCTGCAGGGATACTGTGGCGGCAAGCCTTTGTGCCGGCAATTGGCGATGATGTCCCCCTGGTTGCAGTCGGTACAGATCAGTATGCAGCGCTTCGTAGAGCTGGGTTATCAACCCAGTCTGGGTGTGGAACAGTATCTGTTGGATGGGGTCGGTGATAGACCCGTGCTGGAGCTGGAAAGTACAGAAATGCAGTTGGCACTGCTGGACTCGCTGGCGCTGGAGTATCAGTGGAGTATGGTTAGGGAGAGTATTCGCGGCGAAGATCGGGAGATCCAGGCGCTGATCACGGCTTGGCGCAGCGGTAATGAAAAAGCGTTGGCGGAGTTGATGTTGCATCAGCTGTCCACCGAAGGTGAAGACGTATTGCTGGAAAAACTGCTGTGGCAGCGTAACCAAGGCATGGCCGAGCGCCTGTTGAGTCTAATGGGTTCCAATCAGGCGCCACTATTTGTGGCCGTCGGTGCCGGGCATCTGGCCGGCAAAAAGAGCCTACTCGAGTACCTGCATAAAGTCGGAGTCAGCAGCCGTAACTGCTGGCGGCAAAGCTGTGATATACCGCCCGGCGAGGCAAACTGAGGCGCTGAGGTCTATACTTGCTGTGCTTGGACACAGGGAGTTGAGATGCAAGGCATTAGCGATGCGTACAAGGGGTTTGAAGGAACAGTTCGTCAGTGGGATGAACGTTTTGGCAAGGTGGTTGCCAGGGTCGATCCCGGCGATTTTTATATTACAGGTGCCGATGAGTACATTTTTACCCGCTTGGGGTCTTGTGTGGCGGCTTGTATCTGGGACCCCGTACTCGGCATAGGTGGCCTGAATCACTTTCTGTTACCCGAGCGCAAACTTCACGAAGATTGGCACCAACTGACCAGCTACAGCTGCCGCTACGGCAACTGGGCCATGGAGCAGCTGATCAATGCCATACTCTGTGTCGGTGGTCAGCGACACAGATTACAGGCCAAAGTATTCGGCGGCGCCAGAATGGGCCAAAGCAGTGTGCTGAATGTCGGCCAGTCCAACATAGATTTTGTACTGCGTTATCTCGAACTCGAGCAGATCCCTGTGCAGGCGGAGGATTTGGGTGGCCCTTGGCCGCGTAAGGTGATGTTTCACCCCAACAGCGGCAAGGTCTTGCTCAAGCACATGGATCCCGAACGCCTGGCGCAACTGGTGCCGGAAGAGAACCGTTATCTGGATCAGATAGTGGATGGCAAAGATCAACCCTCGATCGAGTTGTTCGGCCCGGATGCCTTGTGAGCAATGAAATGCACGTAGCGGCCCAGAGAAAGATAGGGCTGCTGGCGTGAGTATTTCAGCTCCATTTCCAGCAGTTGCTGGAAGTCGAAATTATCCGGCAAGCTCTTTTTAAGATAGTCATGGATGACTCTTACCCCGGATTCACACCTCAACTCCAGTTGCCACTCGTTAAACCAAGCTTGTACATCGGCTATTTGCAGCGGATGTTTCGGGCTGAGGCGGACTTTTTTGCGGGTCTGCAGATCGGCAGCCACATAGTCGAGATTGCCAGACACCAGGGCGTGAAAGCGCATCGCTTCCTTATTGAAAAACATCAGTGAAAACAGGCCGTCATCTTTCAAGAGTGACAGCAAGCCCGCCAGCGTCCCCTTGGCATCATGCAACCATTCGGCAACCGCATGGCAGAGGATAAGGTCGAACTGGCCCAGTTCCGTTACGTTCAGCTCCTGAATGGCGCAGTGCAGCAGTTGAATATCCAAGGGCTCGGCCGAGGCGGCAATCTGCTCCCGGGCTTGTTCCAGCATGGCCGAGGAGATGTCGCAAAGTACTACTTCATGCCCCATGGCTGCCAGTTTTTGACTGAAAAAACCGAAACCGCCACCGGCATCCAGTACTCTGAGTTTACGGCCGGCAAAATAGGGTAACTGTTCCTGCAGATCGCGCCAGAGTATGGCGGCTCGGATCTGCCCTTTGGGGGTTCCATAGATATTGTTGGCGAACTTTTGCGCCAGCTTGTCAAAGTTCTGATCTTGCACTTTGGAGGGTTCTGAATGACTTGAAGGCATATAGTGTCTCACAAGCCGCAGCCCTTGGCATCAGGCCCAAGCGCTTATGGCGGACAGATCGCAAAATCACAGATAGCTCCGAAAACGGCAGGGATGGGGTATAATGCTCGGCTTGGAATACTCAAGGTGGGCTTTTTGGTTATGGAATTCAGTGTCGAACTGCGAACAATGCCTTCGTTGTTTTCGCTGTATCGCAAGATTTTTTTCGGGCGAAAGCCTGGCTGGGACAACCAGCCTTTACCTCGTATCAGCGTTAATACTCCCGGCGTGGCTTTGGAGCCAGGCAAGGTGGCCGACTACGCTCAGGTGTGTGGCTTCGAGTTTGATGGCAAAACTCTGCCGCCTACCTATCTGTATGTGATGGCCTTCAGGTTGCATGCGGTGATCTTTACCCATGACGCCATCACTTTTCCTCTGCTGGGAATGATCCACCTGCGTAACCGTATCAGTCAGTTTCGCAGTGTTACCCTTGATGAGCGTTTCGATATCGACTGTCGCCTCACCGACAGCCGAGAGACAGATTCCGGGCTGGAGTTTGACCTTATTTCCAGGGTGACTGTGGCCGGAGAGCTGGTGTGGGAATCCTTGTCTACTTATCTGTATCGCATAGATAAGCCGGGGCGCAGGGCAAGACCACCCAAGGCCGGGGATATTCAGTGGGAAAACCCCAGTGTCTGGGAGTTGGGTGACGACTTGGGGCGGCGTTATGCCAGAGCCTCGGGTGACTATAACCTGATCCATCTGCATCCCTTGCTTTCCAAGCGTTTTGGTTTCGACCGGGTGCTGGCCCATGGCATGTGGTCCAAGGCCCGCTGCGTGGCTCAGTTGATGCCTGAGCTGGGCAATAGGCCCTGTGTCATTGACGTGGCGTTCAAGTTGCCGCTGTTTATGCCGGCCAGTGTTTGCTTCTGCGCCGAGGCCATGGAGCAGGGCTATAAGTTTGAACTCAGAGATCAGAAAGGGCGCAGGCCGCATCTTTGTGGTGAGATCTCCCTGCTCTGAGGTGTCGGGGTCTAGGTTTCCCGCCTTGGCCCCTGTTTGGCTCCATGATTCCTGCGTTCGCTATTTTCCCTCCGTTCGGAAACTGTTTTTCGGCCAATTCCGGCCAGAGATTTCTTGACCCAGATTAAGGTATTGCTGAATAAAGAGGGCTCCGACTTTAGCTTGAAGCCGGAATGGCCTAGTATGCGGGTCCTTTGATCTATTTGCTTTGGCCCTTGTGGGAGTTTTACTGAATGTTGAAGGACATAGAGATCTCTAGAATGACGCCGAGGCGTCCCATTGAGCATATCGCTACTGAGCTGGGGTTGCGTCCCGGTGAATTCAGCTGTTACGGCGACCACAAGGCAAAAATCCCGCTGTCCTTGCTCGAACGGGTCTATGACTATCTGCCCGGTAAGCTGATTCTGGTGACTGCGATAACGCCTACGTCACACGGTGAAGGCAAGACGGTGACCAGCATAGGTTTGACCCAGGCCCTGCATGCGCTCGAGCACAAGGTTTGCGCCTGTTTGCGCCAGCCCAGTATGGGGCCGGTCTTTGGCGTCAAGGGTGGGGCTGCCGGCGGTGGTTATGCCCAGATAGTGCCGATGGAAGAACTGAATTTGCATCTTACCGGTGACATTCACGCCATTACCAGCGCCCACAACCTGGCCGCCGCCGCGCTGGATGCCAGGCTGCATCATGAGCAGCGCCTCGGGGCGGCAGAGTTCAGCCGTCGCAGTGGCTTGGATGCGCTCAATATCGATCCGGAAAAGCTCTTTTGGCACAGGGTGATGGATCACAATGATCGCAGCCTGCGGCAAATTCAGGTAGGGCTGGGAAATAACAATGGCCCTGAGCATGAGTCTGGCTTTGATATCACCGCCGCCTCGGAGCTGATGGCTATTTTGGCTTTGAGTCGCGATCTTGCCGATATGCGTCGCCGTGTCGGCCAGGTGTTGCTGGCACTCGATACCTCCGGACAGGCCATCACAGCTGAGCGGCTCGGGGTTGCCGGTGCCATGTGCGCCATTTTGCGTCAGGCGCTGGAGCCGACACTGATGCAGACCCTCAACGGCGCCCCTTGTCTTATCCACACAGGACCCTTTGCCAATATCGCCCATGGCAACTCCTCTATCATTGCCGACGAAATGGCGCTGAAACTCAGCGACTATGTGGTCACTGAAGGCGGCTTTGGCTCGGATATGGGTTTTGAGAAGTTCTGCAATATCAAGGCGCCGATTTCCGGGCGTCAGCCAGATTGCACAGTCTTGGTGGCGACCTTGAGAGCGCTTAAGAGTAATGCCGGGCTCAAGGGGGAGGCAGTAAGCCAGCCTAACCAACAGGCACTGGAACAGGGCTTTGCCAACCTGGCCTGGCACCTGGCCAATGTGCGCCGCTACGGCACACCTGTGGTGGTGGCCGTCAACCGTTTCCCCGAGGATACCGAGCAGGAGCTTGAGTGGCTGAGGCAGGCCTGCCTCGCCGAGGGCGCCGATGCTTGTGAACTCAGTGAGGCCTTTGCACTAGGTGCCGATGGCGCCAAGGCCCTGGCCGAGTCGGTATTGGCGGCCATAGGCAAGGGCGATGGCTTCAAGCCTCTCTATGACCCTTCGCTTGGACTCGAGGCCAGTCTGGCAACCTTGGCCGAGCTTGGTTATGGTGCGGCCGGGGTAGAGTTGTCGGCCAAGGCCCATGAGCAACTGGCCGAGATCCGGCGTCTTGGCGCAGATAAGCTGCCTGTGTGTATGGCCAAGACGCCTATGTCTATCAGCCACGATCCCAAACTCAAGGGGGCCCCCAGCGGTTTTACCCTGCCAATCACTGAGCTTAGGCTTAACGCCGGAGCCGGTTTTGTCACCGCTTTGGTGGGCAAGGTGATGACAATGCCTGGGCTGGGTTTGAACCCAGGCTACCTGCATATCGATATCAATGAGCAGGGTGAAGTGATAGGGCTTTAACTCGATAACAACAAAGGGCGCCTCTGCGCCCTTTGTTGTATTGGATATTGCCGCGCCGATTTAACCGCGATAGAAGTGTACGTCCCGCTGCGGGAATGGAATGCTGATCCCTTCCTCGTCGAAACGCATCTTCACCGCCCGGGTGATGTCCCAGTAAACTTCCCAATAGTCTTCCGGCCTGACCCAAGGGCGCACCACAAAGTCCACCGAGGATTCGCCCAAGAGGTGCAGTTTAACCGTAGGCTCAGGGTGCTTAAGTACTTTGGGATGCTCTTGCACCAGTTGCTCCAGCACGGCTTCAGCCTGTTCAATATTATCGCTGTAGCTGATGCCGAAGGTCATATCTACCCGTCTGTGATGCTCGGCGGTGATATTGTTGATGGTATCGCCCCAAATTTTGTTGTTGGGAATGATCAGCCGCTGGTTGTCCAGGGTCTTGATAGTGGTAGATACCAGGCTCATATGGCTGACTCTGCCTGTGACTCCGGCGGCATGGATCAGATCTCCCACATCGAAGGGACGATAGATAAGGATCATCATCCCTGAGGCGAAGTTGGACAGGGTATCCTGCAGCGCAAAACCGATAATTACCCCGGCAATACCGAAACCGGCCAGTAGTGGGCCGAGTTCGAATCCAAGCTGTGACAAGGCTATCAGCAGCCCCAAGGTAAAAATAATCTTGCCGGAAAGCGAGGTGAAGAAATCTTGCAGCAGCTTGCTGAACTTGAGTTTGGAGTTACTGACCGCCTTGGCGACGATTCGCTTGGTTAATTTGGCCAGCAAGACGGTAAGTAGCAAGATAAACAAGAAGATAAATATCTTGAACAGTATATCCGGCCCACCTTCAATCAACTGCGCCTTGGCGATATCAAACCACTGTCCGGCCAGACTGGAGACGATATCGATATTGAGGACGTCCTGGGTGATATCCCCGGAAATGGCAAACAGGGTCTTTTTCAGATCGCTGGTATCTACATCCAGTTTATCCAGCATGCCTATCACTGCACTCAGGCTGCTGCTGTTGTTTTCCAACCGCTCTTTCAGCAGGGTCAAGGTCTTGCTCTGCTCGCTGCTGACATCTTTGCCCGCCAGCGCATTTTCGGCCATTTGCACGCCCAACTGCTGCTGGTTGTAGCTCACCAGACTTTCGAGCAACTCGGCTCTGACGATAAGACGTTGCTTGAGTGATTCTTTCGCCTGGCTGACATCCTGTCCCAGTTGCTCTGACCAATTGAGCAGTTCCAGCAAGCCTTTTTGAATTTCATCCTTTTCCAGGCTGCGGCGGGAGATCTCAAGCATCAGCTGTTGATCTTCCCCTTTGCCGAGTTTGCCCTGCAGCGACATTATCTCCTTGTCGAGATATTGCACCATCTCCTGCAGGAGTTGCCGCTGCGCTTGCAGATGCGGCAAAACATTCACCTTGGCATTCTGTTCTGCGCTCTTGTCGCCAATGGCATCTATGCTCTCTTTGAGTTTATTTCTTTGCGCCAGAGTCAGCGCCTTGATCCTAAACTCAGTCACCGCCTTGAGTTCGCCTTTGGCACTGCGAAGCTGTTGAATATTTTGTCTTATGGTTTGCTGCATCAAAGTGAGCTGCTCGGTAGCGAGCGGTTCGGGTTCAGATGCGAAAGATTGCCAGGAAAGAGATAAACACAACACGAGCAAGAGAGTTCTAACCATGTTTTTGTCCGATTTTTATCTGTATTTTTGAAGTGTTGGAGTCAATAAATATGACACGAAATGTCCCATGACGCCCAAAAAGCTCGCGGATTTGTGGTTTTTCACTCATGGGAGATATAAGGCAGACGTCAGCTTTGCTAGAATAGCGCCCTTTGTTGAGCTCGCCGGAGAACGCTCGAGTGCTATGTTCCAATTGCAATAAAACCTTTAATGTTTCTCAGATAGCCCGGCAGCGGGGCAGTGGCTTTTCCGCGCAGATCCAGTGTCCTCATTGTGAAGCCTGGCTTGGGAAGACGCCTTGGTTATTGAAATTGAAACTGGTGGGTTTTTATCTGGGGGCGGCTGCGGCTATCTGTGCCTGGTTGGTTCCAGAGACCAGACACTTCGGGATACCTGTCGCAATCCTTGGGCTGATCGTCTTGCTGATCAGCCACCTGATGGATCATCTGCACACGGTTGAAGCGCCGGTTAAAGTTGAAGAGGATGATTCGGCGCAGCGGCAGAAGTATCGCTGAGGGCTCAGTCTACCACCTGTACCTGATTGGCCAGGGAGGTTTCTACGTAATAGATGCCGCCCAAAATGGCGCCGCAAAACAGAATGGCAAACAGGATAATCCCCAGGTTATTTTTGAGAAATGCCAACATAGCTTTTCCTTTGGTTAGGCTGCTCCCATGGGCGGGCGCGAGCACAAAGAGTATAGGGTAAACCTTAACCGGCAGAGCTTAAGCAGAACTTAATCTCAGCCAGGCCTGTAAGCTGTAATTAGTGCCGAAACCTTGGCGTTGTTACATATCTTGTAACTTTTAGTTTCAGCTTCGCCTTGTTAACCTTGTTGCAACCTCGGGGTAGGCTGGCTTACACTAGCGCCGGATCTATCTGGGGGATGTTAGGTTTGGATATCGCTGTTCGTACAAGAAGCACTATTGCCATATGGCTTGCCGCCATACTGGTGCTCTTGTCTGTGGCTGCATCGGCCCACAGCATTTCCCATCTCGAAGAGGGTCACAAGACCCACTGTACTCTCTGTTTCCATCAGCATCAGCTGAACAAGCTCATGCCTGGCACCGGGCTGCATCTGGATGCTGTCAAACAATCCTATATCAGAGTCAGTTTTACGGCTCCTTCCTGGCAGGCGACCCACGTTCGCCTGTTCAACAGTCGTGCTCCACCTGTAACAGACTGAATTTAAAGAGACATCTATTTAAATTTTGCTATCGACCGCATGGAATTGCGGTGCGATGACTGCTGTATTTCAGGAGCTAAAATGACTGTTTTTTCAACTCGTATTTCGCCTCTGGCCTTGGCCTGTGGCTTGTTTTCCACCTGTGCAATGGCCCAGGACCCTACGCTGACCAATCCGGCGATCAGTGCGGTTTTGGATGGCTATTATCAAACGGCGGATCGTCCCATGGCCGAGCGTCAGGAAGGTTTTGGTCTGGGGGAAACCGAACTGGCGCTCAGCGCCAATATTGACGATATGTTTTACGGCAAACTCACCACCACCATAGAAAATCATGATGGTGATACCGAAGTGAATCTGGAAGAGGCTTTTATTCAGACCTTGGCGATGCCGGCAGGGTTTGCGGTGCGCGCCGGACGTTTCCTGTCTGATGTGGGCTATCTCAATAACCAACATCCCCACACAGACGCCTTTACCGACAGACCGGCGGCTTACCGTGCCTTCCTGGGCAATCACTACTTCGATGATGGTATCCGCTTGAACTATGTGGCGCCGACAGACCTTTACTGGGTAATGGGTCTGGAAGTTTTCAAGGGCGACAAGATGCGTGCCGAGGATGAACACGGCGAGCGCGAGTTCAAGGATGTGGGTGTTTATACCGCTTACACCAAGATAGGTGGCGATATAGGGACAGACAGCTCCTGGCAGTTGGGGCTGTCCTATCTGCGCAATGAAAATGGCCGCATGACCCCTTTTGAAGAGCACGCAGGTGAGGAAGAGGAGCATGATCACGGCCACGACCATGAAGGTCACAGCCATGGTGCCTCTTATACGGGTGAAAACACCTATATTGCCGACTTTGTTTATAAGTGGGCACCCAACGGCAACTACAAGTATCAGCATCTGACTGTGAGTGGTGAATATTTCCGGGTGGCAGATTTCGTTGCCGAGGCCGAGCATGAGCATCACGAGGATGAACACGCCCATGCAGAGCCGAAAGATTACCATCAGGGCTGGTATCTGAGCGGTGTCTACCAATGGAGCCCCAGCTGGTCTACCGGGATCCGCTACGGCGAGCTGGATACCCAGCAGGCCCACGACGATCATTTCCACGGTCAGAAGCTGAAAGAAACCGAAGTTAGCCTGGCTTGGCATCACAGCCACTTCTCTACCGTAAGACTGCAGTACACCAATCAGCGTGGCACTAATTTCGACGGTATCGAAGACGACAATGTTATCACTCTGCAATACGTTATGACTCTGGGGGCCCACGGTGCGCATCAATTCTAAATTTGTCGGCCTGGCCACGGCCGCTTTGACTCTGGTGGCCAGTTGGCAGGCTCAGGCCAGCCTGAATATTTTTGCCTGTGAACCTGAATATGCCGCGTTGGCCAAGAGCTTGGCGCCGGATGCGGACATCTATTCGGCCACAACCGCCTTGCAGGATCCTCACCAGGTGCAGGCTCGGCCCAGTTTAATCGCCAAGATGCGCCAGGCTGATCTGGCGGTCTGCGCCGGTGCGGATCTGGAAATCGGTTGGTTGCCTATGCTGCAGATGAAATCTTCCAACGCCAAGGTGCGCTCTACGGATCAGGGGCTGTTTTTTGCAGCCGATCAGGTTGAGACCCTGGATAAGCTGGATTCGGTCGACCGCAGCATGGGGGATGTGCACGCCAAGGGGAATCCGCATCTGCACTTTGACCCGTATCGGATGCTGGATATCGCCAAGGCGCTGAGCGCCAAGCTGGTGGCCCTGGACCCTCAAGGAAAAGCCGATTACGAGGCTGCGCTCAAGGCATTCAGCGAGCGTTGGCAGCAGGCTATTCCCAAGTGGGAAGCCGAAGCGGCATCACTCAAGGGCAAGAAGGTTATCGCCTATCACACCAGTTTCCGCTATCTGTTCAACTGGTTGGGAGTTTCTCAGGTCGCGGATCTCGAGCCCAAGCCCGGGTTGCCCCCCAGCAGTTCACACTTGGCTTCGCTGCTTGAGCGGGCAGGGCAAGGGGATGTCAGTGCCGTGGTAGTGGCATCCTATCAGGATGAACGTGGCGCCAACTGGTTGGGTGAAAGAGCCAAGTTGCCTGTATTGGTATTGCCCATGTCGGTCGGTGGTAACGCCCAGAGTCAGGATCTTTTCAGCCTGTATGACAGCGCCATCTCGCTGCTCAAGAGCGTGAATTGATTATGGACAGCGGACTGTTCAGCATACTCTTGCCGGCCTTTGCGGCCGGCCTGCTGGTGCTCTCAACCCATGTGGTATTGGGGCGTCAGGTGTTGAAGCGCGGGATCATCTTTATCGATCTGGCGATTGCCCAAGTGGCGGCTCTGGGGGCGATAGTGGCGCATCTTAACCATGATCTGGAGGATATTCCTTATTCTCATGTATGGATGCCGGCATTGTTTGCCCTGGCCGGGGCCGGAGTCATAGCCTGGTTGTCACGTAAGATGGCCTCTGAGCTGGAGGCCATGATCGGCTGCTTCTACGTGTTGGCTGCTGTGGCTGCCATGTTGCTGCTCTCCAACGACCCCCATGGTGCCGAGCTGCTCAAGCAACTGATGTCGGGGCAGATCCTTTGGGTCAACTGGCCACAACTGATCTTGCCGGCACTGGTTTATGCTCTGGTGTTGGGGCTATTGCTGTGGCGCCCGTCTTTGCTCAATGGCGCCGTGTTTTATCCCCTGTTTGCCCTGGTGATAACCCTGTCGGTGGAGCTGGTGGGTGTCTATCTGGTGTTTAGCACCTTGATTCTGCCGGCACTGGCGCTGAATAAATACAGCGGCCGTTTCGCACTTGGCTGGGCCTATCTGGTCGGGGTATTGGGTTATGTCGCCGGTCTGTGGGCCTCGGCGAGTTATGACCTGCCTAGTGGGGCCGCGATAGTGGCAACTCTGGCACTGAGCGCTCTGCTGTTCCGTGTGCTGCTTGGCTTCAGCGGCCGCCGCTGAGACTGGCGAGATTGAATGCGGCCCCAGTGGCCGCATTTTTTTATGCTGTTAAAAATCAGCGCACAGATGTAAACAAAAGATTGAGCCACAGCAGGCCTGTAGCTATACTGTCCGCCGTTGCATAAGTGGAGTAAATTTATGCTGTTGATAGTCCGTTCTCTGCTGCTGGCGGTACTCTTATTGCTGGCCTTTGTTTTTGGTGGCATTTTTTGCATCTTGCGTCCAAGACACAGAGACAATGTACACCTGTTTGCCCGACTGTTTTCGGCGGTAGCGCCTATACTGGGTGTTAAAGTCATAGTGCGTGCAGGCAAAACCAACCCGGGTGAGCCCTGTATCTTTCTGGCGAACCATCAAAATAATTTCGATATGTTTACCCACACAGCAGCGGTTCCCAAAGGCACTGTCAGCCTGGGAAAGAAGAGCCTGTTGTGGATGCCGCTGTTTGGTCAGCTTTATTGGCTTTCGGGTAATATTCTCATCGACCGTAAAAACCGTACCCGCGCCTTTGAAACCATGGCCGAGACGGCGCGTAAGATCAAAGAGAAATGCCTCTCTGTATGGATATTTCCTGAAGGCACCCGCAGTCGCGGTCGCGGTCTGTTGCCCTTCAAGGCTGGGGCATTTCATACCGCCATAGCCGCCGGAGTGCCTATGGTACCGGTACTGGCTTCCAATCAGTGCCATATCAAGCTCAACCGCTGGAACAATGGCGTGGTGATCATTGAGATGATGGAGCCGGTGGCGACCAAAGGCCTAAGCAAGGCCAATGTTAAAGAGTTGTCCGATAAGGTCCATGCCACCATGGCCAGCAAACTGAAACAACTCAATGCCGAGGCGGCAGCACTTATGGGTAAAACTGTGCCCGCGGATATCGTATAATACCCTCTGACCTATTTATTCGGAGACAAGCATGTCCATTGAACGTCTGTTGCAGGCACAGAAGCAGGAAAACCGTGACATTATTCAGTCCTTGCTGGATGACGGTTCTGAGGCCGATGCTGAATACACCATAGAGCACCATTTTTCGTCCACTAACTTTGATCGCCTGGAAAAGGCCGCAGTCGATGCCTTTAAATTGGGCTTTGAGGTTAACGATGCCGAAGAGGTGGAACTGGATGATGGTAGTTTGATTTTCTGTTTTGACGCCATTGCCTACCACCAACTGGAAGCCGAACTTCTGGATAAGGCCTGTGAGCAGTTGCTGCAGCTGGCGGTCAAGCATAAGGTCGACTATGACGGCTGGGGCACCTATTACATAGGTGACGAGCTGGAAGATGAAGACGACGAAGAGCAGGACTAAGTCCTGTTACCAATAAAAACACCGGGTTCTTGGCCCGGTGTTTTTGTCTCTGCCAGTTTTGTCGGCAGATTTATTTTCAGTTGTAGTCGACCGGCTTCTCGCCAATAACGACCGGGAGCTCTATCTGTTTACCGGCGCGGATCACCTGCAGTGTGACCTTGGTACCGGGAGGGGTCTCGGCAATCCTGTCCATCAGCATATAGATGCGGGTAACCTCTTCACCCTGATACTGAGTGATCACATCTCTGGGCCTCAGACCGGCCAGTGCTGCCGGGCCATTGGGTTCTATGCCGGTTACCACTACGCCGCGAAGATCCGGCAAGTTAAGTATTTGCGCCACAACCGGGCTGACGTCTTCACCCGAGATCCCCAGAGCCCCGCGAATAACCCGGCCGTCCTTGATCAGTTTGCCCATGACAGCGTAGGCTAGCTTGATGGGAATGGCGAAGTTGATGCCATGGCCACCCCCTTCACCGCCTATCTGGAAGGCGGCAGTGTTGATGCCTATCAGGCCGCCATGGGTGTCTATCAGGGCACCACCCGAGTTACCGGCATTGATGGCGGCATCGGTTTGCAGAAAGTCCAGGTAGCCTGTGCTCAGGCCGTTACGACCTGTGGCACTGATGATCCCCTGGGTAATGGTTTGCCCCAGGTTATAGGGGTTACCTATGGCAAGCACCACATCGCCCACTTGAGGTGGGCTGTCGAGGTTAACCGGTACGACTGGCAGGTTATCCCCCTGGATCTCCAGCACGGCCAGGTCGGTTTCAGGATCCTGACCGACTACCTCTGCACCGAATTTTCTGCCATCCTGCAATGCCACCACAATTTCATCGGCCTTCTTGACCACATGATAGTTAGTGAGAATGTAGCCTTCCTTGCTCATGATGACGCCTGAGCCCAGGCCCTGCAGAGAGCCGCCATTCAGAGGCCGGCTCTGGTTGATACTCAGGCTATAGATATTCACTACCGCCGGCGCGGCGCGGCGTACCGCCTTGGCAAAGGACAGCTCTGCACCACTGTTTCCCCTGAACTGCAACAGGTTGCCACCAAGATTGCCTTCGCCCATAAAACGGTTGGCCAGCAGAAAGACTGCCGCCATTACCAGGCCAAAGACCACAGCTTTGCAGATATAGATCAGGGTTTCTTTCATTGTGATGATATTGCTGAATATTAAAAAAGGCTCGTTAGATTAGCATGTTTCTTGTTCTTGCGAACAATAGTCAAGGCTCAGGAAGTCAATTTTGCCCTGAATTGGGCACCGGAAATAGAAAAAGCGGGGTTATCCCCGCTTTTTCCGGATGACTGTCAACCTCTGAGGATCAGATACAGGCTGCTGTTGCCCCTGACTATCTTCAGTGCCACTGCGCCTTGTTGCTCTTTGAGTTCTTCTTTCAGTGCTTTGAGAGTGGCGGTCTTGGTACGGTTGACCCCAACAATCAAGTCACCTTTTTGCAAGCCACTCATGGCCGCTGGAGAATTCTGGGCGATATCGGTGATCTCGATACCTTTCTTGCTGTTCTCAAGAGTGGCACCGGCCAACATAGGATGAACGGCGCCGGCCGCAGTTTCTTTCACTTGGCTGGCCTCACCCAGAGTGACTTTGACTGTCTTGTCATCACCATCACGTATCAGGCCAAGCTCTACCTTGGTGCCGGCACCCATGGTGCCAATCTTGGCTCTCAATTCCTGGAAGCTCTTGATCTTGCGGCCATTAATGCTGACGATAATATCGCCTGCCTTGATGCCCGCCTTATCGGCGGCGCTGCCTTCCATTACTTCGCTGACAAAGCCACCGTGTTGGGTCTTGAGACCGAAGCCTTGAGCCAGTTCATTGTCCAGATCCCGACCCATGACCCCCAGAACGCCGCGGCGGACTTCGCCGTGTTCGATAATCTGATCCACCAGGCTATGAACCATGTTGGCCGGTATCGCGAAGCCGATACCTACGTTACCGCCGCCGGGAGCCACAATGGCGGTATTGATACCGATAAGCTCGCCGCGCAGGTTAACCAAGGCGCCGCCTGAGTTACCGCTGTTAATGGCGGCATCGGTTTGAATGAAGTTTTCCAGCATCTCTATGCCAAGGCCTGTACGCCCCAGAGCGCTGACAATACCTGAAGTCACGGTTTGCCCAAGACCGAAGGGGTTACCTATGGCCACGGCAAAGTCGCCAACCCTCAAGTCATCCGAGTCGGCAGATTTGACTGCCGTGAGGTTGTCGGCCTCAATCTGCAACAGGGCAATATCGGCATCTTTATCTTTGCCTATTAACTTGGCCTTGATTTCGCGGCCGTCGTGCAGACCCACCTGAATATCATCGGCGCCATCGATTACATGGTTGTTGGTGACTATATAGCCCTTGTCGGCATCTATGATGACACCGGATCCCAAACCGCGAAACGGTCGCTCCTGTACTTGCTCCTGCGGGGCGTTGGGGCCAAAGAAGTAGCGGAATATATCCGGTACCCGTTGGCGGGAAACCTGAGTGCCGGAAACAGCCACAGAGACAACCGCCGGTGTGGTTTGCTCCAACATGGGGGCCAGACTCGGCATGGCTTGGCCGTCTACGGCTTGTGGCAGCGCGGCCTGGGAGACTACAGGGGCCAGTGTCAGGGTGGCCCCGAGGAGGGCGGCGGAAACAAGAGATAACTTGGTCTTCATCTATGCATTGCTCCTAATACGGGATCAAATAACCATGTACTGTTTGCCACCGAGGTGGCTGAATCATAAAGGCTCTTACGAGCGTCCGGTAATTAATCCGACTTTAATCCTGTTTAAAAAGTTCATCATTCATTAACAAAGATTAATTTTTATTGCACGCTGACAGGGGACGCAGTCTCTGGCCTTTCTTCCGTGTCAGGCACACTGGTCAGCATAGCTGGCAAAGGGGCCAGTTGCTCCTCTTTGGCCAATCTTTGGCTGCCCTGATTCCAATGCTGATTGAGGCGATTGATCTGTTCTGTCAGTTGTCCCAGCAGTGCCCTCTGTTCGGCCAGATGATCGCTGACCTCCTGCTTGTGTTGGCTCAATTCCATCTTGCTGCGCTCTATGGCAGCCCCTTTACTGCTCTTGCCGAGCCCCCGGCTGACCAAGGTCTTGCCGATATAACCCAGTATCAACCCTAGAATGAAAGCCGCAAACACCAGTGGCCATTCCATATCGACTCCTTAAGTTTGTCTTTGTGTCTTATGCTCTTGCTCGACCCCATAGGGATACCTGGCAAAATATACCCCGAGCGTGGGTCTCATGATACCATTTGCCGCCCCAACTCTGTTGCGTGAGTTGGGTTAGGTACCCATCAAATAAGGTTAAAAGAGAAGAATTCAAGTGTCGCAGTTAACCCCCTGGCAGCATTACCAACAAGATCTCACCCGTGAAGATTTCAGCCATGACCCGGCGCAGGAGCAAGCGGTAAAGGCATTGCAGCGTGTTTATGATGAGCTGCAAAAGCCGCAAAAGTCCGGATGGCGCAATTGGTTCAGCCGGGAAAAAAACAGCAAGGTTCAGGGGCTTTACCTCTGGGGCGGTGTTGGGCGCGGCAAGACCTATCTTATGGACACCTTTTTCGATGCCCTGCCGGGTGAGCAGAAACTGAGAGCGCATTTCCATCGATTTATGCACAGAATTCATCGGGAACTGGACGAGCTCAAGGGAACCCGGGACCCGCTGTTGGTAATAGCCAAACAGATGGCGCAGCAATATCGGGTGATCTGCTTTGATGAGTTCTTTGTTTCGGACATCACGGATGCCATGTTACTGGGCACGCTGTTCGAGGCCCTATTCAAGGAGGGCGTGGTCTTGGTGGCCACCTCCAACATAGTGCCGGACGACCTTTACAAGAATGGTTTGCAGCGGGCCAGATTTTTACCAGCCATCGCCGAAATCAAGGCCAACTGCCAGGTGCTGAATGTCGATTCTGGAATCGACTACAGACTGCGGACCCTGGAACAGGCCGAGATCTACCATCACCCGCTGGATGAAACCGCCGAGTGCAATTTGCAACGTTATTTCACCCAACTGGCGCCTGAGTCTGAAGTCTCTGAAACGCCGCTGGAGATAGATGGGCGCAGCATAGTGATCCGTAAGCAGGCTCAAGGTGTTTTGCTGGCCGACTTCCGCGCGCTGTGTGATGGGCCGCGCAGTCAGCGGGACTATATGGAATTGGCGCAGCTGTTTCACACAGTGTTGCTCAGTGGCCTGGAACAGATGGGCGCCCAGCAGACAGGGGATGATATCGCCCGCCGGTTTCTGGCGCTGGTGGATGAGTTCTACGAGCGGCATGTGAAACTTATCATCTCGGCCGAGGTACCGCTCGAGCAGATTTACACAGACGGGCAGCTGAGTTTTGAATTTCGTCGCTGCCGTTCCCGCCTGATTGAGATGCAGTCCCGGGATTACCTGGTTCTGGAGCACCTGCCATAGGGGATTATTGCGCCCGTTTTGTTGCCGACAATCCAACCGAATGAGCACGGTAACCAAGGCGTCGATGGTGCTAAAGCGGTAACGACTTGAAAAAGATCGTCTTTTACGGCGGGATCTCAAAAAGCAGGTGATTTTTAGTTCAGCTTTGTCTATAATCCGCCACCTGCCCACGTTACTCCGCCGATTGGGCGGATTTAAAAGCCAGATTCTTTGCTCGAAGGGGCAGAGAAAGGCATTTTTGTGTTATCTGCATCCGCAGGTAGCATGTGACAGAATTTAACTTTGGGTTTTTGTAATAATGAAGACTTTTACTGCTAAGCCAGAAACTGTAGCTCGTGACTGGTACGTTGTTGATGCCGAAGGTAAGACCCTGGGTCGTATCGCCACTGAAATCGCTCTGCGTCTGCGTGGCAAGCACAAGGCTGAGTACACTCCTCACGTAGATACCGGTGACTACATCATCGTGATCAACGCCGAGAAAGTAACTGTGACCGGTAACAAGGCTGCAGGCAAGACGTACTACTCGCACTCAGGCTTCCCAGGTGGCATCAAGCAAATCAGCTTCGAGAAGCTGCAAGCTCACAAGCCAGAAATGATCATCGAGAAAGCAGTCAAGGGTATGTTGCCAAAAGGCCCTCTGGGTCGTGCCATGTTCCGTAAGCTGAAAGTTTACGCTGGCGCAGAGCACAACCACGCTGCACAACAACCTCAAGTTCTTGATATCTAAACGGGATTAAGCAAATGGCTGCAACTCAGTACTACGGCACTGGCCGTCGCAAAACTTCAACTGCTCGCGTATTCGCTAAAGCAGGTAGTGGCAACATCGTTGTTAACCAACGTCCTCTGGATGTTTACTTTGGTCGTGAAACCGCTCGTATGGTTGTTCGTCAACCGCTTGAGCTGGTTGAAATGACTGAAAAGCTGGACATTTATGTAACTGTTAAGGGTGGTGGTATCACTGGCCAAGCCGGCGCTATCCGTCACGGTATCACCCGTGCTCTGATGGAGCTGGACGAAGCTCTGCGTCCTACTTTACGTTCTGCTGGTTATGTAACCCGCGATGCTCGTAAGGTTGAGCGTAAGAAAGTTGGTCTGCGTAAAGCACGTCGTAAGCCACAGTTCTCCAAGCGTTAATATCGCTTTCGAGATACCAAAAACCCAGCATACGCTGGGTTTTTTTATGGCTGAGATTTATCCCTGGCAGCCCTGTATACTCAGGGTTGTTGTGGCAGGTTTAAATGGGGGTGAAACATGAGTTGGCAACTACTGTTGATGGCCTTGGGTTTGGTATTGATCCTGGAAGGGGTGGGGCCCTTATTATTCCCCAACCGCTGGCGTCGTTACCTGTTGGAAGTGGCTTCCCAACCGACAGTTATCATGCAACGCCTGGGCGGCGTCCTGGTTGTTGCAGGAATTGTCATATTGATTATTTTTTCATAAATACTTGCCCCTTCCATGCCAATATCTGTTAGAATCCTGCTTTAACCGCAACCTTGCAGCAAACAATGGGCAAAAATGTAGTTGTTCTCGGCACTCAATGGGGTGACGAGGGAAAAGGTAAGATTGTCGACCTTCTGACCGAACAGGCAAAATTCGTAGTCCGTTACCAAGGTGGCCACAACGCTGGTCATACTCTGGTTATCGATGGTGAAAAAACCGTTCTTCATCTGATCCCCTCAGGCATTCTGCGCGATAACGTCAAGTGCATTATCGGCAACGGCGTGGTTTTGGCGCCCGATGCTCTGATGAAAGAGATCGGCATGCTGAAAGAGAAAGGTATTCCGGTAGAGGAACGCCTGCTGATCTCTGAAGCTTGTCCTCTGATCCTTCCTTTCCACTGTGCGCTGGATATTGCTCGCGAAAAAGCGCGTGGCAACAAGGCTATCGGTACTACAGGGCGCGGCATCGGCCCGGCTTATGAAGATAAAATTTCCCGTCGCGGCTTGCGCGTAGGGGATCTCTTCAATCCACAACTGTTTGCCGAGAAACTGAAAGAAGTGATGGCCTATCACAACTTTATGCTGACCGAATACTATAAGTGCGAAGCCGTTGATTACCAGAAGACTCTGGATGACGCGCTGGCACTGGCAGACTACCTGAAAGGTCTGTGTGTGGATGTCACCGAATTGCTGGATCAAGCCCGCAAGAATGGCGACAACATACTGTTTGAAGGCGCTCAGGGCACATTGCTGGATATCGACCACGGTACTTATCCATTTGTAACCTCTTCCAACACTACTGCTGGCGGTGTGGCAACAGGTTCAGGATTCGGTCCTCGTCATCTGGATTATGTTTGCGGCATCATCAAGGCTTATACCACCCGTGTGGGTGCCGGCCCATTCCCGACTGAACTGGAATGTGAAATCGGCGATCACCTGGGTACCAAGGGCCAGGAATTTGGTGCGACAACCGGTCGTAAGCGTCGTCCGGGTTGGTTGGACATAGTGGCTATGCGCCGCGCGGTTCAGATCAATAGCATCAGTGGTTTCTGCTTGACCAAGCTCGACGTTTTGGACGGCTTGAAAGAAGTGAAGCTCTGCGTAGGCTATCAGCACCCAGACGGTACTGTGTCCAATGTGACTCCGCTGGCGGCCGAAGGCTACGAGCACGTTACTCCTGTGTATGAAACCATGCCAGGCTGGAGTGAGAACACCTTTGGTGCCACTTCTCTGGAGCAACTGCCGCAGGCAGCAATCAACTATATCAAGCGGATTGAAGAACTGCTGGAAACACCTGTCGATATCATCTCAACCGGGCCTGACCGGAATGAGACCATGATTCTGGTGAATCCATTCAGTTAAGTAAAAAGGCCGCCTAAGCGGCCTTTTTCGTTTATGGGGCTTACACTGTTTGCCCTTAAGAATTGGGTTATACTGCCGATGAAAAGACAGTCTATTTGTCATCAGGACAGCTTATGTTGCGTATAGCCCTATTACTCTTGTTAGTAACCAGTGCCAATGTGTTGGCCGAAGAAACCAAGGCCGTGGATATCTACAGCCAGGAAGAACTGCTGGAGCTTATTCGCAGCAAGCAATACCTGACCCGGGTCAAAGCCGATGACTGTCAGCTGGTGCAGGATATTGAGGCGCGCGCCGAAGTGCTCAAGCAGCCGTTGTACCAGTACCTCTGGGGTGAGATGCTTAATTTCGGCATCTGCGTCAAGGCCAATCCGCCCAGAGGAATATCGCTGCTCAGGGATGCCGCCGAGCAGGGCAGTGCCGAAGCCATGGTGCGCATTGCCGAGTATTATAAAGATGGCAAGTTTGTACTGCAGGACAAAGAACGTTCGGTGCAGTACCTGTTACCCGCTGCCGCCAACGGTGACCTACCGGCCAGAATGATGCTGGTCGAGCTGTTTGCCAAGGGTTATGGCAGCCCAAGGGATTATGTCTTGGGGTATCACTGGCTCTACAACCAGGTGTTCAGCGATGAACAGACCCAGCAAGACGCCAAAAGATTATTGCAGCTGTTAGCGGCTAAAATGCCCGCCAGTCAGGTGGAGAAGGCCAAAAAGGAACATCTGCAAAGCCGTTAATTAGCTTGTCGCACTGGATGCGACAACGAAAAAATTGGAAATTGAATGATAAAAGATCCTCATTTTGAGCGAGAACAAGATAAGTACGACAACCCCATCCCCAGCCGGGAATTTATATTGGAATATCTGCGCTCGCAGACCTCTCCCCTGAATCGTGAGCGGATCGCCACGGCCCTCAACATCTCCGACGAAGAACAACTCGAGGCGCTGCGGCGTCGGCTGCGTGCCATGGAGCGCGATGGTCAGCTGGTATTTACCCGTGGCCAGTGTTATGGCCTGCCGGAGCGGATGGACTTGATCCAGGGTACTGTACTGGGCCACAGAGATGGCTATGGCTTCTTCCGTCCCGATGAAGGCGGTGATGACCTGTTTATCAACCATGGTGACATGCTCAGATACTTCCATGGCGACAAGGTGTTGGCGCAGAAGGCTGGAGTCGATCGCAAGGGGCGCCGCGAAGCTCGCATAGTGCGCTTGGTCGCCGAGCGAACCGCCGCCTTGGTGGGGCGTTTCCATGTCGATTGCGGCATGGCCTTTGTTATTGCCGATGATAAGCGGATTACCCAGGAAATATTGATAGACAACGCCGATCGCAACGGCGCCCGTCAGGGCGATGTCGTGGTGGTGGAACTCACCCGCAGGCCGGGGCGCTATGTCAAAGCCGCCGGTAAGGTGGTTGAGGTGCTGGGTAAAGAGATGGCGCCGGGCATGGAGATAGAAATTGCCCTGCGCAACTATGATCTACCCCATACCTGGTCTGCCGCCATCGAAAAGAAACTGCGCAAAATATCCGATGAAGTGCAGGAAGAGGACAAGGTAGGTCGGGTCGACCTGCGGCAACTGCCCTTGGTCACCATAGACGGTGAAGATGCTCGCGACTTTGACGATGCTGTCTATGCCGAGCGCAAGCGCAGCGGCGGTTGGCGCCTGTGGGTGGCCATTGCCGATGTCAGCTATTATGTGCGTACTCAATCGGCGCTGGATCAAGAAGCCCGTGCTCGAGGCAACTCTGTGTACTTCCCGTCACAGGTGATCCCCATGTTGCCGGAAAAGCTGTCCAACGGCCTGTGTTCCCTGAACCCGGGAGTTGACCGTCTCTGTATGGTGGCCGAGATGACAGTGTCGGCGTCGGGTAAGTTATCCGGCTACAAGTTCTATCCGGCGGTGATGCATTCCCACGCCCGTTTCACCTATACCCAGGTGGCGGCCATGCTGGAAGGCGAAGAAGGCCTGGAAGAGCATAAGCCTTTACTGCCGCATCTCAAGGTGTTGCAGGAGCTGTATCTGGCGCTCGATAGCCAGCGAGCCAACCGTGGCGCCATCGCCTTTGAGACGCTGGAAACCCAGTTCATCTTCAATGAGCAGCGCAAGATAGACAAGATAGTGCCCAGAGCCCGTAACCAGGCGCACAAGATCATCGAAGAGTGTATGATCCTCGCCAACGTGGCGGCGGCCAAGTTTGTCAAAAAGCACAAGGGTGAAGTCCTCTATCGGGTGCACGAAGCGCCATCCGAGCAGAAGCTGACTCAGTTCAAGGAGTTTCTGGCTGAGCGGGGGCTCTCCATGGGTGGCGGTCTCGAACCCGAACCCAGTGACTACCAGGCGCTGATGGAAAAAGTCCAGGGGCGCGCCGATGCCGAACTCATTCAGGTGATGTTGCTGCGCTCTATGCGCCAGGCGACTTACACACCGGACAATGAAGGCCACTTTGGTCTGGCGCTGGAGGAGTATGCTCACTTTACTTCGCCGATTCGCCGTTATCCTGACTTGGTGTTGCACAGGGTGATCCGTTACCTGCTCGCCAAAGAGCGCGGCGAAGCGAACGACAAGTGGACCCCTGACGGCGGCTATCACTATCAGCTCGATGAGCTGGATCAGCTTGGCGAAGAGTGTTCCAACACTGAGCGTCGCGCCGATGAAGCCACCCGTGACGTCTCCGACTGGCTCAAGTGTGAGTTTATGCAGGACCATGTGGGTGACACCTTCGATGCGGTGGTGGCTTCCGTCACCAGCTTCGGGCTGTTTGTGCGCCTCAATGATTTGTTTATCGACGGCTTGGTGCATATCTCTACCCTGGGCAGCGACTACTTCCAGTATGATCCCATGCGCCAGCGCCTGATAGGTGAGCACTCAGGGCAGATCTACCAGATTGGTGATGCTGTGACGGTCAAAGTCGCCTCGGTCAATCTGGACGACAGACAGATAGACTTGCTGATGGTGGACGAAGAGGGCCGCAGCCAGCGCCGTAAAGGCCGCAGCAAGAGTAAGCCGCTGACCGCACGGGAAAGGGTCAATATTGAAGGAGCCCGCCGCTCGGCCAAGGCACAGAAGCCGGCAGGTAAAGGGAGCGCAAAGTCTAAGTCCACAGGCGCATCCGCCAAGAGCAAATCAACCAAGGCTGCCGGCAACGCCGGGGCGAAAAAGCCCAAGGCAGCCAAACGAGTCAAGAGAAAGAAGTAAATGAAAAAACAGGAACTGGTGTTTGGCATTCACGCGGTCGAGTCTTTGCTGAAACACGCTCCGGAGCGGGTGCTGGAAATGTGGCTGCTCAGTGGTCGTCAGGATGACAGGGTCAAGCCCTTGTTGGAGATGGCGGCTCAGTGGGGCATTCGCGCCCAGCAGGCGTCCCGCAAGACACTGGATGACAAGGCTGAAAGTACTCAGCATCAGGGGATCATCATCCGGGTGCGTCCGGCCAAGGTCTTGACCGAAAACGATCTGGAAGCCTTGCTGGACAAGACGGACTCGCCATTTTTGTTGATCCTGGATGGTGTCACAGATCCCCACAATCTGGGGGCCTGTCTGCGAAATGCCGATGCGGCCGGGGTTCACGGCGTCATAGTGCCCAAAGACAACTCAGTGGGGCTGACGCCGACCGTCAGCAAGGTGGCTTGCGGCGCGGCCGAGACAGTGCCGCTGTTTCAGGTGACCAACCTGGCGCGTACCATGAAGCGTTTGCAGGAAAGGGGGGTGTGGATTGCCGGCACCGCAGGCGAGGCCGACAGCACCCTGTATCAGGCCGACCTCAAGGGGGCTCTGGCCATTGCCATGGGCGCCGAAGGCAAGGGGCTGAGACGCCTGAGCCGCGAAAGTTGCGACACCCTGATCTCTATTCCTATGGCGGGCAGTGTCTCCAGTCTGAACGTGTCGGTGGCGACCGGTATCTGTCTGTTTGAAGCCGTGCGTCAGCGCCTCTAACTGCCGAATATGGCAGCCTCTCTTGAGAATACGGGCCATGAATTGTATAGCAGTGCCGGCCCGTATCTCATGCAACTGCAACAAGGCTATCTGGGTGAAATCTATGGCATGGCGTTCTTCGAGCGCCTCGGTCGGGATTATCATTTTCAGGTAACCGAGAGCCAGTTAACAGAAATCCACTTAACTGAAAGCCACTTAATAGAAAGCCAAGCCGTGTTTTCTCTACTGTTCAAGGTGGAGCAATATACTGCCAAGGCTTTGCTGAAACTGCTGCCTGAGCTGGCGAGTCTGGACGAGGCGTTGTTGGAGCAAGTGCGCATGCAGGCGCACAAAGAAGTGGACAGTTGGCTTAAGCTTCCCTGGCATAAACTGCTTGCGGCGCTGCTTCTCTGGGTTGAACCTTACCAGCAAAAATATGCCAAGTGGGCGGATGATGCCGAGAGCAACTCTGAGTACGGCGCAGCCTTTCGTCTGTTGGAGCGGCATGAAACCGCCATCTATCTCTACTTGCAGGCGCTTGAGCGCGGTGAAAAGCGCGCCGCGTTAATCCTGGAGCGTTTTCTTGGAGCTCTTTAGTTGAAAGAGCTCTTCAAGCGCGGGAGTTACTGAAAGGTATAGAGCAGGTTGAAGGTGGTGATGGTATCTGTCTGCTTACTGCCTTCCGGTACCACTTCTGTATATTTGACGTTGAAGCCTATCTTGAAGGCCCAGTCCTGAAAGAGGGTGTTTTTATAGCCCATGTCCAGTGCCAGAGTATTGTTATTTTCGCCCACCTCGGCGGTCAGGTCGGCAGTGAAGCTGGTGTACTCGTGGATCTTCTGTTCAAACTTGGCCGCGGTCCGTAGGATCACATCTTTCTCGGCCACAGGATCCGGCGCCGCATCAGTTTCTATTGGCATGTTGTATCGGTAACCCGGGCCGACTTCGAGACTCAACTTGGTACGGCGGGTGCTGATGGCATCGAAACCATAACCGCTGGAAACCGTGTAGATCTCTGTGTAGGAACCGAACTTGTCCCAGATGAATTCACCACGGCCAAAGATATAGCCGCCGTTGAGTTTGTAGTTGGACTGCAGCTGCAGATCGTATTTTTCGGCTGTGGTTTTTTCAGAGTCAGAGGCGAAATAGGCCTTGAGGGTTCCTTCCTGTTTGGCGTTTTCCGTGTCGTAAACCAACTTGGTACGACCGTTGAAACTGCTTGAATCTGTGTTACCTGTGTTGAGCTGAAAGCCGGCCTCAATCTCAGCGGTGAAGTCGCTTGGAGGCTCGCGATAATCCGGAGGCACCAAGGCCCACGCCGAAGTCGGTAGCGCAAACAATAACGCCAATACAGAGGATCTTGTCATTATTCTTATGTCTTTTGCTGTGACTGCCATAAATTTAGCGTCACATAATACCTGCTCATGGGGCCGAGGCAAAGTTATTGCTTGAGTTTACCGCGGCCTTTATGTACTATTTCGCGCCTAATTCAGTCACATTAATTTTCGTTCCTTGCCTCAATTTGGTCTGACTGAGCCAACAACGAGGCTAGATAACCGTAAGGAGCACTAAATGCGTCATTACGAAATCGTATTTATGGTTCACCCTGATCAGAGTGAACAAGTACCAGGTATGATTGAGCGCTACACAGGTGTTATCACCGAAGCTGGCGGTCAAATCCATCGTTTGGAAGACTGGGGTCGTCGCCAACTGGCTTACCCAATCCAGGATCTGCACAAGGCTCACTATGTTCTGATGAACGTTGAGACCACTGCAGAGTCTGTTGAAGAGCTGGAAACTGCTTTCCGTTTCAACGACGCCGTTCTGCGTAGCCTGGTGATGCGCACTAAAGCTGCCATCACTGAAGCATCTCCAATGGCCAAAGCTAAAGACGAGCGCGATTCACGTCGCAGCGCCGTTAGCGAAAAAGCTGCTGAAGAAACCCAAGAAAACGCTGAAGCAAGCGCTGAGTAAGTTTTTCTGTGACCACCAATCACTTGGTGTTGTCCGGTACCGTCATTCGGTCCAGACACTTTGATAGCCCGGCTGGAATACCTCACACGGTACTTCAACTGGAACACAGGTCGCAGCGTTTCGAGGCCGATTTGCCCAGAAACGTCTACTGCCAACTTCAAGTGATATTGAGTGGTGAACGCTTCAAGAGCGTAGCAGACAAGCTGAAAGCGGGTGTGGATATCCAAGTCAGTGGTTTTCTGGCTCTACAACAGAGTCGCAATGGCCAAAGCCGACTGGTGTTACACGCCGAAAATGTCGAATTGAAAAATTAGGAGACTGTCAAATGGCACGTTATTTCCGTCGTCGTAAGTTCTGCCGTTTCACTGCTGAAGGTGTTACGGAGATCGATTACAAAGATATCGCTACTCTGAAAAACTACATCACAGAAAGCGGTAAGATTGTTCCAAGCCGTATCACTGGTACTTCTGCCAAGTATCAGCGTCAACTGGCTCGCGCTATCAAGCGTGCTCGTTATCTGTCACTGCTGCCATACACTGATCTGCATCAGTAATCGGCACTGTTCTAGCTAGAGGAATTGATAATGAACGTTATTCTGCTTGATAAAATCGCAAACCTGGGCAACCTGGGTGACCAGGTATCAGTTAAGGCCGGTTACGCTCGTAACTACCTGCTGCCAAAAGGCAAAGCTGTTGTTGCCAACGCTGAGAACGTAAAAGTTTTCGAAGCTCGTCGTGCTGAGCTGGAAGCCAAGCTGGCTGCCGACCTGGCCGCTGCCACTGCTCGTGCAGAGCAGATCTCTGCTCTGGAAGCGGTTGTTATCGCTTCTAAAGCCGGTGACGAAGGCAAGCTGTTCGGTTCTATCGGTACCCGTGACATCGCTGACGCAGTAACTGCTGCCGGCGTTGAACTGGCCAAAGCCGAAGTGCGTCTGCCACTGGGCGCTCTGCGCACCACTGGTGACTTCGAAGTTGAAGTTCAGCTGCACACTGAAGTAAAAGCGGTAGTTAAAGTAACTGTTGTTGCTGAAGCTTAATCCCGGCTTTTACTAGAAAAACACCGCCTCCGGGCGGTGTTTTTTTATGCCTGTTTGCTGGCCGGGGCCGACGGTTTTTCCCCTTTCTTCTTCGCCTGCTAATGCCAAACTTAAGCACACTGTCATTTACCCACAGTTACTGTGGCTATCTCTGGCAGAACCGCTGCTGACTGGATTGCCTATAACTACAGAAACACCCGCCGGGGCGGGTGTTTTCTGGGTTATTGCAGATTAGTGGCTATCAGTTGCGCACCAGTTCCAGCTCTTTGAGCAGGTTGTCGGCATGATCCACTTCATCCATCATCCACAGAATGTAGCGGATATCTACGTGCACGGCGCGGGTGATGGTGGGGTTGAAATACCAATCTTTGGTGATGGCTTCATAGGTGGAGTCAAAGTTGAGGCCAACCAGCTCGCCCTTGCCGTTAAACACGGGGGAGCCCGAGTTGCCTCCTGTGGTATCCACGCTGGAGAGGAAGTTAACCGGTACAGAGTTGAACTCGGCCGGGTTATCCAGACAGGAGAACAGGCGGCACAACCAGCTGCGAGGATCCTGATACAAGTGCTGCACCTTATGCTCGCCCAGTCGTCCCTGCTTGATGGCATCCAGCAGCTTCTGCGGTGCATTGTAGGGCTCGACACCTGTGTGCTTGGCGACTATCCCTTCCAGCTTGGTAAAGGGTTGCTTGTAGAGCGCATCACGGGACTGATAGCCATCGACCATACCATAGCTGATCCTTAAGGTGCCGTTGGCATCCGGATAGACAGGCTTACCCATGGCCTTGTTATAGGCAATGATCGCCTTCATGTAGGCGGGGCGGGCGATGGACAGCTTACCGGCCAGTTCCTTGTCGGCTTTTTCCTGCGCCATATTGGTGTCGTACAGGGCCACTGCCATGCGAATGAAGGGATCGCTGCTGCTCTCAAAGGCTTCCGGCTTGGCCTGCATCCAGTCGAGGCGTTTCTCTTGGTCGGTCAGCTCGGTCAGGGCATACATGCCTTCGAGCTTGTCGCCCAGGCTGATACCTTGCTCGGGTGTCAGCAACTGATCCATCACGGCGACCCGGTTATCCTGCGCCAGGTAGGCGTCGATATCCATTTGCCATAGTGTTTTGTCGACGCTGATATCGAAGCTGGAGTCAAGTCGCTTGAGACGGGCGGCGAACATCTTCATGTCACGCTCTTGATAACCCGCTTCGCGCTCGGCATCCGGTTTTTGGTTTTCTTTGGCCAGGCGATAAAGCTGCTTGGCGGCGCTGAGCAAGGCACTGGATTGAGCATTGTCAAAATAGTAGCTCTGCTGATACTTGTGCTGTTGCTCGGCCAGCAGTTGTTCGAGCTCACTCAGTTGTGCCGTCAGCGGCTGTGCGTCTTTATCTTTGGCCAGCCAGTCGCGGAAGGCATTTTCCTCGACCTGCTTGATAGCGGCAATATCTGTGGCGTGGAAGCCATCCAACAAGCCGTTGAGTTTTTTCATCCGGTTGGCCATGCCGGCCAGAGTACCGGCATACTTGATGGCGATATCCTTGTCGGAAGCGCCCATACCCTCAATGGTGTCGATTCTGGCCTGATAGCGGGCGGCTTGAGTCGGGTAGAGCCAGTCGCTGGCGAATCTCAACTCTGAGGTCAGGCGGTAGCGGCTGGTTGAACCCGGGTAACCGGCCACAAACACGCCGTCACCGGCCTTGACGCCATCGGCATTGACCTTGAGGAAGCTCTTGGGCTGATAAGGCACGTTATCCTCGGCATAGGCCGCAGGCTTGCCATCCTTGCCGACATAAGCCCTGAGGAAGGTAAAGTCGCCGCTGTGGCGAGGGTATTCATAGTTATCTATGTCGCCACCGAAACCGCCAACACTCTCGGGTGGCGCATAAACCAGGCGCACATCGCGAATAATCAGCTGTTTGATCAGGTAGTATTCAAGTCCATTGTGGAAACTACGTACTGAGCAGCGGTAGTTGTCGTCGGCTTCACACTCTTTGACCAGCGCCTTGCTGTTGGCCTGGATGGCTTCATAACGCGCCAGTGGCGCGGTCGGCAGATTGGCAGTTATCTTATCTGTGACATCTGTGACCGCCTCGGTGACATAGAGGCGCTCGTTGGGGCCGGCCGAAGGCTCCTGGCGTTGTTCTTTGGCCAAAAAGCCATCGGCCAGATAGTTGTGTTCTTTGGTGCTGTTGTATTGGATACCCCGATAGGCACAGTGATGGTTGGTGACAACCAATCCTTGGGGTGAGACGAAACTGGCGGTACAATAGCCGAGGCCCACCACGGCGTTCATGGGATACTTTCCGAGATCGGCCAGTTGCTCTGCCGGGATGGCGATGCCGCGCTCACTGAGCTTGTCGGCAATAGAGGGCATTTGGTAAGGTTGCCACTGCCCTTCATCGGCTATGGCGAGGCCAGAGGTCAGCGCCAAGGCTGCAGCCAATGCATTGCGCATGTTCATTCCTTATTTATTGTTAGTGTCCGTTTGGATATGAAAAACAGGTTATTGTAGGTGTAAAATTCCTGTTCTGATTGAACCGGGTTTTATATCACATTTTGCCTGATTGTTGGAGAGTTGGAGATTTATGCAACAGCAAGGTGCCTTTAAGGCCAAAGACAAGCGAAGAGACGTCCAGGTTGACGCGCTCAAGCTGCCTCCCCATTCCATTGAGGCGGAGCAATCCGTGCTCGGGGGACTGATGCTGGATGCAGAGGCCTGGGACAAGGTGTCCGAGGCCGTGGTCAGAGAAGACTTTTACTCCCGTTCCCACAGGCTGATTTTCGGGGCCATGCAAAAGCTGGTAGAAAATGGTCAACCCATAGATTTGATTACGGTTTCAGAACAACTGGAACTGACTGACGAGCTGGAAGATGCCGGTGGTTTTACCTATCTGGGGGAAATCGCCAAGAATACCCCCAGCGCCGGTAACATTCTTTCCTACGCCGAAATCGTGCGCGAGCGTGCCGTGGTGCGGGAGATGATCCGGGTGGCACATGAGATTGCCGATGCCGGTTACAACCCAGAGGGGCGGGACTCAGGCGCCTTGCTGGACTTGGCCGAAACCAAGGTGTTCAAGATAGCCGAGCAGCGCGCCAACGCCAACGAGGGCCCGGAGGGGATCAAGACCATCCTCGAAAAAACCGTCGACAAGATTGAGCAGCTGTACAACAACCCGCACAACGGTGTGACCGGGGTATCCAGCGGTTTCTCCGATCTGGATAAGATGACCGCAGGTTTCCAGTCCGGTGACCTGATCATTGTCGCGGCCCGTCCTTCCATGGGTAAGACCACCTTTGCGATGAACCTGTGTGAATACGCGGCGCTCAATGAAAACAAGCCGGTGCTTATTTTCAGTCTAGAGATGCCCTCGGAACAGATCATGATGCGTATGCTGGCGTCGCTTGGCCGGGTGGATCAGACCAAGATACGTACCGGCCAACTGGATGATGATGATTGGGCGCGGGTGTCCTCTACCATGGGGATCATGCTCGAGCAGGGCAAGATGTATATCGATGACAGCTCGGGCCTGACGCCGACCGAAGTGCGCAGCAGGGCCAGGCGTATCGCCCGGGAATACGGCGGTCTGTCTATGATCATGGTCGACTATCTGCAGCTGATGCAGGTGCCGGCGCTGGCCGATAACCGGACCCTGGAAATTGCTGAAATCTCACGCTCGCTCAAGGCCTTGGCCAAGGAGCTGGAGATCCCGGTGATCGCTCTGTCGCAGCTGAACCGCTCATTGGAGCAAAGGGCCGATAAGCGCCCGGTAAACTCTGACTTGCGTGAATCCGGCTCTATCGAGCAGGATGCGGACCTTATCATGTTTATTTATCGTGACGAGGTGTATAACGACGATTCGCCCGATAAAGGCACGGCAGAGATCATCATAGGTAAGCAACGTAACGGCCCCATCGGCCGGGTCAGGCTGACTTTCCAGGGGATGTTCTCCCGCTTTGACAATTACGCCGGTCCGCAATTTGAAGAGGACTAAACCTCTGCGGACGGTTTTCCCGGCGCGGCCAGAGAGCGCGCCATCCAATCCAAGATTGAAGGTAAGCTTTGAAACCCTTTCCCAGAGCAGAGATTAGCAGCCGGGCGCTGCAACATAATCTGGCCAGGCTGCGTGAGATCGCGCCCGCCAGCAAAGTTATTGCTGTCGTCAAGGCCAACGGCTATGGCCACGGCTCACTGAACGTGGCCAAGAGCCTGAACAGTGCCGACGGCTTCGGTCTGGCGCGGCTCGAAGAAGCGTTGGAACTCAGGGCCGGTGGTGTAACGGCCAAGCTGTTGTTACTCGAAGGTTTTTTTCGCAGTACTGAGTTGCCTCTGCTGGTTGAGCATGACATAGACACTGTGGTGCATCATAACTCGCAGTTGCAGATGCTGGAGCAGGCCAAGCTGAATAAGCCGGTAACGGTTTGGCTCAAGGTCGACAGCGGCATGCACAGACTGGGTTTTCGCAGCGACGAGTTTAGCGATGTGTATCAGCGGCTGCTGGATTGCCCGCAAGTGGCTAAGCCCATCAATCTGATGACCCATTTCGCCTGTGCCGATGAGCCGGACAATGACTATACCCGCAAGCAGTTGGAGCATTTCAACCAGCTCACCGCCGGGTTGGATGGTGACCGCAGTCTGGCCAACTCGGCCGGTGCCCTCTACTGGCCCAGCAGCCAGCAAAATTGGATCCGCCCGGGTATCGCCCTCTATGGAGTGTCGCCCGTGGTCGGTGACAGAGGCGCCAACCACGAATTGCAACCGGCCATGAGTCTGGTGTCACAGTTGATAGCCGTGCGCGAGCACAAGGCCGGAGAGAGCGTGGGCTACGGGAGTTTTTGGCGCTCATCAAGGGATACCCGTCTCGGCGTGGTGGCCATAGGTTATGGTGATGGTTATCCTCGCAATGCCCCCGAGGGCACGCCTGTGCTGATCAATGGTCGCCGGGTGCCTGTGGTTGGCAGGGTGTCCATGGATATGCTGACCGTGGATCTGGGGCCGGATGCCCGGGACGCGGTCGGTGATGATGCCCTCTTGTGGGGGCCTGCGTTACCGGTGGAAGAGGTGGCGGCTCATATCGAAACTGTGGCCTATGAACTGGTGACCAAGCTAACTCCCAGAGTGGCCGTCTGCCTTGATTGAGTGAGTCATGCCATTGAGTTGGTAAACAATAAAGGGCGCCGAGGCGCCCTTTGTCATTACTGATTCTCGAAACAGATCTCTATGTAGGCCGAGCCCTTGGGAGCGACAAAAGGCATGATGATCTTCTGGCCCTGGGCCTGATGGGAAATCTTGTGACCTATGCCGGAAACTACCACAGGGGTGGCCATTTCAAACTCATAGCCCTTGTCCGACAGCAGATTTTTGGCGCCGCCGGTCACCATGTTGGTGATTTCCCCCACCAGATCTGTCACTTCTTCATTGATATTGCCGGGATTCTCTCCCAGCATATTTTGCATTATCTCCAGGATCAGCCCTTGTTCAAAGGTGATCGACAGCGATCCTTTGGTCTGCGGGCCCACCATACCGATAAGCCCGGAGACATCGCCCTTGGCCAGGTTGTCTGTCTTGAGTCTGGGCTTACCCGGGGTCAACTGCATGTTGGCCATGGTGGAAACCACATTGAGAAGTGACTGAAGAAAGGGATTGATAAAAGTGACATTCATGCCGGATTTGTTCCTCTTGCTGCCTAGGGAAGTGCAGATAGCGTAAGGCTAATCCATAAGCGGTTTCACTCCCGCCCACTGGATCACACTCTTATTAGCTTAGAACAATGGCTTGGGCTCTGTGGCGATTTCTTGCCCGGAAAAACTGTGCCCGGTATAAAAACCGGGCACAGAGCGAGCTTCAGGAGACTTTTTCGATTTTCGCCGGTAGCCCCTGGCGGGCCGAGGCGCCGCTGGCCCAATCCACCAGAGGGTAGGAACCCGAACGGCTGGGATCCAGCACTGCGAGATCGTTGAGGTTAACCCCGGCGCGGATCAGCGGATTGGCAGCAACCTGCTTGCCATCTATGCTGAATGCCCGCGCGCCGAGCTCCTTGTGACCAAAGCCGTGTTCAATGGCGATGCACTCCGGGTGCACGCCGGCGACGCATTCCACCAGTGCTAGTACACTGCCGTTGGGGGTGCTGATTTTCACTGTATCCCCTGTGGCTATCCCCAATCTTTGGGCCGTGTCTTTATTGATCCGCACCGGATTATTGGGGTGCACCTGCCTGAGCCTGTCAGAGCCGATACTCATGGAGCTCATGGTGTGTGACTTGTAGCTCGACAGCAACATGGGCCAGGACTGGCGGTCGAAGGCTTGCCTGAGTTCTGTGCCATCGGCCAGGCGTTGACCATAGCTGCGCGGACAACCACTGAGAAACTCGCCGCTCTGGGAGTGACGGCGACTGCCCACCTGAGGGTTCCATAACATCATCGGCTTGGGCCAGACCTTGGCGGGGTTGCCTTCGGCGTCCCTGGCCTTGTTCATTGATTCGAAACGGCCACCGCGGGCATAGAGATAAGCGACTCTCGATGCTTCCTCTTCGCCGAGACGGGCCTTGAGTTCGGGAATGATCCTGGCAACCCCGGACCAATAGAGATCTTCCTTGCCGATGGCGGGGACTTTCTCTCCCAACCAGGCGACGTTGGCGGCGCCGTAGAGAGAAAAGTCGGCGGCGCGGGTCAGCGGGTGGCGTGTGCCATCATGGGCCTGCACAGCGTTTTCACCGAAGCCGGGCAGGGCCAGCGCCATGGCAACCCGGGTAAGAAAGCTTTCCATACACACGGGATCGCCATCCACTGTGTGTTCCACCCTGGGTTTGACTATCGGCCAGCGGCCGGTGGCTATCTTGGTCATGGTGCCCTGCCAGGCCGAGGTCCAGCCCCAGGACTCATAGGTGAGGGTATCCGGCACTATATAGTCGGACAGTGCTGTGGTTTCGTTGATAAAGCTGTCGATACTGATAAACAGCGGCAGCACCTTGGGGTCTTTGAGTTTTTCGCCTATGGCGGCGCCGAGCCCGGCCTGGCCATAGACAGGGTTGCCCATATGGTTGATCCAGGCCTTGAGCGAATAGGGGTAACCGTTGACCGCCGCGGTTAGATGCTCGCTCAGCATGGGCGCCGAGATCGGGAACCAGGGTTCCCTGGCCGGGTAGGGGGACTCGCCGGCCTGCTGCTTGCGCTTGTATTCCGAGCTTTTTTCATAGGGAAAACGGGAGCGTGACAGGAATACTCCCTTAGGCTGTACCATGCCGTCAAACTCGGCCAGATTGTAGCGCGGGCCTTTGCCGAAGGCCGGGAAAGTGCCGCCCTTGGCCAGCGCGCCGCCCTTTTGGTTGATATTGCCTATCATGGCGTTGAGCATCATGATGGCCCAGGCGGTATAGAAGCCATCGCTGCTCATGGTGCCGCCATGGCTGATCACCGCCGCCTTGCTGCCATGGCTGGTGAACTTGTTGGCCAGGGCCTCAATCTCATCGACCGGCACATCGCATTCGGCGCTGTATTGCGCCAATGTCTTGAGCCGGGCCGATTCGGCCAGCAGGCTGAAACTGCTCTTGCAGGCCAGGCTCTGGCCATTTGGGCCTGTGAGTCTGCGGTCCACTTCGAGCTGCGCCTTGGGGCAGACCTCGGCGGCCATGGGTTCACCGCTGACGGCGTCCAGTACCAGCAAGGGGTCTTCATCACCGAAGGGCTTGCCGCTGAAGGCCAACCCCAATTCGCTGGCGCGCAGATATTGGCCGTATCTCGGATGCGCCTGGTCTGAATGCACCAGGAAACCAGCATTACTGAAACCGCGGAAACCGGCGGTTTTGGCGGCCTTGGCATTGGGAGCACTGAGAAACTCGGCGCTGTAGCGCTGATTGTCTATGATCCAGCGCAGCATGGCCATCGCCAGCGAGGCGTCTGTGGCCGGGCGGATCGGCAACCAGACATTGTCCGGCGCCGACGCCAGATTGGAGGTGTTGGGCAACATGGGCGAAACCACAACATAGCTGAAGTTGCGGTTGTTGACCCTGGCATTGGCCAGTTGCCGTGCTTGGCGCTTGAAGGGGTTGCCGGACTGCTGCGGTGAAGTGCCGATGAACAGCAGAAACTCGGCATGATCCCAGTCCGGTTTCAAGTGGGCGTACTTTTTCAGATCGTCCAGCAAGGCGCCGGCACCGGCCCGATAGCTGAAGCCACAGTAAGAGCCATGGTTGGCAAAGTTACGGGTGCCGAAGCTGTTGAAAGTAAATCGTTTTATCAAGGTGTCCCGCCCTTCATCCGAGGCGTTGCTGACCAACAGCTGATTGGCCTTGGGGCCGTATTCAGGGTTGGCGGGATCCAATGGCGTGTTGAGATCGCGAATCGCCCTGAGTCCATCCACATGGCCTTCACCAAACAGATCGCCGCCTTCGACAACCTCCTTGAGCAACTGCTCGAAGGCTATGCTCTGCCACTGGCCCGAACCTCTTGGGCCGACCCGTTTCAGGCAGCGTGTTACCCGATAGGGGCTGTCCAATAACTCCAGCATGGCGTTGCCGCGGGCGCAGGCGGTGGAACGCCCGGCAAGCCCCTGCTCCTGCCAGGCGCTGGTGGACACCAGGGCATCGCGCACCGGGGTGTCAAAGTCCAGGTGTTCACGGGCCGACAGCGGATGATAAGGATTACCACTGATACGGATAATGCTGTCGGTTTCATTATCGATACGGGCTCGTACCCCGCACTTGGTCCAGCAGCCGAAACACATGGTGTTGGCCAGACGCTGGTTGTCATTGGCGCTCAGTTGGCCACTATTCAGGTCAACCCTGAGCTCAGGTGCCAGCGAGTTGCCATGAATCGCTTCTTGGGTGTTTTTGCCCGAGCTGCCATTGACCAGGCCCTTGCCTAGCTGGGTCAGGGTATGGCTGTAGCCTGCAACAAACAGTCCGGTACCACCTGTGATGGCAGCCCCTTTGATAAAACGGCGCTTACTCTTGTCCATTATGCGGCTCCTTTCAGTCCGGTGGCAGACTGACGTATCAGTTCGGAAATCAGGGTGATCAGGGCCAGCCATAGGCCAAAGGTACCCAGGATCCCCAGCAGCCCCTGTGGGCCCCAGGGCAGTTCATAGAAGTAGGTGCCGGCGCCATACTTGGGATCTGTCTGCGCCTGGATGAGCACCAGCCAGCGAAAGCCCCAAGCCAGGTGGATGGCGGCAAAGCTGCCAAACAGCAAGGCCCAGCGGGGCAGATGTCTGAAGGCCAGCAGCAGCGCCAACAAGGCCAGGGTGGCCAGCACCCAGATAGCGGCCAGTTGCCAACTGGGACTGTCGCCGAGCAGTAATCTGGCTTCATTGGCGCTGTTGCCGCCACTGAGAGCCCAGCCGATAAGCAACAGGGCAAACAGGGCGAAGGAGCCACGCAGCCAGAGCAGCAGCTGTTTGTCGGTCTCCTGCTTATGGCCATTGAACAGGCGGTTGAGCCAAATCAGCATGCCGCTGCCGGCGGCCAGGGCACTGGCGGCGAATAGAGGCGGCAGCCAGTAGCTGTGCCACAGTGGCCTGGCCTTGATGGCCATGGTTTCCATGCCGGTGTAGAGGGCGATACTCAGGCCGCTGAGCAGGGCAACCCAGGCCAGAGGCTTGAGCCAGGGATCACCTTGCCAGTTCCCCAGGCGTAACCAGTATCCCAGGCGGCTCCAGCCATCTTTGGGCTGAGTCGGAAGGGAAGGGCGCAGCAAGAGGTAGGCAAAGGCCAGCGCCGCTGCCATAAACAGCGGCAGTAACCAGGCGCCATACCACATCCAGGAATCCGGTCTGAGCTGCATATAGAAGTGCCAGGCGCGGGCGGGTTGGTGCAGATCGGCCAAGAGTGCCACAGGTGCCACAATGGCGGTGCTGAGGATCAGGCTGCCGCAGAGTGTCAGCAGGCGCTTATCTTTGGTGCCGGGGCGGATAATGGTCAGCGCCGCAATCCATACCGCGGAATAGGCCAGTCCCATCATAAAGAAGTATTGCACCGCCCAGGGTAACCAGGTGATGGCGATATCCGGGGTCAAGATCTCTTTAATGTCCATGGTGCAACTCCTCTCCAGTGGCGGTCATCAGGCTGCGAACCGGCGCTTCGCCGCGGATCCTTTCTTCAAATGCGGCTGTCATCCCCAGATAGAATACGCAGGGCGAGGTTTCGGCCGAGGGCTTGAGTACCTTGATCTCGTCTCTGTGCTCGGCCAGCATGCGACTGATTTGGCTGCCGGGATCGTTGAGATCGCCGATGATCCTGGCCTCACCGACACAGGTTTCGACGCAGGCCGGCAGCAAGCCCGCCTCCAGCCGATGGGCACAGAAGGTGCACTTGTCGGCGGTGTTGGTGTCATGGTTGATAAAGCGTGCATCATAGGGGCAGGCCTGGACACAGTAACCGCAGCCGACACACCAGTGGCTGTCGACCACCACTATGCCGTCCTGGCGCTGGAATGTGGCGCCTGTGGGGCAAACCGGGATGCAGGGCGGGTTTTCGCAGTGGTTGCAGAGCCTGGGCAGCATCATAAAGGCGCTTTCCTGCCCTTGGGTCACTTCATACTGGTTGACTGTGGTACGAAACTGTCCCAGTGGGGGTTGGTTTTCTATGGTGCAGGCGACAGTACAAGCCTGGCAACCGACGCAGCGGCGCAGATCTATCAGCATGCCATAGCGTTTGCCACTGGTTGCCTGGGGCTTGGAAGTCGATGCCTGGGCGACGGGCAAAAACGCAGCTCCGGCGCTGATGGCGGCGATTTGCCCCAGTAGTTGACGTTTACTCTTGTCCATACAGACTCCTGAGTCTTGCGGTGATTGGAAACCCACCGGGCTCCTGTTGCCTGTATTCTCGGCAACTGGCGCCCTTGGTCTCTATAGTGGTTTTCCACATATCGGGGCCGCTATTGATCCAGCGCAAGAAATTGAGGCTAGAATGGCGGGCAGACTGATGCTGACCCAGCCGCTTGTGGCCGCTACATTTCCTAACCGGAGCCAAAATCAAGAGATGAGAACCCTGTATCTGCTGTGTTATCTGTTTGCGACTGTACTGCTCGGCCATTGGCCGTCAGCTGCGGCAGCGACTGAGCCTTTGCCGCTATCAGGCCCAGCCATAACAACTGGAGCGCTGACCGATAAGGCGGTGGTGGATATAGGTGTGTTGGCTACCCGGGGCTACAGCGACAGCATCAACCGCTGGCAACCCACCATGAATTGGCTCGAGCAGCAGATCCCGGGATATTACTTTCGCCTGCACCCTTTGACGCTGGAGCAGCTGTCGCAGGCGGTGGCCGCCCAGGAGCTGGACTTTGTGATCACCAACCCGGGCCAATCTGTGCTGTTGGCGCGGCAATACTCCTTAAGCTGGCTGGCGACCCTCAAGAGCCGCCTCAATGCCGGTGAGCCGATGCAGGTGGGTTCGGCGCTGGTGGTAAGAAGCGAGTCCAGCCTGCAACATCTGCAAGATCTCAGGCACAAGCGCCTGGGGATAGTCTCGACCCAGGCCTTCGGCGGCTACCTGACCTTGGTGTATGAAGCGCGGCTCAAGCAGATAGACCTGCCAAGCTATGTGGCCGAGATCCAATCTTTGGGATTCCCGCTGGATAATCTGCTCTATCGCCTGCGCGATGGCAGCATAGACGCCGCCGTGGTGCCAGTCTGCCAATTGGAGCAGATGGCGGCGGAGGGGCTTATCGATGCCGGGCACTATCGGGTGCTGGACAACCAGGCGCCGGCAGGGTTTGCCTGCGAGGTGTCGACCCGCCTCTATCCCAACTGGTCCATGGCCAAGACCAGCCGTGCCGGCCAGGGGCTGGCCAAGCAATTGACCCTGGCTTTGTTGGCACTGCCGGAGGACAGTGAGGCGGCCAAAATGTCCGGCTCGCTGGGGTGGACCACGGCGGTCAGTCAACTGGCCATTGATAAGCTGCTCAAGGATCTGGACCTGCACCCATTGCAGGCGCCTTGGTGGCAAAGGGCGCTGCAGTGGCTCAAGGCCCACAGTCATTGGGGCTGGAGCTTGCTGGCGCTGCTGGTGCTGCTCAACGGTTATCACTTCTGGCTCGAATACAGTTTCAGCCGCCGCGGCCGGGAACTGGCCAAGGCCCAACGGCAACTGAGTGAAAACCTCAGTCTGCTGGAACATGCCCAGCGGGCGGCGGTGGCCGGTGAACTGGGCGCCAGCCTGGCCCATGAGCTGAACCAACCTTTGGCGGCCATAGGCAACTATTGCCACGGCGCCAGTGTCAGGCTGCAACAGGGGCAACTGGACAAGTTGCCGCTGGCACTGGAACAGATACAGGCTGAAGTTGGCCGCGCCCACGGTATCATTCAAAGGCTCAGGGGGCTTTTGAAAAAGCGCCCGCCGCAAAAACAGTTGCAGCCGTTCAGCCCCTTGCTGAGCGAGACGCTGACTCTGCTGGGGCATGAACTGGAGAAACAAGCGATCCGCGTCGATTGGCAGATTGTCGGCGAAGAAAGCCCCATGCAACTGGATACGGTCGCCATGCAGCAACTCTTGTTGAATCTGCTTAAGAATGCCATCGAAGCCTTGGCTGAAGAGCCTAAAGCCGAGCGAATTATTGCGCTGCGGCTGGATTATCAATCCCAGCCCGGCAAGCTCTTGCTGGAAGTGCAGGATAATGGCCCAGGGCTTAAACAGGATGGCAAGAGCCTGATGCAGGCCTTTACCAGTACCAAGACAGATGGCCTGGGGCTGGGGCTGGTGATCTGCCGCGAAATCGCCGAGAGCCATGGCGGCAGCATCAGTCTGCTGCAGCCGCCTGAGGGCGGTTGTCTGGTCACAGTGGTGCTGGCTTAAACTCGTTTTGCCAAGGAGAAAGAAAAATGCCGGGACAATTTGCTGCCCAAAACAGTTCACCGACCGATGACAAGCGTCAGTCAGTCTATCTGGTGGATGACGATGATTCGGTGCGGCGCTCGTTGGGATTTATGCTGGAAGGATATGGTTTTGAGGTGCAGGCCTTTGAAGATGCAGAGCATTTTCTCAAGGCGCAGCTGTTGGATCTGCCCGGCTGCCTGATCCTCGATATGCGTATGCCTGGGCTCAGTGGGGCGCAGCTGCAGCAGCTGCTCAACGAGCGTAATAGCCCGCTGGCGGTGATCTTTCTCACCGGCCATGGCGACGTGCCGCTGGCGGTGGATACGCTTAAATCCGGCGCGGTGGACTTTTTTCAAAAGCCCGCCGATGGTGCTCGCCTCGCCGAGGCGGTCACCAAGGCGCTGAGTCACTCTGCCGAAATCGCCAAACGCCGAAAGCTGCAAGGCATCTACCAGGCGCTGACTCCGAGAGAGAAAGAGATATTGCATCTCATCGCCAAGGGCTATAAGAACCAGCAGATAGCCGACGAACTCTGCATCGCCATGCGCACAGTGGAGATCCACAGATCCAACCTGATGAAGGGCATGCAGGTGAGCTCGCTGGCTGAAATGTTGTTGATTTATGCCGGGATAGAGACAGAGTTTGAGTAACTCGGGTCAAAAGTCTTCGGCGACAACAGAATGACCTTTGATTCGGGTTTATGAGAGGGATTCATCTGCGGCTGTCGTTTTATGGCCACAGAGGGTAAAATAGCGGCCCATTTTTGCGTACCGGATCCGTTAATGCCAAGCCCTATCGATGCCAACCGCCGTTTTTCCATTGCCCCCATGCTGGATTGGTGCGATATCAAGCTGTAAGCCAGTCTGTATAAAGGGTTGTGTTTTTCATGGGTGCCTATTGGGCACCTGGCTGCTGATGGTCTTTGCTCATGGGTACCCAGCTTGTTAAGCTGGTGTTATTATCTATTGGTCAGATAATAGGTGGATCTATGGACGGGAAAATCATCTTGCTATCGGCACTATTCTTGGTGCCATGCTCTCAAGCTGCGGTGTTTAAATGTGAGATTGACGGGAAGGTGATCTTCTCTCAGGATCCGTGCGCGGCTGAATCAGAAGAACTGGACCTAAGCAATGTCGGCAGTGTTGTAAGTCGGCAGGAATCAACTGGAGCAGAAAACCTCTCTGGCCTGCGTGATGATATCGACAGCTATGTTAAAGGGCAGGACATACAGCGGAAGATTGATCAGCTTGAGAACGACAGGCGCAAGGTGTTTAAGGACAGGGATCGGCGCATCAAGCAGCTGCAGCACAGCAGAAACTATGCTGCCAATAATTTAGCCGGCGCCAACTGGGAACAAAGCCTGGCTCAGGAAATGGCTGCAATATCTCAGGCCGCTGACTCTAGGGTGACTTCTATCGACCGGCAGATATCTGCGTTAAAAGAAGAACTGAAGAACTTATAATGCAGAGGCGAAAACCAATATCAGCTGACCTGGTAGAAATGGTGTGTGAGCACTGTAAGCGCGGCTATATGCGAGTGATACCAGGGTCAAGAGTCATCCACTCAAATCCCAAAATGTGGCAGCATGCCTGTTCAAACTGCAAGGAAGAAGTGTGGTTCACAGTTGCATATCCCTGTATTGAGTATCGCGGTGAGTCCTTTATGCTGGAAAAGCATGCTCGATTCCAAACTGAGATTACTCCAGTTCAGATGAAGAATGAATGAAAAACCCGCCGGGGCGGGATGCGTAAAAATCGCGCCTCACTTACCTCGGGGTTGTGTTGCTCGCTTTGGCACAATGAAGGCCAGTGCTAATATCAGTAATGCTATTCCGTCACAGATCATCTCAGCATCGCTTTGCGGTGTCATGTTCCAACCGAAATACCATATCTCGGCAATTCCAAAGAACAAGCCAATAAAAAATATTTGTAGGTTCATACAATGGTTCCTTTTTAATTCCGCAACATAACAACACGGTAGAGTTCCCCTTCGGCTCGGCCCAGAATCTATGTCGTGGGTACTCCGTATTTAAGCATAAATAAAAGCCCAAGCTAATGCCTGGGCTTTTCAGTTAGCGCCTAGTCTCTGGACAATCATGCAGTGTTGGATATTCGTGGGCGTATCCGCGCTTGCTATAATAGTCAGCTTCAGCCCCGTCTAGTCCGCACTTTCTGCAAATTGCATCATCATCCCAGTCGTGTCTGCGGCCTTCGTGAGTGGTTTCGTTGCATTCTGGACATAGTGGACCAACATTACCCACGGAAACACAATCATTCTCTCGAACTTGCCAATCACAGCTGTTGCATATTCGCATCACTCACCTCCTTGATTGGTAAAATTAAACCAGGACAGGTGCCCGGGCCGGTTAATAGTGGTTAGTTGATTTGAATTGTTCAGTGTAGAACCATTATCAGGCAGGTTCGCCGATGTATTTTGAAAGTTCCAACTCAATTTCTTTCAGACTATGGCTGAGCTTGGCTTTAGCCAGTACTGTCAGCTCATCACGAATGACAGCCAATTCGGTTTGGAAAAAATCGGAATGATCGCTTTTATCTACCGAAGATGATGAAGCAGCGTTAATGCTTACAAGTCCAACAACCGTTTTGACATACTGACTGTCGAAGCTGTTCAGTGCTGATTTTAGACGGTTTTGTTTAACCCGCAATTCATCAACTAACTTAAGCTCTTTTTCTGTAATCATAAGCTTCTCTCAATTTCCGCTATTAATGGTTTTAAGGAAACTATCCGGGAATTCCGGATAGTTGGTTAATAAAGAGCGCTTGGCTCGATCCACTTAACGGCCCACCCTGGACAAAACGGCCCTCGGCCTCGCTTGTCTTGGACCCTGTAAACCAACATCACTCACCGCCTTTCTTTGTCATACTCCTGGCATAGCGCAGGATACCAGCAGGGTTTGCCTTTACGCGCCGTGGGCATGTGTTAATTGGCCATTCGCCATCAGGAGCGTTTTTCCAGTCGTCAAACGATTCGACTACGTATGACTTGATGATTGACCATGCATCCAAGTCAGACCATTCGCGCTCGTAGTAACCAGTCATTTCGCCGTAGCCAACAGTTCCAGTGAGCTGAACGAAGTAGCCGTACCTGTTTAGTTTTCCGCTCCAGCGCTCAAGGTGCTTGCGCTCTACTTTGACACTGGTTTCAAAACCGTATCCTTCACGTTCCCCAATAACGCAGCGATTGCCATAAACGCTAACACCAAGAGCCTGAATCAACACGTCAGCTTTCTTGGTGAGTTTCTTTAGAATTCGTGGATTCATTTGTCACCACCATTAGTGTCTGGCGTGGGCATATGTGTCCATGAAAAAACCTGGTACACAATGCCCTCCATGTTCTCCATTCCTTCATCGTTTCCGGTTTCGCAGTCCTGCCACCTGAAGTCACCTTGGGTGAGTCCAGTCGTGAAGTAAGCATCTCGGACACCGTAACTGCTGTGTACTGTGTAGCGCCCGGACTCTTGGGGCGGTTTTGATAATTGGTGCCAGGCCATGCGGTTTTTTGAAGTTCCGTTCCACTCGCTTTCAGCGACTTCAGAGAATTGGAGTACATCAGATTCGGTGTAGCACTCTACGTCATGACTTTTCGCTGCTTTGATTGCGGCCATAAAGCCGTCATACCATGCGTCGCCGTACAGTTCAGTAAGCATCCCTTCATCAAGTATTCGATCCAGAGCTTCTTGAATCCCTTCGGCATGGTTGTGGTATCCGTTTTCATTTGCGCAGGAGATCATTTCAACCATTGTTGATTCAATTTTGTTCATCACGCCGCCCTCTTTTTGGCTTGATCCATTTGATGCAGGAAGCGGGCATAAGGGGCCGCCTCCTTTCGTTCTGCCACGTCTAAGTAACTCGGCCGCTGCTCTTGCTGGCGTTGCTTGTTGGCGATGGCCACCGCCTCTATACGTGAGCGGGTGATCCCCAGTCTTTGCAGGTGGCGCTTTACTCGATGAACAGGCAACTGCAGTTCAGCGGCTACTCGTTCAAAGCTCAGGCCTTGTTTGTAGAGTTCTGCTATCTGGTCCATATTGGCTCCTTAGGCTGCTACAGCTGACTTGGATGTTTCAACAAAGTTGGCTGATACCAAAGCCTCAGCCAATGGCGGTGGCACTGAGTTACCACAGCGTGCCACTTGCTTTGCCTTGGGATACCGTTTGCCGGTGTAATCCACATCAATGATGTAATCGGTAGGGAATCCCTGAGCTGCAAATAGCTCGTGCGGCTCCAGCATGCGCATACCAATATCCACAATCTGGTAAGGCTCTCCGCGTACCATGACCAGCCCGAAGCGGTGCTTGGTAGTGATGGTTTGCAATGGCTCATCGGCAGCGTGGCCGATGTTGGTGCCGTAGTATTTAAGCAGGAAGGCTCGCACCTCACCCACATGGGTGCCGCCTGCGGTGATGGTTGGCATGGGTTCTGTAACAGGCTGACCGTGTTTACAGGTACCGCGAAGCTTTACCAGTGAGCTGGTAACCAGCGCCTGTTTGGCTTTGGTGAGCACGGTTGGTAGCGGGTCAGTGATCTCGCCCCCTGCGTCTTTACCGTGAAACTTACTCAGCTGTGCTGTCACCAGGGCGTGATGGTCTACCGTGGTCACTGTGTGCAGTGGCTCGGAAAGTTCGGCGCCAGCTCCGGTGTAGTTACCTCCATAGTGTTTGGCCAGAAATGCCGACACCACAGCAAAGTTACCTCCTTTCACCTCGGCGCAGATGGTGCGCAGCGGTTCCCCAGCAGGCATATTGCGCTGACTGCTGGCATTGGCATGTTCGGTGATAAGTGGCGCCAAAATTGGCGTAACAAGCCCGTGAGCATCCCGGCTGGCACAAATGGTTTTCATGGGTTCTTTTAACCCTTGACCTCTAAATCCGTCACCGCTGTGGTTACAAGTGACTATAAATGGCTCGCTGGCTTCAATCACAAACCGCTGTATTCCTTTGGCAATTCTTGCCATGGTTTTTTCTGCCAGCGGGCGTTTTCGATCAAATATGCTTGGGCATGGGATTGACCAATCAATGCAGTCAGCAGCTGTTCGCCACGGCTTAAGCCCTTGTTCTTTGGTTTGTGGGTTGGCAGGGTTGCCATGAGTAGGTGTTGGCCACACGATTGGCTGTCCGTCACAACGGGCTATCAAAAAGAAGCGCTTGCGAATTGTCGGGGCGCCATAGTCACAGGCGCGCAGCTCGCGCCACTCCACATGATAGCCAAGGTGTCTGAGTGAATTGACAAAACTGTCAAAGGTTTTGCCTTTGCGCTTTGGACACGGAACACCATCAACCACAGGCCCCCAGGTTTTAAACTCCTCGACATTCTCAAGCATGATGATGCGAGGCTTTACCGTGGCAGCGTAACGCACAGCGACCCAGGCAAGGCCCCGGATCTTCTTTTCTACCGGCTTGCCGCCTTTGGCTTTGGAAAAGTGTTTGCAGTCAGGTGAGAACCAGGCCAGGCCTACAGGCCGACCTGCACAAATGTCCACAGGATCAACATCCCAAACACTCTCGCAGTAGTGTTTGGTCAGCGGGTGATTGGTTTTGTGCATCGCAATCGCATCAGGATCATGGTTGATGGCAATATCAACCTGGCGGCCAATAGCCTGCTCAATCCCCGTGCTGGCTCCGCCACCTCCGGCGAAGTTGTCTATTACCAGCTCATCATCGTTTATGTTTAGAGAGAACTGGGTGGCCCCTCTGAATATGCTATGGCTGTTTATGTGTGTCACTTTGAAAATCCTCTTTTCAGCTAGCCTGCTGTACTTAAGCGGCTTTGTTGCCGGCAGTGAGTAATGGGATTGAGTGCTCAACTTCGTTACCCCATGCATGCCACCCAGGGTGATTTTGACGGGCGAACAACTCAACCCGCGGCAGATCACCCATCAGTTCAACAATGCGGTCTCTGGTGCAATCCGGTTTCCGTGAGTGCTCGCGTATCGGCTCGATAATGAGTTGCCGCACACCCTTGCCCTGGCGCTTGGGTTTACCCCTGACAGCAATCAGGCAATCCTCAGTGTTGCCTCGGGTCCAGTGCCCAAGGCCTATCTTGGCGGCGGCCATCAGCAACTGCAGCAGTTGTTCTTCCGGCATGGTTTGCAGGTCAATCTGGCTGACTCTAAATTCACGCTGCAGGTTGTTGAAAAAGCGTTTGTTCAGCTTTACCCAGGTGAATGCCTTCATGGTCTTAAGGGTGAACCCCCAAGCCTTTACCAGTTCCAGTGCTTCCAATGGCATGGCGGGAACGTGCCACATGAACAGGGTGCAATCAGCCGCTGCCATATCAGCAACCGGCATGGCCTTCATTTGCTCAAGGCTCATAACGTCATACTTACAGCTGGCGCCTCGGTTGCCGTTCTGGTTCTGGTCGTTGAATTTCCAGGCCGGGTCAGCATAGATAATTTGGTAACTCATCGAGCAGCCTCCTTGTTGGTTAACCCACAACTATTCGTTGCCTTATAGCCAAAGCGCTGCCAGTCGAGCTCCTTCACGCGCTCGATGCGGGCGGCAACTTGTTCCATTGATTTCTGGTTAGTGCTGAGGTTGCCTGGGTCTATGCCGTTAATTTTGGCGGCCACGCTGGCCGGGTGCCCCTTCACATAGTGATCCTGCAAGGCGCTGATCATTGGCTCTGATGTGATATCGGTGAAGCTGATTAGCAGCTCAAAGCGCTCTTGGCTTTCCATACCGGGGATGAGGTGCTTCATTGCCGTTCTCCTTACGCCGCTTCAACCTGATCCGCTGCTGCCGCAGCGCGCTTTTTATCGAGGTATGCCGCCAGGTCGGTGAGGTTTACCAGCCAAGTGGCTTTTTGGCTTTCGCCCCCGCGGAACGCAGGCACCGGCAGCAACCCGGCCTTGGCCTTTTTGGCTGCCGTGGCGGGGCTCATGCCAAAATACTTCTCGCAAATGGACTCCAGCGGGACAATGGCCGCACTGTACTCAGCCATCAGTAAAAACACAGTATTCATTGCGGCTCCTTTTGTTGCTCCAGCGGCTTGAGTAGCACCCAACCCATTAAGGTTTTGAAGATGTGTTCGCCCTTCATGCCGCTGCCTCCTTGGTTAACTCAATGCAGAGTAGGGTGGCTAACTGCTGCGGTGGCACTTGGATGGCCTCGGCCATTTCCAAAACAAAGGCCTCGCCTTGGAAGTCGCAGGTAATGCGGTTATCAAACCATTGAACTAATCCACCAAAGTAGGGATAGTCATCACATTCACTTGCTGTTAAATTCACATAACGTGATGTTTGTGCGAGTATTTCCCAACAGTTGTGGCATGTTTTAAAACTGGCGGGTTCGCCGTTCCATACACCTGAGGTAAAGGCATATTGCTCACCCTGGTTGATGGTGCTGTGGCACTCACAACATTGGTGTGGTTTACGGGCAGTGCGGGTGCGAGTTGATTGGCAGTCCATGTCGGCCTCCTACGCAATAGCGTTGCTAAACAGCGGTGTGATAGCGGCAGCATGATGATGGCTGCGCCAGATAGTGGCTTGGTAGTTTTGGCTGTGTACCCGAAGGGCAAAGCTTTCACCAAGCTCGCCAGCGCAATCGACATATACCTGGTCGAACCGTTGGCTTGGGTGGTGTTGGTAGAGGTAACGCTCCAACTCTGCCACGCGTTGCTTTACCCGTGGGCAGTCCATTGGATTGCTGTGCTTGGTCATCAAGCAGGCGAAGCGCAGTGACACTAACAAGCGGTGTTCGGCGCGTTCCTTCGCGGTGCTTGGGTTGGTGGTCAGAATTGGCATGTTCCCGTCCTCTGGTTAAGTGATACGGAAAAGGTTAAGATATCTTTACTTTTAGGTCAAGTCCATTGTCTATTTTCCTTAACTTTTTGTGTCTTTAGTATTTACTTTTGAATCTCGACTTATAAAATGTGCCTAATGGACACATAATACCCAAGCAACATTGTCAGATATTTACATAATGGTATCGTTATACTATCTTGGGCGTAGTAAGGTAGTGATTGTCCAAAAATTCAGGGCATTAAATGGCGTAAAAAATGAACTCACCTGTATTGAAAGAAGCTGACTATAAGGCAACAACCATAAACTGGTTGTTTTCGAAAGGTTATCTTGAACACGATGCAGTACTCATTAACGAGCTGCCTGTTGATAATTTTAGCCGACGTGCTGATTTAGTTGTCGCTAATGGAAAGCTTCATGCATTTGAGATCAAAAGTGACGCCGACAGTTTGACTCGTTTAGAAGGGCAAATTGAGACCTATATCACGTTTTTTGATAAGGTTACTGTTGTTTGTTCCTCTAAATTTACATCAAAAGCATTGAGTATATTGCCTTCTGAAGTAGAAATTTTGGAGTTATCTTATAAAAATAACCAAAAATACCTCAAAATTAAAAGAAGAGGTAAGGTAAATAAAGTTTCTGATTGTAGTTATTTCCTTTCTTTCGTAGATAAGCGTTCACTCATATCATTCCTTAAGTCTAGAGGTCTCAGTTGCACAGCTAGTTCTCGTCGTAAAGACTTATATAAGATTTTCAACAAAATTCCTAAGCTGCATTGGAGGGGATTTGTGCTTGACTATCTGAAGTGCAAATATAAGAATTCATACTCAACATTTTTAGAAAGTAAAGATGGGAGTGTTCAAATTTTAGACTTAGAAAAGCTTAGTCCTAACAAGGCGCGTAATTATCTTGCACTATCATCAGCGCAGCATGAAGTATCATCTCAAAAGTGGTGGGGGGATGAATATGCAGATGATGAGCTTGCTATTGATATCTCGGAATCAATGGGAGAGTTTGGGTTTGTCACAACTTCTCCCATTAAGGTTATTCCAAGAAAGAGTCGTTAATTACCAATCTAAATCATCTTCGCCATCTTCAAAGTCTACTGTATCAGGTATCGTTATTCCTTGCTCAAGAAATTGAACGATACGTTCTATATGTAGATTTAGACGAACTGAAATCCACTTTCCTGGGGCTTTGAATCCGTCAACATTTCCACTTGCGACTTGTTCAATAATTTCTTTACCCCATGCATCTAAACTATCATCCCAGTTTTCATCAGCAATGATTGTCTCAGCGGCATTTACATATAGTATCTCTCTTTCTTCCTGAGCAAGCTGTTGGCGGCGTTGAAATATCCATATACTGGGCGTAGGGTAATCAATTCTTGCTACAAAACGAGCAAAAGCACCTTCATAGAATTCCCCATGAATAGAAGCATAATCACCATATATAGAAACGTCTTGGCCTCCAAGAGCATGAAAGTTCTCCCATTCAAGCATAGGGATTTCTCCGTAGCCTATATCATTTATTGAAGTATATGATTGAAACATTCTAGGGAAACTAGTGCAAGCAGTTACTATTTCAATGCTTGATTCAATAGTTCGTAATTCATTGATACAGTGGATAGTGGCATCAAGTGCAATTTTTTGTCTTTCTCTAGAAATTTGTCCACTATCTAAAATAAATAAAATACTTTCAGTTGAATCAACAACAGATGCCGCCGTACTAGCTGCAGCTACTTCTCTTCTATCTAATGGGTTGATTTTGAGAGCAAATTTTTCAAAAGTCTTTTCAAACTTTTGTATTTGCTTAACAAATTGGCGCTTGCTTATGTTGTCATTTAGAATCAATGATGGTATTACACCATTGTTTTTTTCCAAAGCATTCAATATAAAGCCAATCCAGTTTTCAAAATCATTATCTGGTGATGTTAAATAATCATAGTCATCTAATTGGAGTCGATTCCCTTCCTCTAACCCTAAAATTACAGGACCGGTAAACACCGAATTCCAGGCATCAAAAGCAGTTCTGGAATCATTACGTCTATTGGATCTGGATAAGCTAGCATATGGTAATATTTTAGATTTTGTGTCATCTCTCAACATGTTCACACCGAGAAGTTCTGATGCTCTTGTGCGAACTATGGGCATATATTGATAGTCACTAAAATTCATCTTCTGCCTCACTATCTTTGCGTTTTGGAATCGGTGTTGAATGGATTTCAAAGTTCGCTGAAAAATATCGTAATATTTTCGTTGAATTAGTCAATTCAGATTTTAAGTATTCTTTGTCATCTGAAAGTATGGAGATCATTTTCTTATCATGAGCTTTACTTTCTGAATTTAAGTCAGTGATCTGCTTTTTAAAATTATTGAATTTAGCTTCTTGGTAGATCAGAACAAGACAGAAAATAAAGGCTATGATCCAACCTGACATATAAAACATGTTTTTCACTAATATTTCATATGTAATATCTGTTGGAAGTAGTGATTTAATGGCGCCCATTGTGCCAATGATTGAAGCAAGGGCCGCTAAGATTTTCCATACTATATTCATTACATTCCCTTGTCCTTATATAGAGTATTAATTTTAAATGAGTACGGAGTACCAAAAGACTCTACCAATAACGGTGATGACCTTTGCTTGGTCACCGTTATAGCTTTCATCTGGATATTCATCTTGGTTATAGCTGCGCAGTCGTAAGCCATTTCCTGGGAGGGTATACAGCAGTTTCACCCGTAACATGCCATCATGATTGATGGCATACATTTTCCCATCAACGATGGTTTTGTTCGCAGTATCGATGCCTACAGTACTGCCGTTAGGGAGCACTGGCTCCATACTGTTGCCAGATACTTTCACGCAAGCAACTGCCTCATGTTCAACCCCTTGACTGCGCAGAGAAGATTTGGAAAAACGCAGTTTAGGACCGTGGTTTTCGACATCGGAAATGATACCGTTACCCGCAGAAAGTTTAACTTCTGTGTAGAAGGGTACTTCCACTTCATCTTTATCAAGCGGAGTGCTGTTATCCCAAGTGGTCATTTGGCCTTGGAATGAACCATCAGCAGAAGGCTTTATCTTGTCTTCCACACCATAAAGTAAGAATGATGAAGATGTGCTTAGCGCCTTACAAAGCTTGTGCATGTTTTCGCCTGCAGGTGAAGTAACACCGTTCTCCCATAGGGATACAGTGGCTTTAGTGACACCTACACGTTTACCTAAAGCTTCTTGTGACAGCTTTAGCTCTTTACGTCTGGTTTTAATACGCTCATTCATCATAGTTTAGCAATCTTAACTTTCATTTTGTCAATTGTCCTTTACTTTTGTGTTGACTGGAAAGTAAAGAGGTCTTAACCTTGGCTTTACTTATGGCAAAGGAGGTTTCTGATGAAAACATCGATGGCTATTGCTCATTTCGAAACTGCTACAGCGTTAGCCAAGGCGTTAGGTATTACCAAATCTTCTGTATCTCAATGGGGCGAACACGTCCCACCACTTAGAGCGTATCAGCTCGAACGCATCACCAACGGCCAGCTGAAGACGGATGACGCCTTAAACGATGGTGAGCAGCAGGCCGCTTGATTTCACCTTAAACCTGAAAGGGAGTTTAGCCATGAAACACAAATCACGCCTTGACCTGCTAATGGTTGCCATTCACCGCTGGTTGGAGTTGCCCAAGGTGAGCCGTGCGTCACTGGCGGCTAGTGTTGTGGAGGTTGTTGATCGCCTGGGCCTGAAACAGCCACTGGCCAGAGAGGGGATTAGCTTTGCGCGAACCGACGACCCTTACAACGACGCCAGAATCAATGCGCAGAAGATCTTCCGCTGGCTGGGCCAGTATCAAGAGTGCCACCCAAACCCGGAACGCCTGTTTCATGTAGAGCAAGCATTGCTTGCTGCTATGCCAACGCATTTGCGTATGGCTTACCTCAATGATGTGTATGGCCCGATAGGGGTAACGGTAGTGGAGGACTCTGGCCTTGTTGGCGGGCAGTTGGAGCCGGGCAGGGTGGCGGCAATTCTCACCAAGGAAAACAGTGAAGCCCAGATTGCGGTTATCACCCTGGGCTCGCAGCCGACCCGCGAGCAGGTTATTCAATGCCACCGTGAGCTGAGGGAGTCACGGGCGACGACTGAGGCCAGTATTCAATTGCTGGAAGCCGAGTTTTCTTTCCTTCGCGCTGGCAGAGCCACCGCCAATGAGTAACGACGCAGACGAAGCCCAGCGGGTATCTGAGCTGTTTGACAGTCTGGCAATAGCCCAAGCAAGGAAGCCAGTGCAGACAGCTGCAAGCACTGGCAGCTGTTTGTATTGCAGTGCTCCGGTTGCCGCTGAGGCCCGTTTTTGTGATGCGGATTGCCGTGATGATTTTGAATGGATTAACAGGAGGAAGCATGGACGATCTTGATCTGATTGAACTCGATATTTACCCGCAAATGCAGGCTGAGAACGTTAACGCTTGGCGTGATGCGAACCGCTGCGGGTTTTCGCGCGGCGCCTTGGCGGTGATTGGCAAGGCATATGCCGCGACTGTGGTGGCCTATCAAGTGGCGATTGAGCTGCCGGCAAACTCAATTGAGAGAGGGCTGGCGATAGACGCATTCAGGGCGGCATCACTGGAACTTGACCGGGTGATTGACGAAATGGAACAGCGTGAAGCGTTGGCGCTGGCATGGCGTGAGTTTGTTGCAGTGTTGCGCTCTACGTTGCGCAAGACGTTGGGATTGGAGGCGATATGAGCGAAGGCAATGTTATCAGCATCGAAACGGCAGAGGAGCGCGAGGCGTTTGAGTTTATGGCCAACCGCCAAAATCTTAGGCAGCAAGACAGTGAGCGCCAGCAGCAGATAGCCAAAATGGCGGCTATTGCGGCGCGTTCCCACTCAACCAGCTTTACCGGCATTTGCGCCCGTTTGTATGACGCAGGCTGCCGTTTGCCTGACGATGGACCGGAGGCAGCATGAGCCACAAAAACAGAAGCGCCCGCGTTAGTTTAGTGACAGCTGCGGGCGCTTACCTGAGTTCAGGCTTGGTCATCATAGCCAAGCCATTGATGTGCGTCAATTTGGCGCAAGGCGGTGACGTATGAGCATGGAGCTTATGGTTAAGGCCATGCGGGCCAAGGTTGGTAACCCTTTGCGCAAGCTGGTGCTGTTGAAGCTTGCCGACAATGCCAATGACCACGGCGAGTGCTGGCCGAGTTACCAGCATGTTGCCGACCAATGCGAGATATCGCACAGCTCAGTGCGAAACCATATTGCTGCATTGGATAAGGCCGGTTACCTGTCGATTACCCATCGCAAGAATGAACTGGGTCACCAGTCGAATCTTTATCGTCTGCAATTTCCCCCAAAACCCAAGGTTGAGCACGCCGAGCATGGCATGCAACAACCTGTGCCAGCAGATGACATACCTATGCCAGCAGATAGCACAGGGGTATGTCAGCAGATGGCAGAGGGTATGCCAGCAGGTGACATACCCCCTATGCCAGCAGATGACACTAGAACCAGTCACTCTTTTGAACCAGTCAATGAACCTATAAAGAATAAACGCGCGAAGCGCTCAAAAAGTGCTGTTACCCAGTTCGATTTTTCGAAGTGGCCTGGCGTGCCTTCGCAGCAGGTTTTTGATGACTGGATTGTTGTCAGGCAGAGCAAGCGGGCCAAGTTAACCCAAACAGCGGTTAATCGGCTTGGCAAGGAGCTGCACGAGGCTGCCAAGCATGGCTTTAGTGTTGACGATTGCCTGGGTTATTGCGTTGTGCGCGGATGGGTTGGCTTTGAGTTCCGCTGGCTGCAAAACAGCGGGTTGGTTGGTGGCGGAGGTGTCGCAAACGTACCTGAGCATAGCGGCGTTCCTGCCATGGATGATTTTGATCATTGGGGAGGTAACGGTGAATAAATCGCAATCATTGCAGCAGATGCTGCAACGCTTGAATGCCCCGGCCCATATTGAACCCTGCTCGCGTGATGTGATTGAGCGGATGAGGCTGGAGGATGAGCAGCGGATATCCAGCGAGCACAAGGCGCGCAGAGCGGCGGCACTGGTGGGGCAGTCCGGCCTGAATCAGCGTTTTCTAGATTGCACTCTGGATAACTACCGCTGCAGCTGCAAGGGCCAGTATCAGGCGGTTGACGCTGCCAAGGGTTTTTTAACGCGCTTTGCTGAGTTTTCGTCTACCGGGCGTGGCTTTTTGTTTTATGGCAACCCGGGTACCGGCAAGAACCATGTTGCCAGCGCCATTGCCAATGCTTTGATGAAACGCAGCCACACGGTGGTGATGATGAGCGTAATGGACTTGATGGACAGGGCTCGCAGTTGCTACCGAGGGCAGACCAGCGAAGAACAGCTGCTGCGAGACTTTTGCAGGCCTGAGCTGTTGATTATTGACGAGATTGGCTTGCAGCGTAGTAGCGACGATGAGCGGCTGTGGTTAACCCGCATCATAGATCGCCGCTTGTACGGCAACAGGGCGACCTCGTTCATCACCAACCTTGACGGCCAAGGCCTGCGCGATGTGCTTGGCGTGAGGGGCTATGAACGCCTGAAAGAGGCCGTTGGCATGGCGGTTAAGTTTGATTGGGAGAGTTATCGAGGGCGGGGAGGCAACCATGAGGCGGCATGATTTGGGGGCCGATGCCCCGGATTTTTACAGCGGCATTGTGGCCAGCCCGGCCGCGAATGATTGTGCGGTGATCCGTGAACCTGCCCTTGGCAGCCCGGCTAATCCGTATTTGACGTTCCCAAGGCTTTACCACTATCGCGGCGGCACTTCTGACCGCTCATTCATTGCCGAGCGACTGCGGGTGATACCTGAGGCTGATCTGCATTGGGTTTGTGGTGAGTATGAACGCCGTTACATGGCCGGGCGCGGTAACCGTGATTCACGCCGTGACGCCAACACTTGGTTGCACGAGTACGCAACTCAATATCGAAACAGGAGGGCAGCATGATGCACACGCCAATACTACGTTACCACGGTGGAAAATTTAGGCTCGCAAAGTGGCTGCTTTCCAACATGCCATCACATAGGTGTTATGTGGAACCATTCGGTGGTGCTGCATCTGTATTGTTGCAAAAACCTAGATCTCATGGCGAGGTATATAACGACCTAGATCAGGATATTTTCAACCTGTTTAAGGTTTTAAGAGATCCCAATTTGGTCGAGAAACTTATTGAGTTATGCGAGCTAACACCATACAGCAGGGATGAATTTCTATTGGCGTATGAACTTTCAGAGGATCCTCTTGAAAGGGCTCGTAGAACAATCGTCAGATCAGCTATGGGGTTTGGTTCAGGGGCCGCGACTTTCCATCCAACAGGCTTCAGGTGTGAGGCTAAACGACAATACAACAACAGTGCGAAGGTCTGGTCTAAGTATCCTCCTGTTCTTGCATATGTGTGCGAGCGTTTGCAAGGAGTGAATATTGAAAACCGTGATGCAGCTACCTGCATTAAAAACCACGATGGTTCGGACACGCTATTTTACGTGGATCCTCCTTATCTCATGGAAACCCGCCAGGTGAGAAATAATAAAGGCGTGTATCAACATGAGTTAACTAACGATGAGCATGAAGCGTTGCTGAAACAACTATGCAGTGTAGAGGGGATGGTTGTATTGAGCGGATATGATTCGACTGTATACAACGACCTGCTTCATGGTTGGGAACGCCGTGAAAAGCAGTCAAGGTGTTCTGCGGGAAGTGGTACTGGTGTCAGGAAGGAATGCATATGGATTAACCAAGCATGTGTGGATTCTCTGAACGAGTGTGGAGGTGTAGCAGCATGAGTACCCAGAAGCCAACAACCCAGCGCCAGCGGCTGGAGGATATCTTGAGCGGTGGCAGATGGTGGACCCTGTTTGAGGTTCAGGACGAGTGCCGCCGCCGTTTCGGCAGCTTTGACAGCGAAACAGCTTTGAGTGCCCGTTGGCGTGAGTTACCCGCCGAAAAGCGGATGAAGCGCATTCGCCAGGGTACGAACAAAACCTATGAATACAGGATGGTGGCTTGATGGCGAGCGGTGTTGAAGTTGGCAAGCTGAAACGGGCGCCGCTGCGCCGTTGGTTGAGTGGCGGTGTTACCCGGGATTATCGGGATCCTCAGTATCCGACAGTGAGGCTGCGGGCCAATGGTGAGCGCACCAAGGCGAGTATTTTTCTGGTGTTCAATGAGCAAAACGTGACTCGATGGCGCAAGGTGGGCACTTGGCCGGATCTGTGTATTGATACGTTTTTGGAGCAGCTGCCGGCCACTCTGGCCGAGCGAGCTGCCGGGGGTGAGGTTATGTTTGGGCAGTTTGTGAATGTGGCTGATGTGGTTACCTGGTATGCCGGGCATGTGGCAGATAACACGACTATGAGTGTGAGTTGGCGCCGGAATGTGCGTTCGATAGTTACCAGGCACTTGATACCAAGGGCTGGGCAGTTGCCGCTGGCATCACTGAGTTGGAGTGATTTGGATAGTGCGCTGGTTAAGTCGATGCTGGCTGATGGGTATTCGCCTCGCTATGTGGTGGAGGTGGTCAGTAAGCTCAAGACGGCGTTCAGTTCGGCCGCTGGGCTGCGCTTGCTCGATAGCAACCCTTTGGCCGGGTTCAAGCCCAGTGTGAGGCTGCCCAAGGCGCTGGATGCGAGGCTGTATGACTCTGACCTTGGCGAGCTGTTCAAGCTGTTGTCAGAGACTGTGATGGTTCAGGCCATGCTGTTTGTGTTGATGATGATGTTTGGTACCCGTATCAATGAAACCCGCCAGGCTAGGTGGGACCAGTTCACCGGCGATGTTTGGGTGATACCGCCGTCAAACACCAAGAACGGTAATGAGTTGCGGTTGCCGTTGACCAAATCTGCCCGGGCTTTGATTGATCATTACCGCCGCTGGCAGTTGGCCAATGTTGGCAAGCGTGCCTGGCTGTTCCCCGGCCGTGGTCAGGCGCCTATTGCTGTGCGCACTGCTCAGGATTGGTCTGTAGGCCTTCGCTTTAAATACTTCACTTCACACGATATCAGGCGGCTTTTTCGCACCATTATTGCTGAGATTGGTATTGATACCGTTATCGGTGAGTTGTTGCTCAATCACTCCCTGCCTGTGCTTTTGCGTACCTATGTTCAGTCATCCCTTAATGCAGGGGTGAGCCAAGCACTTGAGCAGTATCACCAGTATTTGATTGAGCGTGGATTTAATCAGATCGCGCCCGAGATAATCCCTAGATCGCATTCAGATCTTGGTAACGGGCAAAGTCAGATGGCAAGCGGGTGGCTGTGATGATCACTGCATCATTGTCAAAAGAGGATGCAATTGCACGAAAAGGGGCGTTTTAGCATGGCAAAAGCGGCGGCAGCATCAGGGGCAAAACTGCTGGCAATGGGTCGGAGATTGCGCCAAATGACCCAGGAGGAAGTGGCAAGCGCCTACGGGGTGAATGTCAAAACCTATCGGCGCTGGGAGAAGGGACAAAGCCCGGTACCGTATGATGACCTCTGCGCCATCTGTGCTGATATTTTTGCCCTGGACTTGTTCAACCTAAGAGGGATGGCCGATGCAGCATAAGCACGATGCGCAGCATGAAGCGCTGATGAACATGAAGCAGCTCCGCCTTGAATTGCGAGCGTGGGCTAATTGGTGGCTCAGGCATGAGTATGGCAAGGGGTACGCCGCCCGCAGTAGCTGTGACAGGCTCAAGGACCCTATCACTTACGGAACGACAGTGAGTGAGCGTGATATTAACCCGCCGCCCGGGGTTATTCGTTACGACCGACGCATTGAGCAGCTGGCGCCAGAATGCCGCCGAGCTATTCGAGCTCAGTACCTGTGCCGGGGTAAGTGGGCATTGCTGGACTTCGACAGTCGTAAGTCCTTTGTATTCTGGTTAAGACGCGCCGAACTGGCGCTGGTGAGGTGAGCATGGAGTTCTTATGGTTCATGATGGGCGCAATGAGTGCCACCGCTATCGGTTGCATGGTTCATATATACCGAAGCAGCCGCCGGCAGGCTCATAGAGGTGCGAGGGTTATCCATACAGACGCTGGCACGTTTAAAGTTAGTGATAGTGGTAAATTAATCCCGCTTTGTGCATGTAGTAATTGCGCCTATACCCGCCGCCATGGTGGGTACATGCCATGCTTGGCAAGGCCTGGCTATTCCGTTAGATGAACAGAAGGTATGATAGATGCACGAGATACCGAAAACATGGAACATACTTGGCACCAAGTATCACTTGGTTGGTGAGCTGAGAGATGATGAAGTTGAACTGGTAGTCTACAAATACTGGCGTCCACAGAAGCAACGGTGGCAATACTGCACCGAGTTGAGGGCGGTCGTGCTGATGGAGATCTCCGGCCAGTTTGCCACGGGTCCTTCCAGCCGGGTGTGATGCGGGGGCGGGGACTCGCAATCCTTCACTACATATGAAAAATTTTGGCGGTTGGTTGTTGTTTTATAACCATTGATTATAGGCACCTTTTCTAGGTGTCTTCTCTGTATCACAATCTGTTGATTGTAAATGTAAAAATGCTTATGGGTTTTCGCCTGGTCCATGGTTCGCAGATATACCAACTTTGCAGATCCTTTTTGATCACGCCGATCTTTTGCATATGTTTGGTTTTGTACTAGGCTTTCAGTGACAGATTTAGAATCCTGTCATAAGTAAACCGAAGCCCGCGCCCTTTCCTGCGGGCTTTTTATTTGTGTGTTAACACACAACTTTCAAACCGCTTTTATCAAATGGGGCAGATCTAGGACTAAAACGGACAGAAAAGGGTTTTTTTTGCCCCCCGAAAATCGCTATGTTTATGGCATGCTCGCCAGAGCTAAAAATGACTGCCAACCACCAAAGACCCTCAGCGGGTCTTTTTTACTTTAGGGCTTTCGATGCCACGTAAAAGTAAGCGCGTTTACATTGCCGGGCCCATGTCTGGTTTGCCAGATTTCAATCGCCCTGCATTTGATATCGCTGCGGCTGTGCAATCAGAACTAGGGCACTTGGTACTTAATCCAGCGATGCTGCCACCTGGGCTTACAGAGCCTGAGTACATGAGTATTTGCATGCCCATGTTGATGTGCGCTGATCAGCTCTATGTGCTTGATGGGTACGAAAACAGTTTTTGTGCTCAGGCCGAAATCGCTCTGGCTCAAAAGCTCGACCTGAGAATTGTTTATCAAGAAGGAGTTGATCATGAAATCGCTCTGATTGGTTTAAGAGGTGAATCCTCGTGAACAAGCTCAGAACATTCCTCATCGCTGCTGGCCTTTCAGGCGCCGCCGTTACTGGCGGCGTTTTTATTGTGGACCAAGAAGATTTGGTGCTGGGCACCTATGTGGATCCGGTTGGCATTGTCACTGAATGCGCAGGGCAACGGGCTGACGGACAGGAGCCTGGGCAACCTCGCTCAATGGAGTACTGCCTGAATCAGCTTGCAGACAATCTGGCGACATATAACCGCCAACTGTTGCGCCTCACCGACGGGGTGACACTGACAGATAGCGAGAACGCAGCTTACCTCAGTTTCATCTACAACGTCGGCGCTGAAGCGTTCAGAACGTCAACACTACGAAAGAAGCTGCTTGCAGGTGATCACACTGGTGCCTGCAATGAACTTAGCCGCTGGGTCTATGCAAAAGGCGAGATCCTTCCAGGGCTTGTAAAGCGCCGCTCCGCTGAGCGCGAACTTTGTCTACAGGAGTTAACCAATGTTGAAATTACTGAAAGGCGGAGTTGGCAGCGCGCAACTCTACGTGATTGGCGTTTTGATCCTGGCCTGCGTTGGTCTTGGCGTGGCGTTGTCCTTCTCGAAAGCTGAAGTCGCCACACTCAATGGCAACATCGAGAAAGCCGAATCAAAGCAAATCATATTGCAGACTGATCTGGATTCGGTCACGGCCAGCCTGTTACTGGCTGAGAAAGATAAAGCAGATCTTAGGCGTAATGCCGACCAACTGGCGCGGTTGCTTGATGAACGGGAGCAAAGTCGCTTAGTGGCTGATGCTGATGCTGAAGCAGTTGACCAGGCGACAAAAGAACTACTCGAGGATCCAGAAGATGAAGAAGCGCTTGCTTGGGCTGTCACTGCTGTTCCTGCTCAGCTTAACCGGCTGCTCTGGCACACCTCCTATTGTGCGAACGGTAACGGTCACAGAGACAGTGTATGTACTGCCACCGGAATCCCTGATGAGCAGCTGCGAAATCCCGGTTTATCAGGGGCGAATCAACCCCGATCTCTATAACTACTCCAACAAGCTTATCGCTTCCCTGATTCGCTGCAATGTGGATTGGCAGGCATTACATAACTGGCGACAGGAGAAAGCCAATGAGTCTGATAAACAGTGATGCCGCTACGCAAAAGGGATTCAGCATTGCCTCCTATATGTCATCGCTACTCAGTGCAATTGGCGGTGCATTAACGCTGAACGACATTGCCGTGTTGCTGGGTATAGTGCTGGCACTTTTTACTTGGGCTGTGAATTGGCTCTATCAATTCAGGCGTGATCGCCGTGATGCGGAGCGCCACTCTTTGGAAACAAAGCTGCTCAATGCACAACTGGAAAAACTGGATGGCAGTTAATGGCCAGAATAAAACCTCAGGAGGACGCTGCCGTTCTTCTGAACAAAACCGATCTGTGCAAGAGTCTGGGCATAAGTACCACGGCGTTCGATAAGTGGGGAGTTCCTGTTACCAAAAAGCACGGCCGTCAGAGTTTGTATTCCGTGGCCGATGTAGTGGCCAACAGGGTAGGTCATGCCGAGCGAAAGTTTGCTGCATCAGTACCAGAGGATGATCCCGAAAAGCCTAACCTCGACTTTGAACGCTGGCGTCTGACCAAAGCCCAGGCGGATGGGCAAGAGCTCAAGAACGATAAGGACCGAAAGTTAGTGGTAGAGGTTGGTTTCGCCACTTTCCTTCTTAACAAAATAGCGGTGCAAATTGGTCCAATCCTCGACCAGGCACCGCTCAC
>NZ_JAAUHW010000008.1:0-208267 GCF_012030025.1 Shewanella sp. Iso12
GTTATTTAGGTGCTTCTTCAGATGTATCAAATGAGAATGCCACAATGCTGGTGTTTATCTTTCCTTCCTCGTCCAGGCGTATGAGGGCTTCAAGTAATTCAATAGAGAAGAATGTTTTCGTCATTCCTATCGGTTTGAATACGTGTCTTTTACTTTCGGGAAGTTTGTTGATTTTTTCAGCCGATAAGAAAAACCGGGTGGTAGTGTTGGTTATTTTGGTGCTGTTTTCGGTATCGACGGCATCCACCAAGTTGTCTACTGCCAGTATATAACGATCGGATAAAACCCCTGTGCCGGCGCAGGTTAACTTGGAGGGATAGACTTCGACCCCGTAAGGGTCAAAGCTCATTATTAATTCGGCTATCTCCTTGGTAACATTAAAAGCACCCCCTCTGATTAAGTCCAACGCTTCAATATCGAGGATGTCAGTGTCCTGCCATACAATCTCATTCAGACAACTTGTTGGGATAAAATCATTGTCATCATAAAGTGACGAGCGAATATCGACCGCACTAAATAATGATTCCCCTTCATTCATGTCTTCGTTTATATAGGCTACTTGCATTCTCAATTCTCTACATTTTTCTCTGGGGCAAAAAAGCCACCTCGTGAGGTGGCTTGGGGAGTATAAACCGGCGTTAGCCCATACGTTTAAGCTTTTCCTTCAACTCTGGGATGGCGCGGGTAAAACCGTCGATATGGTCGGTCAGGCGTGACAGCAGTTTACGCTTACGCTCTTGGTTACGCCGACCATAAAGTAGGGTCCAAACCAGCAGTACTGCACTGACCATGATAAACACCACCAGGGTCAGGTTGTGTCTAAAGAAGGAGGTACTGTAGATGGGATCCAGCAGCGGGAAGTAGAGCATATCGAACAGCGGATACCAGATATGATCCGGGCCCCAGAAGTTGAAGACCAAGGCGGCAATCGCCAACAAGATCCAGGTGCCTGCGCCGTTGAGCTTGCCGTATTGCTGGAAAGATGTGTTGTTATAACGTTTGCTCTTGGTCAGGTTATAGGCGTACTCACGGTTATAGTCATCAACGCCCAATTTGGCCCTTGAGCTGGCGTAAATCATCCAATCGCCCACATCCAGATCCCCCAACAGATCTTCGCCGAAGCGCATCTCCCGCACTTCACCATCGGCCAGTTGCAGCAAGACTTCGCCATCAACGTTGGAGCTGCGGCTGCGATGGCTGCTGGTTTCAGTGTCTGTGGTGCTGTGGGAGAATCTGTTACCCACATAATGGTCTGTGGTGGTGGTTTTAGTGGTGGTGACCGTGAAGTCATCGACACTGGCGCTGGCACTTCTGTCGAGCACTTTGCCCATGATACAGGAGACGCTGACTTCACCCTTTTCATCGCCAGCCAAGACATGCTTGTGCAGATAGGGCTCACGGTAACTCAGGCTGTATTGCCGCATCATGGCCTCTTCCTCATCGCGGACGCTGAGGCTGTTGGCGGCCGTTGCCGGTGCCTGCTGCTGCGAGCTGCCGCACTGAACACAGTAGCCGTGCTCGCCGTCGATGCGACTCTGGCATTTGAAGCAGAAAATATCCGAGTCTTTTCTCGGCCGCTGGGCGATATGGTAGCCCAGCACTTCTTGGGTGACAGACAACAGGCGTTTCATCGCCAGTTGCAGCGCCTCGTAGCGGCGCAGTTCCCTGGTGTGTTTCTTCTGGTTGCGCTGACGCTCCAGAATGAAACATACCACAGACAGAACCACGGCCACCCCGATAGCGATTTCTGTGGGTTGCTTGGCACCAAAGTACAGCAACAAGGCGCTGGCAATCCCCAGCAGCAGCCACCAGAAGGCGCTGGATTGGCTACCCGGCTCATAGTCGGGCACTATGGTGGAGCGTTGACCGTCGGCTTCATGACTGATAGCGGCCGGAGCCATATGGTTATGGCTGACCAGGCGTTTGGCGTCTTTACCTTCGATGCGGTAATTCAGGGTGTAGTCTGTCGGATAAAACAAGGTCAGCACATCGCCGCGGCGAAGCTGGTCGTAGAACTTGTTCTCAGCGTTGACACTGACCCGCTCTATGTTGCCGTCCTTGTCTTCCAGCTCAAGCCACCAGTAGCTGTAGGTGAGGTTATTGCCACTGTCTACCCGGCGCCGCTTGTAGAGGAAACTGGAGTTGACCCGGCCGGTGAAGGTCCTGGCGCCGGAATAGTGGGGTTTGAGATCTTTTAGGATCTCAGGGGCGACATCCTTAATATTCTTCAGTTTGGGCTGCTCAGGCAGGGACTCTCCGCAGTGACCGCAGAAGTTTTCCTTGGCATAAATGGGTTGATTGCAATGGTGCATTCAGTTTCCTTGTCAATTGGGTAAAAGACGGATTGTCAGTGTTTGTTCGCCGCCATTCAGGCTGTGCCATTTGCGGTAGGTCTGATAACCGGGGGCGCTTACCTGCACATCGTAGTTGCCCGGTTTAAGCCGGATCCCCGGGTGATACTTGGGGCCGATGTTCATGATCCTGATATTTGCGTTGTTCACATTGGTTTCGACCTTGAGGCGTGTCTCGGTCGGTGCCAGCTCGCTGGCCTTGAGTGGCGTTGGAGTGCTCTTGTGCAGCAAGTCTATCTTGGCCAGTGAATGCGCCAGTGGCGAGAAGGCCTGATAGATACCCGTGTGTTGCTCAAAGCTCAGCCCCAAAGGATGCAGCAGCGGCTGGGCGTGCAGTGTCCAGCGCAGGGCGTAGGCAAAGCCGATATTGCCGGACTGTTCCACCTTGGTGAGGAAGTAGTTCACCGGGCTGGTATCATCCTGGGTGTAGCGGTTTTGCACCAAAAGCACCGGCAAGGTCAGCAGCAACAGGGGTGGCAACAGCTTAGCGGTCAATGCCAGCCAGCGGCGTTTGCCGGACTTGGCACTTTCATTGGCATTCTCATCTATGCCGATACTGTCTTCGCTGGCATTTGCTTGACTCGTGCCGGGCCGGAACAGCTGCAGCGTCTTCAGCGGCAGTTTGATAAAGGTCATACAGATCAAAAACAGGCTGAGTGACATGGAGATGGGCGGAATAATCACAGATCGCAGCGCCTGCTTGCCTTGCTCGGCATAGCGTCCGCCATCGGCAAATTCACGTTCCGACTCGGCCAGCATCTGCAGGTAACTCTGGGTACGCTTCTGGATGTTGGGATCCAGCACATGGCGTTTGAAGTTGGCCTGGTTCCAGTCGGCGCGGACGTTCGGCACATAGAGATCGCCCATGCGAGCGGCTATCTTGCGTTGGATCTGCGGATGCAACTGGAAGGCGTTCCAACTTAAATTGATGGGCAAGTCCAAACCGCGTTTACGCATCTCGCTCTGCCAGCGGGCATCGGCTTCGGCCTTAACCGTCTTGGCCACGCTTTGACTAAACAGCGGACGATTGCTGATATGCCAGCTGTCCGGCAGTTTCAGCCCCTTGGCCTTGAGGGCCCGGCGCAGTTTCACCTGAGTCACAGGATGCACCCTGAAGTCGGCCAGTGACGCTATGTTGAACGGATAGCCGGTTTCCTTTTCAAACATCGCCTGGAACTTGGGATGGGCCAAGAACAGGCGCTGGTAATGATCCGGATCGTCTGTGTACTTGTAGCGCTTGTCCTTAAGACCGCCATCGCCACCTGTAGCCAGGCTCAGCGCCTGCATGGCGGTGCCGACACCGGCGGTCATCACTCCGAACAGGGCGCTGGACAACAGGTTTTCGCCTGCGCTGATGTCTTCGACTATCAACCAGTAGTTGGGATCTATGTAGCCGAGCCCTGCCTTGGAGATCATTGTCTTGTAGCGGGCGTTTTCCCGTTCTATACATTGATAGCGACGTTCTTTCTGGGACGACTTCTTGTAGCGTTCCTGGCAGCGGTTGGTATCTTCATGGTAGGCGAAGATCTTGGGGCCATATTCCTGGGCCCTGGCACCGGCCTTGGCCACATGGGCCTTTTGCGCCTGTCGATACTTGCCCCATCCCTGATTGACCTCCTGCTCTATGTTCTGCCAGTAACCCATCTCCCGCTCCGGGATCCCGGCCAGGGTCTGGTTGTAGCGGTTGGAGCCTTCGGCATAACTGCGATAGCTGGCCGACAGTTCATCATAGAGTTGACCAAAGTCGTGATAGTGCTGGTCAAAGTCGCGATAGGCCCGCTTTTGCACGAAGTTGTGAATGATCTTCTGCTTGTAATCATCCAGGTTGTCGGTGAGGTTGTGGTCGGCATAGGCCAGGCCGCCGAACAGGGCCAGAAAGGTCAGGTTTTCAGAGCTGTGCAGCTCTTTGGGGTCGTAGTTGAGACCTTCGACTTCGACCGCGTTAACCGCCAGGGCATCACGCAGCGCCGCGCTGTAGGCCGCGTATTGACGCTGCTCCGGGGTAGAGGGTTCAATCAGCCATTGTTCTATCAGGTATTTTTGACCGAAAAACACGCTGGGCCAGACGCACAAGGTGAGCAGCAACAGGGTCAGGCTGCCTCTCAGGCCGGTTTTGAACAGCCGCGCCGGCAAGAGATCGGCCAGCAGCAGGGTCACACCTATCCCGGAAATGGTGCGGCCGTAAATCTCCAGGTGTTCGAGTTGCTCGGGCTTGGGTGTGCCCAAGCCCACCAAAGAAACCAGTTGGGCGTTGAAGATGGCCTCTGGGATCAGATAGGCGGCGCTCAGCAGCAGGAAAAAGACCCGCCAGGACAGTTTTTTCATCCTTGGTTCCTCACTGCTGCTCGCTGCGGCGCAGCTCTATTTTCACTGCGTCATCTGCGGTGAGGTCTACTTGGGTCTGGTTTTCTCTGGGGCCGGCCTGGGTTTTCATGATCACAGGAACAAAGCCGTCGCCAGACTCGGACTGGGACGCCTTGCCTTTATTGGCCACAGCGCCTGTCTTGAAGGACTTCAGTTTGCCATCCACCGCCGGATACAGGCCGTTGGGCCAGTAGGTTTCCAGCAAAGAGAGCTTGGAGAGATCCAGGTCCTTGGGCAGCGTGGCCAGCTTGCGGGTCAGCTCAGTGCTGCCTTGATAAGGCAGCATGGGCGGCAGGGCGAAGCGGCTGCAAAAGCCATAGAGACTGTCGTCGATAATCACAGAGTCGGGCAGTTGACTGCGCTTGAGTCCCAGCAGGCTCTGTTCGTGGTAATCATGACCATTGATGGTATAGCTGGCCACAGGAATGCCGCGGTTATGGGCCACCGATTTGAACCCAGAGGCGTTTTGCCGATAGTGGCGTATGTCCAGGGCGATACCGAAGTTGGACTTGAGCGCCTTTTTCAGCTTATTGAGTCCGGCCGAGGAGTCATAACGCTTTTCCCGGTAGCGGCGGTTGGCGTAACCCTGAATATCCTCGAGCATGGATTGATTACGCAAAAAGATGGGGTCTTGACCTGCGCCGCGTTTCATATCGGCCGCCAGTTTGTTCATCGAGGCCTTGGCCGGGCTCTGGATAAAGGACAGGAATACAGCGTCGTTTATCTGCCTCATTTTTTTGAGGTTTTCCAGCTCCAGACTGCTGTAGAAGTAGCGACCCTGGCCTATGATACTGAAGGCCAGATAGTCGAGCATCTCCAGATCCCGGCTGCCGGCACGACTCTTGATCTCAATATTCAGCTTCTGTCCGCTATGGGCATAGCGACTGAACACCTGCGCCAGTTGGCGAAAGTTGGGCGGTACCGTATCTGTGAGTGCGCCGGTTTGCATGTCCCGCTGGCGCAGATAGCCCCACTCTTTCTCATAGCGAATCGACTCTATCTTGCGGCGCTTATTGTCTATGGTGCCGGTTTCACGTCCGGTACGGCCATCGTGATGAATGACCCAGACATCATCCCGGGTCAGGCGCACATCGATTTCAATCACATCGAACTGGTTATCCAGGGCATCTATGACGGCTTCCAGCGAGTTTTCCGGAAAACGTATCGAGCCTCTGTGGGCCTGAAGCTCCAGGTTGCTGCACTGCCTGGCCCCCAGATAATTGATGTTATCCAGTGGTGACAAAGTAAAGCCTCTGGCGTTGAAGGCTTGTTCCAATGCCAGTTTCTGCGGATCCACGGGTTGAGGTTCTGGGGCGGATGGAGTGCTTTTACAGCCGCCAAGCAGGCCGAAACAGCAAAATATCAGGACGAAAAAGAGACGCACAGGGGTTCCTTGGTGCTCTATAAGTATTTATAAATTAAGGGTATTAAAATTAATTATTTACTCTCGGTCAACCTGTAATGCCAATGTTTAACAAGTTTTACTTGTGCTGTCTCAAAACTGAACATTGGCTGACTTTTAATTGGTCAAATCATCCGCTTTTTTGCGGACGCAGAACCTGGGATGCGCGTTTTACTCACAACTTGCTTGAGGTATGCTTGAAGCACAATTGTGAATAACCAAGGAAACTAGGTGAACCGACTGATACTCTGCCTGCTTTGCAGTTTGGCTCTGAGCCCTGTCGCCCAGGCCAAGTCGCCCGACAAAGCAGTCAACAAGGGGGGCAACAAAAGCGTCAGTGCCAGGCCGGCTATGCGCATAGTGGCGCTTTCTCCCCATGCGGTGGAGATGCTGTTTGCCATAGGCGCGGGTGAACAGATAGTGGCCACCACAGACTATGCTGATTTCCCCGAGGCCGCCAAGGCCATTCCCCGTATAGGCGGTTACTACGGCATACAGATAGAAAGAGTGATAGAGCTGAATCCGGATCTGGTGGTGGTCTGGGACACGGGTAACCGCAGCGAAGATATAGAACAGCTGACCAAGCTTGGGTATCGCATTTACGGCAGTGACCCCAAGACCTTGGAAGGCATTGCCGAAGAGCTGGAACAGCTAGGGCGTCTCACCGGTCACAGACAGCAGGCCGGGGAAGTGGCTGCCGACTACCGGCAGCAATTGGCAAATTTGCGCCGGGACAATGCCACCAAGCCGGAGATCAAGGTGTTCTATCAACTCTGGTCCGAGCCTTTGATGACAGTGGCCCAGGACAGTTGGATCCAGCAGTTGTTGGAAGTCTGCCATGGCAACAACGTCTTCAAGGACAGCAGCTCTCCCTATCCCCAGGTAAGCATGGAAAATGTGCTTCTCAGTCAACCCGAGGTGATCATCAAGACAGATGAAAAGGGCGATGGCAAGCGGTTGGATTGGAGCCAATGGCAGGAGATCCCTGCGGTGAAAATGGAACAAATCTACACACTTAACGCCGATATTCTGCACCGGGCGACCCCAAGGGCGCTGGAAGGTGTTGAGGCTATCTGCAAGGTGCTCGACAAGGCCCGCGAAGGGCAGCGGCTATGACAATCATCATCCCGGCTTCGGCGCCAGTCTGGTAATCCTGCTGCAGGCGTTTTAAGCCCCCCTCTATTTATTCTTCTGTTACTAAGTGTCCGCCAGGCGGACACTTTTGCAAAAAGCGGACAGTATCTGCTTGTCCGCGGACACAAATAAAATCTTCACTGCTTTCCAACCAATTGATAACTATGACTATCTAAACTTGGCACAAGCTTTGTAAACCTAGTTGCAACAAGATGGTCACAAGCTCAATTGAGGAACAAACGGGATGATTAAGGATACCAGCGGACAAGACAAGCAAGTGGCGCCGAGTTTAGCGCGTCGCCTCAAGTGGCCGGCTACCCTGGGCGCAGCAGTATTGTTGCTGTCGGGCCTGGTGTGGGCCAGTGTCAGTGGCAGCGGTGTCAGTGAATCCATAGATCGCAGTGAGCTGCGCTTCGCCACTCTGGAGCGCGGCACTCTAACCCGGGATATCGCCACTACAGGCAAGATAGTCGCCGCCAACGCACCAATCCTCTACAGCCCGGAAGGCGGCACTGTGACTCTGATAGCCAATCCAGGGGACAGGGTCGAGCAGGGCCAGGTGGTCGCGACCATAGAAAGCCACAGCCTGACCAACAGCCTCAAGCAGCAGCAGGCCCTGCTCGACGGGATGAAGAGTGCCCTGGAACGGGCCAAGTTGGACGCCAGACGTAATCAACTCAAGGCGAATCAGACACTGGATATGGCCAAGGTGGATCTGGAGGCCGCAGACAGGGAGAGCCGCCGCGGCGATCAACTGATCGAAACCAGCCTGATCTCCAAGATAGATTACGAGAAGAGCAAGGATGAGTTGCACAAGGCCAAGCTGCAGTATGCCCATGCCCAGCAGGAAGCCGCACTGATGAAAGACACCTTGACCTTTGAGCTGCAAAACAAGGCGGCCGAGGTCAATCGTCAGGCACTGGTGGTAGCCGAGTTGGAACGTCAGGTGGCAGCACTGAACATCACAGCCCCTGTTGGCGGCATCATAGGTAACTGGCTGACGGAACAAAAAGCCCGTATCGCCCAGAGCCAGCCGATCCTGACCGTAGTGGACTTGAGTGCCTTCGAGGCTGAGTTGGCAGTGCCGGAAACCTACGCCGATGAACTGGGGCTGGGGATGGATGTGGAACTCAACTTCGGCGGCGTGATGGTGATGGGCAAGTTGGCCTCCATCTCCCCCGAAGTACGTAACCGCGAAGTCTCTACCCGGGTCCGGTTCCAGCAGGATACCGCTTTGCACCTGAGGCAGAATCAGCGCCTGTCGGCCAGGGTCTTGTTGGAAAACCGTGCCGATGTACTGATGGTCAAGCGCGGCGCCTTCGTGAACAGTGGCGGTGGCCGCCTGGTGTACCGTCTCCAGGGGGATATTGCCGAGCGCACCGAGATCAAACTCGGTGCCCGTAGCATGAGCCATATCGAGGTGCTGGAAGGCGGCGAGGTGGGAGATCAATGGGTGATTTCCAATATCGATCTGTTCAATGACGCCGAGCAAGTGCTGGTTCGCTGAGGAGAGAAGAATGAAAACCGAAAGCTTCAACACCGAACGTCTGGTGGCGGCCCTGGCTCTTATGCTGTTGCTGGTGGCGACTCTGGTCTATACCCGAGATACCTCGGACTGGTTCCTGCTGGGACTCAATCTTATCGAAGCCACCACAGTCAACTCTGTGTCGGCCGAGCCGGGGCAAGTTACCGATGTCAGCCATACCGCGATGGCGCCGGGCCAGTGGCTTGGGCAATGCCTGTCTGCCCTGACGAAACTAAAATAACTCACCGAATAACGCAAAAATAAGGAACTAAAACCATGTTAACCATGAAAAATATCAACAAGGTGTTCAAAACGGATTTAGTGGAAACCCATGCGTTACGGGATTTCAATCTGTCGGTGCAAGAGGGGGAATTTGTTGCCGTGACCGGACCGTCGGGCTCGGGTAAAACCACCTTTCTCAATATCGCCGGTCTGCTCGAAGGCTTTACCCATGGCGAGTATTTTCTCGATGATGTCAATATCTCCAACCTGAGTGACAACAAGGCTGCGGCCATTCGTAATGAGAAAATTGGCTTTATCTTTCAGGGTTTTAATCTTATCCCTGACTTGAATCTGGCGGAGAATGTTGAAGTACCACTGCGTTATCGCGGCTTTGGTGCCAAGGAGCGCCAGAAGCGGGTGAAGCAGGCGCTGGAGCAGGTGGGCCTGGGGGCGAGAATGAAGCATCTGCCCTCACAACTCTCGGGTGGTCAGCAGCAGCGGGTGGCCATCGCCCGCGCCTTGGCCGGGGAGCCGAGATTCCTGCTCGCCGACGAACCTACGGGTAACCTGGACAGCCTGATGGCCCGCCAGGTGATGGAACTGCTGGAAGAGATCAACAAGGCCGGCACGACCATCATCATGGTGACCCATGACCCGGAGCTGGCCCGCCGCGCCCAGCGCAATATCCAGATAGTGGATGGCCAGGTGTGTGACTTCAGCCGCTATCAAACCGAACAGGCGCCGCAGCTGGATGTGGCCGAACAAGTGGCCAGCTAAGGAGCGCGAGCATGTTTATTTACTATGTTGACCTGGCCTGGCGCAGCATCAAAAAGACGCCGATATTGTCGCTGTTGATGGTGTTGGCCATCTCAGTGGGGATAGGGATCACCATCACCACGCTGAACGTGTACAGCATGATGTCATTCAACCCGGCCGGGGATCGCGCCGAGCAACTCAACACAGTGCAGCTGTGGAGCCAGGGACCCGATTCCTGGGATGAGTTTCACTCGCTGATCACTTTTCAGGATGCCATGAATCTGCGTAAGGGGGATCTTCCCAAATCGCAGGCCGCCATGTTCCGCAGTGGTATGGCGGTGCAAACGGATGACCCTGAAGTTCTACCCATGTTGCAGGGCGTCAGGGTGACAGACCGCGGCTTCTTCCCGCTGTTCGAAGTGCCTTTTCTCTATGGCAACGTTTGGGACAAATCAGTGGACGAGCAAGCGGCCTATCAAGTGGTTATCGGCAGAAAGCTGAACCAGAAGCTGTTTGGCGGCGAGAACAGCGTTGGCAAGACGGTCTATCTCAACCGCAAACCCTTTCAGGTGGTGGGCGTGATAGCCGACTGGAATCCTCAGCCCAAGTATTACGATCCTACCAGCGGCGCCTTTGCCAGTGCCGAGCAGGTGTATATTCCGTTTTCGCTGGCCGCCCATGAAGAGTTTCCGATTTGGGGGAATGTCTCAGGTTGGAAGTATGAGCGTCTGGACAACTATCAGGACAGACTGGTTTCAGAGAAAGTTTGGCTCGAGTACTGGGTCGATCTGCCAAGCGCAGAAGACAGAGCCGCCTATAAGAACTTCCTCGCTCAGTATGTCGAGCAGCAAAAAGAACTGGGGCGCTTCACCGATGGCAAGTCTCCCTCTGAGTCGGCGCAGCTGTCCGATGTAGACGCCTGGCTGGAGAAAAATCATGTAGTGCCCGAGGACAATAAGATTCTGGTGGGGCTGAGCATACTGTTTCTCAGTGTTTGCCTGGTCAATATTCTGGGATTGATGCTGACCAAGTTCCTTAAGCGAGCTCCCGAGGTTGGCGTGCGCCGCGCCATTGGGGCCAGCCGCGGGCAGATCTTCTCTCAATACATGGTCGAGGTGGGCGTGATCGGGCTGCTGGGTGGTTTTCTCGGTCTCGCCTGGGCCTGGGGAGCACTCTATAGCTTGTCGGCGCGCTTCGGGGTTGCCGAAGGGCTGACGCACCTGTCTTTGAGTATGTGGTTTATCACCCCCGGGATAGCGGTAGGAACCGCCATGTTGGCGGGTCTTTATCCGGCTTGGGTTGTGTGCCGCACTAAACCAAGCGTTTACCTCAAGAGCCAGTAAGGGATTGACTATGCTAAATATTAAACCGGTTTTCAGCAGCCTGATGCGCAGCAAGAGCGGCCCGATACTACTGCTGATGCAGATCATCTTATCGGTGGCCATAGTCGCCAATGCCAGCTTTATTATCCATGAACGTTTGACCATGATGCAGCGTGATTCCGGGATTGCCGAGCAGGAGATCCTGGCCTTTACCGTCTACAACTTCGACCCCAATATAGATACCAGGCTGCAGAACAAGGTCGACCAGCAGATCCTCCGCCGCCTGCCCAATGTTGTCACGGCGACGTCCACCAATATGTTGCCGCTCAGTGGCAGTGGCTGGTCCACCACGCTGAATCTGGGGCCGGATCCGGAAACGTCCAAGACGACGCCTCAGCTTGCCATGTACCTGGGGACAGAGCACACCCTGGAAGCCTTGGGGGTCAAGTTGGTGGATGGGCGTAACTTCTACGCCAACGAGATCAATGATGATGTTAACGGCAGCAATAAGCTGGTGATCATCAGCAAGGCGCTGGCCGATGAGGTTTGGCCCAGCGAGTCCGCCGTGGGCAAGACCCTCTGGGCCGACAGGGACGAGAATGTCACAGTGATAGGTGTGGTCGACAAACTGCAGGGTGCCTGGGTGGACAGCAAAGATCTCGAGTACAGCCTGATCCAGAACGTCGATTACACCGGGCATTTCTACATGGTGCGGGCGCCGAGCGAGCATCACAAGGCGTTGAAAGAGCAGATCCTCGAGGCCTTGATGAAGGAAAACCCCAATCGGGTGATCGATGATTTCCAATCTATCCAGGAAGTAAAGCAAAGCTCCTATCGTGACCACGAGCTCATGGTCAGCGTGCTGTCCATGATGGTGATTTTGCTGCTGCTGATCACCAGTTTGGGCCTGACCGGTATGGTGATGTTCAACATTCAGCGCCGCACCAAACAGATTGGCACCCGGCGGGCCTTGGGGGCCACCAAGGCCGATATCCTGAGTCTGTTTCTGACGGAAAACTACCTTATCTGTATCGCCGGAGGGCTGTTGGGGGCTTGTCTTGCCGTGGTGTTGGGGCAACAACTGATGCAGCACTATGACCTGCCACAGCTCGACCTGATCTATCCGCTGCTAACAGTGGTGGGCATGTTGCTGGTGACGACAGTGGCTGTGGTCTTGCCTGCCCGCAGGGCGGCGAATATCTCACCGGCAATGGCGACCCGCAGCGTCTGATCTGCCTGCCGCCCATTCGAGTCGACGGCATGGCTCATGCAGTTTGGCTCGCGTTGGCGGCAGCTTTAGGGTAGTTTTACCCATAATTTTTACAACAGATATAACAGGATGTAACAAGCAGGCATGATGGATACTGTACTCGTTGTCGATGACAATCAGGCCGTATGTCAGGCGTTGTCGCTGATGTTGGAAATTGCCGGATACCGGCCGCTCAGTTGTCAGAGCCCTCAGGAGGCACTGTACTTTATCGAGCAAGAAGAGGTCAGCCTGGTGATCCAGGATATGAATTTCAGCCGCGACACCACCTCGGGGGAGGAAGGGCGGGAACTGTTTCACGCCTTGCGCAGTCGTCAGCCGCAACTGCCAATCATCTTGCTCACCGCCTGGACCGAGCTGGAAATGGCAGTGGAATTGATGAAGGCCGGGGCCGCCGATTATCTGGCCAAGCCCTGGGATGACAACAAGTTGCTCAACAGTGTCGCCAACCTGATTTCCCTCTACAAGCTGCAACAGGATAACCAGCAGTTGCAGCAGCGTGAGCAGCAACGTCAGGCGGCATTCGAAGGCGCCGATCTCTGTGGTTTGGTATTTGCCAGCGCTGCCATGGAGCGCTGTGTTGATCTGGCGTTGCAACTGGCACGCTCGGATGTCTCTGTGCTGATCACAGGTCCCAACGGCGCTGGCAAGGATAAGCTGGCGGACATACTGCACGCCAATTCGCCACTGAAACACAAGCCACTCATCAAGGTCAATGTCGGCGCCTTGCCGATGGAGCTGATGGAGGCCGAGTTGTTTGGCGCCGAGGCCGGTGCATTTACCGGCGCCACCAAGGCCCGTATCGGCCGTTTCGAAGCGGCAGATGGAGGTACCCTGTTTCTGGATGAGATAGGCAACCTGCCGCTGTCCGGGCAGATAAAACTGCTGCGGGTATTGCAGACCGGCGAGTTTGAACGCCTGGGCAGCCACCAGACCCGTAAGGTCAAGGTCAGGCTGCTGAGTGCCACCAACGCCGATCTACGCCAGGACATTATCGAAGGCCGTTTTCGCGAGGATCTTTTCTATCGCCTCAATGTGGTGGAACTGGCATTGCCGCCATTGGCGCAGCGCAAAGATGACATCTTGCCGCTGGTGGAGCACTTTTGTGCCGACGCGGCCGCGGCCTTGAACAAGAGCTCGGCGCTGAGCAAGAGCCTTACGTTGGACAAGAGTGCCAAAGAGGCACTGCTGGCCCACGACTGGCCCGGCAATGTACGCGAGCTGGAAAACGCCTGTAAACGCGCTGTTTTGCTGAGTCGCGGCGAGTCTTTGAGCTGCAGTGATTTCGGTTTGGCAGCGGGAACCGCCTCGAAAACTATCTTGGATTCAAGTGTCGGCCAAGCTCCAGAGAACCAAGGCCAACAAGCCGGGGCAGAGGAGCCGGGCAAGGCGGAAATAGAAGCGGCGCTGGCCGAGCACGGCGGCGTTATCGCCAGGGTTGCCAAGTCATTTGGCATCAGCCGTCAGGCGCTCTATCGGCGGATGGAGAAGTTTGGTATCGACGGCAAGAGGCAGGCATGACAGGAGGACTCAGTCTAAGACACAGGCTGCTGCTGGGCATGCTGCTGAGCACCTTGCTGGGTTTGCTGCTCGGGTGGGGTTGTCTGTTGTGGTTGGGGCCTGAATGGTTATGGCTGGCGGTGGTGGCAGGATTGCTGGCAGCTCTGGGCATAGGGCTTAGGTTGACCCGAACCCTGGGTGACAGCCTGGCGGGGCTGGAAATCGGCATGCTTAACCTGATTGATCGAGATTTTAGTGTCTCGTTGCCGGACAGCGGCATCAATGAGCTGGATAGACTGGCTCAACTGTTCAACGAGGCGTCGGCCCGGCTCAGGCAGGAGCGGCAGCATATTTACCAGCGGGAATTGCTGCTGGATAAGGTCATTCAAAACTCGCCCAATATCATGCTGCTGTGCGATAGCGTGGGTCATATCATTTATGCCAACGACGCCGCCAAACATCTGTTCAATGCCAGGAAAGGCCTGGAAGGAAGCAGCCTTTCTGAGCTCAAAGCCAAGGTGAGCGAAGAGATGCGCCAAATGCTGGAGAGTGAGCGCGATGGCCTGTTCAATCTCGGCTTGCCGGAAGGCGAAAACCAGAGCTGGCACCTGAGTCGCGGCCAGTTCAACCTCAATGGTCAGCAGCATCAGTTGTTGCTGCTCAAGCAGATGACCCGTGAGCTCAACCGCCAGGAGGTGGCGGTGTGGAAGAAGGTGATCCGGGTAATCAGTCATGAACTCAATAACTCGCTGGCGCCTATTGCCTCCATGGTCAACTCGGGTCGGCGCTTGACCACAGAGAACCGAGATCCCAAGCTAAGCCTGATCTTCGATACCATAGAAAATCGCACCAATCATCTGGGGCAATTTATCGAGGGTTATGCCCGTTTTGCCAAGCTGCCCAGCCCCAGGAAACACGTTATTCCATGGGCCCGCTTGCTGCCTGAGTTGGCTGAGCATTACGCCTTTGTCTGCCGGGAGACCCCTACGCTGACTTTGCTGGCCGATGAGGTGCAGCTGGAGCAGGTGTTGCTGAATCTGCTCAAAAACGCCCATGAGTCCGGCTCGGCGCCTGAGGAGATTGAGCTGCAGATAGCCAGCCGCTCCGGTTGGCGCAGTGATGCTGCCGACCCGGTTGCCGGCGTCAGTATCTGCGTGATGGATCGCGGCAGTGGCATGTCAGCGGAGGTGTTGTCGCAGGCGCTGTTACCCTTCTATTCCACCAAGCCTCAGGGCAGTGGCCTGGGACTGGCGTTGTGCCGAGAGATTGCCGAGGCTCACGACGGTCGCCTCAGCCTGCAAAACCGTCAGGATGGTGGCTTGTTGGTTCAGCTGTGGTTACCGCAACAGTGAGTCATACTTTCGGGTGATTTTTAACGGATCTCGACTCAGCCGAAATAGCTATTTTTCAGGTAAATATGTCGCTGGCGGGTGACTCGGTTCCGGCGCTGCTGTTAATGTAATGCTCTTGTTAAAGGAATGGCCTTTTCAGGCAACAAAGGGAATTTTCGGGGACAATGCCGCACTCTGTCTTGTTATCCATGCGCTGTATCTTGTGCTTACTGATGCTGACACTTCCGTCTGCTCCGGCGTTGGCCGCAGCCGAGGCGGATGACATAGAGATCAGTGGCCTGGTCATAGACAGAACCCTGACCCGCTTTGGCAAGGATTTTGGTTTTTACTACTCGGGGTATTGGCGGGATTTGCCCTTTACCCAGGGATTCAATGTCACCCTTTACGAAACGGTTTTCCCTCAGGCCGGCACCTTGCTGACACTGGAGGTTAACGGTACCCGTATTTACCAAACCCATTTTGGCCGCAGAGCCAGTCCCATCAAGGAACGGGCCGAACAGGCGATTCTCTTGACCATAGATTATATCGCCTCGGTCAGAGCCCAATCCATGACAGGGGAATTGGGATCCAATTGGGATGGAATTTAGGAAGCAAGCACAATGACACTCAGGATGTTAATCGCGGCCGGCGCCTTGCTGGCTTTTGCGGGGCAGGCCACCGAACTGGTCTATACCCCAATCAACCCCAGTTTTGGCGGTAACCCTCTCAACGGTTCGTTTCTGCTGAGCAAGGCCCAGGCTCAAAATGACAATCAGGCCGCCGGCAATGAAAAGGACTTTGTTACCCGCTTCAAGGAGTCGCTGGAGCGTAACATTATCAACTCAATCACCCGCGGTGTGGCCGACGGCGAGATAACCGACGGTGTGTATGACACTGGGGACTACCGGGTCGAAGTCGCCTCCACAGGTAACGGCGTGATGTTGACCATTACCAACCTGCTTTCCGGAGAAGTCACTGTGATAGAGATGCCTATCTATGGAGGTAATCCATGAGGTGGCTGGCACTGGTTCCACTGTTACTGCTGGGGGGCTGCAGCCTGGTTCCCAAGCCTGATTTGAATATCAATGAGGCCCAGGTAAATCCCTTGAGTGAAACCATGAAGGCGCTGCAGTCGCGTCCCGGGCCGCGTTTTCCTATCCCGGTTGCGGTTTACTCTTTCCGGGATCAGACCGGGCAATATAAGCCCCAGGCCAATGTCAGTTCCTTCTCGACCGCAGTGACCCAAGGGGCCACTTCCATGCTGGTGCAGACTCTGCTGGATTCCAGGTGGTTTACCCCTGTGGAGCGGGAAGGGTTGCAGAACCTGCTGACCGAGCGCAAGATCTCAGGTAAGCAGCAGGGACGCAATAATGAAGTGCCGACCCTGACCAATGCCAGGCTGCTTCTGGAAGGCGGGATCATCAGCTATGAAACCAACGTGGAAACCGGCGGCAGCGGCGTGGAATACTACGGCATAGGCGCCTCCGAGCTGTACCGGGAAGATCAGGTGACCATTTATCTCAGGGCAGTGGATGTACACACAGGTAAGGTGCTGATGTCGGTCAATACCACCAAGCGGGTGTTCTCTCAGGAGATGCGTGCCGGTCTGTTTCGATACACCAGTTTGAACCGCCTGGCCGAGGCCGAAGTGGGCTTTACCACCAATGAGCCGGTACAGTTTTGTGTGTTGCAGGCGATAGAACTGGCGGTCTCCGAGCTTATCGATAAGGGGAGCCGCATGGGTTACTGGAGCGCCGAGGCCTCGGGCGACGACAACAGCCTGAGTCAGGGATAAACAGCTTGAGCGAGAGAGCAACAGCTTGAGCGATAGGTAAACCGTAGTTTGTTGATTTTCAAAAAGAAGGGCCCGCAATTGCGGGCCCTTTGTTTGACTAACTCCAGGGCGTTCATTTCAGCTGGTTCATTTCAGAAGGCCGATTTCAAGCGGCAGGTTTCCGGCTGCCATTAGGTTTTGACTCCAAATGGCTAGGCTGCCACACCGCGCCAGAACAGGCGAAAGCTGGCGTCTCTGGCCTCCCGGGTGGCCTTCTGAGGCTGGTTGCAGAAGAAGCGCGCCGCCGCCAGGAACTGGCTGTGGCAAGTCTCCAGCAACAGCTCTCTGGGTAGGTCAGCCAATACCCCTTGGTTGATGCCCTGCTCCAACAGTTCAGCGATAAAGCCGAGAATGCCATGCATTGCCTGCTGCCTGACCGCTTCACTGACACTGGGTGACATGGCGTATTGCACGAAGAAGCTCAGCTTCAGAGGCTGTGCCAGCGCCCAATCTAGCCCGGCCTGCCACAGCATTTCTGCCTGCCGCGGCAATTCAGTGGTGGTAGCCGGCGCCTTTGGCAAGCTTGCTGAAATGGCGTCGGCAAACTCTGTCTTTATGGCCAGAAACAGCTGGTCCATCAGGATTTCTTTACTGCTAAAGTGATGGAACAAGGTGCCTGTGGCCACGCCGGCGTGGCGGGCTATGCTGGCGGTCGAGGTGGCATAGAAACCTTGCTCGACAAACAGTTGCAATGCGCTGCCCAAGATCTGCTGCTTCTTGTCCTGTTTGCCGCTCAATGCCCGGGTTGCTTCGTTGCTGCGCTTCATCTGAAAAACACCTTCAGCAGCAGCTTCTGGATCCCCTTGCCGTAGGGCGGATGCACCAGTTTGCCGGTATTGAGTCGCCCCCGGGACAGCACAGTGCGGGCGTGGCTGAAGGTGCGAAACCCTTCCTGGCCGTGGTAGTGCCCCATGCCGGACGGACCTATGCCACCGAAGGGGGCATCGTCGGCGGCCACATGAAACACGGTTTCATTGATACAGACACCGCCAGAGTGGGTTTGGGACAATACCTTTTGCTGCACCTCTTTATCGAAACTCATCAGATACAGGGCCAAAGGTCTGGGGCGCGCCTTGATATAGTCGAGCGCCTGCCCCAGCTCTTGATAACTGACCAAGGGCAGCAAAGGGCCGAAGATCTCTTCCTGCATTAGTTTCATATCGTCGCTGACCTTGGTCAGCAGCAAGGTGGGCCATTTGCGCTGTTCGGCGCTGGGCAGTTTGCTGAGTGGTTGCTCGCGGTCGGCGGCAAATACCTGTGCCCCTTTGGCGGTGGCATCTTCCAGGAGGGCGACCAGCCTGGCAGCCTGACGCTCATTGAGTATCTGGCCATAGTCCGGGGTGTTGGCAAAGTCGGGGTAGAACTGCTGGAAGCGGCGCCGATAGGCGCTAATAAACTCGGCCTCTTTACCACTGGGGCAGAGAATATAGTCGGGGGCGACACAAATTTGCCCGGCGTTGAGGCACTTGCCGTAGATGAGGCGTTCTACCGCTGTCTCCATGGGCATGTCCCGGGCGATTAACACAGGGGACTTGCCTCCCAGCTCCAGGGTGACAGGGGTGAGATTATCGGCCGCCGCGCGCATTACATGGCGTCCTACCTGAGTCGAGCCGGTAAACAGCAGATGATCGAAGGGCAGGGCGGAGAAACTGGCGGCAATCTCGGCTTCCCCTTCAATCACACAGACCTCGGAGCCATCGAAGACTTCGGCCAGCAGGGTACGCAGGGCGGCATTGGTGTGGGGAGTAAATTCAGACAGCTTCAACATGGCGCGGTTACCGGCGGCAATGACTGTGGCCAGCGGACTCAAGGACAACATGATAGGGAAGTTCCACGGCACTATGATGCCCACCACGCCTTTGGGCTGATACTCCACCCTGACGCTGGCCGGGGCCAGCAATAATCCGGCATGGCGGCGACTGGGTTTCATCCAGCGTTTGAGATGCCTGAGGCTGTAGTTGATCTGGGTAACGACCGGCAGTATGTCGGAGATCAGGCTATCGTCGGTAGACCTGTGGCCATAGTCGCGACTGAGTGCATCCGTGAGGGCCTGTTGGTGTTTCAGCAAGGCTTGTTTCAACGCCTTGAGCTTGGCCTTGCGCTCGCCAAGACTTGGCATGGGGGCGGCACTGAAAGCCTGGCGCTGCACGGTGAATTTTTGCAGCAGCTGCTGATTCTCCACTGTGAGCGGCTCTGGGTTAACAAGCGACATTTTGCCTCCTTCGGCAGTCATTAAGCTGCTTTTAAAGTAACCGACTGATTAGTCGGTCTGATGTTAGTTCAGTCTGCGCCGGTTGGCAATAGCAGAGCTATATTTGATATGGATCACAGAATGCATCACGGCCGCCAACTAGACTGAAATCGAATAGATGGGGCCTTGTTTTTGAAATCGTTGACATAAGGAATTGATGATGAGCTTGAACATGCATGGTATTTCAATCGGAATTGAGCGTTATGGTGATGACGATTTCTTTGTCACCATGAAAGCCGTGGGAAAACTGACCCACGAAGACTATGAATACATGGTGCCTATGCTGGAGTCGGCGATAGCCGGTGTGAAGGATCCGGATATTTACGCTCTGCTGGATGTCACCGAAATGGATGGTTGGGAAGCCAGAGCCATGTGGGACGATCTCAAGTTGGGGATCAAGCATGGGCGCCATTTCGAGAAGATTGCCATCATAGGCAATACCAGTTTGCAGGAATGGATGACCAAGATGGCCGACTGGTTTACGCCAGGGGACATGAAGTTCTTTGTTGATCGCCTCGATGCCATCGACTGGCTGAAAGACTAAATCGCCTTGCCATGAAACGCCCGCGACCTGTGAGGAGGTGCGGGCGTTTTTTTATTGCCATTCCAACAGGGTTTTGAGCTGCTCGCTACGCTCCTGAGTCAAGAGTGCCTGCCACTCCTGCTCAGTGGTGGACTCCTGGAGCGCGGCAAATAGGCGTGCATTGCTGTCGCGGTATTTAAGCCACAACCTCTGCACCGCGCGAAGGTCTTCTTTGGTGACTTCAAACATATAAAGCTCGGGGTCATCCGCAGGGCGCAGTTTCTTCATCAAGGCGCGGTACAGCTGGTTGAGCTCTTTGTCGGCGCCGGCAAAGTCAGGGAAAGTGCTCACCACTTGCTCTCCCTTACTGAGCATTTCCAAACGTGCCAGATAGTCTTGCCGCTGCTCGCTCTGGGAGCCGATAATAAAGGCGCTGCGCCCACTGCCGCCATGGCCTTCCTCCCTTGAGGTTTTCGCTTGCAGCCATAGCTCGAATGCGCTGTTGGCCGGCTCGAGTAATTTAAGCGGCGCTTGCCCCAGGCGTTGCTTGATGCTTTGGTTGATCCCTTCTTGTTTGGCGAGGCGCTGTTGCTCCAGTCGCTTTTCTTCCCGGGAGGCGCAAAAGCCCATTCCCATACCACTGGTAATAGCGTTGCAGAGATCAAATTCAGTGGTCTGTTTGGCACCAGGGTCGAGTTTGAGCCTGTCTTTGACGGCGATATCCAGCTCGGCCGGTACCTCGGCGCCATAACAGATGAGCTGCAGCACCTGGCGATCATAATTGTTGCCATCTTGCAGTTTGGAGAGATTCTCGGCCTGTTGCCACAAACGATAGCTGTAGCCTTCCTCTAAGGGCGCGCTCAGAGCATTGAGCCGGTTGAAATCGGGCTTGCCGGCATAGATGCAGGCATCCAGCGTGGTTTGATAGTCGAAGCTAAAGTCCGGATGGTGACTTTGATACTGTTTTAACACCTCGCCCAGCCTGAGCGGGTCGGCACTATTTGCTGAGCCGCCGCGAGTCAACAGGCGATCTGTCAGGTAATAGAATGCCTTGGGGTGACCTGCCCTTGCAGCCTGGCTTAAATGCGCTATGTCTTCAGCCAAAGGTAAGGAATAACTGTAGCTCAGCATGAAGTGGGCTTCGCTGCTGCCAAGGGCCGCAGCCTGCTCATAGAGCGGCTTGGCCTGCTGGCTCTGTCCGGCTTGTTGCAGCGCCTTGGCACGCTCTACCAGGCTGGCGGCATCCTCGGCGTAAACCGGGGTAAAAATAATCACCAATAGGCTTACTGCTGCGGGTAAATGGAGTAAAGTATTCATAGGGTGCTTCAAAATATTGCAATATAACTTGTTGATATTATTCGACAGGTATCTCATCAGTCGATGCCTGTCGTGTCAAGGAGGTCACTATGCGTAACAAAGATATTCTCTGGCCCACAGATTTCAGTGATACAGCTGCCAATGCATTGAGATATGCTATTGAAATGGCCAACCTTTATCATGTTGGGCTGCGTATTTTGCACGTAGTGGATCAGCCCATAGGTGATGAAAACTATCAGTTGTTGATCATCACTCCGGAAGAGTTGGCGCAAACCATGGAAAAGGCCGCCGCCGAGAAGATGCATGAGTTGCTGGCCAAGCTGAACAGTCCACTGAAAATTGAAACTGTCATTCGCCGCGGTGACGCAGTTGAGGAGATCCTGGCCGAAGCCGAGTCTGCCGATGTCGGTATGATAGTGATTGCCAGCCACGGTCGCAGTGGCCTGGCCCATTTTCTCAGTACCAATGTGGCCGAGGCCGTGGCCAACAAGGCTCGCTGCCCCGTGTTGGTGGTGAAGTAACAAGTCGATGCGGCTTGAATGAGTACTAGAACGAGGAGCCGGGCTGCTCGAGAAAGGCCAGCTCCTCGGCGGTCGACTGCCGTCCCAATATGGCATTGCGATGGGGATAACGGCCAAACTTGTCAATAATCGCCTTGTGCCTCAACTCAAAGTCATAGTTGTCCCTGGTTTGTTCCGAGGCGAACAGTTTCTCTGCCTGCTGATGAATAACCGCCGACTCGCTGTGCATAAAGGGCATATAAAGAAATGCCAGCATAGGGGCTTGCAGCTGTTTGTCGGCGCCTATGCTGATAGCCTCCTGCGCCAGAGCCAATGCCATGGGATCGGCACTGAAGGCATCGGGAGTATCACGGTGAATGTTGCGCGAGAACTGATCCAGCAGCAAAATTTCCGCCAGGCGCCCTTGTGGCGTTTGTCGCCAATGCCATAACTCGCCCTGACGGGCCGCATGTAGCAAGGCCCCGAAACGACGCTCAATTGTGTTGTCAAACTCAGGATCCTTGACCCACCAAGCCTTGGGGCTTATCTCTTCAAACCAAAAATGGATTATCTGTTGTGGCCTGTACTCGGAAGCGATTTGAACTGACATGGCAATTCCTTCTATTTGAATGGGATTAAATCCAGTTGCTGTGATCATGGGCGATAAGCCCAAGGGTTTGCGCCGCGATATCCTGCGCCTTGGCCAGCGGGATGGCTGGCAGTGTCAGTTCGCCGCTGGCCAGCCCCAGCTTGAGACTCGCGAGGCCTCGGCGTTTTTGCCCCCGGCTTTGGATTAGCTGCAGATGTTGCACCTTACTCAGCGACACCAACTGCCAACTGTGGCCTACGAGCCCCTTGTGGATCCAGAGATCGTTTTCAACCCGCCAAAAACCCCATTGACGATAGCGCAGATAAAGCGCCAGGACAGCCAACACTCCGGCCAGCAACAGCAACCAGGTCTCTGCTGCAGGGCCGGTAAATGCCCATGTCAGCGGCGCCGGCGTTAAGCACCACAGCGCCCTATGGTAAAACCAGCTCGGGTGAATGGGGTGCCAACGATTTGGAATACGGTCGGCCTTGCTGTTTCTTTGGTTGAGCCTTTTTAGCAGGCGGTGCACTTCGCCTCTACCGAGCGATGGCACCAACATGTGATTGTTGCTGCCGCCTTCCACCTCATTGCCTTTTACCTGCTTGAAGCTCAGAGTCCAGCGTTTCAGCCAGCGGGCCAGTAGCGGCTGCTGCAAACTGATGAGTTGAATTCTGTGCTGCTTGAGTATGTCTTGCTGGTGGGACAGCAGGCCGCCGCTACGCTGTAATGTTTCCAGTTCCTGGGTCAGGCGGTAGGGGGCATATTTCAGCAGCGCCGCGACTATTGAGATCAAGGAAAACAGCAGATAGCCAAGGAGCAGAAGGCCGACAAGGAACCCCAGCTCCAGCAGCAGGTTGCCACTGAGCTGCTGCTGATGCCAGTCGAAGACTTGTGTCAGCCCCAGCTCCATCAGTTGACTGCCTTCGAGCTGGCTGAGTACCGGACCTGCAATGACGGCAAACCAAACAAAATTATTCTGATACAGGCCAAAGAGTGCCAGCTCTGCCAGGGACTTCTTCACCAGTAAGCGGGAGTTTGGCGGTGCTGAGGTGGGGGCGCTTTCGTCTGTGTCGGCCCGTTTCATCAATTGCTGCCTCAGTGACTCGGCCTGAGCTTGGGTGACTGCACTTAAGCAGGCTTCATCCTTGGCCGAACCCGCAGTTTCCACTATCAAGTTACCCAGTCGCAACGGCTTGAAGTAAAAAGGCTGTTCCAGACGCACATTCTGAATTCTGTCTATCGGCAGCTCGACTTTGCGCTTGAACAGGGCACCGCTGTGGACCTCGAGTTGTCCTCGAGTCAAGCGATAACGGAATTTGCGCCAGCTCAACAGCCCATGGGCAAAAATCACTATCAGGGTCAATGCCAGTGCCAGTGGCAGCCAGACGGAGTCAAATCCCTGCTGCCAGCCGGTATAGAGGATAGGCACCAGGGCATAGCCGTTGCTGAGGAAGTGTTTCAGGCTGGTGAGGCTGAAACTGATGATTGCCCAGGGTGAGAGCGAGTGCCAGTTGGCTTGCTGCACCTGGCTCAATTCGGCGTCTCCGTCGAGGTTTCACCACCATCCTTCCCCGCCAGAGACAACAGATGTTGGCGCAGCGCTTCGGCTACTTCAATATCCAGCCCGGGCAGGCTGACCTCGGCCGCCGAACTGCCGGCACTGTAGCAGCGCAAACTTGTCAGCCCGAAATGGCGCTGCAATGGCCCCTGAGACAGGCTCACATGTTGCAGCCTGCTGGCCGGCATGGCGGTATGGCTCTGCCACCAAAGCCCTTCACGCAGCAAAATGCCATATTCACAAACGCCATAAGCCATGGCTTCGGCTTGTTTTTGATTGAGCCAGGTCTTGAATCCCAAAAGCAGCAGTGCCAGCGTGACCGAGATGATGACTCCAAGACCACTCAGCTTGGCGCTGAGCAGTAACGCAGGCACTAGCAGCAGTATGACCAGCGCCATCAGCAGCAGATTTTGCCACAGTAATTGTTGGCGGTAGCGGGGAGACAAAGGGGTCAAGGGTTGGCTGTCAAAGCCCAACCACTGCTGCTGAGGCAGGGGCGAGTGGGGCGAGCGGGTATCCATGTGCTTTGAGTCCTTGAGGCATTGACCTGACTATAGCAATAGAGAGTTTGTCGCTTCAAGCAGCTAGCTTGGATGGCAGAGACTTGATGCAGTTCCGGATCCTAAGCGATTGCACTTGTGTTAACAACTGGATATCAAGTAGTTTGGTAGCAAGACTTTGTTGCCCGTGTGGCGCTTGCCTCCCAAACGCGCCGTTACTGGCTGTAAACCATCAGGACGATGAGTATGTTCCAAGCCGATAAGGTATCCAAACAGCAAACCGCCTTTCTGCGTAAGCTCTATCTGGCCCATCTGATAGACGATACCCAACATAACCTGTTGTCCTTACAGAAGGAAACCGGTATGCCGCGCCGCACCTTACAGGACGCCATTGCCGCCTTCGGCGATATAGGTATTCAGGTGGACTTTATCCAGGATGGCCGCCGGAATAACTCAGGGCACTACCACATCCGCACCTGGGGCCCGATTAACAGCGCCTGGGTCGGCACTCACCTGGAGCAGATCCGCGCCTTGCTGTTCGCCGACAGTTGAATCCGCCTGTTGTAACAGCAGCATACCGGCCAGAACCGCCTGGATATGGCGCTGCTGGATAAATTCATAGTAACGCTGATCCTGCAGTTGATTGCCTTTAGCCTTAAACTCGCACTGCGTCTGCATTCCCACTACTAGATCACCATTGCTGCCAAATGGCGGTAACTCCAGGTTATAGCCTTTGAAATAGTTGTGGGGTAGTTCTTTGTTCCAAAACAGTTGCCAATGATTGTTCCCGCAGTTGGGAATGGGCTCGGCCATGGCCGCCAGGGTTTGCCGTGCCAGTAGCTCACGAATGGCATCATAATTCAGCTTTGAGTCGGTTGTCGGGCATGGTAAATCCTCCAGCTCTATAGTAACCGGCGATGAATCTATCGGATCCTTGATGCCATAGAACTTGGCTCTGCGCTCCCCCTTGAGATAGTGGGTAAGCTTGGTTGTGAACAGCGGAAACAGGCCAACAAGGGACGGCCCGTGATAGACGGGGGTAACATGGGCGGGCACGCTGACATCCTGCAACAGATGCAGCAGGGCACCGACAAAGTAATCCCGCTGGGCCGAGTCATTGGCCATGGTTAACCCAAGTTGGGCCCTGGCCCACAGGCGTTGCTGTGACATATTGACAAGTCCGGGCTGCACTGTCTCTTTGTCGATTTTATCCGGATGATAAAAGTGCCAGTTGCCAACGCGGCGATAGGCCGGAAACAGTTGATCACTCCAGGGATTATCATACAGGGAAGAGGGCAGTTTGGCGGCGCCTTCATCCATGGCCAGGTTGCCGTCCTGCAGTCGCTGTAATCTGGCAGGGTTGACTACTTCACCGCGGCATTGCGCCAGTTTCTGATAGCTGAGTTCGGTGAGGCGCAGGTGTCCGGGTTTGGGATCATAGGCCATTGCTGAGTTGCAAAGCAGTAAGCTACACAACAAAGCTACGCCGGCCGAGAGAGTAGTGGTTTTCATCGAGTCTTCCTGACAGGCTTCCTAAAGGGTGAGTCGCAAAATCGCGGGTGTTGCGAAGGCTTATTTAATAGCTTTCGCCACTCATTTTCACTAAATAAATCCGCTTCTATGCGCAGCAACAGAGTAGCCCTGTCGCGAGTTGGCACTGTTTACATTTTTGCGGCCAAGCCCGGCTTTTTCAAGTCTGGTTTTTAAGACCAGGTTTTTCAAGCTAGGTAGAGAGCAAACCCAAGCCAGCTAAGGCCAAGCAGTATCCTGGGAAACCACTGCAGCCACTTAGGGGCATGTAGGGGCATGGGATGGCTTTATTTCTGCCGCATCCGCGCTGTCATCCGAGTCGTGCTGGAGCCTGTTTTTCTGTCTCAGCTCTTGCTTGCGCGCCTTGTCTCTTGCTCTGGCCTTGGCCTTTTGTTGCTTCTTGTATTCGGCAATGCCTTTCTCTATGCCCTGGGCAATGAGGCGGGTTTGCTCCTTGGTTTGCCCCGCCTTTTGAGTGGCTTTGGCCATGCGCATGGCTTCGGTTTGGGTTTCGTTGGAAATCGCTGGCTTCTTATTCATCTCTGATGGGGTTGATGACTGACCCTAGGATTATACCTGCCGGCTTGGAGTTCTGACCACAGACGGCTTCACATCAAAGGCGCTTGTCGGTGCTGAACTTGTTCGGGGTCAAATGCTCTTATGGCAGGGCCATATTGCAAGGGCCTTTATTGGCAAGATTTTGATTGCCTCAAAAATAGAGTCTCTGCCCCTGCGCGTCGGCGAAGGTGCCCGGTTCATAGTGCCAGACCCTGGAAATCAGTTCAGGCGTCAAAGCCTGTTGGGGCTCGCCCTGAACCAGGAGTTTTCCTTTGTCCATAACCAGTAACTGATCGGCATAGTGACTGGCCTGGTTGAGGTCGTGCAGCACGGCCAATACAGTGTAGTCCTGCTCATGAGCCAGCTCTCTGGCGAGCCGCAGTACTCTGTGTTGCTGGGCCAAATCCAGCGCCGAAGTGGGTTCATCCAGCAAGAGTACAGGCGAGTGCTCGGCCTGGGCCAATTGAGTCAAAACCCTGGCCAACTGAACCCGCTGGCGTTCACCGCCGGACAGTGCCGGATAGCTGCGCTCACTCAGGTGAGCCAGATCCAGACGCCACAGTTGCTGCTCAACCAGTTGGGCGGCATCCCAGGCACTGAGACTGAGAGGATACAGGCCCATGGCTACCACTTCACGAACGCTGAAGGGAAAGCTGAGACTCGAGTGTTGCGGCAACATGGCCAGATGCCTGGCCAAGGCTTGCTTCGGCCACTGCCCAAGAGGCGAGCCGTGAAGGCTTATCCGCCCGGCGTCGGCCTTGAGCTCCTGAGTCAACAGCCTTAGCAGACTGGACTTGCCGGCGCCATTGGGCCCCAGTAGAGCGTAAAATTGGCCGCTTTGCAGTCGGCAACTGACATCGGTCAGCAAGGGCTTGTTGTCGACTCTGGCATGGAGATGTTTGAGCTCCAGTACTTGCTCAGTAACTGCGGTGGACTCAAATGGCATGGCTGTCTGTGCGGCAGTTGTCGTGGTCACGGATTCGAGTGAAGGCATGGAGTACCTCAATAAAGCTTACGTCGCTGACTCAGCAGCAGATAGAGGAAGAAGGGAGCGCCGAGCAGAGCCGTCATCAGGCCGACAGGGATCTCGGCTGGTGACATCAAGGTACGGGCCCCTGAGTCGGCCAAGGCCAGCAGCACAGCGCCGAGAATGGCACTCAGCGGCAGCAGTTGCCGATGATCCGGCCCCTTGAGCAGCCGCACCAGATGCGGTACCACCAGTCCGATAAAACCTATGATGCCGGTGGCCGCCACGGCAACACCAACACCCAAAGAGCAGAGCAAGATCAACTTCAGCTTGAGCCTGTCTACCTCTATGCCCAGATGACGCGCCTCGGATTCGCCCAGCAACAGGGCGTTGAGCGCCAATGCCTGTTTGTTGAACTGCCAACTCACCAAGGCCAGTACCGGCAGACAGATAAATACGGATTGCCAACTGGCACCGGCGATGGCCCCCAACTGCCACAGGCTGAGATCCCGCAGTGCCATGTCGTTGGCAAGGAAAGTCAGCATGCCGATCCCGGCACCGGCCAGGGCGGTAATAGCCACCCCGGCCAGCAAGAGTAACACCACTGAGGTGCTGCCACCTGAAGTGGCGAGCCGGTAAACCAGTAAACTGGTTGCCAGACCGCAGAGAAAAGCACCAAGGGGGACGGCATAGCTGCCGAGGTGCGGCAGTAGCACTATGCAGATGGCGGCTCCCAGCGCCGCGCCCGAGGACACACCTATGATGCCTGGGTCAGCCAGAGGGTTACGAAACAGGCCTTGCATTACTGCGCCGCACTGTGCCAACAGGGCGCCGACAATCAGTGCCAGCAAGGTTCTCGGCAGACGGACATTTTGCACTATCAGGGCATTGGCTTCCTGCCCGGCGGCGACTGAGCCAAACAGGGAGTCGATTATATCGCTCAAGCCTATGGTCACAGGTCCGGTTGCTATCGAGAGCAATGCGGAAAACACCAGCAGGCTGGCGAGTCCAGGCCAGAGCCAGGGATGGCGGTGGATGGGCAGCACGGCAGCCATGATTATTGCTCCAGCAGTTCCTGATTCAGGGACTCGGCCGCTTCAATGGCGGAGATACCCAATCCCCCGAGTAATGCCTGAGGTTGAAGATCCCGGATCAAACCGGCTTTTCCGGCCGGAGTATGGGCCAGTAGCGGCATACTCTTCAGTAGCTTATCGGCTTGAGGCTCGGGTTGCTCGCTGGCGTTGGAGAGTAAAATCAGCTCAGGCTTGAGCGCCAGAATGCCTTCCTGAGACAGGCTTCGGTAGCCGCTGAAGTCGGCGGCGTTGGTGGCACCGGCCAGCTGGATAATGATATCGGCGGCCGTATCGGCGCCGCCGACTCTGGCGGGACGCTCTGACTGCAGCAACATAAACATGACTCTGGGCGGATGTTCGAATTTGGCCGCAGATTGCGCCAGCTGCTGTAACCTGCCAACCAGGGTATCGGCCAGTTCGGTGGCGGCTTTCTCCTTATTCAGGGCCTTTCCCAGAGTAAGGATATTTTGCTGTAGTTGCTCGGCGGTATCGGCCGCCTTCAGGGTGATAACCGGCACACCGGCCTGTTTTACCAGGTCTATGCTGCTGGCCGGTCCCATCACAGAAGTGCCAATCAGGAGATCCGGTTTTTGCGCCAATATGCCCTCGGCTGACAGCATTCTGTGGTAGCCGAGTCTTGGCAGTTTCAGCGTCTTTGGCAGGGCGCTGCTGGCGTCGACAGCCACCAGTTGTGGGGCGGCATCCAATGCCAGCACCAATTCAGTGACACCGGCACCGGCACTGATCACTCGCTTGGGAGGCTCTTCAGCGGCAAAAAGCGGCATGGCGAGCAGGCCACAGAGGAAGATAAGAGAGTTTTTCATTCTAGCTCCAAAATAATTCAGGGACTCATCGCCACAGACTTGTGTCTGAGGTTTCATCAGTTGTTTAGGGTTCCATCAGGACCCTGGTCTGGCTGATCTCCAGCCGCTGCAGCAGACTCAGCAGTTGCATCAGCGGCTGGACTCTTGCCTCCTTGTCAGCGGCTACCACCAAAGTCAGTTCGGGATTGTCGGCCAGCGCCTGAGTCAGTGCCTGCTCGAACGCGTCGAACCGGGCAAATTTTTGTTCATTGAGTGCCCAGAAGGGTGCTTGGGGTAACACGCTTACCGTCAATTGAGTCTGCGCTTGTGGGCTCAAAGTTGTGGCGCTTTTATCCGGCACTTCAATTGGCAGGCTCAATAACTTGGGATTGGCTGTGAGCAGCAAAAACACCAGCACAATGAAGATGATGTCTATCAAAGGGGTTAGATCCAGGCCGCTATCCAGGCCATGCTCTTCCTTAATTTCAATCATGACAGCGGCTCCTGATGGCGACGCTTGCCATTGATTTGACTGAGTTTGGTCAGGTTAAAAGCAGCGTAATCATTGTCTTCGCCCTGCAGTGGGACCCCTTCCAGCCAAAGGTTGAGTTGATTCAGTACATGGGCGCAGGAGGCCACAGAGCGCTCGGCCCAGAGTCCGAACAGCTGCGCTCCCAACAGCGCGGGTACGGCGATCAACAGGCCGGCGGCTGTGGTGTACATGGCCAATCCCAAGCCTGAAGCCAACAAGGCCGGAGTGATACTGTCACTCTGATTGGCGCCAATGTCATTGAACATCTCCAGTAACCCCAGCACAGTGCCGAGTAAACCCAGAAGCGGGCTGATGGCACCTATGTATTGCAGCAACTTGAGCCCGGCGTGGAGTTTGCGTTTCTCCTTTGCCAGCCAAAGTGACAACAACTCTTCCCGCAGCGTCTTGGGTTGTGCGGCCTGCCTCAGCAAATGGCGGGCACCGCAGGAAATCAGTCCCCGGTTATCTTTCAGGCGTTCAAGCAGGCTGTCACAACTTTCATCCAGTGTGCCGCTGCGCAATTCGCCGAGCCAGGATTGGCGCCTGAACAGGCTCGGCAACAAGATGGCAAAGCGCTCCAGCAATATCATCAGGGTCAGAAAGGCGCAGATGAGCAAAGGCCAGGTGAGATCGCCAAGTTGCTGGTGCAGGCTTTGGTACAAACTTAATTCCATCGTGTCTCCAACTGTTAATTAAGGGCGAAGCGAACCGGCACCCTGACTTTGAAACGGGCGGCTGAGGCTTGGGAAGGAATGCTGAACTGCCAGTGGCGTACGGCGGCCAATGCCGCTTCATCCAGAATGGAATAGCCTGAGCTGCTGACGAGCAGGGCGTTTTGGGTTTTGCCTTGATGATCAAAGAAGATGTCCACCAGAGCCGTGCCCTCAAAGCCCCGCTTGCGGGCGAGTCTGGGGTAGCTCGGCGGCGTCGGCGGGCTGGCAAATACAGGCTCAGCCAGCTCTATGGTGTGATTCAGCCCTGGGGTGCTGGCTGTTTGAACCGGCGACGAAGGAGTGCCCGGCTTCTCCTCACGGGGCACAGGTTCTGCTCGCGGAGTCGTTGAGGCGTGTTTCGGTTCAGATTTCTCTGCTCTCTCTCGCGGCTTTTCCTGAGTCGGTTGTGGCTTGCTCATCTTTGAAGTTTGTTTCTGACTCGTTTTGACCGGCTTGGTTTTGAGCAGCTCAGACTTTGGCGGCTCAGGTTTCGCCACATTCTGTTTCAGCGGTTCTTGATGTTGAGGGGCTTTATGTTGAGGGGCTTTATGTTCAGCTTCTTTATGCTTAGCGGATGGGGCTTTTGTCGCAGGGTGGCTTTCGGCGGTAGCAGTCTGGTTTTGAGTCTGGGCTGAGGCAGTTTGGGACGCTGCAGCAGGGGCTGCGCTGAAACTCAACTGCAAACCGCCCTTGGTGGGCATTACCAAAGGATCTGGGGTGGCAGTCTGAGAGGCCAATACGGCACTCTGAAGTGACAATGCCATGAGCGCAAAACCACAATAACGCTTGGGGGTCACGCCGTTACTCCTGTTTACAACCGCTTGTTGCTGCGGGTGAATGTTTAAATTCAACTAAGCAATGACCCGTAAGGCTCAATGCTGTTCTGTCTTGGGTCGGCTCTGTCCCTGAGCCGCCACCATTCCATGGTTCCTGCCTTTACTGTCCGGCCAGCCTTTACCGTTTGGATAGCGCCGCTATTCTGCTGCTACAGACGGCACCACTCCCGGAACTTACCCTTTCTTTGGGTTAAGATATACGAGTAGAAATAAGATCGCAAATGATAATAATTATTATTTGATCCTTTTCTAAAGCTAAGCTAGAGTGCCAGCTTAAGTGGTGTTATCCCGGGCCTGCGGCCCTCTGTCTCAACTTGTTTTTCAGAAACACCACTCCCATGAGAAAGGCTGGAGATACAGCCTGATAATCTGTTTGAGGATCAAGATGATGAATAGAAAGCCGCTGGTTATGGCTATTACTCTGGCATTGGGAACCCCCTTCCTGAGTCTGGCCGCTGTTGCCGAGCAGGTGAAAACAGCAGAATTTGATGAGGTGCTGGTAAGTGCTACCCGCATTCAGGAGAAAGTCTCTGAGTCCAGCCGCAGTGCTGCGGTTGTCGGCGAAGAGCAGTTGGCCGAGAAGCAGGGCGACTCGGTGGCCGAAGTGCTCAAGACTGAAGCCAACATCAATATCGCCAATGGCCCCAGGGCGTCTGCCCAGCAGGTGGAAATTCGTGGTCTCAGTGGTCAGAGGGTATTGCAGACCATAGATGGCGCCAGGCAAAACACCAGCGCCGGCCACAGAGGTACCTTCTTTATGGACCCTGAGCTGCTCAGTTCTGTTGAGGTGGTACGCGGCCCGGCTTCCAGCCTTTGGGGCAGTGGCGCCATAGGCGGTGTGGTATCACAAAACACCAAGTCGGCCAGGGAGATGCTCGACGAAGGCCAGAGCTTTGGTGGCTATCTAAAGCAGGGCTATGAAACCAATGGCCAGCGCAGCAAGAGCAGTGGTGCCATTTATGGTGCCAAGGGCAGTATCGACTGGTTGTTGAACGGCAGCTACAGCGATGGCGACAACATCAAGGCAGGTAATGACAATACCCTGGAAAACAGTGCCAGCCGCAGTCGCAGTGGCTTGGCCAAGTTCGGTTGGCAGTTGGATGAGGCGCAAAGGCTGCAACTTTCCGGCAGGATCAATGAGATCTCCGAAGCCGTGCCCAGCAACCCGGCCACAGATGTCAGCAACAGTGTGCCTCTGGTGCGCCGCGACAGTAAAGATTCCAACCTGACCCTGGACTACAGTCTGGCACCAAGTAGCAACGCCCTGCTGGATCTGGATGCCAAGTTCTACTGGAATAAGACAGATTATGATGAGAATCGCCTGACCAAGGGCCAGTTCGACACCACAGAATATGAGACCCTGGGGTTTAGTATTGCCAATCGCAGTCAATGGCAGGGGCTCAAATTAACCTATGGTCTGGACGGCTACCGCGACCAGATAGAAACCTTCCGTGATGACAGCGGCCAGAGCGGTCAGCGTCCCGGCAACATAGATGGAGAGTCTCGGGTGTGGGGCGCTTTCGTGGCCGCCAATATCGCTCTGGGGGAAAACTGGTCATTGGATCCGGCGCTGCGTTACGACAGCTTTGAAAACGAAAGCAATAACCTGGGCCATTCCAGTGATGACGATGCCTTGTCTCCCTCGTTGGCACTGGTGTGGAAGACAGCGCCATGGCTGACACTCAGCGCCCGTTACGATGAAGCCTTCCGCGCGCCATCAGTGGAGGAGATGTACTCCAGTGGCACTCACTACTGTATTCCTCCCATCCCCAATTTCTTGCCCAACGGCCTGTGCAATACCTTTGAGGTCAATGAAAACCTCAAGGCTGAAAAGGCCAAGAACAAGGAACTGAAGGCCGATATGCGCTTTGCCGAGCTGGCGGGCAACGATGAACTGGCGCTGAGCCTGAGTGTATTCAGAAACGATGTCGACGACTTTATCGAGCAGCGGGTGACCAATCCACTGCACGGCATCCCCGGGCTCGAGCAGAACACCCGCTGGGATAACGTCGACAAGGCCAGACTGACCGGCTTCGAGCTGACAGGAAAATATCGCATCAACCAGACCCGCTTATCGCTCAGCTACGGCCAGACTGAAGGCAAAGACAGACATGATGGGGGCTATCTGGCCAATATCCCGGCCAACAAGCTGGTGCTCGACTTGTCGCAGGGGATCATGGCGGGCGATATGAAGCTGGGAACCCGGGTCAGCTATAACGCCAGTCAAGACAGGGTGCCCGAAGATAACCCGGTTAACCGCTACCAGGACTACACCCTATGGGATGTGTATCTGGCTTGGGAGCCTGCCATGGGAACCTTCGAAGGGCTGCGGGTCGACTTTGCCATTGAAAACATTGGCGATGAAGAATACATCCAAGCCTGGCAAACCCTGATGGATCAAGGGCGCAACTTCAAGCTCTCGGCCCGTTACCGTTTCTGATGGAGCAACAGATGCAGATAAGCGATACAACAAGGGCGGCCGCTGGCCGCCTGCAGATAGCCGCCGCCATGCTGGAACACCCCGAGTGGTTGCCGGCCGATGCCGCCGCCAACCTGGGGATTTCTGAACTTGAGGTGGTGCAGGCATTACCGGCCGAGCAGCAGCAATTCTTGCCGCTGGAATGGCTGGAAGCCCTGCTGCAGGCACTGCCTGAGTGGGGCAAGTTGACCACCATAGTCACAGTTGCCGGGCAGATATTTGAATTCAAAGGCGACTTCCCCAAAGGAAAGACGGCTCATGGCTACTTTAACCTCTACAGCAAGGGAGATGGCTTGCATGGCCATCTGAAATTGGAGAATTTCAGTGCCATCGCCTTGATAAGTCGTCCATTTCGGGGCACTGAAAGCCATTCGATTAACTTCTTTGGCCCTGATGGCGCCATCGTTTTTAAGGTCTATCTGGGCCGGGATCAACAACGCAAGCTGCTGCCGCCACAGTTGGCACTGTTTGCCGACTGGCGTCACCGTGGTGAAGTGGCTGCCAAAAAGGGGGAAATATGACCAGTGAAAACCAACGCCTGCAGGAAAAACTGCTGCCGGAAATCGAAGACTTCAAACAGGGGCGTACCACCTTGCAGTTGGCGACCCAGGATGCCAACGGGATCCCCAACGCCAGTTATGCACCGTTCGCGCTGGCCGATGATGGCTTCTATATTCTGGTAAGCGATCTGGCGCGTCACGGTATTAACCTCAAACAGTCACCGCGGGTATCTGTGATGCTGGTGGAAGACGAAGCCGAGGCGCGCAGCGTATTTGCCCGCCGCCGCCTGACCTTTGATGCCGCCGCCGAACTGATAGCAAGAGACAGCCAGGGCTTTGCCAAAGGGGTACAGGTGCTGTCCGGACGCTTCGGTGAGATGATAGATAACCTGGCGGCATTGACCGATTTCAACCTGTTTAAGCTGGTGCCCGAGCGCGGTCTCTATGTCAAAGGCTTTGGCCAGGCGTTCAGTCTCAGTGGTGCCGAGTTGTTGGATGTCAACTGGATGCGTGATGGCCACCATGGAACGCCCAAGGCCGTGCCTGCCTGAGCTGGACTCATCGGCGCTTTGGCGCCACAATCCTGATTAATAGTCACTGTCTGGATTTTCGCTTGTCTGCTCCTCAAACCTCTTCGGCTCGGATCCTGCCCTGGATCCTGAGCTTTCTTAAGCCTTATCGTCTACGAGTCGCCCTGGCGCTGCTGTTTCTGCTGCTGGGGTCTCTGGCCTGGCTGGCCCTGGGGCAAGGGGTTCGCTTGATAGTGGATGAGGGCTTTATGGCCGACAACTCGGGCCGCCTCAACGAAATTGTGTTGTTTATTCTGGGGATCACCCTGGTCAGTGCCGTGGCCGTGTTCTGCCGCTTTTATCTGATGACCTGGCTCGGTGAGAAAGTCAGCAACGATATTCGCCGCTTGGTGTATCACAGGTTACTGGAACAAAGCCCGGTGTTTTTCGCCCGCTTGCGCACCGGGGAAATCATCTCCCGTTTTACCGCCGACAGCACTCTGTTGCAGACAGTTATCGGTTCTAGCCTGTCGATGGCACTGAGATCTTCAGTGACCACTATAGGTGGCTTGGTGATGATGGCTTTTACCAGCATCAAGCTCACGGCCTTGGTGCTGCTGGCCGTACCGCTGGTGTTGGTGCCTGTAGGTTTGCTCGGGCGGCGGGTACGCAAGCTTGCGCGCACCAGTCAGGACAGTGTCGCCGATCTCGGTGCCTATGTGGATGAAACCTTGCATGAGATCCACACGGTACAATCCTATGGTCACGAGGCTCGCGATCGCGACAATTTTGACGGCTACCTGGCGGCGGTGATGCGTGCTGCCAGTGGCCGCATCCGCTATCGCTCGGCGTTGATCTCCTCTGTCATGTTGCTGACTATCGGTGCCATAGTGGCTGTGACCTGGGTGGGGGCCAGAGACGTAATGGCCGGTGTAGTCAGCGCCGGTGAGCTGTCGGCATTCATGTTTTACGCCATGATGGTGGCCGGCGCCGTGGCCACCATAAGCGAAGTGATAGGGGATATTCAGCGGGCTGCCGGTGCCAGCGAACGCTTGATGGAGCTGGCCGAGTCCAAGGCAAATATTGCCGAGCCGGCCAAGCCGCTGGCGCTGCCCAGTCCGCTCAAGGGAGAACTCAAGATAGAGCAGCTGAGTTTTGCCTATGATGAGGGCGCAGCTGTGCTTGAGGATCTTAATATCCATATTCAACCCGGTGAACGGGTGGCTCTGGTTGGGCCCAGCGGCGCCGGCAAGAGTACGTTGTTTCAGCTGCTGCAGCGTTTCTATCAGCCGAGTTGCGGCCGCATTCTGCTCGATGGTGTCGATATCGCTTCTGTATCATTGGCGAGCCTGAGGGCACAGTTTGCCCTGGTGCCCCAGGAGTCGGTGATCTTCGCCACCAGTGTGCTGGAAAATGTGCGTTATGGCCGCCCGGAGGCCAGCCTGGAAGAGGTGGTTGCCGCCTGCAAGGGCGCCAGAGCTCATGAATTTATCAGTGAGTTTGCCCAGGGGTATGATACCTATTTGGGTGAGCGTGGCGTGCGCCTTTCCGGTGGTCAAAAGCAGCGAATTGCCATTGCCCGCGCCATCTTGGCCCGCAGGCCTTTACTGCTGCTCGATGAAGCCACCAGTGCCCTGGATGCGGTCAGTGAAGTCAAGGTCAAGCAGGCTTTGGATGAGTTGATGTCGGGACGAACCACGCTCATCATAGCTCACAGGTTGGCGACAGTGCTCAATGCTGACCGTATTCTGGTGCTGGAGCGGGGGCGATTATTGGCCAGTGGCAGCCACAACGAGTTGATGCAAACCAGCCCGCTGTACCGTGAGTTTGCCAGTCTGCAGTTGCTCGCGCCCGATAGTTTGGCCGGGAGCTCAAACGAGCCCGGGCAGGCATCATCGCTGGCTTGATCTCAGCGCTTCTGTTTTAAATAAATAATCAGGCCAGTCACCGCCAGTAACAATAAGGCGATCGCCGCCAGATCCATCAGATAACTGCCAGCAGCGCCGAAGATTCGGCCGCTGTGCAGATCCTGAAGAACCCTGTGCCAAGACAGGCGACTGGCGCGAATATCTCCGAGCAACTGCTGCGTTTGTATCTTTGCCCCTTCGAGTGGTTTTATCCAGGGGAGGGCCACCAGGCTGCTGGCCGCTTGCCAATCCAACAGTTCGCTGTCGCTGCGATATTGGCCCCGGGGTGTTTTCAGCCAGACACTGCCGGGCTCGACCGCCATGGCGTTTATCTGCGGCGGCAAACCTGTCAGCTCGGTTTGGGTTTCCAGCACAGCAAGATCCTGGCTCAAAATCGTTAAACTGTTTCGGGTCAGCAGCAGCCACTTGTCTTCAAAGGGAGCTATGGCCAGTATCTCATCGGTTTGCTCGGCTAGCGGCGTGCCGGCTATCCAGGCCTGACCCTCACTGCTGCCCACCAGCGGCTGGGCTTGCCAGACATTGACATCTTCCGGGGCGCCAATGCCGTAATAGTCTTGCAGCCATTGCCAGTGCACGCCTTGGGATAGGTTCAGCTCACGGCTGTGATTCAAGGCCAGGCCGGTCAGAGTCAGCAGCAACACAAGCACACTGCTGATGATGCCAATACGTCTGTGCCAAGGGCGCAGGGTACGCAGGAGACGGACTCGAAAGTCCGGATGTTTACGTGTCATCTGGGCTCGCTGTGTTGTTGCTGACCGTGTTGCAGGCTGAGTTGCCGGTCAAGATAGAGGGCGATGCGGGCCAGTTTGGTCAGGGCCCTGACGGAAAGCGTTGCTCCGGTAATGCCATCTATATGTTTGTCCAGCTGTTTATCTTTTGTGAGTGTCGCCGATTTAAATTGGTCGGTAAAGAAGTCGTGCCTGACCTCATCGCCGCGGCTCTCGCGGTAGATAAGCACCTTGGTGCGATAAATCTGTCCATGGCGCACCTGAATGCCCACAGTGATTGGCGCTTCTTTGCCTATCTCCTCCAGGATCCAGACAGTGTCGTCTCCCTGCTGCCAATAGCGGGTACGCAGCGGCCGAAAATCGTGGGCCAGTATCTCTTCTATGACCTGGCGTTGCTCGGCGCTGAACCAAAAGACTCGGGCTTTCGCTTGGTCTTGACCTTTACCTTTACTTTGGTTTCCCAAGGCCAAGGTGACAAAGTCTGCAGGACTTTGATAAACGCTTTGCGCCGCCTGGGTTTGAGTGAATGGCAGCAAAAACAGTGAGAGTAGTGCAATAAGGGTCTTCATAAGTGCCTCAATGAGGGCGCCCCAGAGGGCACCCAAAGATCATCAGAACTGATAACCTACACCCAGATTGAAACCGTCTGAGTCAGACTTGCCGCCACGTTTTTCGTAGTCGGCCTTGAACACCACATTCTCGTGCAACCAGTAGTTGATACCCACATTGGTTTGAGTTTCTTTGGTGTCTTGATTGTCACCGGCATTGTTGTCCCATTCGTTGTAGCGGGCGAAGATACCGAACTGCTCGTTAAAGCGGTAGGACGGCTCTATATACCAGCCATTTTGCTTGTCGCGGCCCAGGGCTTCGGCTTCAAATCCATCTATGTCCCACTCGGCATAGAGGGCTCTGATGCTGAAGTTTTCTATGTGGTAGATGGCGTGCGCCGACCACATCAGAGCTGAGGCTGTGTCTACAGTGGCTTCGCCTTGAGTCAGATCCGATTGGTACTGCACCGTGGCTGCCAGCTCCAGACCGGGAACGGCTGTGTATTTCACCCGGCCGGTATAGGCCAGATCGTCAGCCTTGGCCTCGGAAACCTTTTGGCGACCGCTTCTTGGCTTATAGGCATTTTTTCCTGTGGTAGGGACATTCAGGCCCGAGGTTACGGCCGCATCGAAGGCCAGTCCGGGAGCCGCCTGGATATTCATTGCCAGACCCGCTTCCCACCAGGTAGCCGGGAGTATGTCTTTCTCAACCGGGTTGCGCTCGACACCATAAAATGCCGGTGGCTCGTGGGTTTCATTGATGATGCCAACCGGCATCAGGAACAGACCCGCCTTGGCAGTCAGTGCTTCGTTGAAGTCGTGCTCTATGTAGGCCTGCTCCAGCTCGACTTCGCCATTTTGACCATCGCCTGAGATGGAGTGCTCCACTTCCAGCTCGGAGAAGAAACGGGTGTTTTCGGTAAACTCATGGCCGAAGAAGAGCACGAAACGGTGGAAGTCGAACTCTTTCTTATCCTCGCCCAGCTTGTTGTCTATGTTGTTGTAGTGCAGCTCGCCATAGCCGCCAATAGTGGTGGCGGTTTTTTGCGGCGTAGCATCTACCACCTCGGCGGTCTGTTCAACCCGCTCAGCAGTTTGCTCGACACGCTCGGCAGTTTGTTGCTGACGCTTTTCGGTTTCTGCCAGACGGCGCTCCAGATCCTTGAGGACTTTTTGTTGCTGTTCGATGATTTTGCGCAGCTCCTGAGTCTCGTCCGAGGCGAACGCCTGCGGGCCGCACAGGGCTGTCAGTAGCGCACTGGCAATGAGAGTTTTCTTGATCATCTTGCTTCCCGTTGTGATGTTACTGTTGTTGAAATCGGGCGAATTCTAGCAATTGATTTAATAAATGCAAACGATTTGCATTTATTAATGTGATAAAAATTAACAAATGTCAGTATCTGTAAACTTACTTGTTATTGTTAATGTTTTGTCTGAAAACGGATGCTTACAATGTAAGTTTTTGATCTTTTTATTAAAGTATTAAGACTATGTTTTAGTCGCAAGAGGAGAGCCTGACGTCATTCCCGGATAAACCCGCTGAAGTGCGATTGCTGAATTTTTGAACTTTCAACCTTGGCCGGAAGACTGGGGCAACAGATCGGGTGAGTTATTTGTCAAAAGGCGGTTAAACTGATCGGCCTTTTTATTCCGGTTAGCCTTGGCTTTGTGAGTGTTCGAACAAGATGTTTCTAGTTGATTATTTTAAAAGAGAAAATAACCAAATAACCATAGGCCGCAAACAGGCCAGTGATTTTGCCAAGGGTGTAGCAGGGGATTTCAATCCCATCCATGATGAGGATGCCAAACGTTTTTGTGTTCCCGGCGATCTCCTTTTTGCCCTGGTGTTGAACGATTATGGCCTCAGCCGCCGGATGCAGTTCAAGTTTGAAGGCATGGTAGGAGACGGCGTATGTCTGCATTTTCCCAGTGACCAGGGGGCCGAGCTGGCGATAGAAGATGAGCGCGGCAAACGCTACCTGAATGTCCATCGCGATGGTGAAATGCGCCACTGTGAACGACAGTTGGAGTCCTTTATCCGTAGTTATGTGGCTTTTTCCGGCCTCAACTTTATCCATGTTTTGGTGCCTTTGATGCGTGAGCATCAGGTAACCATCAATCCGGCGCGGCCATTGGTTATCTATGAAAGCATGGGCTTTGAGCTGGACACCCTGGAGTTTGAGCAGGTTAAACTGGAACTGGTTAACAGCAGTCTCAAAGTCGATGGCAAGCGCGGTGATGTGACGCTGGATTTCGCGCTTATCAGCGATGACAAGCAGGTGGGCACCGGGCGCAAGACCTTGGTACTCAGCGGCTTGCGCCCCTTCGATGAGGCGGCTGTCGAGGCTATGGTCAGCGAGTATCAGGCGCGCCGCGATGGCAGCTGGAATGGCTGCTCACAGACAAACGCCTAAATTCAAACTGCGGCGGCTTCTGAGCCCGGCGCCAGCCTGCTTTCGACCCGGTTACGCCCCAGCTGCTTAGCCTGATACAGGAGTTTATCTGCAGTATCAGTGAGTTGGCTGAAGCTCTGGCTGCCGTCGGCATCCAAAGCCACCCCCTGACTGACGGTGAGCCTAAGCGGCTCACCACTTTCCAGGGTGAATATGTGTTCGGCCACACTCTGCCTCAGGGTTTCGGCGACAGCCACAGCGTCATTCAAGCCGGTATTGGGCAGCAATAACATAAACTCTTCACCGCCAACCCGAGCCAGCAGATCATCTTCCCGCAGCGAGGTTTTCATGACCTTGGCCAGTTCGGTCAGCACTCTGTCGCCGTTATTGTGACCATGGGTGTCATTGACCTTTTTAAAATGGTCAATGTCGAGAGTAATCAGTGCCAACGGGCCATGGCTGCTCTGGGCCTTGGTCGGCAGTAACACTTCTTTCAGGCGGTCAAGCCACATGCGCCACTTGGGCTGCGCTTCCTGGTTTTGCTCCTCTGTAGCTTGATGGTACAGCAACCAGCCGGCCAGATAGCGACGGTTATAGAGGCCGGTGAGGCTGTCAGTCTTGGCCAGCAGGCCCCACTTCAAGCGTGAGCGATTGAGCCAGAGAATAACAGCGGTGGCCAGCAACAGCAGCAACAGGATTATGCTGCTGATGATATTGAGCTGATTCAGGGTAGTGCGGTTGGTTTCCAGCTCCAGCTTTTGCAGTACGTTGTTCCAGTTGAGATCCTGGTTCTCAAACTCGAGGCGCTCTAAGTTAAACAGCAACTGTTGGCGATCCAGGTTACTGACCAACTCTTTGGAGCTGTATGCGGCGAAGCGCTGCTGATACTGCTCCAGCACCTCGTAGGCGCGCTTGAAATTGCCCAACCCGGCAAAGCCTTCGGCGCTGACCTTTAACAGCTCTATCTGAGAGCGCAACAAGGTTTTTTCCTTGGCTAAGCCGATAAGCAGAGGGTCGACATAGACAGCCATCTCGGCATACTGATGCTTATTGAGCAAGTCCTGAGCCTTGAGCAGTTGAAAGCGACTGGTGTAGAGGGTTGAAGTCTCACGATATTGCAGGTTGTCGGCCAGTTGCAGGTGCCTGGACATGGATGACACATCTTCCAGCTCCCGGTACTTCAGCGCCAATTCCACATTGATGCGAAAGCGATACAGGCCGTAACCCAGCACTCTGGCCAACTCCAGCGCTGCTTGATACCTGTCAATGGCGACTTCAGCCTTGCCTTGACGTTCAGCCAACTGCGCCAGATCCAATTGCACCAGCATCTGGTTGTAGGACATCCTTCTGTCCTTGAAGAAATTAAACGCCTTCTTGAGCAGTTTTTCCGAGCGTTCAAAGCCGTTGAGGCGCACCAAGAGGTGGCCCATGCCAAAGGAGATCCGTTCAAGCAACTCCTTGTCCTGACTCTGATCGGCAGCGTCCAATGACAGCATCAGGCTGGCGTAGGATGCATCCAGCTTGCCTTGCTGTTCAAATGCTTTGCTCTTCAGTAGCAGGGCTTCGGCCTGAACTGCTTTATCGGCAGAGTTCTGGTTGCGATCTATTATTTTTTGCAGTTCGCTGATGGCCTGTTTGACCTTGCCGGTTTGCAGCATTACCTGTACCAGTCTCAGCTCCAGCAGGGTATGTTCGCTGGTTCCGGCATCCGCCAGCTTAAGGCCCTCTTTGGCGGCTTGCTCGGCGGTGGGGACCTCATGCAGCAGCAGAGACACTGTCGCCTTGGTCAGATAAAAACGGGTCACTAAGGGCTTTGGCAGGTCCTTGAGCTGATCGCCTTCCATCTCGTAGAGCTGCGCCTGTGCCCGTTGTGGCAGGGAATAGAGTTGGCTTTCGGCCCCTTTAAGCAAGCGGGAGAATTGCTCTGCATTGGCCGCCAACAAGGTCGGGCTCGCCAGAACCATAAAGATTGCGATCAAGGGGTGGCAGAAGCGTTTCTTCATACTCTTAGTGCTCTTTGAACCGAAAATGTCTGATAAAAGTCATATTTTGGAGAGATTATCGCGTTCGCTGCCGGGGTTTGTCTAATTATTCGCTACTTACTACCCGGATTTGGGAATTGTCTGATAGAGGTGGAGTGGTCAAAAAAGCTACATCATGGCCGAGCCTGAAGCTAACCCTGGTTGAAATCCAAGGTGAGGAGTTCACCGTGAGTTGCCTTGAAAGTGCTTCGAAAAAGAAGTGAGTAAAGAAAGATATTAATCAAGAGAAAGAAGCTGAAACTTCAGTAGGATGATGGTTGAAATGAAATCCGGGTAGAGCAAAAGCTGCGCCGATTGCCAAGCAATACTGGCTGCTATCGGCGCTTGTTGATCAGTTTTCTGCCAGCGTTTGATAGGGGCCGTCGCTGGCTGGGCTGTTGTCAGTTTGCTGATCAAGACGGCTAATTCTGACTTCGGCTATCTGATGCTGATTCATCGCCGTTACCTCAAAGCACCAGGGCATCAGAGTCAGTACGCTACCTGCTTCCGGGATCCGGCCAAAGCGTGCCAGCAGCATGCCCGCCAGGGTGACGTACTCGTGATTATGGCTCTCGAGTTCGTCGCAGCCCAGTAGCTTCTCCAACTGATGCAGATTTATGCTGCCGCGAGCGCGCCAACCATCGCCATCGATGCGGATCTCTTCGACCTCGTCTTCCTGGGGCAGTTCGCCGACTATGGCTTCGAGAATGTCGTGGCCGGTGACCAGTCCCAATAGGGCACCGAATTCGTCTGTCACCAATGCCATGTCGGCCTTGGCGCGTTTCAGCTCTTCCAACAAACGGAATACGCTAATGCTTTTCGGCACTATCACCGGCTTGTGGCCGGGGCGCAGACTCTGCAGCGGCTGTTGTTGTTCTATGGCTGCCAGCAACTCCTTGGCACTGACCAGTGCCACGACCTTGTCTATGTCGCCGTCACACAGGGGATACTGGCTGAAACTGTCGCCATGCAATTGCTGTTTTATCTGCTCGGGGCTGTGGCTGAGGTTAATCCAGCTTATTTCGGCCCGCGGCGTCATAATGCTCTTGATGCTGCGCTCGGCCAGAGTCAGCACCTCGCCGACCATGTTGCGTTCATCTTCGGCAAAGCACTTGCTCAAGGCGCGCTCAGTTTCGGGCACCTCTTCATCTTCTTCAATTTCCTCAAACTGTTTCTTGCCGCCCATCAGCTTGAAGATGGCGTTGGCCGTCCTGTCCCTCAAGGGTTTACGGGCCTCACGTTGTTCGAACCTGCGTTGCCCCAACTGGTTGAAGAACTCGATCATGATGGAGAAACCTATGGCGGCATATAGATAACCTTTGGGAATATGGAAACCAAAGCCTTCGGCTACCAGGCTGAAACCTATCATCAGCAGGAAACTGAGACAGAGCACCACCACGGTTGGGTGCGCGTTGACAAAGCGGGTCAGCGGTTTGGAGGCCAGTAACATCACTGTCATGGCCACCACTACGGCTGTCATCATCACCCAGAGTTCATCCACCATGCCGACCGCGGTAATAATGGAGTCGATGGAGAATACCGCATCCAGCACCAGTATTTGGGTAACAACTATGCCAAAACTTGCGTAGGCGACTTTCTGGCCAATTTCCGGCTCTTTGGACTCCAGCCGTTCATGCAGTTCACTGGTGGCCTTGAACAGCAGGAACAGACCACCGGATATCAGGATCAGATCCCGACCGGAAAAACTGAAGTCGGCAAGGCTGAACAGAGGTTGGTTGAGGGTGACCAGCCAGGACACCACGGCCAACAGGCCAAGGCGCATCAACAGGGCCAGCGACAGGCCTATGACCCGGGCTTTGTCTCTTTGATGTTGAGGGAGTTTTTTAACCAGAATGGCAATAAATACCAGGTTGTCTATGCCGAGAACTATCTCGAGGATGATAAGAGTAAAGAGTCCGATCCATATGTGTGGGTCGAGCAAAAGTTCCATAGTGGTGAACCAAGGGCCTCAAAGTGGGTTTAACTTGGGCCTATTGCAGCATAACTTGGGCGGAATGCTGAATTAATTATGGTTAATCCTTTGCTGGCGCAGCAGTGCTTGAACGAGTGTCAAAAAACTGCCTTGGAGTCATAAAATTTACGTATTGTGTATTATTTAAAAACTTGATTATAAAGGTTTTATCTTTCCGTGTCAGACTTTAGAATTAACCCAAAATAACAAATGGGAAACATCTGTGATGGCAAGAAAAAAGCCCCTGTTGCTGCACTCGATATTACTGGGTAGTTTACTGCTTGGCGCTTGCGGCGGTGGTGATGATGAAAGTGGCGCCGGGTCAAGCGACGATAATCTGCAGCCGCCTGCCGGCGTCAATCAAGCGCCCAAGGGTGACGATATTCAGCTGGCTTATGACAGCTCGCTGCAGAGTATTGCGGTCAACTGGCAAGGTTATGTGTCAGATCCCGATGGCGATCCCTTGCAGGCCAGCATTGCCGAGCAGGGCAAGCTGGGGCAGTTCAGTCTCGATGGCGATATGCTGAGCTACAAAGCAGATAAAGATGCCAAGGGCAGCGATCAAGGGCTATTGCAGGTTAGTGATGGCCGTGGTGGCAGCGTCAGCCTCAAGTTGGCAGTTTTTGGCGTGGACGGCCAAAGCCCTCTGGAGCGGGCGCTGGCAAGTGGTGATGCAAGCGGGCTGGACCCGGATACTCTGCTTGAGGCGATTGTCGCACAGATAACGCAGCTGCGCTCGAATGAGCAAGCCCTGCGGCAAAGGGTATTTGCCGATACGGCGCTGGCCTATGCACTAGGCAACCGAACTCAATTGTTCAATATCATCGAGCCGGAAATGGCCACACCTCTGCTGCGTGCCAACACGGGTCAGGTCTTGGCCGTCGCCGGCGAGCAGCATACCGGGCGCTTTGCGGCCTTTGGTACCCATCTGTTTGCCCGTTTCCATGCCGGTGAACTCACCGCCATGGAGCCAGCCAATGACAATCTGCTGGCTTGGTTGCTGAACAGAGCGCAAGCGGCAGAACTGCAGCAACCATTGACCGTGTCCTTGAGCTTTCTTGGTGGTCAGGAGAATGCCAGTCGCAGTTGGTTGCAAGGGCGGTTTCCCAATTGGACCATCAAAAGTTGTAATCAGGTCGCTACTTTGGAAGCCTGTATCGCCGATGCCCAGTTGTTAATCAGTGGCTGGCGCGCGGCCGATATCGATGCCGGGCAGATAGCCGGCGTCTATTCCCGGGCGCTGGCATCGGGCAAGGCACTCTATTATCAGCACAACTGGTATGAAGCGACCAATGCGGTGGCCGACGCCATTGCCGGAACCATGGGGGTCAGTTTGCCCTATGGCGGTAACTTCTGGGCCAGCGCCGCTGCCGATTGGTCTTCGGCCACGGCCATGGCGGCCGCTTTCCCACTGCTTGGCGGTGAGCAGCGCCTGACACAGCACCTTATTGATGATGACTTCAACTTTGACTGGTCCGGCTGTGAAACCTATGTGGGTAAAGTGAGCTGTGACAAGGTCAACGGCTTTGAATCTGAGTTCCTTGCCGGTGCCAGAGCGCTTAAAAACTCACTCAATCAACTGGATAGCCGTGGTCAGGTGTTGTTCGGCAACGAGGGGCGCAGGCTGCTGAAACTCTTTGTGTTGCTGGGCGATCTTTACCGTGCCGACATAGCTTATCCCATGGATAAGGAAACCACGCCGCAAGGGCGTTTTCTGGCGGCCTACCTGGCCGACCACTTGGTGCTGTATTTGAGGGGGAATAATCCAGCGCAGCCGGATTTGGGCAATTTCAGCGATCCTTTGCCGCAAACGCTAACTCTTGAAAACGTCAGCCTGGAAATGGCACTGGGCAAAGAGAGTGGTTATCGCGGCAGCGGTTTTTACTTGTTGCCCGGCCAGAGCGTGCGTCTCGAGCGTAAAGACACACTGCCGCTGACGGTCAAGGCCTTTATCAATACCCAGAGAACCGGCTCAACCCGGGAATTCAATAACCAGGGATACCAGCGCCCCAAATTTTTGCGCTCGGTCGAGTTGACCCTGAAACCCGGGCAACCTCTGACCCTGAGCAGCCCTTATGGCGGGACTTTGATGCTGCAACTGCCGGCCGGTGAGGGCGTGGTGAGTGTTGAAGCACAAAATGTACTGGCCTATCCCTACCTCAAGGATTTCAACCAAGCGAGTGGCTATTTGACGGCGCTTGAAACCAGCCCGCTGAGCTGGGCCGGGCTGCGTACCGACTTTGTCGAAATTAACTCCCGCAAGCATATGATGAAACAGTTCATCTATGCCGAGCCTTACCGCGGCGATGTGGAGCAGGCCCTGAATGATGTTTGGCGCTATATGATCAAGGGGACCTATGATCTGGCTGGCTTCAGTGGCGAAGGGCTGGCGCTGGCACCCAGCGTGGCTGCCCGCTGCGCCCTGCTGGGGTGGGATTGCCAAAATGAACAGATCCATGCCAAACCCAAGGTGCAGCACATCAATGTCGATGAGGCGGCTCACTGCGGTGGCGGCTGCTCGGGTAACCCCTATGATCAAGCCTGGGTATTGAGCCCCTTCGGCTGGGGCGAGAGTCACGAGATAGGCCACAATCTGCAGCGTAACCGGCTGAAAATCTATGGTGGCCGCTCCGGTGAAGTCTCCAATAATATTTTCCCTCTGTACAAGGGCTGGCAACGCTTTAAAGATAGTGGTGAGCGGATCGCCAGCTGCGATCGCCAGTCACCTCAAACCACGTTCGAGTGGCTGAAACAGGCTCAAAACAGCAGCGATCCTGTGACCTCTATCTACGACAAGCTCTGGAGTCAGACCGGCACCTATGACAACGCCGGGCCCAGACTGGATTTCTATCTGCAGCTGGCGGCATTGGCCGAAGAGCATGCAGGTTTGGACAACGGCTGGCAGATTTTCACCTTGCTCTATCTGCATGAGCGTCTGTTCAGCCATGCGATTGCCGACGCCGCTCGCTGGGGCGAGATGAGGGATGCATTGGGCATGAGCAGTTATATCGATGCCCCGAACCTGGATGGCAACGACTTCATGCTGCTCAGCCTGTCGAAGTTGCTGCAACTGGATATGCGTCCCTGGTTCGATCTCTGGGGTGTGCGCTATCAGGCCCAGGCCGCCAACCAGGTAGCAGCCTATGGTTACTCGGCCGCCGAAGCCGTGTTCTATCGCCTTTCGAGCCAATGTGCTGAGCTGGCGGTGCCCAAGCTCACTCTGGATGCCAACTGGTAACTGAGAGGAAAGGGCGCTTCGGCGCTCTTTCCCTATTGCCGACAGCATTGCAACCGAGGCGTGATTCAGCCGCGGCTTTTTCCCTCAAGCACTTTGAAGCACACTAAAAATCAGGCATAGTGCACTCTGGTCATTTGCTCGATACTCAAGGATGACTGTGAGAACTTTCCTTTCTCGATTAGGATGTTGTAGCCAATGAGTTTGTCTGTTTATCAGTTGAAATCCCGCTTTCAGGGCCTACTGAGGCCACTGGTTACCCGTCTGTATCGGCGCGGCGTCAGCGCCAATCAAGTCACGGTATTGGCGGCGCTGGGTTCTATACTGCTGGGAACCCTGTTGCTTATCTGGCCTCATCCTTGGCTCTTTGCCCTCATCCCGATTTGGATGCTGAAAAGAATGGCGCTCAATGCCATAGATGGCATGTTAGCCCGCGAGTTTGGGCAGCAATCCCGTCTCGGCGCCTATCTCAATGAGCTCGCCGATATTGTTTCGGATGCGATACTCTATCTGCCTTTTGCCTTGCTCGGTGGTGTGGAACCTGCACTGGTGATCGCCCTGACCTTACTGGCCATTGCCAGTGAATACGCCGGAGTGCTAGGCCTGATGGTGGGGGCAGAGCGCCGCTATGATGGCCCCATGGGCAAGAGCGATCGCGCGTTTGTCTTCGGTATTCTGGGGCTGGCCGTCGCCTTGGGTTGGTTGACGCCATTCTGGCTCAATTTGATCCTGTCATTGGTTCTCCTGTTACTCTGCCTGACCATATTCAACCGGGTAAAATCCGGTTTGAAGCAGGGCGAGAGCGCAAGTTAAGTTGTTTATCAAAGGAATGAAATATATGGATAATGCCGCAAGGGTACCCGAGGAACACTTTTTTACTACCCATGATGGATTCCAGCTGTTTTATCGTTTCTGGCCGGCGCTGGAAACCAATGAACAAGAGGATCCCGGGGCCGTGTTGCTGTTTCACCGTGGCCATGAACACGGTGGCCGAATGGCGCACCTGGTGGATGAACTGGCGCTGCCTGAGCAGGCTTTTTTCGCCTGGGATGCCCGTGGTCATGGGCAATCACCGGGCGCCAGAGGCGACAGTCCCTCCTTCGGTACCAGTGTCCGCGACATTCAGACCTTTGTGGAACACATAGAGGGCAAACATGGTTTCAGCCAAGAGCAGCTGTGTGTGGTGGCCCAAAGTGTCGGCGCCGTGCTGGCCAGCACCTGGGTGCATGACTATGCGCCTTCTATTCGTGCGCTGGTGCTGGCGTCGCCGGCCTTCAGCGTCAAACTCTATGTGCCTTTTGCTATCCCTGGGCTCAAGCTGCTGAGGAGCCTCAAGGGCAACTTTTTCGTCAACAGCTATGTTAAGGCCAAGCTGTTGACCCATGACCCAGCCAGACAATACAGCTTTGAGACAGATCCACTGATCGCCAGACCGATCTCGGTCAATGTGTTGTTGGGACTTTATGATGCCGCTGAAAGGGTGGTGGCCAATGCCCAGGCGATTACTGTACCGACTCAGGTACTGATCTCGGGCGCCGACTATGTGGTTCGGCGCAAGCCGCAGCAGCAGTTTTTTGAGCGTTTGGGTTCCCAGCGTAAAGAATTGCACCTGCTGCCCGGTTTTTACCATGACACCCTGGGAGAGCTGGACCGGGCCGACCCGATAGCCAGGATCAGACGCTTCCTGCGGGCCAATATCGCCTCGCCGCAGGCGGAAGTGAATTTGTTGCAGCAAGATAAATTTGGCCCGAGCTGCGCCGAGAGCGAATCGCTCGCCGCCCCTCTGCCCGAGGCTTCCTGGCAGGCCAAATACTGGCAAGCCACCCGCGCAGTGATGAAGCTGGGGGAGAAATACTCAGAGGGCATTGCCCTGGGTTTCGAGCGCGGCTTCGATTCGGGCAGTACCTTGGACTATGTCTATCGCAACACACCCTCCGGCAAGGGGGAGTTTGGCCGCTTTGTCGACAAACAATATCTCAATGCCATTGGCTGGCGCGGCATACGCCAGCGTAAACGCCATATCGAAGAGTTGCTGGCGCAGGCGCTGTCGACGCTGAGAAAGGAAGAAAAGCCGCTGCATTTGATGGATGTGGCCGCCGGACATGGCCGCTATCTGCTGGAGAGCCTGGCAAATAGCGATATCAAGCCCGATTCTGTGCTGCTGCGTGATTACAGTGATATCAATATCCGCGACGGCCGCGCCCTCATCGATGAGCTTGGCCTCAGTGACATAGTGCGCTTTGAAAAGGGCGATGCCTTCGACTTTGATTCGCTGGCGGCGGTCGAGCCCAAGCCAACCCTGGCGGTAGTCTCCGGCCTTTACGAGCTGTTTGGTGACAATGAGATGGTGTCCCGCTCCCTGGCGGGTATCGCCGCGGCGCTGGCGCCCGGAGGCCTGCTTATCTACACGGGCCAGCCCTGGCATCCGCAGCTGGAATTCATCGGCCGGGCCCTGACCAGCCACAGAGATGGTCAGCCTTGGGTGATGCGTCGCCGCAGTCAGCAGGAGATGGATCAACTGACCAAAGCCAACGGCTTTCACAAGTTGACTCAAAGAGTGGATGAGTGGGGCATATTTACCGTGTCCATGGCGCGTAAGGCCGACTGATGCCTGAGTTGCCCGCCCGTCGACGCGAGGTCGGCACCATTCGCCGGGGCCTGCTTTGGCTGGCCTTGTTGGCACCGTTTTTCTTTGCCAGCTATGGTTTTGCCAATTGGTATGCCTCGCAGCAAAGTGAGGTTCCCAGTCTGGTGTTTTCCTGGGAGCACGCCATTCCGCTTTGGCCCTGGACCATAGTGCCTTACTGGTCGATAGATCTTCTCTACGGCCTGGCGTTTCTGCTCCCCCTCAGCCGCAAGGGGATAGACAGACTGGGGCTCAGGCTGCTGAGCGTACAGCTTCTGTGTATCGGCTGTTTTCTCATCTGGCCCCTTAAATTCAGTTTTGAGCGCCCGCCGCTCGACGGCGTTTTTGGTGGTTTGTTTGATCTCCTGATGGGGTTTGATAAGCCTTTTAATCAGGCGCCCTCTTTGCACATCGCCCTCTTGGTGGTGCTCTGGAGTGAATACAGTCAGCGGGCCAAGGGCGCCTGGCGTTATCTGCTCCACGGCTGGTTTGCCTTGATTGGCCTGTCTGTGCTGACTACCTGGCAACATCATTTTATCGACCTACCCACAGGGCTGGCGGCCGGTCTGTTCTGCCTCTGGCTGTGGCCGCGACATTCGTTCAGCCGCTTGAGTTTGGCGAAGGAACCCCGCAGGCTCAAGCTGGCAGCGGCTTATGGCGTGGGCGCCGTCTTGCTGCTGCTCGCGGCCTTGCTCTGGCCCATGAGTCTCCTTGGCATGCTGCTGTTTTGGCTGGCCTTGGCGCTGGTCATGGTGGCGCTCAATTATCTCCTGTTTGCCGCCGCGGGTTTTCAAAAGAGTGAGCTGGGCCATCCCAGCTTCGCCAGTCGCTGGCTGTTGTTACCTTATCGTTTGTTTGCCTGGCTCAATATTCGTTTCTGGACCGGTGGCCAGGTGGCGGCGCAAGAGGTGCTGCCCGGGGTTTGGCTCGGGCGCATGCCCACCATGAGTGAAGCGCAGCAATATGATGCGATATTGGATCTCTGCGCCGAGTTGCCCTTTCCCTATTCGGGCAAGGCCTTGCTGACACCCGCTCGGGGGATGACCGAAGGCAAGCTCAAATGGTATCAGCCCATGCCCATGCTGGATTTATGCTTGCCGGATGAACAGGACTGCCTGGAAGCGGTCAGGCGGCTCGAGTGTTTGCGCACCTCAGGTACTCTACTGGTATGTTGCGCCTTGGGTTATGGCCGTAGCGCCTTGGTATTGGCAGCCTGGTTGCTGCTGAGCGGTCGGGCCGGCAGTGCCCTGGATGCCGCAAAGATGATTGCCGCCGTTAGGCCCAAGGTGGTTTTCAAGCCAGAAACTCTGGCTTACCTAGAGCGGCTCAAGTCCGGTTTTTGCCCACCCGAGGTGCAACATGCCTGAGTCGCAGCAGCGGGATCTGGCAAAATTGGTGGCCACTTTATTGGGCAATGCCGCGCCGCTGCGCTGGTTCAGTGCGGTTTTGATGTTGGCACCTTTGCTGCTTCTCTGGGGCGGCAAGCTTCAGGGATGGCCGGAACTGCTCAGCGCCCTGTTGATGGTGCTTTTCGGACTGGCCGGACAGTATTTTGGCCTCAGAGTGGCGCTGGATGCCAAGCTGTTTGCCGCCCTGGCAGGGGAGCATTCCTGCGAACGTCTGGATCACAGCATGCAGCAGCTCGGCTGGCTTAAAGAAGAACAGGCCGGTCGCAGTATGCTGCAGCGCGCCCAAGGGGCGCAGGCGCTGCTAAAGCGTCTGTTCCTCTGCTTTGCCGGGCAGGCCGCGGCGCTGGTGTTGTTACTCGTCTGGCGCTTTTTCCTGTAAGAGGAGTTTACCCTTATCTATGGATACCCTAATCGGCTGGCTCGCGGGATTGACTGCCTTTGGGATCACCTCGGCGGCCAGGTTGGTCACCGGTGCCCGCGCCCTGTGGCTTGGTTGCCGCGCCAATCACAATCAGCGGCTCTACTTTGCCAATCACAGCAGTCACGGTGACTTTGTGTTGCTGTGGGCATCACTGCCTGCCTTGCTGAGACGCAAGACACGTCCGGTTGCCGGCGCCGAGTATTGGCAGAAGACGGCGCTGAGGCGCTTTATTATTCAGCGGGTATTCAATGCCGTGCTTATTCCAAGAGAGAGCCATGGTGAGGGCAATCCCTTGGCGCCGGTGGAAAAGGCGCTGGCCGAGGGCGACTCGCTGATCTTCTTCCCGGAAGGAACCCGTAATCTGAGCGAGGCGCCATTGTTGCCGTTCAAGAGTGGAATCTATCATCTGGCACACTCGCGCCCGGATCTGGAGCTGATCCCCGTGTGGATTGCCAACCTCAATCGCGCCATGCCCAAGGGGCGTTATCTGCCGTTGCCGCTGCTCTGCACTTTGAGTTTTGGTACGCCTATCAAGCTGCAGCCGCAGGAAACCAAGGTGGCCTTTCTCGAGCGTTTGCGTTTGGCACTATTGGCAATGTCACGGGAGGAAGTATGAACCAGACACTGTGGTTGTTTGCCGGTATTGGCCTACTGCTGGTGGTAGCGACCCTGATAGGTCGTTTGCTGGCCTGGCGTAAGGGCAACAACGCCGTTATTGCCAATCTCAATGCCAGAATCGATGCCTGGTGGATGATGGTGTTGGCCATAGGCATAGCTTTCCTGTTCGGGCTCTATGGGGTGATATTGCTGTTTGCCCTGGTATCTTTCTATGCGCTCAGGGAGTTTTTAACCCTGACACCGACCCGGGCCAGCGATTATCCGGCCCTGGTCGCCGCCTTCTATTTTGCCTTGCCGGTGCAGTATCTGCTTATTGCCATCCATTGGTACGGCATGTTCAGTATCTTTATTCCCGTGTATCTGTTCCTGCTGATGCCGATTCTGGCAGCACTTGGCGGCGATACTACACGTTACCTTGAGCGTACCGCCAAGGTGCAGTGGGGGCTGATGATAGCCGTTTATTGTGTCTCGTCGGTGCCGGCGCTGATGACCTTGAAGATAGAGGGCTATGAAGGGCGTAACTTGCTGCTGATTGCCTGGCTCATTCTGGTAGTGCAACTCTCCGACGTGCTGCAGTATTGCTGTGGCAAGCTGTTTGGCAAACGCAAGGTGGCACCCAAGCTGTCGCCCTCCAAGACCCTGGAAGGCCTGGTCGGTGGGGTATTGCTGGCGACGCTGGTGGGTACCTCGCTGTTCTGGATCACCCCATTCACCCCCTGGCAGGCGGCAATCATAGCTTTACTGGTGAACCTGCTCGGCTTTGCCGGGGGACTGGTGATGTCGGCCATCAAGCGTGACCGCGGCGTCAAGGATTGGGGCCATATGATAGAGGGCCACGGCGGCATGCTGGATCGCATGGATTCTGTCTGTTTTGCTGCGCCGGTTTTCTTCCATGTGGTGCGCTATTGGTGGGTGTGACCTTTCTATAAAGTCGAAGACTCATAGCGGATAAATGCGCTTTTTGTTGTTATTTGTCGGCAGTAAGCTGGGGTTATTCCAAAGTGAAGGAGCCCAATGATGAAAATATTGCAAATACTGCCGGCGCAACCCACCTCTGACGGCGATGGGGTCAATATCAGCCGGGTCGCCGATTTTCAGGCTCTGGCGTTGGATCCCTATCTGATGCTGGATGAGATCCGCTCCGACGATGAACGCGATTATCTCGGCGGTTTTCCGCCGCATCCCCACCGCGGTATGGAAACTTTTACTTATATCCGCAAGGGCGGCTTTGAGCACAGGGATCAACTGGGCAATGTCCGCGCCATCCGCGAAGGCAAGGTGCAGTGGATGAGTACCGGCCGCGGTGTGGTCCACTCCGAAATGCCGCTGGCCGATGCCAAAGAGGGGCTGCATGGCTTTCAGATCTGGCTCAATATGCCGGCCAAGGACAAGATGCGGCCGCCCAGGTATCAGGACAGCGCAGCCGATGAACACCAACAGCTTGAAACTGACGGCGCCAGCCTGAGACTGCTGGCCGGTGACTGGCGTTTCGCCGGTACTGAAGCCAGTGCTCCCTTGACCGGGTTGGCCGGCGATGCGGCGATTGCCGATTTGACGCTGGCGCCTGATGCCCAAGCCGAGTTGGATCTCAGTCATCTGGGGCGACTGGCGCTCTATCTGCACAGTGGTGAATTGCAACTGCCGGATGGCAAACAACTGGCCGCCGGTAATATGTTGCTGCTCGACAGTCGTTATCCTCTCGAGCTGCAAGCCGGTTTCAAGGGCGCGGGGCTGCTCATTCTGGCCGGTAACCCCATTGGTGAGGCCGTGGTGCAGATGGGGCCTTTTGTGATGAATACCCAGGCGGAGATCCTGCAGGCCATTCGTGACTACCAAAACGGTGATTTCGGTGAGATCCCATCCGGTTCCGTTTAACTGACATAGGCAACAGACGGCTGCTTTGCTGTGGCCGCCTCTTGCCTTTTATTTGCCCAAACAACACATCAGCGCTGACACAAATGTAAATTTTCAAGATTTTTTCGTTAAAAAGTCATTTGGAATACGGTGCGGTTAACCTGTAATGGGTTTTGTCCAACTCCATCTTTGATTGGTTTTAAAGGTTAGCCTGGGCCTTATTGTTTGCTCCTTTCTCAAAAAGTTACCAAAAGTTAAACTTGTGGCGCTTTTTACAAAACATTCTTATTACCTTGGCTGAATTTTGGCTATCTTGTCGGGAAATATTTTGCCTGTAATAATTATGAGAATCATTCTCATTGGTCAGGTTTTATATGCAATACCCCGCACCTTCTGCTGTGGCAGCCGTACTCTTTTGCGCCGCATCCGGCGCCGAAACGCTAAATAAGCAAGCGCCCTCTTCGAATGAGTCGCCCGAAACCAGCGCGGTTGTGACAGTCAAAGACAGAGCCGATAACGGTTTGGATGGCAAAAGCACTCTGGATGAGCAGATGATCCGCCGTACCCCTTCGGCCGATGGCAACTTGAGCGACTTGGTCAAATCCAACCCTGCGGTGCGCCTGGAGGGGCTGGATGAAGGGTTTAGTGGCGGTGAAATCAAACCGTCGAAGATCTCCATCTATGGCGCCGAGTCTGAACAGACGGCGTTTCTTATTGATGGCATCAATATCAACAACGATCTGGATCCCAGCTCAGGCCTGTTTGACGGCAGTGTCGGGGTCTTGCCGGGGATGAGCTCAGAGCAGGCCTATTTTTTCGATGCCGCCATGCTGGCCGGGATCACCGTTTATGACAACAATGTGCCGGCCAGCCTGGGGGGCTTTACCGGCGGGGCCGTAGTGGCCGATACCCTGAGCTATAACGGCGTCAACGGCGGCCAGCTGCTTTACCGTACCAGCCGCAGCAGTTGGACCAGCCAGAAGGTTGATCCCAACATTAATGAGTTTTTGCAGCAGGCCAGGCCCGAAGGGGGTAAGGCCATCTATCAGCCCGATTTTGTTAAACACAGTTATTCGGGGCAATGGCAGCAGGGGATTAACGACGAGCTGGGCATGGTGCTGGCCTTTGGTCAACGCCGCTCCAGCATTCGCCAGAGCCGGATCATGGATGCAGAAGGTACGGTTGATTCTCAGGATCAGAGCCGCAGATCGGACAACCTGTTGTTGAATCTGGCCTGGACGCCGGATCCCCTGACCCGAATCGACTGGGACTGGCGTTATTCGGCCTACCGTGAAGGCCTGTTTATGGGCGAGAACATAGACAATGACTTTGAAGACAGCCACTCGGCACTGGGGTCGACCCTGAGTCTGGAGCGGGAGTTCAGCCTGGGAAGTCTGTCCCTCAAGGCGGCCTACGACAGCTTTGAGGATGAGCGTCACTCCCAGAGTGATACCGTGCTGGTGATCAGTGATGCCGATAGCGGGCTGGATTACCAGAAGGGGGGCTATGGCGACAGTCGTCTCAAGCAGCGAAATCTGCAACTGCTGGCCGATGTCAGCTTCAAACGCCTCTATTGGGGCGATGTCAGTCACAGCCTGGAAACCGGCTTGAGTTTCCAGCAGACCGACTATGATTTTTACCGCCCAAGGGAGGTCAATCAGGAGATCCGCTTGATAATGTCGGGCATGGAGATGCCGCTCGATGAACAAACCGTATTGGCCGGCAGCATAGACACCCGCCACCGCAACTCGGCGGCTTATCTGCAGGACACCATCAAATTCGGCGCCTGGCAATTCCGCCCCGGGTTGAGGCTTGAGCATGATGACTACCTGAATAATCTCAACCTGGCGCCGCGGCTGGCACTCAACTGGGATGTCGTCGAGGGCACCCGGGTGGATATCGGGCTTAACCGTTACTATGGCCGCTCTTTCGCTTCGATGAAGCTGGCGGATGAAATACTTAAACTCAGCCAGGATCACACCCGCAGATACGAAAGCATCAAGGATCTGAAAACCCCCTTCTCCGATGAGTTGACCCTGGCGCTGCACCAGAATCTGGGCAATTTAAGCCTGAGTGGTCGCTATACCCTGAGGGACTATCGCGATCGGCTGGTGACCCATAGAAGCCAGGTAGGCAGCGTCAAGGTGGACGACTATCGCAATGGCGAAGACTACAAGGTTCATGTCTACACCCTGCAACTGAATAACATAGCGCCGCTGACCTTAGGTGCCAGTCAATGGGAGTGGTCGCTGGCGGCCGATTGGCTGGAGACAGATCGCAACGATCTGGATAAGGCGATGAACCCGGATGAGGCCGTGATGCTCGATGGCGCCATGATGAGCCGTCGCCAGATGGAGCAGAAGGTCAACTCATCCCAGGAAGAGTGGATGGTGCGTCTTGGGTTGGATATGGAGTTACCGGCCTGGAATATCACCTGGGGCAACAAGCTTTATGTCAAGGCGCCGGTACGGGGATATGAGTCGGTAAACAGCCAGGCGGCGCTGGAGATGTACCGCAGCTATGACTTCGGCAGTCACACCCAGTGGGATAGCCGTATTCGCTGGGAGCCGCAGGCGCTGGGCGGTGAGGTCTATCTGCAGCTGGATATCAACAATGTGCTCAACCAGGTACGCCAGTATAGCCTCAAGGCCAACCAGAACGGCGAATACGGCCTCTATACCCCAGGGCGTCAGTTCTGGCTGGAAGTGGGTTATCGCTTCTAAACCCTGAGTCGTAGTGATGGGCAGCTTCACCGGAAGCTGCTTTTTTGTTGAGTTCTGGAAATCCTGAGATGATTGTTAAAACACGATTCGGCCGCCTGATGATGGCGGCGATGGCTTGCCTGCTGGCGGCCTGTCAAACCAGCGAGATGCTGCCTCTGAACAGCGATCCTGACTTGGTTCAGGGCCGGCTGGACAATGGCTTTCGCTATTATCTGGCCCCCAACGATGCCCCGGCCAAACGCGTGTATCTGCGTTTGGTAGTCAACGCCGGTTCCATGCATGAAGATGACGACCAAAGGGGCGTGGCCCATATGGTCGAGCATATGGCCTTTAACGGCAGCAAGCACTTTCAGGGCAACAGCGTCATCAGCGCGCTGGAGGATGCCGGGCTGAAGTTTGGCATAGATGTCAATGCCTTCACTGACTTTGAAAATACCGTCTATCTGCTCAATCTGCCGGATAACCGGCCGCAGACTCTGGAGCTGGCGCTTAGAATTATTGCCGACTGGGCGGCAGAGGTGAGCATTGCCCGCGACGATCTCGATGCCGAGCGTGGCATAGTGCTGGAGGAGTGGCGGGCAAGGCTTGGGCCTATGCTGCGTTTGGGGGACAAAAAGTCCGCCATCGAAATGGCCGGTTCCCGTTATGCGACGCGCGATCCTATAGGCGATCCCGAAACCATACGCCAGGTATCCGGCAAGCGGGTGGCCGACTTTTATCGCCGCTGGTATCGGCCGGATAATATGGCGCTGGTGGCGAGCGGTGATATAGATGTCGCCAAGTTCAAGTCCATGGTCGAGCAATATCTGGGAGCCATGCCAGCGGCCACAACACCGCTGGAAACCGTGGACTTTGGCATACCGCTGCAAGAGGGTCTGAGGGCCGCCAAGGTGCATGAAGTTGGCGCCGAAGAGCCGACGCTGGAACTGAGCTTTTTCTCGCCGCTTGAGCCGGATTACTCGCGGGCCGGTTATCGCCGCGAGTTGGCCGAGCAGATAGCCGGGCGTATGCTGAATCTGCGTCTGCAACAGTGGGAGAAGCAACATCAAGACTGGCTGTTGTCGGGAGCTTTCTTCTCCTCGGCCATCGGCCGTGAGACCAGGCAAAGCATTTTCACCTTGCAGCTCAAGAAGGGTGAGTACCATAGCGCCGCCAGTGCACTGTTTGATCTTCTGGCCACCCTCAAGCAGCATGGTTTCAGCGATAAGGCCGTGGCCTCCCAGCTGAAACGCCAACTGAAATTGGAACAGCGCCGCGCCGACAAGGCGGTTTTCAGCATAGATATTGCCGGTGACCTGGTCACTACCGCCGCCAATCTCGACCCATGGCTGAGCTATAAAGACAGAGCCAGGCTCAACCTGGAGCTGATTGGCTCGCTGACGACCGAGGATATCAATCAGGCGCTGGCGCGTTTAACGGCGCCAAGTTCCCGCTTATTGCTGCAGACTCTTGGGGCCGGGGAGATATCGGCACTGACGAGTGCTGAAGCCAATGCATTATGGCAGCAGAGTATGAGCAGGCAGCACAGCGACTTTGACGCCGGGCAACAGACCTCTGAGATGCCTGAGTTCAAGGCCGAGGCCGGCAGCAGTCGCTTTATCGGTGAAGCCGCCGATGGACGCCTGAAGGAGTATCGACTCAGCAACGGGTTGCGTCTGGTATTCAGCCAATCTGATCTCAATCCGGGTGAAGTGCACTTCAAGGCCTTGACTGTCGGGGGGATGGGCAGCCTGGCGCCTTCGGAGGCGCAAAAGCTGCGTCTTGCGGTGAACCTGGCGGATGAGTTCGGTGCCGGCGAGGTGCCGCAGCAGGCGATCGACCACTATGACAGCGACTATCCTCTGGTGCTTTCCAGTTTGCTGGACGGCCAGACGCAAGGCTTTTCCGGCTGGGCCCATAGGGATGATCTGGCGGCGCTGCTGCAGCTGTTTCGCTTCAAGTTGCAGCAGGTACAGTTTGCATCGAATGCCTTGAAGCACTGGCGCGAAGAATATCAGGCGACCCGGGCACAATATGCCAATGATCCAGGGGAACAGTTTGCCCGCACCATAGATGCCAGGCGCTATCCCGGAGTGCCGACGGTTTACAACCCGGATCCCGAGTTGCTGACGACCCTGACCGAGGATGAGCTGCTGGCCGATTATCGCCGTCACATGCTGGGTAATACCGACTTTATTCTGTTCTTTGTCGGCGATATCGACGAGGCGCGCCTTATTCACTTGGCCGAGCAGTATCTGGCCGGGATTGAGGTAAAAAGCGAGGCGCGCAAGCAATACCAAATTCGGCCGGCGACCCCAAAGGAGCGTCTGCAGATGCCTGTCTCCGGTGAGCCCAGAGCCGAAACAGAGGTCTATCTAACCTCCTATCCGCAGCCTTGGTCAGCAAAGCAAGCTTATCAGTTGTCGCTCATGGGGGAGCTTATTCAGGAGCAGCTCAGGCTCAAACTCAGGGAGGAGGCCAGCGGCGTTTATGGGGTAACCGCTTGGTTCTGGCAGGAGCCGGGGGAAGATTTCAGCTCGGGCCGTATCAGCTTCAGCAGCGATCCGGAGCGGGTCGATGAACTGATCCAGCAACTGCATCTGGTGCTCAAGCGGATGACTGATGAGGGCGTATCGCCCCATTCGCTGGAAAATAAGCGCCGTCAGCGTCAGGACAGGCTGCAGCGGGAGCTTAAATCCAATCTCGGTTGGTTGGAGGCGGTCAGCCAAAGCTATATGACAGTGGGCGGGCCGCAGCAGATAGGACAAAACATTCGCTTCAATGAGGAGGTCACTGCCGCTGAGCTGAATAGCCTGCTTAAGCAGTTTATCCTGCAAAGCCGGGTCTTTGAGGCCGTGATGCTGCCGGCAAGCGAGTAAAATACAGGCAAAAAAGCGCCACCCCCGGGGTGGCGCTTTTTTTGAGAGTTGGAAAGTGGGTGAGTAAGAAGTGATAGAGCGTTGGCGAAAACTTAGATCTTGCCTCTGAGCTTGGCCAGCACATCTTTTTGTTTTAACTGGCTCATAGCCAAGTAGGCCACAGGCACCACAAACAGCGAGAAGAAGGTGCCCATCAACAAGCCACCCACCAAGACCAGGCCTATGTTTATCCGTCCAAGAGAGCCGGGGCCAGAGGCTATGGCCAATGGGATGGCGCTGAGGATCATTGCCAGCGAGGTCATCAAAATAGGACGCAGCCTTGAGCGGGCGCTGGCCATGGCGGCATCGAGGGCACTTTTGCCGGCCTGACGCTGCTTATTGGCGAACTCGACCAGCAAGATCCCGTGTTTGGTTACCAGGCCTACCAGAGTCAACAAACCTATCTGGGAATAGATATTCATACTCTGGCCAAAGAGGTTGAGAGTCAGCAAGGCTCCCACCAGACACAGGGGCACAGTGAGGAGAATGATCAAGGGATCGACAAAGCTCTCAAACTGCGCCGCCAGGATCAGATAGATAAACACCAAAGCCAGCAAAAACAGTGACTGAGTGCCTGCCTGGGAGTCCATCAGTTCTTTGATTATGCCGTTGTAGGCATAGCCCTGTGATGGAGCCAGCAGCGACGGCAGTTGCTCATCCAGCCAGAGTTTGATCTCTCCCGGGGAGTAACCCGGCATAAGATCGGCGCTGATCAGGGCGGCGTCGCGACCCATAAAGGTCTTGATATTCGACTCAGCGGTTGCCTGCTTTATGGTGACAAATTGCGACAGCGGCAGCGCCTCACCCGATTCAGAGGTGACATACAGCTTACTGAGCACATTGAAGTCGCCCAGCATCTCCAGGTTAACCTGAACCTGGATAGGGTAGGTGAAGCCGTCGTCCGAGTGCAGATCGGCGGCTTTGACCGAGCCTAAAAAGGTCGACAGCGCATTGGTCACATCGCTGTAGCTGGCGCCGGAAAGGATCACCGCATTGCGATCTATGCTGAGATCGAAGCGTGGCAAGTCCCTGAGGGTCGAGTTGTTGATATTGGTCAGCCCGGGATAGTCCTCCAGCAGCTTAACCACCTTCTCGGCGGTGTGGGCCAAGGCATCTTTGTCTCTGTCCAGCGTCATCAACTGCAGTTGCAGATTGGTGGGGATATTCAAACCGTCGGCGGAGCGAACACTGAACGACATGTTGTAGGCCGACACCTGCTGTTTGGCTTTGGCTATCAGTTGATCTATCACTTCGGCGGCGGTGTCGCTGCGTTCTCCCCAAGGTTTCAGCAGCACATGGTTGACCGGGCCGCCTTCGATATAAGCCAGATTGGCGGCTACATTGGGGTTGTCATCCATAACGCTGTTGAGCTCGGCGTTGTGATTCAGGTGATATTGGCGGCCAACACCTGTGGGGCCCTTGGCGCTGGCGTCAATAAAGCCGCTGTCTTCTGTGGGCAGCAGTACCTTGGGCATGTACCAATAGAGTACGCCACCCGAAACGACCAGCAGCAAGGCGATTGCGGCCAACAGACGCTTACGGTTGAACCAGAGCTCCAGTTCCTGGCTGTAGCGCTCAATCAAACGCTCCAGCCCCAACTCGACCCGCTGAAACCAGGCCGGGTGTTTGTGGCTTTGCTGAATCAAATAGGCACTCATCATGGGCGAGAGGGTCAAGGCCACCACCCCTGAGATGATCACCGCCGCCGCCAGAGTGAAGGAAAACTGGCGGAACAGATCGGCCGTCAGTCCGGACATCAAACCTATCGGCAGATAAACGGCAGCCAGTGTCAATGTCATGGCTATGATGGGAAAGATGATCTCCTGGCTGCCCTTGATTGCAGCATTAAAAGGCGTTTCACCTTTTTCTATATGGCGGTAGCAGTTTTCCACCACCACTATGGCGTCGTCCACCACCAGACCTATGGCGAGGATGATTGCCAATATGGTCAGTACATTGATACTGAACCCCAGCCAGGCCATAACGGCAAATACCCCTATGACACAGACGGGAATGGTGATAATCGGAATTGAAGCGGCTCTGAGTGAGCCGAGAAACAGCACCACAATCAGGGACACCAGCACTATGGCTTCCAGTAAGGTAGAGAAGCCCTCTTCGATAGAGGCTTGAATGAAGTCGGCTTGGTTATAGACCAACTGCATCTTGAGACCGGCCGGCAACTGGTGTTGCATCCTGTCGATTTCGGCACGTATGGTTTGTGCCACTGTCACAGGGTTGGCGTTGGCCAGCGGCAGTATTTGCAGCGACATCGCCTGATGTCCGCCAATGCTCAAAAGGCTGGGCCGCAGGTTCTCTTCGCCCATCACGACATTGGCGATATCCTTCACCCGGATTATTTTGCCGTTATCGACCCGGATCACCAGATCGCGAATATCTTCTATGTTTTCAACCTGGCTGAGTGGGTTGATGGAGAAGTCGCGGGACTTGCCCACTATGGTGCCCGAGGTAAAAGTGGCGTTGTAGGTGCTCAGGGTGGCCACCACATCGGCGGTCTTGATATTGAGCGCCTTCATCTGATCCGGGTTAAGCCAAACCCTGGCGGCGCGCTGTGAGCCTCCATAGGGGCCCCATACGGCGCCTACACCGGACAGATGTTTGAATTGAGGTACAAGTTGCTGGCTGATGTAATCATACATCTGCTGCTTGGTCATACCGCCCTCGTTGACAAAGCTGATGATATTGCTGGCGGAATGGGTCGCCGACACGTCATCTGTCACTCTGGGCTTGTCTATCATGCTTTGGGGAAAGTCGTTGATGGCTTCAACGCTGGAGCGCAGCTTGTTCATCAAATTGGTGTATTCGATGTCATCTATCTCTTTGCTGAAGTTGATGGACAGAGTGCAGCTGCCTTCCTGACAGTCGGTGGTCATGGTATCGACCTTATCCAGCCCGGAGGCGGCGTCGATAAGCTTATCGGCGACATTCTCGGACATGAATTCGGCGCTGGCGCCATTGATGGATGCGCTGACCGAAGCCGAGTGAGTGTTGTAGTCAGGGAAGTATTGAATCGGCAGTTTGCCGAAAGACACCAGGCCGATCAGCACTATCATTATGCTGATCACCGAGGCGAAAATTGGGTGGCGAATACAGATTTCCGGCAGGCGCATCAGAGTTGGTCCTCTTCGGTGGCCAATAAGGCGTTGGTCAGGACTCTGACTTCACCTCCCTCTTGCAGGTTCTGCATGCCTGTTCGCACCACAGTATCTGAGTTTTGCAGCCCCGACTTGATGATGACATAACCGTCATTGGTGTTGCGCCCAAGTGACACAGGGCGCTTGCTGACTTTGTCGCCTTGCAGTACCCAGACAAAGCGTTCTTCATTATTGGCAATGACGGAATTTTGTGGCACCAACAAGTGCTTGATCCCCTTGCTGAATATCTGCTTTACGTTGGCAAACATTCCGGGAGCCAAGGCATGATCCGGGTTGCTCAGTTGCGCATGAACCTCCACCCGGCCCGAACTCTCATCGACTGCCGGCGCCACATAGCTGACCAGCCCTTTGAACTCGCGTCCCTTGTAGGCCTCCACTGTGAGATGCACCTCCTGACCGCGCTGCGCCTTGCCGAACTCGATTTGGCTGATGGCAAAATGCACTTCAACCGGATCCAAGCGGTACAGGGTTACCAGAGGTGTCTCTGCGGTTATTTGGGCACCGATAGAGGGAGTAAAGGAAGTTAATTGGCCATCGAAGGGGGCGATGAGGCTGTAATCGGCGAGGGTGGCCTGTTTCTGTTTGAAATCGGCGGCGGCCAGTTGCACATTTTCTTCCAGCTCATCCACATCTTGTTTTGACAGTGAATCCGGCTCTTTGGCCAGCAGGCCTCTGACTCGCTCCAGTTTGGTTTTCGCCAGAGCCAGCGTGCTGCGGGCCTTGTCGACATCGGCTTGCGCCTTGACACTGTCGAGCTCGGCAATCAAGTCACCCTGCTTGACCATGTCTCCGTTTTTGAAGTGGATCGCCGTGAGTTTGGCGCTGGCGTTGAAACTGAGGGCCACAGAGTCGATAGCCCGAATTTTACCGACTTCGTTGGCGACATCTCTAAAGGATGCCTGTTTCACCGCTTCTACGGTTACCGGAGGGGGTTGAACCTCCTGCGCCGAGAGTGATAGGGAAATTGGCAGACAAAAGATCAGTAACCAAAGACTGGAGCCTGAAAGTGTTTTCATAAACGCCCTGTATCATGGATTAAGCGGTAAGCAATTCAGTTTACCTTAATCAGGATCCAGGGCATTCCGACAATTTAAGGCATTGGTGATCTATCTTTGTGATTTTTGATCCCAATAGAGATTTTCAGGCACTAATTTGCCTGAATGTAGCACCCAGGACGCGCATCTGTGGCAGCCTTGCAACCTGAGTGTTAAATCAGCTTTGCAATATCTTGAGTGGCAGTCCCAGCATGTCATCACCGCTGCCGGCCAGATGCCAGATAACGGCCACCAGGGCCGCCACTGTCAGTAGATACCAGACAATGGAAAACACTTGCCCATACCTGTCCAGCGGTAACAGATGACTGTGATGACGCTGTTTCCACTCAAACAGAATCTCGGCGCTGCCTATCAACAACAGGAACCCCAGCAGTGCCAGCCCCAGACTGTAGCTGATAAATACCCCTATGGCAGCACCCAGAATACAGGCGATAAGGCCGATGGCGCTGTTCATCGAAAAGCTGATGCTCTTGAGAATATGCCCGCCATCGAGCGGCAAAATAGGCAGCAGGTTGAACAGGTTGAGCAAGGCGTTGAAGGCCGCCAGACCGGCAAAGAAGGGATTGCCTGTGATCCAGTAGGCCACGAGTGCCGCCAGGGACATCAACAGGCCAAAGGTTGGCCCCATGATGGAGATCACCACGTCTTGCCAGCGGGTGTTGATCTTCTCATCGGACAAGGCCAGGCCGCCCATGAAGGGGATGAGGTAGATACCCTTGGTCTTCATGCCAAAATATTTCATCGCTCGGATATGGCCGTACTCGTGAAACACCAGGCAGGCTATCAGAGCCAGGGCAAACTGCAGGGAAAACAGCCAGGAGTAGGCGGCAATACTGGCTCCTGCCAGGACTACCTTGATCACCTTGGCGCTCTTGAGCAGTTTGAAGCCCAGAGACACCAGCCCCACTAGACTCAGTTTCTGCTGTTTTACCGGCGCTATGTCCGGTGTTTGCCGCTCAATATCTTTGCTATTGCGGCTGCCTTCAATCGTGACTTGCTCATCGATGAGCAAGCGATAGCTCAGCTCAAAGGGTTGCCAGTTGAGCTGGGTTTCCAGGCATACCTTGATGCTGCTGCCATCGGCGCGACTGAGGCTGAACTCATGGCTGCCAATGCCTTGGTCATCGGCGCTGGCGGCTTGTTGTGAGACTAATTGGTTATCCCAAAAAAGTTGCTGCCAACCCGCCATGGAACCTTCCAGCCTCAGGGGCTTCCCTAAGCAATCTATTTTCAGAAGTTGCAAATCTATGACTCCGGTGAGAGAAAACGCGCCGATTATACCCATGGGCACCGGGCTTTGTCAGGGAAGGTGCGAACATGTCCGTGGGGGCTCTGCATCGGCTTACAGGTTTGGATACAAGGCGCAGTTCGCAGTAAATGGCCCAAGCCCTTTGCCAGAACGCCTTAGAGACTGTCCAGATAACGCACCATCTCCAGTCCTTGGGGAAAAGTGATAAAGGCTAACTTGGCGACGCAGCAACTGCCGAGCGCGGCGGCGTGCTTTTGCACCAACAGCTTGAGATCTGTGAGTTCGAGCTGTGCATGGCTCGGGCCTATTTGTGGCAATGAGGCCAGTACAGGTTCGTCACAGCGAATGGCCGGAAGTATGGGATAACATAAGCCGCCGGAATCTATCAGTTGATCGCCCTGGCAACTCAGGTGTTGATTCAGGCAGATATATTCCAGCCAGTCTCTTTCATTCTCGAGATACACCAGTTCGTCCGAATCTGCCGGTTTCAGAATGGCTGGCCAGGCTGGCTGTGTCATAGGGGCTCCAGGAATAAGCTGTCCCCAACACCATATCACAACGGCCTGGCGTTGCGATTAATTATCCCGCGTAGAACCGAGGCCCGGTTTAATATCAGCCGCGACTGCTGTAGTCGAAATGGACTTCTCCGTTTTGGTTTTGAACCACACAGGGGCCATGTTCCCTCTGGGTGCGCTGTTGCGCCGGGCCTATGTGAATTTCCACATTGGAGTAGATATGCTTCAGGGCTTCGACAAAGTAATGGCGATAGTAGCCTTCGGTTTCCGCCTTCAGCAGCTCGAGTTCGGTTTCTTCCCGCACTCGCTCATCATCGACACGGTGTTTCTCTTCCAGCATCATTTTGACCTGCTCGACCATGGCCGGATCTGCCTGCCATTCGCTCTTGGGTGGCAGTTTTCTCAGTCTGGCTTCCATATCCAAACCGGCTACCACCAAAACCCGGACACTTTCTTCCAGATCTTTGAGGTTTTGGCGGTACTCCCCCAAACGCATGGCGCAGAAGAGATCTGTCTTGGTATCGGCTGTGGCACCTATGGCGACGGCCTTGATGCCTTTTTCCGCCTTGGCAATTCCTCCCACCAGATCTCCGCGGCGGCCGTTGGCGTCGCTGACTGTGAGTTTACTGTCGGTACGACTATTGCTGTGCAGCAGCTGCTTGGTCACCAGGATATCGCCCTGGCATTGGAGATCGGAATATTGCACAAACTGGGCCGATATCTGCCCCTTGGCTCTGATTTGGGTCGACAACTCATTGGCGCGGATCTGCCTGCCTATGATGCCCTTGCTGACGGTTACATCCCCTTCGGCCATCAAGGATGCCGAGTCGACAAAACCCATTACAGTGATATCGCCACTGCTCTTGACCTGCATCCCCTCGTGGACGTCACCACTGATAAGAATACTGCCCTTGAAGTCGACATTGCCGTAGCCCACGTCCACATCTTTTATCTGCAATACATCATCTACTTGCATGCCGTTGCGGACTTCCACCGGCTGACCGGCAACCGTGGCGATAAGCTTATTGCTGTCTTTGGCGTTGAACTCTGTACCTTTGCCGGCCACCATCTCCAGATCTTTCCCCGGCTTGGCCGGCAATACTTCGCCGAAGACATTGTATCCTGGGGTGCCCTGAGTGGCGGGGATCCTTTCCATCAAGAGATCACCGGCATTGACCATGATGACTGCGCCCAGGTTACGCATGTCCACTGTGCCATCCTCCCGCTCCTGTGGGTGCAGCAGGCGCTCACGGGCCAGGGGCACTTTGCGATCCAATCTGGCATGGTTGCCGTTCACCGCCGCCTTGCCACAGGCAATAGTGCCTTCTATGGTTTCGCCCGGTTTACTCTGCTTCAGGCGTTTGAGCATGGTTTCTATCTTGATTTTCGACAGTCCCATGCAGATCTTCTCTTCTTTCAGGCGGCGAAGAATGTCCGGCAAGGTGATCTCTTTACCGCCCCAGGCGGCAGCGAGAGTCATACCGGCTTGCATCTTATCTTTACTGGGCTGGAGTGATATCTGGCCGTCACGGCGCTCGGCTATCTGAAAGAACTGCTCGAACTGACCATCTTCTTCGGCGTAAAGCTTATTGACGTCCTTGACGGCTTTGGCGATTTGACTGTCCAGCGGACAGAGATTGGCGAAGTCTGGTAGGGCCAATAGATGACGAATGGCTTCCTCGGTTACGGGGCCATGGGTTTTGGGGATGAGCCTCAGCTCGGCAAATTGCTTATTGCTGCTGAGTTCAACGAGATCCGGCGCCAGCATATTAAAGTTATCCAGGTTAGTTATACCCTTCCTTTTCGAAGTTTAAACATCGAGTACCAAGCTGTTTGTTGACGCCATAACTATGCTATGGCGAGACAACAGGCGCGTATCGACTGAATCAACTCCTGTACGGAATGGTACTATTATTATTTTCCCGACTGCTGTTGAGTATAGCAACATAAGCTCGCCAAAACGAAGCCTGTTGTTAACATATTATTAGCAGTTGCTCAAAAGATAATAGCCTTGAATACTTATAAAAATCTTTGATCTCTTAGCGAAAAGTTACCAAAATTGCCCGACGTTACTTTTTGTTACTGATATTCCGGTAAAGCTTGTATTTGTTGTTTTCGGCAACCACGTTCACGTTCCCGAAATGGGCCGCGATTGTGTCGCTGTAGGGCAGGTGACGATTGGCCACTATCTGCCATACTCCTCTGTCCTTTAACCTGTTGGCGCTGTCGGCGATAAAGCTTTCGGCAATCTGGGTGGTGGCTGCCAAGCCATCGTGAAACGGCGGGTTGGAGATGATGGCGTCGAACTCGCCCTGAGTGGCGCTCAAGCCATCGGATGGATAGACTTTGGCGCTCAGGCCGTTGGCCTTCAGTGTCAGCTCACAGGACAGCAGTGCCATGGCGTTGATGTCGACACAATCCAGATTAAGCTCAGGTTGGACCTTGAGCAGGGCGGCGGCAATCACTCCGGCGCCGCAGCCAAAGTCCAGTACCCGGCCCTCGAGCTTGGGCAGATGAGACAGCAACAGCTCAGTGCCCAGATCCAGGCGTTTTTCACTGAATACCCCGGCCATATTGCAGATTTGTATGTCCCCTTGGGGAGTGGGCAAGCTGTAATGGCTGACAAAGGCGTCAATATCCAGCGCCGTTGGGCTGGCGATGGCCTCGGCGGCAAACAGCAGGCAGTGACGGGCGTTGTCCAGTTTGGCCGCATTGCTGAACCAGCGGCTTTGCTGTTTGGCAAACGACTTTATCCCGCCTTTGTTTTCCCCTATGACCAGTAGTTGACCTCCCGGTTGCAGGTGCAGCGCCGCCAGTTCCAGCAGATAAGCGAGCAGCGGCTTGGCCTTGGGGTAGTAGACCACAACCGTCTCGAACCTGTCAGTATGGGGCAACTGGTGGCCAAAGTAACAATGAAGCTCGGCCTTGGCTTGCGACTTAAGCTGTTGGAAGTGATTGAAATCCAGCGCCAGGGCATCGACTCTCGGGCACAGGTTCAAAAGCTCTCTGGCGCAGCTGTCGCTCTCATGGTTGAGCAGCAGCAGGCTTTGGCCTTCAAATAGCGCACTGTTGCGCAGCAGTAATTGCGATGGCGGTGTCAGCAACATTGGGGACTTCCAAGGATAAAATCTGCCGCGCATTATAGCCAATCAGTGGCGGCAGCGGGCAAGAGTTATGGCCGGCAAACATAAAAAAAGCGGCCAAGGCCGCTTTTTGCAAGGTTAAGCATTACTGAGCAGCCCTTTGCCCTTTGGGCAGTAAGCTTATCAGTTTGGAGGCGATATCCGTGTTGTCCTGGTTGCCGATAAACAGCTCGGCGCCCGGGCCTGTGGCAAACACCTGCACATCTGTACCCGTATGGCCGCCGGTGGTCCAGCCGGTGTTGGAGCGGCGATCCACTTCCTGTTTGATAGCGCTGGCCAGCGTCTCTTTGCCTTGCATTCTGGCCTTGGTCAATTGTTCAAGCAACGCGGGTTCCAGCTCAAAACCCAGGCCTTGAGCCAGCGGCGCTTGCCAGTCTTCTGCGGTCAACGCAGCGGCGGCCAGGGTATCAATACTGGCAGACAGCCCCTTGAGCACCTCTGGGTTCCAGGCATATTTGCCCTTGCTGCCGATGGAGAGACCACCGGTATTGTGATCTGCGGTGGCCACCATCAGGGTATTGGGGTTTTGGCGCACGAACTGTTCGACCACTTCCATGGTATGGGCAAATTCATCCATCTCCGCCATGGCGGCGGCGATGTCGTTGTTGTGACCGGCCCAGTCGATCAGGCTGCCTTCAACCAGCAACACAAAGCCGTTGGGGTTTTGTGACAAGAGCTCCAGTGCCTTGCCTGTCATGGTGCTGAGGCGATGGCCGTTCTTGTCGTCCAGCACCCAGGGCAGTTGCACTTCGGCAAACAGGCCCATTACCTTGGGCTGTTTGATGCTTTCAAGCGCGCTGAACTCATGCAAAATTTGATAGCCCTTGGCATCAAACTTGGCCAGCAGCTCCTGATCGAAGTATTTCTGGCCGCCCCCCAGCATCACATCGGCATCCGTCTCCAGATACTTGTTGGCCAGCTCAGCATAGTTTTTGCGACTTTCGCTGTGAGACAGAAAGGCCGCCGGTGTGGCGTGATTTATCTGGGAAGTGACCGCCACTCCCGTGCTCATGCCCCGCTGCTTGGCCTTTTCCATTATGGTTGGGATCGGCTGCTTCTGGGTGTCGACCGAGATGGCGCCGTTATAGCTTTTTACTCCGGTTGCCAGCGCAGTTGCCGCGGCGGCGGAGTCGGTGACATAGCCACTGACTCTGGCGGGGTAGGTACTGGCCATACCGACCAACAGGCGATCAAATACCGTCTGTTCTATCTCTTCGGTATCCGGGTTGTCATTGAAATACCGGTAGGCGCTGGTATAAGCCGGCCCCATGCCATCACCGACCATGATCACGATATTTTGGGGTCTGGAAGGGGCGGGATTGGGCAACTGATTGGCATCGGCTGTCAGTGGCAGCAGCAATGACAGCCCCAGCAATGCGCCCGTGAGTTGGCTCAGTTTCATCAGAGTCTCATCCTTGTTGTTTTTGTTGCAGTCTTTGCTCAATGGCATTCATCAGCATGCCGGTGATATTGACATCGAAAGCCGCTTCAATCTCTTTGATGCAAGTTGGGCTGGTGACATTGATTTCGGTGAGCTTATCCCCAATCACATCCAGACCGACGAAGATCAGGCCGCGCTTTTTAAGCTCAGGGCCCAGGGCTCTGGCAATGGCCCAGTCACTTTCTGACAGAGGCTGGGCAACACCGCTGCCACCGGCCGCCAGGTTACCGCGGGTTTCGCCCTTCTTGGGGATACGCGCCAAACAGTAGGGTACAGGCTCGCCGTCGATGACCAGAATACGCTTGTCACCCTTGGTGATCTCGGGAATAAACACCTGCGCCATGGCATAGTTTTGGCCGTAATCTGTCAGGGTTTCTATGATAACCCCCAGGTTGGGGTCGTCCTGCTTGACCCTGAATATGGATGTGCCGCCCATGCCGTCCAATGGCTTGAGGATCACATCGCCATGCTGGGCATGGAAAGCGCGTAACCGCTGCGGATCGCGGCTGACGAGTGTCGTGGGGGTAAACTGGCTGAACCAGGCGGTAAACAGCTTTTCATTGGCATCACGCAGGCTCTGTGGCTTGTTGACTATTAATACCCCGGCCTCTTCGGCGCGCTCCAGCATGTAAGTGGCGTAGATATATTCGGTATCGAACGGTGGGTCCTTACGCATCAGAATCACATCCAGCTCCTTGAGCGGCGTGTCGGTCGCTTCACCCAACTGGTACCAATCAGTGGGATCTTCCTGAACCTTGAGCGGCCGCATCTTGGCCCAGGCTTCACCCTGCAGCAGTGCCAGATCCTGCATCTCCATATAGAAGAGCTCATAGCCGCGGGACTGCGCCGCCAACAACATGGCGAAGCTGGAGTCTTTCTTGATGTTGATATCCTTGATGGGGTCCATCACTATGCCGAGCTTGATCATGATGCCTTTCCTTTATTCGTTGCGCCCTCAGGGCGGAAAATGGTTAGCCCAGATCGCCGAATCTGAGCTGCAATGCGGTAATGGCGGTTAGCGCCGCGGTTTCGGTGCGCAGTACTCTGGGGCCGAGCAGGACTTCGGTAAATGCCTGGGTTTCTGTCATGGCAATTTCCTGCTCCGACAGGCCGCCTTCCGGACCTATCAAGAGCCGCACCTTGTTGTTTGGCAGTTCAAGGCCATTGATGCCGTGAGCGGCTCTGGGATGCAGATTGAGTTTCAGTGCCGTTGTCGGCTCGGCGCACCATGCTGCCAGCTCCATTACCGGTCTCACTTCAGGGACCCGGCTACGGCCGGATTGCTCACAGGCGCTGATAACAATTTTTTGCCACTGCTGCAGTTTCTTTTCCAACCTGTCGCCGCTGAGTTTAACGCCGCAACGCTCTGAAAACAGTGGCGTGATGGTGTTAACCCCCAACTCTACCGATTTTTGTAAGGTGAAGTCCATGCGATCGCCGCGGGAGATCACTTGCCCAAGGTGCAGATCCAGGGGGGACTCAGAGGGATTGTCCATGGCAGACAGCACGTGTACATCCACGGCTTTCTTTCCGGCGCTGACGATAGTGGCCAGATAGTCTTTGCCGTCACCATTGAACAGGCTTATCTGCTCGCCGCTGCTCATGCGCAGCACTCGGCCGACATGGGCGCTGGCATCATCATCCAATGACAGAACTTGGCCTGGGGTTATCGGGCCTGTGTGATAAATTCTCGGCACTCTCATGCTCTGTATTCCTTAGGCTTATTCTGCGCTGCCGCTGAGGCCGCTTTGGTTGCAGGCTTTCTGCACCAATGGGTTGTGATTGCCCTGAGAGGCGGCTATTACCTGATCTCGCCGGCACTCAATAGTATCAACTGGATAGCTTTTGTCCCACGCCTTGAACAACTTTAATTGGCTGGAGGCTATCTTGAGCCCATAGGTCTGCTGCATATAAAGGTAGGTACGGGCGATGCGTCCTCTTGCCTGCGCTGGCGGTTCTGCCTTACGGCCCTTGAAGTCGACTGTCATCTGACACTGGCCATATTGGCTTGGCTTGGCGTTCCACTGACTGAACCTGAAGTTGGATCTGTCGCCATTGACCTCACCCACTGCAGGCACCAGATTGTGCAGGTCGGCCTCCATGCGCTTAAAGGTCTTATCTTTGCTGCTGCAGTTCTTACGGCCGCCGTTTTGCCAGCACTGCAACTGATGGCCAAACTCCCAGGCAGGTACTATGTGCTCCCATTCGATGCGGTTGGCACGGGTCTCTTGTTTGCGAATCTGATAACCGCAACTTGCCAAATCCGGCTGCCATTTCTTGCCTTCCATTTTGATGGCACAGCCACAGTAGAAACTGACTGCCGGCAGCGTTTGACTGTAAATCACCTTGGCGCGTTTCTTGGCTTCGGAAAAACTGCTTGGATGGCTGGGCGATGCCAGCACAGAAGAGGCCGCCAAAAGCAGCGGCAGGGCCACGAGTGGCCGCAGGTGCAATGAAATCACGCTATTCCCTAAAATCATAACTTCGGGTGCCGACAGCCGATACCTCAGGTGCCAGACTTGGAATTGTTGCAGCAGATAGTAAAAGAAGCCGCCAGGCTTGGCAACTTGGCTCAGGATGGCTGAGGGCTAAGCAGTTGGCCGCAGCGGCGGCATTGATATTTAGCCTGGCCCCGCACGACCTTGTTATGACGGCGAATGCTCAGCTCTACTACACCGCAGCCACATTGATAGGGCAGGGTTCTGGGTTTGACCGAGCTGATATCCATCGAGTGAGTGGTACGCGGCGCCAGGCCATAAATCCGCCGCATCAGGCTTTGCCACTCCTTGCCATGAGGTCGGGTCTTGCCATGCAGTTGGAAACAGAGCAGGTGGCAAATCTCGTGTGGAACCACCTCATGGGTGAAGGTGTGCAGGTTTTGCTCCAGTAGCACCGGATTGAAGCGCAAGCGGTTCTCGGTTGGATGAGCGGTACCGGCGCTGCGGCCTCGCAGGGCAAAGCTGACCGAAGGGCGCTTTAGCGCTCGGCCCAGGGCGGCCTCAGCCTTGAGATAGCAAAGTTCTATTGCATCGAGCACTGCCTGCTGCGCCTCACTAGCGGCAGCTTGAGGCTGTGGCTCAGGTGCTTGGTTGTATTCAGAAGTGCCGGCGTTTTTAAGGGATCTGAACAACTGACTCAGCATGGGAAAACTCGAATTAGCATTAATTGACGGCGAATAAACAGAGGCGCAACTGCGCCTCTGTTGAGTCAGGGATTATAAACTTTTGGCCGCCGCTGTCAGCATGGCTTTGACCTGCTCGACTATCGCTTCTTCGGTAGCGGGTTCGAAACCGGCAATTCTCGGGGTATGAATATGCCCGGTGGGAATGCGGCTGCCGAGTTGGTTTTGCAGCAGGATAGCCCGGTAGGAGATCTCATTGGACAGGTAACCGCCGCCAGACCCCTCCACCGAAGTGCTGTTTTGCAATTCGCTCAGGCTGCTTGCCTGAAACTCGCCACGGGAAAGGGTGCTGACAGTATGGTTGTCGTTGGTTTTCCAGCGGCCGTCTACGCTCTGCATGGCTGCTACCGGCAGGGAGAACTCGACAAACTCAGGGCCATTGAGGGTGTCGTTTTCCAGTTTGGGTGGCAGAGGTCGCTGTTTACTGGCGCCGGTAAAAACATTGCGGTTGTCCGGGGCTTCGGCGCTGCGGTTGCGGCCCGGAAAGCGTTCCAGATCGAAGTCGCTGCGCCCCATACTGACAGTGACCACCATGTCGACACTCTTGTCGCGATAAACCGGGGTTAACAGCGACTCTATGATGCCCTCATCAAAGTCAGCGAAACGTACCGGGATCATCACTGTCTCTATCTGTGCCTGGCGGCCGTTAACCGAGAAGCGGTAACCATCCAATGCCAGGGCAACCAGACCTGAAGGGTTGCTCTGCTCTATATTGCGATCGAGAAAGAAGGGGTCGAATCCGGTCAGCAGTATCTTGATGCTGGCATCATCCTTAAAGTCAATATCGCTGAAGCCTCGGGATGACTTTTCCACCGCCTTGGTCAGTATTTCTCTTTGCCAGGAGGCGATATTGAACTTGGGCGACTGTTTGCCCAGCTCTGCTCGCATCTGCAACCGGCTCCAGTAAAGGGAGCGGTCGTCGCTGTGACCTGACTGCACATCTCTGACCGCCTGTTGCCACAGGCGTTGCCCCTGGTGCGCCACCATCTGGGTAACCTTGAGCTCATCGGTATGTTGGCGGTATTTCGTTACCAGATCATCTGTCAATGCCTGATAGCGCTGGACGACTTGAGGCATTTTTTCGTTGGCGGCAGGCAGGCGATCCTCTTCGACACCGGCCTGAGCCGACAGAGAAACCAGAGTACCCGACAGCAGGGCTATGGCCAGGCTGGGCTTAAACATGGCAGTTCCTTTCGCTTATAGAGTTTAAAGTTAGGGAAGGTGCGAATAAGTCCTCGTGGCATTCTCTTTTGTAGAGAGTGGCTTGCACAGTCATTGGCTCTCTGCGTTATCCGACCTTCCTCAAGTATGCAACACTCGTCAGCAACTGGAAAGCTATCTGTTACCTTGCCAGATTGTTGCCACAATTGAGCAGGGCTTTGCCAGACCATTATTCACTCCAGGGCTGTATGCTTGTTGCTTTGGCCGCCGGGAATAAAAGGGGAATGAGATGAATAAAGGTTTGCACAGAAAGCGCCTGAGTAAGCGTTTGCTGCTGCCCATGTTGCTGTGTTTATTGGCTCAACAAACGCAGGCTGTGGCAGCTGAGCAGACCAAGGTCAGTGACGTCGGCTCTGAGGTCACGGCCGAGGGGTGGCAAGAGGTACGCCGCTGGGACAAACGGTTCGAATCCGCAGGTGTTAAAGGCAGTTTACTGCTTTGGGATCAAAAGCGTTCTTTGGGGCTCTCCAACAATCTAAGTCGCGCCGCCGAAGGCTTTATTCCGGCTTCCACCTTCAAGATCCCTTCCAGCCTTATTGCGTTGGAAACCGGGGCGGTGCGCGATGAAACCAGTCGTTTTAGCTGGGACGGAAAGGTTCGTGAAATTGCCGCCTGGAACAGGGACCAGAGTTTTCGCACCGCAATGAAGTACTCTGTGGTGCCTGTGTATCAGCAGTTGGCCAGGGAGATAGGCCCCAAAGTGATGGCGGCTATGGTGCGGCAGCTGGAATATGGCAATCAGGATATCGGTGGCCAAGCGGACAGCTTCTGGCTCGACGGCCAACTGAGAATTACAGCATTTCAACAAGTGGATTTTCTAAGGCAACTGCATGACAACAAGTTACCTGTGTCCGAGCGCAGCCAGCGAATTGTCAAACAGATGATGCTGACCGAAGCGAGTACTGACTATATTATTCGCGCCAAGACAGGCTATGGTGTGCGGCGTACGCCGGCCATAGGTTGGTGGGTCGGTTGGTTGGAGTTGGACGACAACACTGTCTATTTCGCCGTTAACCTGGATCTGGCCTCGGCCAGCCAGTTACCGTTGCGCCAACAACTGGTGAAACAGGTGCTCAAGCAGGAACTGCTGCTGCCTTGAGTCTGGCTGGCACGGAATAGAGAGCCAAGACATAAGTCAGAGAAGGCCAACTTGTGTGCTGTGTTATTGATTCATATATAAGACCCCGGCCAAGGCTGGGGTCTTTAGCCTTCTTCATCTGCAAAGATTGGCTACATCATCAAAGATTGCAGCGACTCCTGACTGTTGAAGCGCTTGGTAAAGAAGTCCAGAAACACACTGATATTGGTCGCCAGTTGTCGACGGGAGGAATAGACGCCATAGACCTTGAAGGGTTCTATGGGCCACTCCTGCAGCAGCGGCACCAGGGCGCCGCTGGCCAGCTCGTTCTTGCATACCGAATGGGACAACATGGCGATGCCAAAGTCATCCAGTGCCAGTTGCTTGACCATGATGGCACTGTTCACTCGAGTGCGGCGCCTGAAGCTGGCCATGGTTTTGCGGCTCCCCTTGCCCAGCGGCCAGATGGGGGCCGAGCGTGAGGTACCCAGCAAGATACCATCGTGACGGGCCAGATCTCTCGGGGTTGCCGGCGTTCCTTTGGACTTGAGATAGCCTGGGCCAGCCACCAGAATCGGCTGACGTTCAAACAGGAGCCGGGCGACGAGATCCGAAGGCTGCAGCGGGCCATACTTGATGGCGATATCATAGCCTTCGCCCACCAAGCCCACATCGGCATCGGTAAACTGAACATCCAGTTCGACCCCGGGATAAAGCCGCATAAAGCCGCTGCAGAGATTGGCGATTAACTCTTGGCTGAATGAAACCGGGATTGCAATCCGCAATGAACCGGAAACATCGTTATGGGTATTCTCGATTGTGGCCTTTGCCGCTTCCACTTCGTTGCAGATGCTGTCACAGTGTTGATAAAAGAGCGCGCCCACCTGAGTGAGGCTTATTGAGCGGGTATTTCGTTGCAGCAGACGGACCCCAAGCTGTTGTTCCAGTTGGGCGATTTTTCGGCTAATGGTAGACTTTGGCAGGCCGGTTTCACGAGCCGCCTGAGAGAAGCCTTCTGCTCTGACCACTGCTGCAAATAGGAGCATCCCATTCAAATCTGGCATGTTTTTATTACTGTCTCAAAAATGGAACATAGCGTCTAAGGCAGTTTAATGGCATTTGACGGGATAACAAAGGTATATTTATTGGCTAAAAAATTTCAGAGGCTTAGCAGAGGATCGATAGATGACCAGCAAGAAGCAGCCCGCAAACACGACTCAAGCCCAGACTCCGGATCCCCTGTTTCTGCAGGCGGAGCATTTGGCTAAGGATTTTTCGCTGTTCCCAGAGCACAGCAAACAGAGCCTTTCTGAAGAGATAAAGGGTCTGTTGGATGACGATGCCATCCAGAGTAACTTAAAGTCATTGGCGCAGTTGGATGTGGATGGCTATGTTGCCAAAGTTATCCAGCCTACCCAGGACAAGAACCGCCCAGGTGCCAAGCGAATCATTGCCGATCTGAAAGGCAAGATGATCGCCGAGAGCCACAACGGCCCATTCTACAGCGCCGAAATAGAGCTTAACTTTGGTGGTCGTAACCGCCGCATCGGCTTTATTGCCCAGGAGCGCACCACGGCCAACGGTGCCTGGATGCCGGAACATCACCTGCAGGCCTGTGAGGCGATTCGTCATTTCGCCGAATTGTCCATGCCCATAGTTTACCTGATTGATACCCCCGGAGCCGATGCCGGTGAGGTGGCCAACAGCCATAACCAGGCACATTCTATTTCCAAGGCGATTGCCGAGAGTGCCAACGTCGATGTGCCGACTCTGGGTATAGTGATTGGCGCCGGCTACTCGGGTGGTGCTATCCCACTGGCGGCGGCCAATATACTGTTGTCGCTGCGTGATGGTATTTTCAACACCATTCAGCCTCAGGGCCTGCAGAGCATCGCCCGCAAGTACAACCTTTCATGGCAGGAGTGTGCCAAGTCTGTGGGTGTGTCCCCGGAAGAGCTCTATACCTCAGGTTGTATCGACGGCATTGTGGATTTCTCTCCTTATGATCGCGACGAGCGTCAGCACAACCTGCGCCGCGCCATCATCAGCGCCATCGAAGCCATTGAACGCGCCGCAGTGCAGTTTGTAAAAGAATCCGATGACCTGCGCGAACACTATGATCGCAGCCTCAAGCGTTTCCTCGAACCTTCCAAGAGCCTCAAGGCATTGGAGTCCAACGCGGAAATGTCGGTTGCCATCAGCCCGACCATGCACCTTAACCTGTTCGGCAGCGCCTACCGTTATCTGCGTTATTTGACTCTGCGCAGCCGTATTCACTCCATCTCCATGGATCAGTATGGTCGCCTGTCCAAGGTGAGTGTGCCCGAAGGGGATCTGTTGGCCCGGATCCAGAAGGAGCAGGAGAAGGTGTTCCAGGCTTGGCTGTCCAGCCCGGATAAGCTGGTTTACGACGAAGAACTCAACAAGCTGTGGAGTAACTTCATCTCCAAGCGTGATGATGTTTCCACCGAGCGTAACATGCTGACCCGTCTGATCCTGGGTGAGCCGAAAGAGAACTACAAGAAGGCCCGTAAGGCGCTGCTGTTCAACATTGGTTGGTCTTTGTATCACCGTTGGAAGAGTAATGCCGCCAACAACTTCAAGGGGCTTATCCACTATCTGGAAACTCTGCCGGCAGAAGTGACTCAGGCGCCTTGGCCTGAACTGAACCAGCTGACAGTACTGGATGTAGTGGTCAATGAAGAGCTGCGTGAAGACTTCATTTGGCAGTGTTACAACATCCTGATCTTTAACGCGCTGTACGACAATGTCGTGGGTAACCTGGCCTCTATCGCCAAGGAAGCCATGATGGCCAAGAGCCTGTCGCGTCAGTCTGTTGATGGCCTGCTGCACAAGTCTATCGACCGGGCGATTTCCACTCAGGATACCGCCAACGACAAGAGCAAGTTCTACAAGTGGCTGAAGTACTTCATGTCACAGTCCAACCGCGCCGAACTGCTGACCAAGACAGAGCAGTGGAAGAGTGTAGGTTTCCCACAACTGAACGATTCGCTGTTCGTTATCCTGACTTACTTCTTTGAGCGTCTGCTGCCGGAATACTTCGACAGCGAAGAGGACAAGGGCAAGTACACAGGTGCCATCAACCCGGTGCGTATCGGTCGTCGTAAGGACTTCTGGAACCGTTTGACCATGGGTTACCAGGATCTGCTGATCCAGAAGGTGCTGCGTGACGAGAAGAAAGCCGGCAATATGACCTGGGAAAATATCATCGCCAAGTTCTTCAAGAACTTCGATGAGATCAATGGCGACAAGATGTCGGCCAACCTGCTCAACTTCCCGGGCTTCCGTCTCTCTATTGAAGATGCACTCGACAAGGGCATTCGCCCCTGTGGTTTGATCACGGGTCTGGCGGACTTTGAACATGGCGGCAAGGCGCTGCGTGTCGGGGTTGCTGTATCCAACACCGCCTTCCAGGCCGGTGCCTTCGATATGGCCAGTGCCGAGAAGTTCTCTGCGCTGCTTATTGAGTGTGCCAAGCGCAGGCTGCCGGTGATCTGCTTTATCAGCTCCGGCGGTATGCAGACCAAAGAGGGGGCTGCTGCGCTGTTCTCCATGGCCGTGGTGAACGACCGTATTACCCGTTTCGTGCGTGACAACGAATTGCCTGTGCTGATGTTCGGTTTCGGTGACTGTACCGGTGGAGCCCAGGCATCCTTCGTGACTCACCCTCTGGTGCAGACTTATTATCTGTCCGGTACCAATATGCCGTTTGCCGGTCAGATGGTGGTACCTGCTTACCTGCCATCCACTTCGACTCTGTCCAACTACCTGTCCAAGGTGCCCGGAGCGATGAATGGCCTGGTCAACAACCCATTCAGCACTCAGCTCGATGAACAGCTCAAGAGCATAGATCCTCTGATGCCTATGCCTAACGCCGAGATAAGTGATGTGTTGACCAATGCTCTGTCGACCCTGGTGGTTGAAGTTGAAGAGGTCAGCGAAGAGATAGTACAGGACGATCCTCGTGCCCTGATGAAGCCTATCGACAAGGTGCTGGTACATGCCCGAGGCTGTACTGCGGTGAAACTGATCCGTAAGGCCCACGACAATGGCATTAATGTGGTACTGGTGGCGTCCGATCCTGATATGACTTCGGTTCCTGCCGACATGCTCAAGGAAAACGACAAACTGGTTTGTCTCGGCGGTAACACTTCCGACGAGTCCTACCTGAACGCTTATTCAGTGTTGAAAGTGGCCGAGTATGAGCAGGTAGACGCACTGCACCCAGGTATCGGCTTCCTGTCGGAAAGCCCACAGTTCGCCGCCCTGTGTGTGAACAACGGCGTGAACTTTGTTGGCCCAAGTGTGCACTCGATGACAACCATGGGTAACAAGTCCAACGCCATCAAGACCTCTCAGGCGCAGAATGTGCCCGTGGTACCAGGCTCTCACGGTATTCTGACCAACGCCGAGCAAGCGGTTAACGTGGCCAACGAAATCGGCTACCCAGTGCTGCTCAAAGCGGTACAAGGTGGTGGCGGTAAGGGTATCCAAGTGGTTAAGCGCCCCGAGGATATGATTGGCCTGTTCCAGAAAACCTCCACCGAAGCGGCTGCCGCCTTTGGTAATGGTGACCTGTACCTGGAAAAATATGTGACTTCACTGCGTCACATCGAAGTCCAGTTGCTGCGTGACAAGTTCGGCAACACCAAGGTACTGGGTCTGCGTGACTGCTCGGTACAGCGTAACAACCAGAAGGTGATTGAAGAGTCCGGTTCCACCATGCTGCCTGAAGAACTCAAGCAGAGAGTGATGGAATACACCCGTGCTTTGGGTGATGCCACCGACTATATGGGCGCAGGTACCGTTGAGTTCATCTATAACCTGGATGCCAACGAAGTCTACTTCATGGAGATGAATACCCGTCTGCAGGTAGAGCACCCGGTAACCGAAGCGACTTCCGGTATTGATATCGTCAGCGCGCAATTCGATGTGGCAGCCGGTCGCTCCATTGAAGATCTGCAGCCGCAGGAAATTGGCTATGCGATGGAAGTGCGGGTGACAGCCGAGAAGGCTGCTCTGGATAGCCAGGGCATACTGCAGCTGGTGCCAAACCCGGGGCTTATCACTGAGTGCGTGATGCCCGAGCGCGATGATGTGGAAATCATCTCTATCGCGGCCGATGGCAAAGAAGTGTCGCCATACTACGACAGCCTGATTGCCCAGATCATCATCCGCGGTGAAAGCCGGGACGATGTGATTGCCAAGATGTATGACTATCTGGATCAGGTGGTCATCAAGGGAATCGCCACCAACATCCCGCTGCTGAAGCGGATCCTGGCCGACGAGACCTTCCGTGAAGGCGTGTATGACACCAACTATCTGCCGCGCCTGATGGCCGAGCTGGATATCCCAGCCCTGATCGCCGAAATGGAAGCCGCCGCCGAAACTCAAGGTGTGGATACCGAATCGCTGCGTGTGGGTGAGTCCAACGAGCTCAAGGTGTTGGCTCAGGGCGCGGGTATCTTCTATACCTCTCCGGCGCCGGGCGAAGCCGACTTCGTCAAGGAAGGCGACATAGTGACTGTCGATCAAACGCTGGCACTGACCGAAGCGATGAAGATGTTCTCTCAGGTGACACTGGCAGGCTTCAACCGCAAGGGCGCCGAGCTGTATCCAGAGGATAAGAAATACCGCATTGAGCGGATCCTCAACAGCAATGGCCAACAGGTCTCTCAAGGCGATCTGCTGTTTGTGGTCTCCCCTGTGGAAGACTGAGGCTGCTGATTGTCAGTAACCCGAAAAGGCCCGCCATGTGCGGGTCTTTTGTTTCTTAACGGTTGGATTCAATTTCAGATGGCGCAGCATATGACCAGAAGCTGATGTTTTTGAACTAATATTGAATGTATCCTGAATCGCCGGAGCTTACAGATTGCTGAGATATTTGCGGCCCATATTGTTTGGCAGCCTTTTACTGGCAACGGCCGCAGTCAATGCAGTCACAATTCCCTATTGTGTCGACCCCGACTGGATGCCCTATGAAGGCATAGACCAAGGCAAGCACGTGGGGATCTCTTCCGGCTTTCTTGAGCTTATCGATCAGCAGACAGATTGGCAGTTTCAGCTGGTGCCCACCGAGAGCTGGCAACAGACATTAGCCTACTTGAAGCAGCAACGCTGTGTATTCACCCCCATGCTCAACTACACTCCCAGGCGCGCTGAGTTCTTATATTTCAGCGATATCTATAGCCGTTCTCCCAATGTGTTGGTTTCCCGCCGCGAGCAACCCTTTCTGCAAAGTATGGAACAGGTCGGTGATAGAAGCTTGGCAATCCCCAAAGGTTACCGCTTGCTGGATTATGTGCGCCAGAACTATCCCAAGATCCGCATTATTCTGGCCGAGACAGAGCAGCAGGGATTGGAGATGGTCTCCAGCGGTGAGGCGGATCTATTTATCGGCTCTATGTATTCCATCAATGCCCGCATTCAGCAGAGCGGGTTGTTCAATCTCAAAATCGCTGGTTGGGCCGGGCCAGAGGATCAGTTCCGGATGGCGGTAACAGAGAATGCCAAATGGATGTTACCCGAGCTCAATCATTTACTGGCGCAGATTTCCGATGAACACAGGGCCAGGCTGTACCGGCAGTGGAGCAATATGGCGGTGCTGGAACAGACAGATTACCGAATGTTCTGGCAGTTGTTGGCGGTGGCAACATTGATCTTCGGTGCCTTGCTGGCACGTAACCGCTGGATCAGTAAATACAACCGCGAGTTGACAGCCAAGAATCAACAACTGGAACAATTGCGCAATCAGTTGCTGGAAACCAACAGAGAACTTGAGTTTATTTCGACCCACGACCCTTTGACCAAGTTATATAACCGTCACTATTTCCACCGACACTTCGCCGCCGAACACCGCAGTAACTCGGCACAAGGGCACACGTCACTGATAGTAATAGACATAGATTTTTTTAAAGAGATCAATGATCGTCATGGCCACAGTGTGGGAGATTCGATTCTCCGCGAACTGGCGGCTCTGCTCAAAGATGGTGCCCGTGAACAGGATCTGGTGGCACGCTGGGGGGGGGAGGAGTTTATGATCATCTGCCCGGATACCGACTGTGTGCAGGCGGGGTGTTTATGTGAGCGTCTGGCACTGGCGATGAAGGTTTATCCCTTTTCAGCCGGTGTTAGCCTGAGTTGCAGTTTTGGACTGACAGAACTTAAAGCCGGTGAATCGATCTGGAGTGCATTTGATCGGGCAGATTTGGCCTTGTACCGGGCCAAGTCGGAAGGTCGCAATAGGATCTGCTGCGATCCCGAATCCGATCGAGCCGATAAAATCAGCTCAAATTCGTCAGCTTAGCGCTGTAGCGGCGCTTTTATACAATCAATTTCTGCATTAATCGCTCGAATATAGAAAATATTGAATTTCAAGATGTTGAATTTAATGAATTTTATTTTTGTTGCCCGTCTGTGATGACAAACTGGTGAAAATTGAAACTGCTGATTGCAGCCTATAGGGGTTTCGGTGTTATAATACGCGCCTTATTTATGGGGTTCCGTCTGTCGCAGCTTTGAAGTGGCATACTCCGTCTCCTATTAACTAATCATTTGAAGTTGAATCATGACTGACTTATCAAAATACAGAAACATTGGTATTTTTGCTCACGTTGACGCGGGTAAAACCACTACCACAGAACGTATCCTGAAACTGACCGGCAAAATCCACAAGATGGGTGACAGCCATGACGGTACCACCACTACTGACTTCATGGAGCAGGAAGCTGAGCGCGGTATTACCATTCAGTCTGCTGCGGTAAGTTGCTTCTGGAAAGATCACCGCTTCAACATCATCGATACCCCCGGACACGTTGACTTCACCGTTGAAGTATATCGTTCTCTGAAAGTTCTGGACGGCGGTGTTGGTGTATTCTGTGGTTCCGGCGGTGTTGAGCCTCAGTCCGAAACCAACTGGCGCTATGCTAACGAATCTGAAGTTGCCCGTATCATCTTCGTAAACAAGCTGGACCGTATGGGTGCCGACTTCCTGCGTGTTGTTGGTCAAATCAAGCGCGTTCTGGCTGCGACACCACTGGTTATGACTCTGCCTATCGGTATCGAAGACGAGTTCAAGGGTGTTGTTGACGTACTGAACCGCAAAGCCTATGTATGGGATGAGTCTGGTCTGCCAGAAAACTACTCTGTAGAAGAAGTTCCAGAAGACATGGTTGATCTGGTTGAAGAATACCGTGAGCAACTGATCGAGACTGCCGTTGAGCAGGACGACGACCTGATGGAAGCCTACATGGAAGGTGAAGAGCCTTCTATCGAAGACCTGAAGCGTTGTATCCGTAAAGGTACCATCAACCTGTCATTCTTCCCCACATACTGTGGTTCTGCTTACCGTAACAAGGGTATGCAGCTGGTTCTGGATGCAGTTGTTGACTACCTGCCATCTCCAACAGAAGTTGAGCCTCAGCCTCTGACTGACCCAGAAACTGGTGAAGAAACCGGTGAAGTCGCTACTGTATCTGCCGATGAGCCACTGCGCGCACTGGCGTTCAAGATCATGGATGACCGTTTCGGCGCCCTGACCTTTATCCGTATCTACTCTGGTAAGCTGAAGAAAGGTGACACTATCCTGAACTCTGCTACCGGTAAGACCGAGCGTATTGGCCGTATGGTTGAGATGCACGCTAACGATCGTAAAGAGATCGATTCTGCTCAAGCCGGTGACATCATCGCTGTTGTAGGTATGAAGAACGTTCAGACTGGTCACACTCTGTGTGATCCTAAGCACGAATGTACTCTGGAGCCTATGATCTTCCCTGAGCCAGTGATCTCTATCGCTGTAACTCCTAAGGACAAAGGCGCTTCTGAGAAGCTGGGTGTTGCTCTGGGTAAGATGGTTGCAGAAGATCCATCATTCCAGGTTGAAACCGACCAAGAAACTGGTGAAACCATCCTTAAGGGTATGGGTGAATTGCACCTGGACATCAAAGTAGACATCCTGAAGCGTACTCACGGTGTTGAACTGACTGTTGGTGCTCCACAGGTAGCTTACCGTGAAACCATCACTCAAGCCGTTGAAGACAGCTACACTCACAAGAAGCAGTCTGGTGGTTCTGGCCAGTTCGGTAAGATCGACTACCGCATCCGTCCAGGCGAAGCTGGTAGTGGCTTCAAGTTCACCTCCAGCGTTGTTGGTGGTAACGTACCTCGTGAATTCTGGCCAGCAGTTGAAAGCGGCTTCGAAGACATGATGAACGAAGGTCCTCTGGCTGGCTTCCCAGTACTGGACGTTGAAGTTGAACTGTTCGACGGTGGTTACCACGCAGTTGACTCCTCAGCAATCGCGTTTGAAATCGCTGCCAAGGGTGCATTCCGTCAGTCTATGCCTAAGGCCAAGCCTCAGTTGCTGGAGCCTGTGATGAAGGTTGACGTGTTCACTCCAGACGATCACGTTGGTGACGTTATCGGTGACCTGAACCGTCGTCGCGGTATGATCAAGGATCAGGAAGCTGGTCTGACTGGCGTACGTGTTAAGGCTGACGTGCCACTGGCAGAAATGTTCGGTTACATCGGTCACCTGCGTACAATGACTTCTGGTCGTGGTCAGTTCTCTATGGAGTTCTCTCACTATGCTCCATGTCCTGCCAACGTGGCTGAGACTGTTATCGCAGAAACCAAGGCTCGTAACGCAGCCAAGAAATAAGGATTAATTATCCTGATAAAAACCCGCCTTGATGGCGGGTTTTTTTATGGGCGAATATCTAGTGCCGCGAAGCCAGCAGAATCAAACTTGCATTCAGCTCGGCGGATGCCGATGAATATCAATGGGCAATCGTATGGCAACTGTTTCCGAAAGTGGCATATGTGGCAAAGGAGCTACCTAAGATAAAGGAGATAAAGGAGCTGGGATTGGCAGAGAATTGCCGTGAGGAAGCCACTGCGAATATCAGTAGCTGGGGGAACCGAAATAGGTGAGCAGATAAACAAAAGCCAGCTCGATAAGCTGGCTTTGTGCAGGGCCGATAACGCGTGTTTATCAGTCTTCCAGGTTACCGCAGAAACGGTAGCCCTCGCCGTGGATGGTGGCGATGATTTCCGGTGTATCAGGCACACTTTCGAAGTGCTTACGAATACGACGGATAGTCACGTCAACAGTACGGTCGTGTGGCTTGAGCTCACGGCCGGTCATTTTCATCAGCAGCTCAGCGCGGCTGAGAATCTTGCCTGGGTTTTCCACAAAGTGCAGCATAGCGCGGAATTCGCTACGTGGCAGCTTGTAAGATTCACCCTGTGGGCTCACCAGAGAACGGCTGTTGATTTCCAGGCTCCAACCATTGAAACGATAGTATTCAACGGCAGCCTTTTCTTCAATTTCAGCGCCAGAGCTGTTGACACGAGTCAGCAGGTTACGGGCACGAATGGTCAGTTCACGAGGGTTGAACGGCTTGGTGATGTAATCATCGGCACCGATCTCCAATCCAAGGATCTTGTCCACTTCGTTGTCACGGCCAGTAAGGAAGATGAGACCGATATTGTTGATTTCGCGCAATTCCCGCGCCAACAGCAAACCATTCTTACCTGGCAGGTTGATATCCATAACCACCAGGTTCACCTTGTTTTCCTGCAAGGCTTTGTGCATCTCTGCGCCATCATTGGCTTCGGTTACCACATAACCTTCTGCCTCGAAAATACTTCTCAGCGTGTTACGGGTAACGGCTTCATCTTCAACGATCAGAATGTGCGGGTTTTGCATGTTATTTACCTAATTAAATCAGTTTATCTAACCATGAGCGCGGGTGACGCTCCGCTATACTCTCTAAAACGCCAACATTCACAGGGTTCACGTAAGTGCTGTTCAAAACTGAAATGAAACGGCAACACACTTCATGATTAGCAAAAAGTATGCTCTCCACCCGGAGAGGCGCGAACTGTACTGTCTAGGATTCCCAGTGGCGGGATTTAGTTCCTGAAAGACATGGAAAATCCAGAAAATGTCATCTTAAAACCAGATTACATTTGGTACAGAGTCGTTATCGATAGAGACTTATGCTGTAGCGTAATGGCGCTAGCCGGGTCACACACTTAACTCTAAGCCTCTGTCGATACAATCCATTGTACTAGGATTGGGCATTTGTTAACAAATGAAATGTTAACAAATTAATGTTTAACTATGATCTATATCACAAGTTTTTGCGTTACCTATTGAAAGATAAGCATTTTGTATTTTGTCTTACTGTGAGCTTGCTCACGGGGCTAGGGGAATGCAAAAGCCTTTGCTAGAATAAATCCGGTTCATTAGAGACAGATACTACAATGGATGCTGCATTTGAAAGTCTCTGGCAGTACTACCAGAGCGCATGCTTTTTATTGACTCAGTCGTTTTCTTCCGCTGTTCCTTTCGCTATTGTCACCGCCCATAATCCCCTTGGGCAAAAACTCACTTCTTGCCAAAACCGCCTTCTCGATCGGCAGCTACAACACGATATTGATAAGCTGGGCATTCCTTACCGGGCGATCATAGGCGCTGCCGATGATCTCAGTCATATGGAAAAAAGCTGGGCTCTGTTTCTGGATAAGGCCGCGGCAATAGAACTGGCATCAAAGTATCGCCAAAATGCCCTTTACTACGTTGATAGTGGGCTCTTGACCTTGGTGCCTTGCCTGAAAGGGGAGCGAGAGGTGGCGCTTGGACAGTTTGCTGCCAGGGCGCGCCTGGTCAGCGAGTTACCCGAGCTCAGTGACGGATGAGTTGAGGAAATTTCATCCTGCGCAAATTAGCATTGACTTCATAAGGACTTTATTGCTAATTTTTTCATCCCTTTCGCGAGAAAGGAACAGAAGAGGTGCGTTAACTAGGTAGTGAGTCAGAGGAGGCCAATTCTCCAATGACGGCTCATGAGGGAGATTAACGCCGAGGTCGGGATGCGTATTGGCTACGCTTCCGGCCGGTTGGTCAGGCTGAATCCTGGCGACTGTCACCTGGTTTTGGTGGAGAGCTTCTGGTGACGATCGCTGTTTCCCTGCTATGGGGTGCGTTATCTCTGCACCAGGCTCTTCGAACGTTATCTGTTCGGAGCTTAACTCATGAAATCTATTCTCGTTATCGACCTTTCCCTGTTACCTGCCTGTGGGGGAATGCGCTGATGTCTCTTGTTGTTGCCAAGTTTGGTGGTACCTCAGTTGCCGATTATCAGGCGATGAATCGCTGTGCCGATATAGTGCTTGGAAACCCGGCCACCCGTCTGGTTGTGGTCAGTGCATCCAGTGGCGTAACCAATCTGTTGGTGGAGCTGTCCCAGGCAGACATGGGGGATGAGCGCCGTCTCAAGCTATTGAAAGAGATAGCCACCATTCAATACGCAATTCTGGATAAACTTGGCAGACCGGCAGATGTTGCCGCGGCGCTGGATGCTTTGCTCAGCCGCATGGCAACGCTCAGTGCCAGGTTATTGCAGGCGCCGAGTCATGCTATGGTCGATGAGATCCTATCTTTGGGCGAACAGTGTTCTTCAGCGCTGTTTGCCGCGGTATTGAGAGAACGTGGTGCCAAGGCCAGCGCCTTTGATGTGCGCCAGGTGATGCGTACCGATAGCCATTTCGGTAAGGCCGAGCCACAAATCGCCGAGTTGAAGCGACTGGCGACAGAGAAATTGCAACCTTTGCTTGAGCAGCAACTGCTGGTGACCCAGGGCTTTATCGGCGCCGATGCCGATGGCCGAACCACTACGCTTGGGCGTGGTGGCAGCGATTATTCTGCGGCCCTTTTGGCTGAGGCGCTGGAAGCCGATGCGGTCGAGATCTGGACCGATGTAGAAGGGATTTACACCACGGATCCCCGACTGGCTCCCAACGCCAGGCCTATCGCAGAAATCAGTTTTAATGAGGCGGCAGAGATGGCCACTTTCGGTGCCAAGGTGTTGCACCCTGCCACTATCTTGCCGGCGGTGCGTCAACAGATCCAGGTATTTGTCGGCTCCAGTCGGGCACCGGAAAAAGGTGGCACCTGGATCCGTCACCAAGTGGAAGATGAGCCGGTATTCAGGGCCGTTGCGGTGAGACGAGATCAGACCCTACTTAACTTGCACAGTTTGCAGATGTTGCATGCCCAGGGCTTTTTGGCAGAGACCTTTGCCGTGTTGGCGCGGCACAAGATCAGTGTCGATCTCATTACCACCTCAGAGGTGAACGTGTCGCTGACGCTGGACAAAACGGGCTCAGATTCGGCCGGCAAGGGGCTTCTGACCGAAGCCCTGCTGCAGGAATTGTCGCAAAACTGCCGTGTGCGGGTGGAAGATAAGCTGGCTCTGGTGGCCATCATAGGCAACAAGATAGCCACTACTGCCGGGATCTGTCGCCGGGTATTTGAAGTGCTCGAACCCCACAACGTCAGGATGATCTGTCAGGGCGCCAGTCCGCACAATCTTTGTGTCTTGGTGTCGGAAGCCGAAGCCGGTGATGTTGTTGCCGCTTTGCATCGTAACCTGTTTGAAGGGGCTCAGGATGCAGCTTGAACATCTGCCGGTTGGGGAGTTGGCTGCCGGCCAGCCCTTGACCATACCTGTTTATCGCTTCAAAGGTACCAGCGATGCGGCGCCCAGCGTCTATATTCAGGCCAATGTGCATGGCGCCGAGGTGCAGGGCAATGCGGTGATTTTGCAGTTGCTGCAGTACTTCAAGGCTCATCCGCCTCTGGGAGATATCACCCTGGTGCCTCTGGCCAACCCCTTGGGGATTAACCAGAAAAGCGGTGAGTTTACCTTGGGCCGTTTCGATCCCATCACAGGTATCAACTGGAACCGAGCCTATCTGGATCAGGCCGTCCACCTGGATGACTGGTATCTGCAGCATAGTGAGCTGCCGGAGCAAGCACTGTTTGACGCTTTTCGTCGTCTTCTTATTGCCAACTGTGAACAGGCATTGGCCAATCCCTGGGGAGTGACGACCGGGCAGAGATTGGCGCTCAATCTGCAAAAACTGGCGCACGGCGCTAACATAGTGCTGGATCTGCACACCGGCCCCAAGTCCTGTAAACATCTCTATTGCCCCGAATATGAGCTGTCCGCTGCCGGCTACTTTCATATTCCCTATACCCTGGTGATGCCTAAAGGTTTTGGCGGCGCCATGGATGAAGCGGCCTTCAATCCCTGGTGGCAGCTCAGCGACTATGCCAATAGCCGGGGCAGAGAGCTGAAAGTCGCAGTGTCGGCCTTTACTTTGGAGCTTGGCAGCCAGGAGCGTATCGATCTTGCCGATGCCAGCCGGGATGCGGAAGGCATATTAAGTTATCTGAGCTATAGAGAGGTGATAGCCCAGAGCATACAGCCCGAGGTGATGTCGCGTTTTGCTTGTATGCTGAAAGACTATCGGAAGTTTCACGCACCTATGGCAGGTATGGTGGAGTATCTGGCCGAGCCGGGAGTACCTTTGGCTGCGGGCGCGCCTCTGGTCAATATGCTCAGGCTCGACCGAGTCGATGCCGGCACTGAAGTCACCAGGCTCTCGCTCAATGAGGATGTGATCCCTGTGCTGCATTTTGCCTCGGCGTCTGTGCACCAGGGTACTGAGCTCTACAAGGTGATGACCAACTACTTCACTCTTTCTGGTTAAGTCAAAACCGGATATGAAATCCTTTTTAGCGTCTACTATTCTGTAACTGGCTGATAATTTGTAATATTTTGTGTCTTTTGTTTCTTGTTTGTATCAATTGATGTTACAAGAATTAATCCCTTTGTATTAAGGGAGTGTTTTTGAGCATGGAAACATAAAACAACAATAAGCAGTCTTATAGGGAGTAGACAAGTGAAGAGTCAAGTTGCAATAGCCGTTTCAGCAGCGCTGTTATCTATGGCATTCCATTCAGAAGCCGCGCCAGTGAGCGTATCAGATCCATTTATTTCGTCGGATCTGCTTAGTGCGTCCAGCGGCCTCAAAGGACAACAGCAAGGGGTGGGGCAACATAAGTTTGTCAAAGAGCCTGGACTTGCAGAGGGTAAATACACTTATATAGTGCGCCTTAAAGATCCCTCTGTGGCGAATTATGCCGGTGGTATTGCCGGGCTTGAAGCCACCAGTCCACAACGAAGCCAAGGGCTGGCGCCCCAAAAGGCTCCCAAGCTGAATACCGCCAGTGTGGCGGTGAAGTCCTACGTGAAGTATTTGAATGCCAAACAACAGAACTTTTTAATGAGTGCCGCGGCCCAAGGGGTTCAGTTGCAGGCCAAGGCCAGATATCACTATGCCTTTAATGGCCTGGCGGTCACCATGGATCAGCAGCAGGCTGAAGCCCTGTCCAAGTTACCCGAAGTGGCGTTCATTGAGCGGGAAAGCCTCTATTCAATGGATACCGACAGCAGCCAGAGCATGATAGGTTCTCCCAAAGTGTGGGACGGCAGTGCAACAGGGACCCGGGCTATGGGTGAAGGGGTCATAGTCGGGGTGATCGATTCGGGGATCAACAGTGATCATCCATCCTTTGCCGACATTGGGGGAGATGGTTACGACCATACTAACCCCTGGGGGCAGGGGGTCTACGTCGGTGATTGTGCGGCAGAGTTTTCTGACATGTGCAACGACAAGTTAATCGGGGTCAGAAGTTATCCCGAGATTACCGACAGTTATGATGATGAAGAGGTCTTTGGCCCAACACCTCCTGCCAAGAATGGTGAGGATTATGGGGGCCATGGTTCTCATACTGCCAGTACTGCTGCGGGCAATATCCTTAAGAATGTTCCCTATGTTGCCGGTGAAGTCGGTGAGGCTCAGGGGGATGGCATTGAGACCGGGCTCGAATTTACACAGATCTCCGGGGTCGCCCCCCATGCCAACATTGTTGCCTATCAGATCTGCCGTCCGGGCAACAATGGCGATAGATATTCAGGTTGCCCCACATCGGCGATTCTCAAAGCGTTGGATGATGCCATTGCCGACGGTGTGGATGTGATCAACTATTCCATCAGCGGCGGTGGTTTCCCTTGGTCAAGCGCGACAGAGATGAGCTTCCTGGCTGCCCGTAATGCCGGCATCTTCTCAGCCGTATCAGCCGGAAATACCTCTGCCTCGGTTAGCCAAGTTCCCTTTTCTTCACCCAAAAATGCGCCTTGGTATACCTCAGTCGCGGCATCTACCCACAACCGGGAAGTGCGTTCCATTCTGGAGTTCAACGGTGACCAACTGGACTACACTCAGGGAACCGGGCCGGTAATGACTACAGATATCAGTGCACCTTTGGTGTATGCCGGTGACTTGGCAGCTGATAATTTCGAAGGTTGTAACGCCTTTGCCGCCGATGCGTTCAAGGAACAGTTGGCGCTGATTAAGCGCGGCGGTTGTAACTTTGCCGATAAGGTCAATAATGCCAAAGATGCGGGGGCAGTAGGGGTTATCGTCTTTAACAAAGACGGTGAAGGCAACGTCAGAACCAAGATGTCCGGACTGGGCAACACCAGTATCCCTTCTGTTTTCATCGGTAATATTGATGGCTTGGCTGTTGTGGATGCGCTGGCGGCCACGCCAGGGCTGGTGGCCAAAATCAATGCCACTCCATCGGCCGTTGAGCGTCAGGCAGATGTGTTGGGCGACTTCTCTCTACTCGGGCCAAATCGTTACTTCGATGTGATTGCGCCTTCGATTTCAGCACCGGGTGTGGACATCTATGCCGCTTATGCCGATGAGCAGTATGGCCATGAAGTAACAGGGACAGATCCTGCCGATTATACCCTGATGTCCGGTACTTCCATGTCCAGCCCTCATGTGGCGGGCGCCGGGGCGCTGCTGAAGTCGGCTCATCCTGAGTGGACACCGGATAATATCCGTTCAGCCTTGATGCTGACGGCAACTACGGCCAGTGCTATGACCAAGGCCGATGGCAAGACTACCGCGGATCCGTTTGATGTGGGTGCCGGCCGGATCCGGGTCGATTTGGCCGCCAAGACAGGGCTCATCATGGATGAGTTGGCGGACAATTATGAGTTTGCCAATCCAGAACTCGGTGGTGATCCCAGACGTTTGAATCTTCCCAGCATGTCCACTAGCCAATGTGTTAACAGTTGCAGTTGGACTCGAAAAGTCACGGCGACCAAAGACGGCGTATGGAGCGCTGCCGGGGTGGCGACGACTGAAGGGCTGAAAATAACGGTTTCGCCTGAAAACTTCACTCTGACCAAGGGGCAGTCACAGGTGGTGACTGTCACTGCCGATATCACAGGGGTGAGCTCCAGTGATTGGGCGTTTGGTAACCTGCTGTTGACCTCGAGCAACCACCCTGATGCGGCTATGCCGGTGGCGGTCAAGGCTTCCCGTGACAACCTGCCGGACAGCTTTACCATCCGGGCGGGACGAGATGCCGATGAGCTGACTTTCAGCCAGCTCAAATCGCTGGATATGACGGGACTGGATGCCGAGGTATCTGCCTTGGCACTGGCCGACAGCTTTGAAGGCGTGCTGAAGCAAGATTCGGATGTTGGCAGCTTCCTGGACGACATTACCGACGGCGTTGCCTACGTTGTTTACAGTGTTGAAGATGGTGCCAAGCTGTTCAATACGGCCATTACTGCCACCAACTCTCCGGATTTGGATCTCTATGTGGCAATAGACAGGGACGGTGACGGGGCGCTGGATGCCCTTGTTGGCCAATCGGCCAGAGCCGGTTCTGATGAATCTGTCAGCATCAGTAATCCAGAAGCCGGTGATTACTATATCTTTGTGCAAAACTATGAGGCCTCAGCCGCCAATGCCGAAGATCCCTTCACCCTGAAAACTTCAGTGGTAGAGGCAGGTCCGGCTCAGGACAACTTTACTCTGACCAAGACGGGTGATAACGAGGACTTCTCACTGAAGTTTGCCTGGAAGGATAATTTTGCCGCCAGCGACCTGGGTTATGCCGTAGTAACTCTGACGTCCAGCGATACCAGCATCGCGGCCAAGAACTTGCCGGTTGCTTTCAGCCGAGTCGTTGATGATGTGCAAATGCCTGCGGCCAGTGTACTCAGTGGTGAGATGGCCCCCGGACAGCCAGTAACCATGGCTGTAACTATTGCCGCCAATGCTTCCCCGGAGGCTCGGGAATATCAAATCAAGGCCATGGTGCCGGAAGGACATGAAGTCACGGCTATCAGCGACCAAGGAGAACTGGCTCAAGGAGTATTGAGTTGGACTCATGTGATGCAAACCGGCGATCCGGCCAAAACGCTGAGCTTCAAGTTTATCCCGCGTAAACAGGGGCAGGGCAATAAGCTGATATTGAGCAATACCGTAGTCAATGATACCGCCGAGGTGCTGACTCAGGAGTATCTGTTCGATGTTAAAGAAGGGGCTCCTGTTATCAAGGTTGATGCACCGGACCGAGTGGCAGAGCGCAAGAGCTTTGTTATCGATGCGTCTGCCTCGGCTGATCCCAATGGCGATGCTGTCAGTTATCAATGGACCCAGATTGCCGGTGCACCACTGAAGTTTGACAGCTCGGCGGCCAAGCTGGAGCTGACGGCGCCTGAAGTGGGAGGCCCTGGCGATTTGCTGACTTTCAATCTGAAGGTGAGTGACTCCAAGGGTAACAGCACCACAGAAACTGTCAGCATAGTGGTCTTTGACTTCGAGCGTGACAGTGGTGGTTCGCTGGGTTGGTTGTCGCTGCTATTGCTGCCTTTGGGGTGGCTGCGCAGGAAATCGAGCTAAGGAAGGTGTGAACAAGTCCTATGTGTGCTCTGCGTTGGCTTACAAGCCTGGATGTAAGGCGTGGTTTGCAGCAAATGGCCATAGTCCTTTGCACCTTCTCTAAGCCTTAAACTGAAAAAGGCTGCCAATTTGGCAGCCTTTTCTTTATCTGTTGTTAAGGTTTTACCGCCCTGACAATTGGATTCTGCAGACTTATCAGGGTCTCGGTAGATTGAATTTCGTCTATCGACTGGATACGGTTAATCAGCACGTGCTGCAGGGCATCTATAGATTGACACATCACTTTGACAAATACGCTGTAGTTGCCTGTGGTGTAGTAGGCTTCTACCACTTCTTCCAACTCATTGAGCTTGGAGATAGCGGCGGGATAGTCACCGGCACTCTTGAGATTGATGCCGATAAAGCAGCAGACATCATAGCCCAGAGCTTTGGGGTTAACCGTTATTTGGGCCCCGGTGATAATACCTGCCTGTTTCATCTTTTCGACCCTGACATGAATCGTGCCTGCGCTGACGCTGAAGCGTTTGGCCAGCTCGGCAAAAGGAGTTCGTGCATCCTGCATCAGGGCTTCCAGGATCTGATTGTCCAGTTGATCTCTTTGAAATGATGTATCCACAGCATCACGCCTAAATTGCTTGTAATCAGGCATGAATCTACGTGTTTTATTGTAAAATTGCCAGTCTTAAGGCGACTTTTGGCTCAACATCTATGGTGACGTTAGCCGTTATTGCTCACCTTCGGGCGCGAGAAAAGGCACAGGTGCACTGAAGCTCATGGGTTCGCCCGAGTAGGGATGCTTGATGCTGAGGCTGGCGGCATGCAGCAGCAATCTGGGAGCCAATCTTTTTGCCCAGGAGTCGGCGTAGAAACCATCGCCCAGAATGGGATGACCCAATGCCATCATATGCACCCTGAGTTGGTGTGAGCGCCCTGTGATGGGGATCAGCTTGACCAGAGTTGAATAGCGCCCCTTGCTGATCACTTCATAGTGGGTCAATGACGGCTTACCCACTTGATGATCGACTTTCTGTCTGGGTCTGTTGGGCCAGTCGCAGATGAGTGGCAGTTCTATACTGCCTTGAGTGGCCTTGATATGGCCGGCGACTCTGGCGTAGTAACTCTTTTGGGTTTCCCTGTCTCGAAACTGACGTTTCAGCTCCCGTTCGGCACTGCGCCTCAGTGCCAGCAAGAGCACGCCCGAGGTGGCCATATCCAGGCGGTGAACCACTTGTGCCTGTGGATGTTCGGCCAGGACTCTGGCATAGGCGCTGTCGTGATGGGCCGGATCCCGTCCGGGAACCGAGAGGAGTCCTGAAGGTTTATTGATGACTATGATGTCCTTGTCTTGGTAGAGAATATCCAGCCAAGGTTCGGTTGGCGGATTGTAGACAAAATCTGACATGTCATGGCCTCAATGAAAATGGACGGCAAAGATAACCGCGGCTGCAGGTAGATGCAAGCTCTTGGGCGTTGTTGCATCCAGGCTTCAGAGCAGGCTGGGAATTATTCGCACCTGCCTTTGGTTAATTTGAGCGCTTTACTTCTCTTTTACAACATGGGCAATTAGTATCTTAGTGTTTGAATTGAAAATGGATTGATATGGGAAGGCGCTCAGGTTACCTGTTGGAAGATTGGTTGGTTGACCCTCAGATGAGTACGCTGAGCCGCGAAGAGGCTCAAGTGCGGCTCGAGCTCAGGGTGATGCAGGTATTGCTGTGTCTTATCCATCATGCCAACACCCTGGTGAGCCGTGAAATGTTGATCCAGGAGGTTTGGCACGGCGGCATCATCACGGATAACGCCATTAACCGCATTATCGGCTTGCTGCGTCAGCATCTGCAGGATAATCCCAGAGAGCCACGTTTTATCAAGACAGTGCCCAAGCAGGGCTATGTGTTGATAGCGAAAGTACGCGAGACGACACTCGATGACGATTCGCAGGATGAACCTTTACCGGCAAAACTGGCAGACGCCGAGACTGAGCAAAAGATAGCAGCAGGCGGCAGCAAGTGGGGCTATTTGGGCGGCGCCTTCGGAGTGCTGGCGGCGGGTATTGCCAGTTGGCTCTATCTGGCTCCTGCCCAGGAAAACACCCAGCTTGAGTTGACAGATGTGGCCATCCGGCGTCTGACTCCACTGACTTCGCTCAATGGTCAGGAAGTCGATCCCAGCCTGTCCCCCGATGGCAGCATGCTGGCATTTTCCTATCGGGAACTGAACGCCGATAAGTGGCATATTGAGCTGATGGCGCTCGGCGACAGAGTCATCAAAACCATTCCTGTTGTGGATGATTACAGTCTGCGCTACCCGGCATGGCGCCATGATGGCAAGGCCTTGGCTTATTTGGCATTCAGTGAGACTCAGGGCTGTCGCATTATGGTGACAGAGCTGACCGAAGAGGGGATGCGAAGCCGCATAGTCAGCCAGTGCCATCAGACGACACAGTCGACCAGCATCGCCTGGAGTCCCTCTAACCGCTCGCTGTTTTATGTCGATGCCGAAGGGGTTGAAGGCTTCAAGCGCGTTTTTCTGCTCAGCCTCAGCGATGGTCGGCGTCAGCAGTTGAGTCAACCACATGTGGTGGGACGCGGTGACTATGCCTTGGCCTTGTCTCCCGACGGTCACAGTCTGGCCGTGCTGCGCAGTATCAACTGGTTTGACACCCAGATCTTACTGTTCGATATCGAATCCGGTGATTGGCAAAACCTGCAGCGGGTGGGGTATCCACTGCGCAGTATCGCCTGGGATAAAGGCGGTAACGCCTTGGTATACCGAGGTGAGGAGGGCCAACTTCACCGCTTGCAACTCAAACCCCGTAAGTTAACCCGGCTGACGAGCGTGTTGCAGGAAATCAATTCTCCCTCGGCCAATAGTGCCGGACGCATGGCGGCGGTTGTCGGTGAACTGTTTGAAGAGGAGATCTGGTTTTGGTCATCGCCCTTCGATGAGACTTCCAAACCGCAGCGCTTTGTGGCGTCCAGTCGCCGTGATACCGCCGGTACCTTGCGCCACGATGGCAAGGAGCTGATCTTTGTTTCCAATCGCAGCGGCTTGCCACAACTATGGCGTCGGGACGAACAGGGAACGGAGAAACAACTGAGTCGCCTGAGCACTTTTTCCCATATAGATGAACTCAGTTATTCAGCTGATGACAAGCTGGTGGCCGGCAGCCTCAACCAACAGGTGTTTGTCCTCAACCCTGAAAACGGTGAACTCAAGTTTTTCCCTCAGCTGGGCAATGTTCGTAATGTCAGTTGGGGGCGCAGCAGCAATGAGCTGCTGGCAGCGGTCAGTGTCGATGGTCGCTGGCAGATAAACAGTCTGCTATTGGACAGTGGCGAGCAGCAGCCTTTGCTGACGGATGGCTTTTCCGCCAAGTACGCCGCCGACGGTACTCTTTATTTTACCCGCCTATACAAGAAAGGGATTTGGCGCCTGAAACAGGGCGTCGAAGAACTCTTTTATGACCAATACACCCCCCACTTCGGCAGCAGTTGGCAACTGGCTTCCGAGGCACTCTGGTTGCTGCGGCCCAACGACAATGCCATGGGCATTCTCAAGATAGATCTCCACACGGGCAAGAGAGAGGGGCGCGACATTCCGATGGAGAAAGTTTCCCCAAGATTGCTGTCAGTGACAGATGACGGCCAGATTTCGCTGGCATTATTGGGGCCTGCCAATACAGATATAGTTGAAGTAATTAACTGATTTATAAGACATCACCTTTCCGTCACCTTTTCATTATGGTGCTTTTCCCTGCCTGAGATAGCTTTAGGGACAAGGTTGATTGCCTGACCACCAAAGCGCTTGGTTTTTACCCTGAGTACCGGGCCAAAAGGTCAAAGCAATCTCGGGCGCAGTTTGCGCCCACCCATTTCCCAGCAGGAGAAAAGACGATGAAAAGTTTGAATCAGTTTGTGAAAAATGCGATTGGATTTGCGTTACTTTCTACTCTGTTTGCTTTACCGCTACTGCTGGCGTCGACACCCACCAAGGGCAAGGATGAAGTCAATACGCCATCTCTGTGTGAGCCGTATCCAGAGTGTGTGATTTACAAGATCCCCGATGAGTCCATCAATCTATAACCGTCAGTGGAGGCCATCATGTTGCAGGTTACTCTATATTTGGTTGGTTCACTGAGCGCTTTTGTATTGGTGTACTACCTGTTTTTAAACTTGGTTCTTGCGTCCGAAGAATCAAGGTTGCTCGACCCTAAGGACAAATAACTCTCCCTTTCCAAGCCAAAGGGGCACGGTGTAAACCGCGCCCCTTTTTATTTATCCGGAAGCTTAGGAGAAGCTGTGACCGCCCACATGCATGATGCAAAAGGTCCAGACCACGAAAGCCAGAATACCGTGTACCAGAGCATAGAAGGCCTGATCCAGGCGACGTAGGCCGGCTGCTTGCCAGATAAGGTGCAGGTGCAGTCCAAGCACCAGAGGGAACAGCAACAACAAGGGATAGAGGGCGAATGGACTGGCATCTCCCAGCAGAGGTCGGGTCAACAACGACCAGAGCACCATAAAGGCGGTGATCAGCGGGGGCAGGGCAAGCCGATACTGCTCGGGATAGGGAAACATTACAGGTCCTTGATACAGCTGAATAAAGGCGGATCAGCGAACGGCTCTGGCTATCAATTGAGCCTTGGCTTGCAGCATTCCCGTTTCTCCGCCGGGCATATGGCCTTCAAAGTAATGTAAAGTCTCGAATTTGGCAAATCTGTGTTGTAGCTCACTCTGATTCAGCAAGAAGTCCGGGTTACTGGGGCGGCCAAACTTGGCCTGTTCCTGAGTAAAGGTCTCGTAAAACAACAAACCACCGGGTTTGAGCTGTTTGGCTATCCAGGGCAGCGAGGGGCGGTGCAGGTAGTTGAACACCAATACCACGTCGAAAGGTTGAAGCTCGGGCTTGTCGCCCTGCTCAAGGTCCCATTCAATGAATTGGCAGTGAGGAAACTGGCGCCATAGGTCATCAAAGCTCTCGGGATTGCGATCGATGAAGGTAACCTCGGCGCCCTGTTTGGCAAACCAATGGCCATTGCGCCCGGTGCCGCAGGCCAGGTCCAGTACTCTGAGCTCAGGTGTTATCTCAGTGTGCCGCTCAAAGGCTGTGATCAGTTCTGCTGTGTTCATCCCTTGATCTCCTTGCGGCTGTCTATTCTGCGTCTGTGAACTATAGAATAATGCCGCAAGCCCGCGGGCCCGTGTGACACTATGACCGACAGTAAAACCACAGTCACAAGCAACTCGCTCTTGTAGCTTGCCAGAGGAATAAACAGCAGGATCAGCAGCAGCTTCACCAGAGTCAATACTCCTTTCAGTTGGATAAGCCAGCGCCAATCCCTGACTATCTCCCACAGCATCAGGCAACTGCCGCTGGCCATGGCCATTATCCAATAGAGCTGCCAGCTTTCTCTGGGTACCGACAGCAAAATACCGCCACCGGCCCCGACTATCCCCAAAATGTGCAGGGCTCTGAGGCTGGTCTTACAAAGGCGCTGCAGCCAAAACTGCTTTTCAGACATCTGTGCTTTAGCCATGGCGATTATATCTGTGATCCAGAATACAAATTTTCCGTTAGCTTAGCAGCATTCGCCAATTGGCGACTATGCTTGATCCTGTATTTGTCGAGTCTTCTCACATGGAAATGCAGATCCCCAAAACGTTAACTTCGTCAGCTATACAGTACGTTAGCTGTGATTTGTATCAATATGTGACCGACTAATCTGCAAGAGTGCACAGAAATGCGGATAGGTGGCGTCGAGAGAAATCTTTTTGTGACTCAGTTAAATATATGCCTAAAGGGGTAGTGATATCTTCTGCCATGGGAGATATGTCGTGCTACAGCCTTGGTATAAATAACTAAAAAGCAATGTGGTACGAAATAGCTATATATGAGTATGTGAAATAATATGGTGGAGGAACACTCTATGTTCACGGGAGCACTTAAGAAAACAGCACTGGCTGCTCTGATTTCCGGCATGATGGCCGGTACAGCTTATGCCGGCGCAGATGTATTGGCGGATTTTCATGGTGAAATGGGCGGTTGCGATACTTGCCACGTTTCCAAGAAAGGCCCGACCGATGACAACCTGACCCATGAGAACGCCCAGTGCGTTAGCTGCCACGGTGATCTGAACGAGATTGCTGCCGGTGAAAAAGATCTGAAGATTTCTCCACACAAGTCTCACCTGATCGGTGAAATCGCTTGTACTTCTTGCCACAAAGGCCATGAAAAATCAGTTGCTTACTGTGACGCTTGCCACAGCTTCGGCTTCGATATGCCATTCGGCGGCAAGTGGGAGCGTAAGTTCGTTCCTATCGATGTGCAGAAAGATGCTCAAGACAAAGCTATCGCAGCCGGTCCTCGTGAAACCACTGACGTGGTTATCATAGGTTCTGGCGGTGCCGGTCTGGCCGCCGCAGTATCTGCTCGCGACAACGGTGCCAAAGTCATTCTGCTGGAAAAAGAGCCTATCCCAGGTGGTAACACCAAGCTGGCTGCCGGCGGTATGAACGCTGCTGAAACCAAGCCTCAAGCGGCTCTGGGTATTAAAGACAAGAAAGAGATCATGATTGAGGACACCATGAAAGGTGGCCGTAACATCAACGATCCTGAGCTGGTTAAAGTTCTGGCCAACAACTCCTCCGATTCTATCGACTGGTTGACTTCTATGGGCGCCGATATGACTGACGTAGGTCGTATGGGTGGTGCCAGTGTTAACCGTAGTCACCGTCCAACCGGTGGTGCCGGTGTAGGTGCTCACGTTGCCCAAGTATTGTGGGACAACGCTGTTAAGCGCGGTACCGATATCCGTCTGAACAGCCGCGTTGTACGCGTACTGAAAGATGATTCAGGCAAAGTGACCGGCGTTCTGGTTGAAGGTAAGTACACTGGTTACTACGTGATCAAGGCTGATGCCGTGGTTATGGCTACCGGTGGTTTCGCCAAGAACAACGACCGCGTTGCCAAGTACGATCCTAAGCTGAAAGGTTTTGCTGCTACCAACCACCCAGGTGCAACCGGTGACGGTCTGGATGTTGCCATGCAAGCCGGTGCCGATACCCGCGATCTGGAATGGGTACAGGCTCACCCAACTCTGTCTCCACGTGGTGGTGTGATGGTAACTGAAGCCGTACGCGGTAACGGTGCTATCCTGGTTAACCGTGAAGGTGACCGTTTCGTCAACGAAATCACTACTCGTGACAAGGCTTCTGCGGCCATCCTGAAACAGAAAGGTGCCAGCGCCTTCCTGGTGTTCGATGACTCAGTTCGCAAGAGCTTGAAGAAGATTGAAAACTATGTCCACCTGGGCATTGTTGATGAAGGTAAGACCCCTGAAGAACTGGCCAAGAAGATTGGTGTTCCTGGTGCCGAACTGGCCAAGACTATCGCCAGCTACAACGGTTTCGTGAAGTCTGGTAAAGACACTCAATTCGAGCGTCCTAACCTGCCTCGTGAACTGGGTACTGCCCCTTACTACGCTATCGAAGTTAAGCCAGCTGTACACCACAGCATGGGTGGCGTGAAGATCGATACCAAGGCTGAAGTGAAAGCCAAAGATGGTCATCTGATCCAGGGTATGTATGCTGCCGGTGAAGCAACCGGTGGTGTTCACGGTGCCAACCGTCTGGGCGGTAACGCTATCTCTGATATCGTAACCTTCGGTCGTATCGCCGGTGCTGAAGCTGCCAAGTACGCTAAAGAGCACTAGGCCAAACTAATTCTCCGATAGCACGGAGTCGGGGCGCTTGAGCCCCTCATCAAAAAAGCGGACTGTCAGGAGTCCGCTTTTTTCTTTTTGTTGCGCTGCATCATGTTTCCGGTGAGATTGTCTGTGCCAGGCAAAGACAAGTTTAGGTAATTCACTTACAATTTTAGCTATCATTCCAATTACCGGGTCATAAACAGCATGAAGATAGGTTTTTTCAGCGCCAAGCGTTACGACATGCAGCATTTCAACCGTACCAACCAGGCCTTTGGGGCTCAAATAGAGTACTTCGACGTGCGCCTTTGCATGCAAACAGTGAAACTGGCTTACGGATTCGAAGTGATCTGCGCCTTCGTCAACGACGAACTCAATGACGAGGTGCTGACAGAACTGGCCGTCAACGGCACCCGGATCATCGCCATGCGCTGTGCAGGCTTTAATAATGTCGACCTGGATGCGGCCAAGCGTCTGGGAATGAATGTTGTCAATGTCCCTGCTTACTCTCCAGAATCTGTGGCCGAACATACGGTCGCCCTGATGTTGACCCTGAACCGCAAGATCCATAAGGCGTATCAACGCACCCGGGATGCCAACTTCTCTCTCGAAGGGTTGGTGGGCTTCAACATGTTCGGTAAGACTGTGGGCGTGGTCGGCACAGGGAAAATCGGTATCGCCACCATCAAGGTCTTGCTGGGCTTTGGCTGTAAAGTACTGGCGTTTGACCCTTATCCCAACCCGCAAGTAGAGGCGCTGGGGGCTCGCTATGTCACTCTGGATGAAATGTACCAACAGAGCGATATCATCAGTCTTCATTGCCCGCTGACGGCGGAAAACCGCCATCTGCTCAACGCAGACAGCTTTGCCAAGATGAAGCCGGGCATGATGGTGATTAACACCAGTCGTGGCGGCTTGCTCAACGCCATAGATGCCATGGAAGCGCTCAAGCTCGGACAGATAGGTTCGTTGGGGTTGGACGTGTATGAGAACGAGAAAGAGCTGTTCTTTGAAGATAAGTCCAACGAAGTGATCCAGGACGATGTATTCCGGCGTTTATCGGCTTGCCACAATGTGATCTTTACCGGTCACCAGGCGTTTTTGACCGAAGAGGCCTTGGGCGCCATCGCCCACACCACACTGTCCAATGTACAGAAACTCCTCAGCGGTGAGCGTTCGGGTAACGAGCTTTTCTAAGGAAGGTGCGAACAAGTCCCATGTGTGCTCTGCGTCGGCTTACAGGCCTGGATGCAAGGCGTGGTTCGTAGCAAATGGCCTTAGTCCTTTGCAAGAAGCACAACACAGCAGACAGGTTTGTAAGCCACGCCCTTTGGGGCTTTCACAGCAACCGGCTTTCTGCGTTATCCGACTTCGACAGGCCCCGGCATGCCTTCAGTCAGATGCCTTGAACGCCAATTGCTGTGCAAGCCAGAGTGCCACGAGGACTTATTCGCACCTTCCCTAAAGATAAATACTGACACCCGACTCCCCGATTGCTAGATTGAGGTTACCGCATCGGGGAGATGCTCATAGGGAGGTGTCATGCTGGTTACACAGAGTCTTCATCAACTGCCGACGGCAAGCGGCAGCATGCAAACCCGGGTCTATCGTCCCGATAGCGAGGGTTGTTTTCCCGCCATCATTTTTTACTCGGAAATCTTTCAGGAAACCGCCCCCATAAGCCGCATGGCTTGCATGCTGGCCGGTCATGGCTTTGTGGTATTGGTGCCGGAGATTTTTCACGAGCTCAATCCGCCGGGCACTGTGCTTGGTTATGATGACAGTGGCAAGGACAAAGGCAACAGCGACAAGCTGAGCAAGCCATTGGAAGCCCACGATGATGATACTCAGGCGTTGGTGGATTTTATCCGCGCTCAGCCCTGGAGCCGCGGCCGGATTGGTGCCATGGGGGTCTGCGTTGGCGGTCACCTGGCATTTCGCGCCGCCCTTAACCCCGACATCGCAGCGGCATTTTGTCTCTATGCCACAGATATTCACAGCGGCGCTATCCCGAGTGCGCCGGGGAATGACTCTCTGAGCCGCTGCCGGGATATTCGCGCCGAGTTGGTGATGATCTGGGGCAAGCAGGACCCCCATGTGCCGAGTGAAGGGCGCCGTCTCATCCAGCAAAGGCTGGAACAATACCAGACCTTATACAGCTGGCAGGAACTCAATGCCCAGCACGCCTTTATGAGGGATGGCGATCCCCGTTATGACCCGGCATTGGCGCTGCAGATGTACCAGCAGGCGCTGGCGCTGTTCCAGCGCAGGCTCAATTAATCCTGCTTGGTCAGTTGCTCCGGCTCTGTCTCTTGTGCCTGCGGCGCCGAGGCATTGCTGGGTGCCAGCTTCAGCACGGCTTTTTGCAGTATCAGGTTGTTGGGGTAGGTAACAGTATCGCCGTTGTCGCGGCGGATAAGCACGTGGAACAGCCCCACTTCCAACAATACCCCGGTAATATCTTCATCCTTGTCGACGACTTTGATCCGCTCACCGACTTTGTAGGGAAACACGAAAAAGATCAGCACCCCGGCGGTGAGGTTACTCAGTATCGACCACTGGGCCACCAAAGCCACCCCCAGCACGGCAAATGCCGAAGACACGAACAGTGAAACCTCCTGATAGCCGAGTCCCAGAGAAACGGCCATCAACGACAGAGTGACAAAGAACAACAGATAGCTGATAAAGCGGGTCACCAGGCTGGTACGGGCGGCGCTGACCTGTTTCTTGTCCGCCAGGGTTTGCACCGCATTTTTCAGCGCCCGCTGCAGAAAGAAAAACACCCCGAGATAGAGGCAGGCAATCAGAATATTGTGAGTCATATGGCGTATGCTTCTGTGAGAAATAAGGCATTTGCTGGCATACTAGCGACTTTGTCACAGGGGATAAACTCCCCAACCGAGAATTATTCAAGCATGGCAGATTATCGCACCTTAGTGCAGCAACAGGATGAATGGGGCAGCGTCGCTGTCCTCGATGATGGCGACTGTCGGATCTTGGCCTTCGGCGAACACGACGAGCAGAGCAAACTGTTGAAAAAGGCCCCTCATGTACCGCAGCACACCTATGTGCAAGCCATGCTGTTGGCGCTTTTGTACCTCAAACCCAAGAGCGCCATCATTTTGGGGCTGGGCGGCGGCGCCTTGGTGCATGCGCTGAGGCATTTTGATGCCGCTATCAAGCTGACAGCGGTCGAGTTGCGCCCCCTGGTGCTTGAGTTGGCCAAGAGCCATTTTCAACTGCCACTGTCGAAAAAGCTGAACCTTATCAATCAGGATGCCAATCAGTTTCTGGCCAGTGCCGATCACAAGAAGGTAGATATTATCTTCGCCGATCTCTACGGCTCTGAAGGGGTGGATGCCGGTCAGCTGAGCCAAGCCTTTATCGAGCAGAGCCTGGCACTGCTCAAGAGTGAAGGTTTGCTGGTGCTCAACTGCTGGAAAGAGCACAGTCAGGACAGAGGCCTGCTGGCTCGCCTACAGCAACATTTCCCCGATGTGCGGGCCTGCCTCACGGGGGGCGGCAACTGGGTAGTGTTTGCCTCAAGGACACCGAAAAACTTTACCAGTGCCGGGCTCAAACAGGGCGCCGCCGGCTTGTCTGCTGTGCTGGACTGCGATCTCGGCCGCTCTCTCAGTCGCTTCGAACTCTGGCAGTAGGCTAATTTGTAAGGGATTGTTAAGGGCACTAGTCCGTAAAAGCCCTGATGTTATATTTGTCTGCCCCTCAATAATGATAAGCAGTACAAATGAATAAAAACAAAAGATTAGCAGTAAAACTTCTGACCCTATCCTGCCTTGTGGGCGCTGGGACGACACAGGCCGAACAGTATGAGTTTGCCACTCAAGTCGCCCCGGCCAACACCTTGGTGATGTTCCAGCATCAGGATGGCACCCTATACTCGGCCGCCGGATTGCAGGCGGATACCCGCAAACAACTGCAGCGCGCCATTGCGGCCGCCAACTTCAAAGGCCAGGAGGGCGAGCTGCTCGAATTGCTGGCCCCCATTGGTACCCAAGCAGAGCGCCTGCTGCTGCTCGGGCTTGGGGATGCTGAACTGACGCCGGGGGAGACAGCCTTGCTGGGGGGCAAGCTGTCAAATCACCTGGAAGCCGTCAAACAACCCAAGGTGGCGGTATGGGCCGCTGATATCCCAAATAGCCAAGGGTTTATCGCCGAATTGACCCAGGGGATTTCCCTGGCCAGCTACCGCTATCGGGACTTCACGGCCAAGCCGCGCACCGAAAAACAGTACCATTTTGCGGTCGCCGAGCCCAAGGTAGCCGAGACCAATCACCTCAAGTCGGCAGCGATTGCCGATGGGGTGGCGCTGGCGCGGGATCTGACCAACAAACCGGCCGCCGAACTCTATCCCGAGTCCTTTGCCGATGCGGCCAAGGAACTCAAGCGTCTTGGCGTCAAGATCAAGGTGTTGGAACCCAAAGAACTGGCCAAACTCAATATGGGTGCGTTGCTGGCCGTGGGCAAAGGCAGCGAGCGAGGCCCAAGACTGGTAGTCGCGCACTGGCAGGGCAGTGATGATGCTCCGGTGGCGCTGGTGGGGAAGGGGATTACCTTTGACTCAGGCGGCTATAACATCAAGGCGACCGGCACTTCGATTGCGCGGATGAAGTCAGATATGGCCGGCGCCGCCACAGTGTTGGGAACGGTCAAGGCGATGGCCGCCTCCAAGGCGCCGGTTAATCTGGTGGGTATCATGCCGCTGGCGGAAAACATGGTCTCGGGTCGTGCAATGATCCCGGGGGATGTGATCAAGACTGCCCAGGGGCTGACGGTTGAAGTCCTCAATACCGACGCTGAAGGACGCCTGGTGCTGGCCGACGGTCTTTGGTATGCCCGCGAGAAATACCAACCACAAGTGATAGTGGATGTGGCGACCCTCACAGGGTCCAAGGTGCGTGCCCTAGGGGTGGAATATGCCGGCCTGTTCAGTGACTCAGAACCTTTGGTGCAGCAACTGACATACGCGGGACAGCAGGTGGGGGAAAAGCTGTGGCGTCTGCCGCTGGATCCGGCCTACGGCGAAGAGCTGCATTCCAGCATCGCGGATTTAACCAACACAGGCCGTGAAGGCAGCGCCGGGGCTTCTTCGGCGGCGATGTTTCTCAAGCGTTTTGCCGGTGATCAACCCTGGGCTCATCTGGACATTGCCGGTAATGCCCTGGTCAGGAGCGACACTCAACTGGCTCCGGCCGGTGCTACCGGTTATGGTGTACGCCTGCTGAGCCATTGGTTGGAACAGCATAAGTTCAGCGAGAACCAATAGATCAATAACTTGCCCGGGAGCGAAGGGTAATCGCTTTTTTCGCTCCCGACACAAGTTCCTCTGAAAAACCGATTAAGGCAACAGCTTTTATCCGTTATCTTATTTTAAACCCTTTGGTTAATATGACTTCCATCGACGGGCAGCAATGAAGTTGACCCGGACAATTCAAACTGAAAATGGGAGCATACAATGACTCAGTCAATCATCAACTCTGTAATCAAACCCTTTAAAGCTACCGCCTTCCACAAAGGTGAATTCGTTGAGCTGACCGAACAGGATCTGCTGGGCAAGTGGTCTGTAGTTTTCTTCTATCCAGCCGACTTTACCTTCGTTTGCCCAACTGAACTGGGTGATATGGCTGACCACTACGAAAAACTGCAAGCCATGGGCGTTGAAGTTTACTCTGTGTCTACCGACAAGCACTTCACTCACAAGGCATGGCACGATACTTCCGACACCATCAACAAGATTCAATTCCCAATGATAGGTGACCCAACCGGTGAAATCAGCCGTAACTTCGGCGTGCTGGTTGAGGAAGACGGTGTTGCCCTGCGCGGTACTTTCGTCAGCAACCCTGAAGGTGAAATCAAAGTCGCGGAAATCCATGACCTGGGTATCGGACGTAGCGCCAGCGAGCTGGTTCGTAAGATCCAAGCTGCTCAATATGTTGCCACTCACGACGGCGAAGTTTGCCCTGCCAAGTGGCAGCCAGGCGACGAAACTCTGGCTCCTTCACTGGACCTGGTTGGCAAAATCTAAACAGCCAGCCTGACCCAGAAGGCTCCGAACCTCCCCCTGCAAGGGTTCGGAGCCTTTTTCCCCGCACTATTTCTGTTTTCCTTTAGTCTGATTCTGGAGTCATCATGTTGGATGCGAATCTGAAAAATCAACTGCAAACCTATCTGCAGAACCTCAAGCAACCAGTTGAACTTGTCGTATCTGCAGATGAAAGCCCAAAGTCCAAAGAGCTGTTGGCTCTGGCACAGGATATTGCCTCGCTCTCTTCCCTGGTCAGTGTGACCGAGCAGTCACTGTCCCGTACCCCGGCGATGCAGGTTACCTCAATCAAGGGTTCTGACATACGTTTTGCCGGTTTGCCCATGGGGCACGAATTTACCTCACTTGTGTTGGCTCTGCTGCACACAGGAGGGCATCCCATCAAGCTGGAGGCCGAGCTGATCGAGCAGATCCGCAGCCTGCCAGGGGAATATCATTTTGAAACTTTTGTTTCTCTGAGCTGCCAGAACTGCCCGGATGTGGTGCAGGCGCTCAATATGATGGCGGCGATCAACCCGCGGATCAGCAATACCATGATAGATGGTGCCCTGTTCCAGGATGAGGTTGAGCAGCGCAACATCATGGCCGTGCCTTCGGTTTATCTGAACGGCGAGCCTTTCTCTGCCGGCCGCATCAGCCTGAAAGAGATACTCAATAAACTGGATACCAATGCCTTTGCCCGCCAAGCCGAGAGCCTCAACCAGCGTAAGCCCTACGAAGTACTGGTGGTTGGCGCCGGGCCTGCCGGTGCATCAGCCGCCATCTATGCCGCCCGTAAGGGACTGCGCACTGGGTTGTTGGCCGACAAGTTCGGTGGCCAAGTCAGCGAAACCGTAGGCATTGAAAACTTTATTTCGGTCAAGGCGACTGAAGGCCCCAAGTTGGTGGCAAATCTGGAAGAGCATGTTCGCGACTATGAAGTGGATGTGATGGATAACCAGAAGGCGGTTCGTCTTGGCAGCAATGGCCTCTATGAAGTGGAACTGGAAAATGGTGCCGTACTCAAGAGCCGTACTGTCCTGTTAGCCACCGGGGCTCGTTGGCGGGAAATGAATGTCCCCGGTGAGCAGGAATATCGTGGCCGCGGTGTGGCTTATTGCCCTCACTGTGATGGCCCGCTGTTCAAGGGTAAACGGGTTGCGGTGATCGGCGGTGGTAACTCGGGTATTGAGGCGGCTATCGATCTGGCCAACATAGTCGAGCATGTGACTGTACTCGAGTTTGACAGCAAATTGCGCGCCGATGACGTGCTGCAGCGCAAGGCCAAATCTATGGGTAACATCACCATCATCACCCAGGCGCAAACGACAGAAGTCCTTGGTGATGGTAGTCGGGTTATCGGGCTCAACTACACAGACAGAGCCAGTGGCGAGCAGCATAATATTGCGCTGGCAGGTATCTTTGTGCAGATAGGTCTGGTGCCCAACACTGAATGGCTGCGCGGTACTGTGGAATTGACTCCACGCGGTGAAATCATTGTCGATGAACGCGGTCAGACTTCACTGCCAGGGGTGTTTGCCGCCGGTGACGTGACCAACTCGGCCTACAAGCAGATCATCATCGCCATGGGTAGCGGTGCAACCGCCTCTCTGGGAGCCTTTGACTACCTGATCCGCCATTCAGAGGATGAATCGGCAGCGGCTTGATGGGTTAACCACTCAACAGCTTTTAGCAACACAGCAGCCGGCCAAGTGCCGGCTTCTTTTGTTCTAAGGCAAACCTTTGGTTCAGCTGAGCGTCAGTCTCTTTGGGTTAATTTGAACCGTTTAGGGTCGATGCCGGTTGGTGGAAAATGACCTTGCCACTCGATTGCCTTGGCATTCCAGGTTTGGAGTAAATAACAATGTCTGCATCTTATTTGGCAAAGAGCGCCCTGTTGCTTTTGCTGTTGGGTTTGGGGAGTCTCGGTGGCTGCGCCGATATTCTATGCTCTGCCCGTACCGATGAAGCGGTTGCCGATGGTTGGCAGGATCACAATCAGTGTGTGCGTCAGGCGGAAGATAACTTACGTCGTCATCAGCAAGAACAGCAAAGGCAGCAGGATACTGCGACGCGTCAGGCATTGCAGGAGGCATTGGCGCAGCATAAGTGAGTCTTAGGTTCGCCCATGTATCCACAATAAAAAAACCGGCTTTGCCGGTTTTTTGCTATCGCCAGAGCCTTGGGAATATCAGGCTGTGGTATTGATATTGTGGCCTATGTTACCAACCGGGCCGGCAGGTTCTTGTGTCGGCGTAGCGGCCTGGATAAGTTGCAGTGCGATTTCGCCTTCGGCTTCTTGTTGCTGCTTGGCCAGCTGCGCGACTTTAACACCGACAGCGCCGGTATCCATATTGACCGACAGCGGCTGGGAGTTGAGAGAAACTGTCATGGCTTTCCTCTGGGTTGGAGAGTCGCTTCGGGACTCGGGCATGATACTGTTATCGGCATCAATAGCTATAACTTTAGCCTAAATCCCGCTTGTCCGGCAAAAAGCCAAGCCACCAATGGGCAACTTGGCTTCTTGCTGCTGCTCTGAACTTCAAGTCGTGATCCATCAAGCGGCCTTACGGCGGCGCTCTAACAGTTTTCTACCGCTGACTATCAGGATAGTGACGACTATGGCGCCGATAATCAGCCCCAATGCCAGGGTGACGCTCTGTAGCGCCGCCGGGTTGACCGCCAGGGTGCCGCCCAAGCCAAGCATCATGATGCCGGACATCAGCTTCAGGGTCTGGCCCTCTTTCTCGGTCAACTTACGTTTACCAAGCGTCATGCTGAAAGCAATCACTATGATGGCCAGTGGGATCACATAGACAATGTTGTACAGCACCAGGTACATATAGCGCTCAAAGCTCGGCAGGTTATGCATGGAGAGCACGCTGGTGTAGATCATAGGGAAACCCGCAGTACACAAGAGCTCATAGGCGTTGGCCAGAATCGCCAGCACTGTGGTACCGGCTATCATGGTCGCCAGGCTGGAGGCGCTGGACAGCTTACCCATACGCTTGATAAGCCCGGTGCGGTTTTCCGCCGACATGGATAGGGTTACTTCTCCTTTGGTAACGAAGTAGTCCTTCACGTTGATACTGCCGGCGATCAACGCCAGTATTCCCGCTGCCAGAATAATCATCCCGCCATCACTGCCGGCCCCCAACAGCTGGAAGATGTTGAGCCAGGCGGTCATAAACAGGAAGTAAATAAAGCCCGAGAAAAACACGAAGATACCACCAACCAACAGCATACGGCTGCGGCTCTTGGCGTTGACCATGATGGACAGCAGGAACAAGAGCACGAAGAAGGCACAGGGGTTAAAGGCATCGACACCGGCCAGTACCAGCGTCAGAATTGGCAGCGACATGGTTTCAGGTGTCACCACCCCAACCAGAGGCAATTCCACCGGCTGCACTTCGGGCTCTGCCGCCAGAGCCGTGGCATCACAGGTGCCATCGCCACCATCATTGGCGCAGGTGCCAAACAGCGGCGCCTGAGTTGAACCTGTGTTTGCCTGAGTGCTTGTTTGTCCCGGCATATCTTCCGGGCTCAACTGGCCGCCCGCCTGCAGGTAGCAGTTCTTGAGGCGGTTGAGCAGGAACTGACCTGTCACCTCTTCACTGGAATAACCGACTATCGCCTTGCCACAGGTAGCCATATAGGGCACTGAGCGGGCTTCTGTTCCTGTCTCTGTGGCCAACTGCTGCCACAGCTCCTGAGTACCCGTGGCGCCCACCATCACAGAGTGCAGCTCTATCCAGGGGTAGCGCTCCGGCAGAGAGTCGATGAATGGATGCGCTTCAGCGCAGTGGGGACAGGTCTTGGACCAGACAAAATATAAAGGAATTTTGATCTGCCCTTGCTGATCCACCTGTTGCCACTGGATCTGCGACGCCGAATTTTCGGTTGCGGCAAGGCCTGCGCTGAAACTCAGTAACAGGCAGAGAAAGAGGGTTCTTAACATAAGCTTACCTGTGTAAGAGGGATTAAACTGTATCTGAATGACCCATAGCCCGGTTCAGGCTACAAGTACCCTACAAATACTTTACTCCAAGCCCTTGGTATCCATGATAAAGCAGCATCAAAACTGTTAGCAGACTCGAAAAAGTCCCTAAAGTGAGACACATGGACATTTGTTAAGCTTTGAGTAATAAAACCGCATTCGAACAGTGCCATTGTGGTAAGCGACTTCAGTAATTTACTTTTTTGCCGCTAAACTTTTACTCCACCCTAAAAATTTATAGGACTTCTTATGCAGTTCACGCTTAAAACCCGCTTACTGCTGGTCAGTCTGGGCGCCGTTTTGCTTACGGTTGCCGCCCTGGTTGGCCTTTCCTCCTCTTCCATTCGTGATAATGCCATGCAGCGAACCCAGCGCGAGGTCGATCAATTGGCGAACACCTTTGCCGGCGGCATAGGGCAGTGGATGTATGACAGACAAAAGGCGATCAGCAGCATCAAGGGCACGCTGCAGCGGAACCCTGAGGTCAATATCCCCCCTTTTCTGATGCAGGCCCATGAGGCCAGCGGTTTTGCGCTGACCTACTACGGCGATGAGCAGGGCAACATGTACCGTCAGGACCCCAGCCTGAATACGGCTGGCTATGATCCCCGGGTTCGCCCTTGGTATCAGGATGCCAAGCGGGAAGGAGCCATGATAATGACGGCGCCTTATGTCAGTGCCACATTGCAAAAGCTGGTGGTCACCATAGCTGAGCCGGTAATGAACAGCGGTCGCCTGCAGGGCGTGGCAGCGGCTAATCTCACCATAGATCAACTGACAGATGCGGTGCGAACCCTCAAGGTGCCGGGTGACGGCTATGCCGTGATGCTTGAACGCTCAGGCTTGATTATCAGTCATCCGGACAAGGACCTGAACGGCCAGCAGTTCAGCCGTCTTGGCAGTGCCTTCAATCCTCAGTGGCTCAGCGCCAGGATCAGCGCCAATACCCTGGATGAGATGGCATTCGACGGTAGCAGCAAGCTGTTTTACGTGGCGGCGGTGCCTCACACAGATTGGGCACTGATGTTTGTGATGGACAAGGCAAGCATCATGGCCGAGGCTACCGAGCTGGCATGGTGGATGTCTGCGGTGGGCGTGTTGTTTTTGGTGGGCTTTGGTCTGTTGCTGGTATTGGTGTTCAAGAGCCAGTTCCGCGATCTGGAACGTCTGGCCAAGGCGCTCAACGATATTGCCGAAGGGGAGGGGGACCTCACAGTTCGCATCGAGACCCGTAATCAGCACGATGAGATAGGCATGCTCGCCGCCGGCTTTAATCGTTTTGTTGAACGCCTGCACGGCATGATTTCCCGTATGAGTGACATAGCCCAGCAGTTGGGAGGCCAGGCACAGGAGACCCGCCATTCGGCCGAGAGTAACAGCCAGAGCATCGAAGTGCAGCAGGACGAAGTCACTATGGTGGCAACCGCTGTGACCGAAATGGCCAGTGCCACCGAGGAGATCGCCAGCAATGCCGAACTGACGGCACAGACGGCGCAGTCGGCGGTCGGCCTGGCAGGCAGTGGACAACAGCAGGTGCTGCAGAGCCAGGAGTCGATTCGTAGCCTGGCGCAGGAAGTGGATACCGCCAGTCAGATCATCGGCGAGCTCAACGAGCACTCACAGAAGATCAACAGCATTTTGCTGACCATCAGCGGTATTGCCGAGCAGACCAATTTGTTGGCTTTGAACGCCGCCATCGAAGCCGCCAGAGCCGGTGAGCAGGGGCGCGGATTTGCCGTGGTAGCTGATGAAGTCAGGGTGCTGTCGCAGCGCACTCATGCGTCGACACAAGAGATCCAGACCATGATTGAGACCTTGCAAAAAACCGCTTCCAAGGCAGTGAATTCCATGGCTCAGAGTCATCAGATGGCCGAAACCAGTGTGATGGATGCCGAATCGGCCAGTGCCAGCCTGGAGCAGATAAGCCAAGCGATCACCCAGATATCCGATATGGCCAGCCAGATAGCTACAGCGGCCGAAGAGCAAACCTCTGTCACCAGCGAAATCAACCGTAATACCGAGTCGATTCGTGAGGTTTCTCAAACCCTATCTCTGGAGGCCAACAGCGCCACTGTCAAAGCGCAGGAGTTGGCGGAGTTGTCAGATTCGCTGCGCCGTGAAGTCGGCCGTTTTAAACTCTAGCGCAATGTCTAAGGAAGGTGCGAACAAGTCCCATGTGTGCCTGCATCGGCTTACGGGCCTGTAAGCCACTTCGCTCCTTCCCTAAGGGGCATTCATTTGTGGATCTTGAAAGTACTTAGTTATTCGGCGGCGCTTGGCTTTTCAATCGTCGCCATCATCTGTTGGTTATTACACCAATGCAGACTCACTTCGCGATTATCTTTATGGGTTGCCGTGCGGATACGAGTGACTATGGGGTGAGAGAAGTGTGCTGCGGTTAAATATTCTTTAACCCTTTCAATTCGTCTATTGGCAAGCCACATATTATATTTTTGTAAATCTTCATCGCCGATAGACTTATCCATATTGAATTCCAATAACAGATAGCCGCTTGAATTATCGCTATTATCAGCAACAATTTTATCCAGTTGCAAAGAATCCTGGGTACTGAAATAAGAGCTGTTCTTGGCATAATCGACATTGCCAAGCAAAACGCTTTTCTCACAGGTGGCTTGGGTCGCGCCGGTAAACAGCAGTAACCCCAGAATCAGGGCGCGCATATCATTCTCCTTTGACTATGACTTTATTATTGCTCACGTCCACTTTTGAGGCGCAAATTTAATCGATTGTCCAGGAAAAATCAATTTTATATGAATATCAACCTTTGCTGAATGATAGCGTCATAATACAGAATGAATGACGGAAAAATGTCGCAACAAATATAATTTCAATTGTTGCGACATTTATTTATATTCTTGCCAATAAATTGACTGAATATTAGGGAAGGTGCGAATAAGTCCTCGTGGCACTCTGGCTTACACAGCAATTGGCGTTCAAGGCATCTGACTGAAGGCATGCCGGGGCCTGTCGAAGTCGGATAACGCAGAGAGCCGGTTGCTGTGAAAGCCCCGAAGGGCGTGGCTTACGGGCCAGCCTGCTGTGTTGTGCTTCTTGCAAAGGACTAGAGCCATTTGCTGCGAATCACGCCTTGCATCCAGGCCTGTAAGCCGACGCAGAGCACACATGGGACTTGTTCGCACCTTCCTTAGCTCTAAATAATATCAGAGCTTCAGTTGATCTTAATATCATTCACAGTGAGCCCCACATCAAGGTTGTTGCGGGTGGCATTGGAGTAGGGGCAAACACTGTGGGCCTTGAGCACCAAGGCTTCGGCCTCGGCCTGCGCGAGCGGCAGAGTGACAGCCAGAGATACCTGCAGCGCAAACCCACCATCTTGACTGACCAAGCCGACATCGGCGGTGACAGGAGCACTGGCAAGCTTAATTTTGCCCAGGCGCGCCACATGTAAAATGGCGTTGGAGAAACAGGCGGCGTAACCGGCGGCAAACAACTGTTCCGGATTGGCCCCGGCTCCTGTCCCGCCCATCTCCTTGGGATAGCTTAGGGTCAATGACAGGGCACCGTCATGAGTGGCTACTTCGCCGTTGCGGCCGGCTTTGGCTGTGGCTTGAGTGTGATAGAGCATAGTAGTTTCCTTAATTTAAATTGTGCGCAATCTAATTGCTGGCAATGATAGATCGATATTTGTTACAAAAGCAAGTATATTGTGCGCAATTAAATTGTGTTTAGGGTTTGCATATGTCAAACGAGCCCCTGTGCCTGGAAAACCAGGTTTGCTTTTCGCTATACAGCGCTGCCAATGCTATGGTGCGGGCCTACCGGCCTGTGCTGGATGCCCTGGATCTTACCTATCCGCAATATCTGGCCATGCTGGTGCTTTGGCAACACAAGGGCATCAGTGTCAAGGCGCTGGGTGAGCGTTTGCATCTGGACTCAGGCACCTTGACCCCCTTGCTCAAACGCCTGGAAACTAAAGGCTTGCTGTTAAGAGGCCGCAGTGAACAGGACGAGCGGGTGCGAGTATTGACGCTCACCGATGCCGGGCTGGCTTTGCAAGCGCGCGCCGCCGATGTGCCCGAGCAGATGCTGTGTCGCAGCGCCATGCCGCAGGCGGAGCTGCAACAACTGAAAAGCTTGTGTGACACCCTGTGGCAGCAATTGGAACGTTAACGGAAAGAGGCTGATGGAACAGGTCGATCTGGCAATCATAGGTGGTGGCATCTCCGGCGTGGCGGTGGCGCAGTGCGCGGCGGCGGCCGGTTATTCCGTGGTGCTATTGGAAAAGTCCACTCTGGCGGCAGGTACCTCCTCCCAGTCCAGCAAACTGATCCATGGCGGCTTACGTTATCTCGAATCCGGGCAGCTGGATCTGGTGCGTGAATCGCTGCGGGCCCGGCGCGAGTTATTGCGTCTGGCGCCAACCCTGGTCAAGGCCGTCCCTTTCTTTATCCCGGTTTATCGTGACAGTCGCCGCGGCGCCTTGACCCTCAGGGCCGGCCTCAGCCTCTACGGCTTGCTGAGCGAGTTTGACCGCCTGGGGCGTTTTCGTAGCCTGCCCGCCAGGGCTTGGGGGAGCTTTCCCGGACTCAAGCTGGCGGGAATGACCCATATGTTCCAATACTGGGATGCCCAGACGGATGATGCCTTGCTGACCAAGGCGGTGGCCGACAGCGCCAGGCTGCTCGGTGCCGATATCCGCGAGGGCGCCGAGTGTTTGACAATAGAGCATGAGCCTCAGGGATGTAAGCTGAGTTACCGGGATGCGGATGGCGACAAAATGCTGCACTGCCGTTTTCTGGTCAACGCCGCCGGCGCTTTTGTCAACAAACTGCTGGCGCGGGTGACACCGCCCATAGCCCAGACGGCAATAGACTGGGTGCAGGGGAGTCATTTGCTTCTGGATATTCCAGCGCCGCCCGGGGTGCTCTATCTGGAATCCTGCTTCGATGAGCGGGTGGTATTCGTGATGCCTTGGTACGGCAAGACGCTGATAGGCACCACGGAAACCCTCTGCCAGGGACCGGTTCCGCAGATCACCCGAGAGGAGATAGCTTATCTGCTGGGGATCTATCGGCACTATTTTGGAGGCTCTGGCAGTTTCACGGGTGCTGTCACTACAGAGGCGCTTGAAGCCAAGGTATTGGCGCATTTCAGTGGCATGCGAGTGCTGCCCAAGGGCGATGGCGATGCCTTTGGTCGGCCGCGGGAGGTACAGTTGTACCAGCGTTATTCCCATCCCAGGTTGCTGACGCTCTACGGCGGCAAGTTAACCACCTTTCGTGCTACCGCCAAAGCGGTGACGGCAGAGATAAGCAAGGTGCTTGGCAAACGCAGTCCCAAAGCGGATGTCGACAAGCTGATGCTGGGATGATTTTTAGGGTGAAACAGGCTAAAGTGTGCCGCTTTTGCCGCCGGGCTGAATTGGAAACTTGGGATATATCAGAGTGAGATGTGATTTTTTTGCGCAGGGCAAGTGCCGCTCCTGTACTCACATAGAAACGCCAATGGTGCAACAACTGGCCGCCAAGAGTGAGCAGTTGGCGCAGTTGCTCAGCCCCTTTACGCCCTTTGAACTCTTGGTCCCGGTCAGCGGGCCGTCCCTGGGTTTTCGCAACAAGGCCAAGATGGTGGCTCTCGGGGCCGCCCATCAACCCATTCTGGGGATAGTTTCCCCGAGTGGTGAGGCCGTGAGCCTGTGCGATTGTCCTCTTTATCCTGCCGATATGCAGGCCTTGCTGCATCGGCTTGAGCTGTTTGTGCGTCAGGCCGGGATCCCACCCTATCGGGTAGATAAGGCCAAGGGCGAACTCAAGTTTGTGTTGTTGACCCGCGCCGAGACAAGCGGCGACTTTATGCTCAGGTTTGTGTTGCGCTCCAGGCAATCCATCGAACGGATTGAGCGTGAACTGCCAAAGCTGCTGGCCGAGTTTCCTGCCATCAAGCTGGTATCTGTGAATCTGCAGCCGATTCATATGGCCAGGCTCGAAGGTGAACAGGAGATTTTTCTCACCGAGGCGCAGCGTCTGGAGGAGTCCTTCAATGGCGTGCCTCTCTATATCCGCCCCAAGAGCTTCTTTCAAACCAACCCACAAGTGGCGGCGGCCCTTTATCAGAGCGCCAAAGACTGGGTCAGTGAGCTGAAGCCTGAGTCGATTTGGGATCTCTTCTGTGGTGTCGGCGGTTTTGGGCTGCACTGTGCCAATAAAGACACAGAGCTTACAGGGATCGAAATCGAGGCTGAAGCCATCGCCTGCGCCAAGTTATCCGCCGAAAAGCTGGGGCTTGAGCGGGTGAACTTCAAGGCGCTGGATTCGGGCAGTTTTGCCGCGGCGCAGTCGGCAGGCCAGGTACCGGATCTTATGATAGTCAATCCGCCGAGACGCGGCATAGGCGCCGAGCTTTGCCAGGCCATTTCGACCTTTGCGCCGCCGCATCTGCTCTATTCCAGCTGTAACCCTGAATCTTTGGCCAAAGATCTGGCGGCTATCAGTGGTTATCGTGTGCGCAAGGTGCAGCTGTTCGATATGTTTCCGCACACGGATCACTATGAGGTATTGGTGCTGCTGAGTCGCGGCTAAGACAGTGGCTTCTATGCTCTTGGCCAACACAGGCTGATGGCGGCGCCGCCCAGCGATTGCGAGTGGCTCAGCTCCAGCCTGCCGCCGTGCCAGATGGCAATCTTGCGCACTATATAAAGCCCCAGGCCAAAGCCGCTGCCATCACTCTGTTTGGCATCTCTGGCAAAGGCCGCCAGTAGTTTTTTGCCTTTATCTTCAAAGCCTGGGCCATCATCCTCGACTCTGAGGCAGTTATGGTTTTCACTTTGCTCGAAACTCACCTGTATCTCTTTTTCGGCAAAACGCATGGCATTTTGGATCAGGTTCTGGCAGGCCACATTCATTGCCGTCTTATCGAATTGTGCCTGGCCCGGCACAGAGTGAAATCCTATCTGGAAGTCACGGCTATAAAGGCTGTATTTCTGCTCAAGCGCCTGAATAAAGTCAGCGATGGATTGAGGCGAATGGCATAGTTCTCCCTGTTTATGTTCCAGGCGGGCAAAAGAGAGATAGTTGGCCGCCAACTGTTCTATCTCATCTATGTCCTGGGCCAGGCGCGTTGCGTATTGAGGCTCCATCTGCTGCTTGCTCAGCTCAAGGGCAAAGCGCATCCGCGCGAGCGGAGTGCGTACTTCGTGGGAGATGGTATGGGATAACTCTTTATGCATCTGGACAAAACTCACTATCTGGTGGCTCATGCTATAAAGCGCCTGAGCCAAGGGAAAGATAGCCGAGCTTTTACGTATGGTTAGCGGTTGCAGCGAAGGCTGACGGCCAAAGCGAATGGCGCTCTGTTGCAGGGTATGGAGATCGCGAAACACAGGCCAGATAAGCAAGATGGCGACCAGGGCTAGGCTGGAATAGAAACCGAGCAAGATCAAACTGGTGACATCCTCCCTGTCTTGCTTCTCTGTTACCGGGCCAAATCTGAGTAGCTCAGTGCCTGAGCCTTGCTTGTAGTAATAGAGCTCGCCGCTGGAGTGACGCAGCGCCAAGGTCTGCCCCTCATTGAGTAGCTGTCTCAGGCTAGTGGGCAGTGCCAGACTGCCGGCGGCAAGAGTTGAGAGATGCGCGCCCTGTCCCCGGGTTTGCAATAAGTCGTCCACCGAGATCAAATAGCTGGCCTCTTCGCTGCGATATTGATCTGTCAGTTGGCCAAAGCTCCACAGCAGCAGGGAGCAGGACAGCAGCAGAAACCCAAACAGTCGGTAAAACTGAAACTTCATGCCTGAATCCTGATCATGGCTTGATTGGGCTGGTAGTTGAACAGATAGCCCTTGCCGTGCACTGTGGTGATCTGGAGGCCGCTTATCTCCAGCTCATCCAGGCGTTTGCGCAGCCTGCTGACCTTGAGATCTATGGCTCTGTCCAGGCCATCATAGGCGCGGCCGATAAACTGCTCGAATAGATACTCCCGTGACAATACCCGACCGGCGTTGATCACAAACACCCACAGGAGTTCAAACTCCTTGGTGGTAAAGGCCAATGCCGAGCCCGCCAGAAGCACCTGCTGCTGATTGGGATCAAGCTGCAGATCGTGCAGACACAAAGTTTTGCGTCCGGGCCGCTGTTGCCTGTTACGAAGTTGAGTACGTATTCGTGCCAGCAGCAAGGGGGGGACCACAGGCTTGAGCAGGTAATCACAGGCGCCCAGCTCCAACCCCAGGATCTGATCGCCTTCACTGTCGCGGGCGGTGAGGAAGATAAGCGGGCAGGGATAACAGGCCGCCAAACGGGGATAGATACCAAAGCCATCTTCACCGGGCAGCATCACATCGCAGAGGATCAGGCTGAAACTGTCACTGTCCTGACGGGCAAGCGCGGCTTCGGCATTGTCCAGATGAACCAGCTCGAAGCCTTCATTGGCCAGATAAGTGCAAATAAGTTCCGCCAGCGGCAGATCATCCTCAATCAGGAGTATTTTTTCTTTCATAGCAGATCCCAACTCAGGCCCCGCCGTCTGCGACTGACGGGCTCGTAGATAGCCACTCTGAGCAAGCGGCTGGCAACTGTGCGGTTTTGCTGATCCCTGAGCTCGATAAGCGTATCCCTGACCAGGCTTAATTGCAGCTTGTAACTGAAGTCACGGCGTTGATGAAAACAGGTCAAAGGCGCTGCGCTGTTAGCCAGCCAAAGGCACAGAGAGCGAGGCTGTTGGCTGTGAAACTCGAGTTGCAGTTGCAGCTTGCATTCCGATTCCTGATTGGTCATGGCGCAGGTATCCGGCGCCAGCCAAAGCTCTTCTCCCAAGGCGCTTGCCCAGGGACTTATCAGCATGAGTAACCACAGTAGCCATCGATTCATAGAGCCCTCAAAACCGATAACTCAAGCCGATGAAACCTGAGAGATAGCCATCCTTGTCTATCATGGGACTGTTGGTGATCCCCGAGTCAAGCCAGGTGTATTCGGTTACCATCACCAGGTTGATATCCTGCCACAGTGGCAGATTAACCAGCAGGCGGGCGTGATAGTTGATACTGGCCGAGGGGGTGTAACTCAGTCTCAGCGGTCCGCTTTCTTCCGGCGTAAGCTGATAGTAGTAACGCACCAGGGATTCACTCTTGCGAATTGCGCCTAGCTCAAATCCTAAAGCACCCCAGGAGTAGAGCAGGCTCTTTTTCAATCTGAGCTGCAGCTCATTGCCGTCATGTACTCCGGAAATGTCCTGAAACAAGCCCAGATTGATATCCGTGTAGGGCGTGACCCAAGTGACGGAAACTCCGCCCAGATAGGAGATGTGACGCTGGATTTCATCAAGGATAGGTTCGCTGTTACCGTTGGGGCGTATGACCTGTCCCTTATAGGGGGAGAAGCCTATGATGTCGCTCAAAAACAATTTGTGGAGGCCATCAAACTCGAAAAAGAATCCATCTTCATTGAGCTTGGTTTGCAGATCGAATAACCAGTTGTCCGACTCATAGAGGCTGTAGCCCAGAGTAAAGTTTTCCAGATAGAAGCGTTCTGAGTAGTAGCTCCAGGATGGCAGCAGGAAGGTTTCTATGGGCTTGGCATGCACTCTGGGATTATCCAGGCGGCCATATCCCAGGGCGAGGGCAAGTCTGAACTCATCCACAGGGACAGTTTCCGTCGCATTTTCTTCAGCTGCCGCAGTCAGGGGCAACTGAAGGCCAAGCATCAATATCGCGTACCACCATAGCTTCATAGCTTACTTCTTACTTCCTGCGAACTCTCAGTGAATCTAAACAAACACTTGTTAAAAGTCTGTAAAAATTTAACCAAGTTACAAAATGCTACATAAGTATTATGTTTTTGGTTCTTTTGCGGTGATTGTATTTGATGTCTATGTGAATATCTATGCATTAAAGATTGACGGGTGTCAAAAGTGGCGATGCGTTGTTACATGGTGGGGTTCTGGTTTTTTGATGTTATTTTTGGTGGGTTTGTGTTTGTGGCTAAACTATGGTTGAGGTTTTTTTACTGCATTGGTTATTGATTATTTTGAATAAATATTAAATGTTTGAATTATGTTTCATTGAGAGGGTGGAACCTGGCATAGAGAAAGCCGCCTGGAAACCGTGGCTGATTTCGAGCGAATACACTTGCCGGTTAGTGGGTGCAGATCTGGGTTGTAGTGAGATGATTTCCCGTCAACTTGACTCTCTTTTCCGTCTCGGAATTCACTCTTGGGAAGCGACGGACTTTGGCGGCTGTTCTTGCCTCAATAGCGGCTGTTTGACAGGCGAAGATGGACTTTCAGTCGTCTGTTCATGGGTTTTTCTTATTGTGCTCCCACAGACTAAAAGCTGTTGATAATAAGATAAGTGTCACACTTATGTCATACAATGGAGCCGAACTGAACAAGGGTAGAGTGAACACAGATGTGGCAGATTTTTGTACGTTTTTTTTCCTTGGGGTTGGTGAGTTTTGGCGGCCCGGCGGCACACATAGGTTACTTTCGCAAGACTTTCGTCGAGGAGTTGGGCTGGCTCGATGACAAAGATTACGCCTCTTTGGTGGCGTTGAGTCAGTTTCTGCCCGGCCCGGGATCCAGCCAGGTCGGCTTTGCCATAGGTTACCGCCGCGGCGCCTTGCCCGGGGCAATACTGGCCTTTATCGGCTTTACCTTGCCTTCGTTTCTACTGATGTTTCTGCTGGCGGTCAGCAGCTATCAATACCTCTCCAGTGATTTATTTCAGGGGGTTATCGCCGGACTCAAGTTATTGGCTGTGGTGGTGGTCGCCGATGCTGCCTGGGGTATGTTCAAACAGTTTTGCCGCAGCCATATCACCCAGATGTTGGCCTTGCTGAGTACTGTGATTCTGCTTTTGTGGCCGGGGAATTTGACCCAATTGCTGCTGTTGCTTGCCGGTGCCATTGTCGGTCTTTATTGGCTCAATCGTGAGGCACCAGCGCCGGCCAAGCCGGGAAGCATGCAGCTAAACTGGAGTGCTTTATTGATATTTCTGTTTTTATTGCTGCTCACAGGTCCCTTACTTGCTCACCCTTTGGCTGAACTCTTTAAGCAGTTTTATCAGACTGGCGCTATGGTATTCGGCGGCGGCCATGTGGTACTGCCCTTGCTGGAGAGTCAGTTGGCAAACAGCATAGATCATGACAGGTTCCTCACCGGCTACGCCCTGGCGCAAGCCGTTCCCGGCCCCATGTTCAGTTTGGCTGCTTATCTTGGGGCTGAACTGTGGCCGCAAAATGCCCTTATTGGCGCCTTGGTGGCAACGCTGGGCATTTTTCTGCCCGGTTTCCTGTTGTTGCTGGCGGTGATCCGCGGCTGGCAGGGAATCGCCGAACGCCCGAAAATGGCCGCCATGGTGATGGGGATCAATGCCACAGTCGTTGGTTTGTTGGCGAGTGCTCTCTATCAGCCGGTATTTACCAGTGCTGTGGCCCGCCCGGTTGATATGGCCATGGTGCTGGCGGGCTTTATGTTGCTCAAGCTGTGGCGTTTGCCCCTGGTGTTTTTGGTGCTCGGATTTGCAGCAATGGGCGCTATTTCCACTCTCTTCATGTAAAACAAATGGTTAAACTTTGATCTCAGGCATTTTTTATACGAACTTAAAGTGAACAAAGTTACTATAATTTGCAGATATTCCATTCCCGGGGGGAAACCTAAGTGTCCAGTCTGAGTTTACGAAATAAGTTACTGCTGCTTGCCCTGTTGCCATTGTTGACTGTTTCTATCGTCTTGATGCTGGCGTCCTGGACAGTAGAGTCGGATGCGCTTGAAAGCGAAATTACCAATTTCAGAGAAAAGCTGCTCAACGAGCGTCGTCAGGAGTTGGTGCATGTGACCGAAGTCGCCAAAGAGATTGTCAGCTTTCAGCGCAGTCAGGGCGGAGACTATAAGGCGGCCTTGCGGGATGTTCGCTTTGGCAGCGCAGGTTATTTCTTTGTCTATGATGGCAAAGGTAAAAACCTGTTCCATGCTCTGTTGCCCAAGCTTGAAGGTACAGATCAGATAGGGATGACAGATCCCAAGGGAACCAAGATCATAGTGGGCTTGCTGAATGCAGCCCGTAGTGGTGACGGTATTCTCACCTATTACTACCAAAAACCCGGTACCAACGAGCTGGTGGAAAAGATAGGTTATGCCGCCATGGTTCCAGGCACCGACTGGATCATAGGCACCGGCGCCTATGTGGATGATATCGAAGCCTCAGTGGCCGAATATCGGCAGACCGCATTGGAAGACATGGAAGGTAAGCTGTGGCTGACGTTGATGATAGTCATAGTCATCACTCTGGTCACCGCAACGCTCATATTGTTTGCTGCTCAGCGCACTGTGACTCCTATCCGCAACATGCTGGATAACCTCAACGATATCGCTCAGGGGGAAGGGGATTTAACCAAGCGTTTGCAGGTGCACGGTGAAGATGAGATTGCCCAGCTGGGGCAGGCATTCAACCGCTTTGTCGACAAGTTGCAACACATCATCCGCGATGTGACTACCGCTACCCACGAGGTGCAGGATGCCTCTGGTTCTATTCATGCCCAGACTCAGGCGATAGCGGCGCAGTTGGCCAACCACAACAATGAAACCGATCAGGTGGTGACTGCCATCACAGAGATGTCTTCCACTGCCCAGGAAGTGGCGATGAACACCACCCAGGTGGCGGAGGCGACCCATGTGGCGAGCGATGAAGTGGCCAAGGCTCAGGAGTGCGTCGATACTTCGTTGACCGAGATCTCGACTCTGATGGCGGAAATCAACAGCGCCGCCGACCATATTCAGTCGCTCAACGAACAGTCGCAGAAGATTAACAGCGTGCTGTCTGTCATCGGCGGCATTGCCGAGCAGACCAACCTGTTGGCACTCAATGCGGCCATTGAGGCGGCTCGTGCCGGTGAGCAGGGCCGAGGTTTTGCCGTGGTGGCCGATGAAGTGCGCAGCCTGGCGAGCCGCACTCAGGCCAGCACTTTGGAGATCAACGAGATGCTCAGCGAGCTGCATCGTCTGGTGAGCCAGGCGGTGAGTGCCATGGAAGAGAGCCAGCAAAGCTGCCATCGCAGTGTCGAATCTTCTAGGCTGATTTCCGAGAGTCTGGGAGCCGTCACCAGCTCTGTCACCTCCATCAATGATATGAGTACCCAAATCGCCACCGCCGCCACAGAGCAGAGTTCGGTGACCGAAGAGATCAACCGTAATATCTACGCCATTCAGGAGATAGTCGCCGAGCTGTTGCACTCCAGCGAAGAAGCGGCCAGAGTCAGTCAAACCGTGTCTCACAGTGGTGATAATCTGGGGCAATTGGTCAATCAGTTCCGGGTTTAATCATTCAATATGAAGAAGACAGAAACAGCGCCATTTGGCGCTGTTTCTTTATCTCGACCGTCCAGCACAAGATGCCGTACCGCTTATGATGTTTCCCAGCAACCATTCCCCGCCAATCGTGGAACCTTTCGGTTGGTCGTAAGGTAAAAAAGTAATTTGTGTAACATTTTGAATCATTTGTTTGTCAATTGTTTTATTTGTAATCATATTGATATTGCATGTTGGGGCGCGGGACTATACTCAGTAAAGAGTGTCTGACAGCTACTGGGGGGAAGTTATGTCCTTGTCTGCTCTGAGCTTGAGAAGCAAATTCTTGCTGCTGGCTTTACTACCTTTAATTCTGACTTTGATATTGGTGATGGGGTATTCCTATCGTGCCGAACATCAATCACTGGAAAATTCGATCGCTTTATTCAAACAAAAGTTGGTCGATGAACGAAAACAGCAACTCAAGGATGCGACAGGGCTGGCTTTGGAAAACATCAACTATCAACTCGGTCTGGGAGACAGAGGTGATGTCAACGCGGCGTTGCGGCAACAGAGGTTTGGCAGTGCCGGATACTTCTTCATTTATGATTTCAATGGGATCAGTGTATTTCATGCGGTTAAGCCTGAGCAGGAAGGCACAGATCAAAGCGGCATGACAGACCCCAATGGCACACAAATTGTGCGCGGTCTTATCGATGCCGCCAGAAGTGGTAAAGGCTTTATCAACTACTTCCATGCCAAACCCGGAGTGACGGGCCTGGTGGAAAAGATAGCCTATGCCATCCGGGTCCCGGGGAAAGACTGGCTGGTAGGCACAGGTGTTTATGTGGATGACATAGAGGCGGCCGTTGCCGCTTATCGACAAACCGCCACCGAGGAGATGCAGGCCAAGACCATAGGGGTGCTGTTGATGTCGCTGGTGCTGACTCTGGTTACCGTGTTTGCCATTCTCTTTACTGCTCAGCGGATGATAATCCCTATCCGCAATATGCTGGATAACCTCAACGATATCGCTCAGGGGGAAGGGGACCTGACCAAGCGCCTGCAGGTGCGCGGTGAAGATGAAATTGCCCAGTTGGGGCTGGCGTTCAATCGCTTTGTCGAAAAACTGCAGCACATCATCCGCGATGTCACCACGGCCACCCATGAAGTGCAGGATGCCGCCGGTTCCATCCATTCCCAGACCCAGGCGATAGCATCCCAATTGGTGAACCACAACAATGAAACCGATCAGGTGGTGACCGCCATTACCGAGATGTCTTCCACCGCTCAGGAAGTGGCGATGAACACCACCCAGGTAGCGGAGGCGACTCATGTTGCTACCGACGAAGTGGCCAAGGCCCAGGAGTGCGTCGATACCTCGCTGACTGAGATCTCGACCCTGATGGCGGAAATCAACAGCGCCGCCAACCATATTCAGTCGCTCAGCGAGCAATCACAGCGGATCAACAGCGTGCTGTCTGTCATCGGCGGCATCGCCGAGCAGACCAACCTGTTGGCATTGAATGCTGCCATTGAAGCGGCTCGCGCCGGTGAGCAGGGCCGAGGTTTTGCCGTGGTGGCCGATGAAGTGCGTAGTCTGGCGAGTCGTACTCAGGCCAGCACTTTGGAGATCAACGAGATGCTCAGCGAGCTGCATCGTCTGGTGAGTCAGGCGGTGAGTGCCATGGAAGAGAGTCAGCAGAGTTGCCACCGCAGTGTCGAGTCGTCAAAGCTTATCTCCGAAAGCCTGGGAGCTGTGACCAGCTCAGTCACCTCCATCAATGATATGAGTACCCAAATCGCCACCGCCGCCACAGAGCAGAGTTCGGTGACTGAGGAGATTAACCGGAATATCTACGCCATTCAGGAGATAGTTGCCGAGCTGCTGCATTCCAGCGAAGATGCGGCAAGGGTCAGTCAGACTGTGTCCCACAGTGGTGATAACCTCGGCAAGTTGGTCAATCAGTTCAGAGTCTAATCTTGCTTGAGAGCTCAGTTGCAGGAATGAGCAACTAAAGAAAAATAAAACGGCGCCAATCAGGCGCCGTTTTTTATGGAACTCAGTTTAGGTTTCGGAAGCCAAAGGCGCCTCGGCGCGCTCCGCCTTGACGGCACACACCTTGAACTCAGGAATATGGGCCACGGGATCCAGCGCATTGATAGTTAGTTTGTTGGCCGCCGCCTCCACGAAATGGAATGGCAGGAACAGCACCCCAGGCTGAGCCCGGCGGCTGACAAAGGCCTGAATGAATATCTCACCACGGCGGCTTTCCAGTTTGAGCCAGTCGCCCTTGCCGACGCCCAAACGTTCGGCATCCTCAACCGAGATCATCACTCTGGGGGAGCCGAGTTCGTCCAGCCCGGCGGTTTTACGAGTCATGGTGCCGGTGTGGAACTGCTCCAGCAGGCGTCCGGTCGACAGCATCAAGGGATAGTCATCGTCCGGCAGCTCAGCCGGTAAACGATAATTGACCGGCTGCAGTCGCCCTTTGCCGTGAGTGAAACTGTTGCGGTGCAATACCCGGGTACCCGGATGTTGCTCATCTGGGCAAGGCCACTGCAACCCGGCCGGATTATCCGTGGTTCTGTGCCAACTGATCCCGGCGTAGCTGGGGGTCAGGGCCGTGACTTCCTGCCAAATTGCCTGTTCATCGCTATAGTGCCAGTCGGCGCCCATGGCATTGGCCAGCAGCTGCAGTATCTGCCAGTCCGGACGGGCACTACCTGGCGATTGCAAGGCGACTTCCAGTCGTTGAACCCGGCGCTCGGTATTGGTGAAGTGGCCGCGCTTTTCGGCAAAGGCCGCTGCCGGCAATACCACATCGGCCATTTCGGCAGTTTCGGTGAGAAAGATATCCTGCACCACCAAAAATGGCAGCTTTTTCAGCGCCTTGAGCACATGTGCCTGGTCAGGGTCGCTCAGTACCGGGTTTTCGCCCATCACAAACAGGCTCTGCAGCCGGCCATCCAAAATCGCCTGCATCATATGAGAGGCCGGAATGCCTGTCTCAGGGCTCAGCTTGTCAGTGCCCCAGGCCCGCGCCAGTTTCAGCCGCGCAGCATCGTCATCCAGACGTTGATAGCCGCTGAAATAGTTGGGCAGGGCGCCCATATCACAGGCACCCTGGACATTGCTCTGGCCGCGCAAAGGGTTGATCCCCGCGCCGTCGAGCCCGAGGTTACCCAGCAATAGCTGCAAGTTGGCAATGGCGGTGACATTGTCATGGCCTGTGGTGTGCTGGGTGATCCCCATGGCGTAGTAAAGGGCGGTCTTTTTGGCGGTGCCCAGCATCTCGGCCATGGCCGCGATTTCGCTGCAGCTGACGCCTGTCACCCTGGCGGCCTGCTCCAGGCTGTAATCCGGCCGCAACAGCTCTTCGCGCAAGGCCTCAAAGCCTGTGGTGCGGCTGCGGATATAGGCCTTGTCATGCCAGTCGTTGAGCAGTATCTGCTGCATGATGGCGTTGAGCAGCATCACATCTGTGCCGGGGCGATGACGCACAAACAGCTCGGCACTGTCGGCTATGCTGACCCGCTTGGGATCGGCGACCAGGAGCCTTGCCTTGCCGCGGCTGACGACCGACTTGATCCTCGAGGCTATGATGGGGTGGGCGCAGTCGGTATCCGAGCCCAGGATAAAGATGAGATCTGAATCCTCTATGCCGGGAATATCATTGGTCATGGCGCCGCTGCCGAGAGCATCGTAGAGCCCGGTCACTGTGGAGGCGTGGCACAGACGGGCGCAGTGATCCACACTGTTGCTGCCAATAACGGCCCTGAACAGCTTCTGCAGCAGGAAGTTCTCTTCATTGGTGGCCTTGGCGGATGCCAGGGCGCCGAATGAACTCGGACCAAACTGTTCCAATTGTTCTTGCCAGTGGGCGGCAATATAGCTGATGGCCGTTTGCCAGCTACAGGGTTCCAATTTGCCGTTACGGCGAACCAGCGGCTGGGTAAGGCGCTCTTCACTGTTGATAAAGTCAAAGCCGAAGCGGCCCTTGACGCAGAGCATGCCCTGGTTCACAGGTGAGCGCACATCGCCCTCGGCCGCAAGGATACGATTCTGGGTGGTGTCTACCTTGAAGCGGATGCGACAACCGACGCCGCAATAGGTGCAGATGGTGCTGGTCACCTTGGTGTCTGGGGCTTGTCCTTGGGTCTTGTGGCGGGCATCGACCAGGGCGCCGGTCGGGCATACCTGCAGGCAGTTGCCGCACTGAACACAATCGCTGTCGGCCATGGAAACGCTGAAACCGGCTCTGGGCGCCCGGCGTTCGCTACTGCCTCCCGGCAGCGCCGAGAATTGGTTGGCCTCAAAGCTGATGGCCTTGTGGCCACTGCGGCGGTGGCAGATGTCAACGCAGGCACCGCAGCTGATGCAGCGGTTGGCATCGAAACGGATAAAGGGCGCACTCAAGTCTTGGGCAAAGTGTCTGGCCTGCAGTGCCGATTCGCCACTGGCATCCTGCTCTAGCAAGCCCTGGCTGCTGACCTTGTATTCACTGGCGTAGTCTCGCAGGCGACAGTCCATATTGGCCTGACAGCCACATTCGAGGCAGCGTTTGGCCTCGGCTTCGGCCATTTGCGGCGTCAGTCCCAGCTCTACTTCGGCAAAGTTACTCAGGCGCTCGGCCACAGGTAACTCCGGCATCTTGACCCTGGCACTTTTCACCTGTGAAGGGAAAAGATCTTTGGGTAAATCCTGTTGGGACTTGAGCCCTATCGCCTTGCTGGCATTGAACGCCACCGGCGTCAGTGGGCAACTGAGCCCCTGATTGAACAGGGCGTTTATGGCCTCGGCGGCGCGGCGACCATCGGCGACCGCTTCCACCGCAGTGGCGGGTCCGCGGCGCACATCTCCGATAACAAACAGTTTTTCCAGCCCAGTGCTCATGCTGATGTCGCAGCCGTTGATCGTATTCCAGCGGCTGAGCGCCGGAGAGCCTTGCAGCAGACGGTTTTCAGGCTGCTGCAGAAAGGCCAGATCCGGTGATTGGGATACGGCGGCGATCAGGGTATCAAACTCGCAGTCGAAGGTTTCGCCGCTGGGCTGAGGCCGGCGGCGGCCGGAGGCATCCGGTGCGCCCAAGGACATTTTTTCCAGCGTGACTCGTGCAAGACGGCCGTCACTGCCGGCATGGTTGGCCACAGGATTGGTCAGCAGCAGGAAGTGGATCCCTTCCTGTTCAGCTTCATGAATTTCAAAGGCTTCGGCCGGCATCTCCTCTTTGGTGCGCCGGTAGATCAGTGTCACCTCGGCGCCTAGGCGTCTGGCGCTGCGGGCGCAATCGATGGCGGTATTGCCGCCGCCGACAACGGCTACTTTCTTGCCCGTGACCAGTTGGTGGTCCATTGCCAGATCTTTAAGGTAGTCGACCCCGAGATAGCAGCCGGGCAGGTCGCTGCCGGGATAGTCCAGTGGTACGGCCTTTTGCGCGCCCATCGCCAGACAGAGGGCATGATACTCCTTGGCCAGTTTCGGCAGCAGTATTTGTTCGCCTATGGTTGTGTTGGTGTGAATGCGGATGCCGTTTCGCTCCAGCAGAGCTATCTCTCTATCGAGTATCGCCTTGGGCAGGCGATACTCGGGAATGCCGTATCTTAGCCAGCCACCGGCCTTGGGAGCGGCCTCAAAGATGTCCACGTCATGGCCCTGATTGGCGAGGAAAAACCCGGCGCTGAGCCCGGCGGGACCTGCGCCGATTATGGCCACCTTCTTGCCGCTGGGGTCGGCCTTGGGCGGCTGATAGGGCTCGGTATCGGCCAAGTCCAGATCGGCGGCGTGGCGCTTGAGCTGACGTATCGCCAGTGGCTCATCGATCAGGGCGCGGCGACAGGCGCTTTCACAAAATGCCGGGCAGACCCGACCGATAGACAGAGGCAGAGGCAGGGTCTGCTTGAGGATGCGCACTGCTTCTGTATGGTTGCCCTGACCTATGTGATACAGATAAGACTGTACATCGACGCCCGCCGGGCAGGCTTGCTGGCAGGGGGCTTCGCAATCGGCGAAGTGATCTTTCAATATCCGTTTCAGCGTCTGCTGCCTATGGCTGTGCACTGCCTGGGTATGATTCTTGAGCTGCATTCCGGCAATTGCCGGAGTCGAGCAGGCCAGCAGTGGCCTGTCTGTGTCGGCCATTATCTGGTCGAGCCGGGTCAGTTGGCACAGGTGTTCATCGGCGCCTTCTGTGGTAGCCGAACCGGGGTCTGTATGGTGACACAGACAAGGAATGTCGATGCCGGCCCGCTGGGCCGCCTGCAACAGGGTCTCGCCCTCAAAGGCGCTGACGGCCTGGCCGTCGATATAGATCTCAAACATGGGCAGCCTTGTTATTTGCTCACCTTGATGGCGGTGAAGTAGGGACTAATTAAGCTGATAACCATGCAGTATATCGATCGCGGGGTTTGCTTCATTGAGCTGGAGCAGGCTTTTGCCGGGGAATTCACAAAGCCTATCGACTCTGTGCACTCATCTGAAAAATGGATTTTAGCCAGTGTGATCTGGCTCAGCGGGTCATCTTCTTGACAAACACCACCACAAACAGGGCTATGGTGAAACTGCCGGTGAAGGCTTCAATGGCGGCCACGGCGCGGGAAAAACCCACAGGGGTGAAGTCGCCGTATCCCAGGGTTGTGAAGGTTACCACTGAGTAATACAGGCAGTTGCCGAACAGTGACAGATAGTCTGTGATGGCGCGGCCCGGGGCAAACTGATGGATTCGGCCATCATAACTGACGCCGGTAAAACAGTAGATGAAGGCACAGACAAACACCAAAGCCAGCGAGAAAATCACCACCCTGAGCGGGTCTTCGCCATAACCGCAGAAGAGATCAATCAACTTGGATAACATCCTTCTGCCGCTCCATTTGGGTAGCAGATGGCGCCGCATGGTGAGCTCGCGGCGAATGTAGAGGCCGGCCATGGCAAACAGGCCTTCACGCTCGGCCGCCTTGCGCAGATCCCGGTAGATCTCTTCGGCCTGTTCAAAGTAGTCGTGGGCGATTTCACGTTCACCGACTCTTTCTGCCTGCAGCGCCATGCGTTCCTGACGCAATAGCTTGCCAGTGTAGATATTCTCGATACGGGCACCATTCCATTTGGCTCCCAGCAGATTGCAGTTGTTGAGCTTGGCGCAGTGCAGGTTGGCGTCACGCAGGTCGGCCTTCATCAGGCTGGCGTTATCCAGAGTCAGATTGAACATGTGGGCGCCTTGAAGGTTGGCCCGATACAGCTCGGCATAGCTCATGTCATAGCCGGTTTTGGAGTGATGTTTTACCAGATCGATACCGGCCAGTTCAGCACCCTTGAGGCAGATGCCTCTGAGCATGCCGCCGCGGGCGAAGGCTTCGAGCCTGGCCCTGTCTTCGGGGTGGTTTTTGACGATTCTCGGGTCGTGCCAGTAACAGAGGCCTGACTCACCGGCCGGTTCCTCACAGCAAAAGCCCTCGTCTTCCTGATAACAGCAATTTTTCTGCTCCATGGTTGCAAGTATAGCCTGTCATTGAAAGCTGCTGATCGGCATGCTCGTCTGGTTTATTTACTGATTGAGTTGGCATATTTGATTTTTTGTCACAGTTTTTTCACCGCGGAATTGGCTAGAGTGTGTCAGATGCTTTATCGGAACAGACGCGGAATACGGCGCCGACGAAAAAAAAACAAGCTTCTGCCCGCAGTGGCATAGGTTTCAGCGGCTGCTTGGGTTAAAATCCCTCGTTTGCATACGTCCTTAACACCAAAGAAAGTTGAAATCGCATGTTTGAAGTCAATCCGGTAAAAAACAAAATCAAGGAGCTTGCCGACCGCACAATGCTCCTTAGGGGGTATCTTTGACTATGACGCCAAGAAAGAGCGTCTGGAAGAAGTAAGCCGCGAGCTGGAAAGCTCCGAAGTATGGAATGAGCCAGAGCGTGCTCAGGCCCTGGGTAAAGAGCGCTCGGCGCTGGAAGTTGTGGTTAAGACCATAGACGATATGGATGCGGGCCTCGAAGATGTCGAGGGGCTGCTGGAGCTGGCCATTGAAGAGGAAGATGAAGAAACCTTCAATGATGCCAACAGTGAACTGGGCGATCTGGAAAAGCGCCTGGAAGAGCTGGAATTCCGCCGTATGTTCTCGGGTCCACAGGACGCTTCCGACTGCTATCTGGACATTCAGTCCGGTTCCGGCGGTACCGAAGCACAGGACTGGGCCAACATGGTGCTGCGCATGTATCTGCGCTGGGGTGAAGAACATGACTTCAACCCTGAACTTATCGAAGTCTCAGACGGCGATGTGGCCGGTATCAAGAGTGCCACCATCAAGTTCAGCGGTGAATATGCCTATGGCTGGCTGAGAACCGAAACCGGCGTGCATCGTCTGGTACGTAAGTCGCCCTTTGACTCGGGTGGCCGTCGCCATACTTCATTCTGTTCTGTGTTTGTTTACCCTGAGATTGACGACTCCATCGAGATCGACATCAATCCGGCCGATCTGCGTATCGACGTGTACCGCGCCTCGGGTGCCGGTGGTCAGCACGTTAACAGAACCGAATCTGCGGTGCGTATTACCCACCTTCCGACCAATACCGTGGTGCAGTGCCAGAACGACCGTTCACAGCACAAGAACAAAGACACGGCAATGAAACAGCTGAAAGCCAAGCTGTTTGAGTTGGAGATGCAAAAGCAGAACGCCGAGAAGCAGGCGGCGGAAGATGCCAAGTCGGATATCGGCTGGGGCAGTCAGATCCGCTCCTACGTGCTGGATGATTCCCGCATCAAGGATCTGCGCACCGGGGTGGAAACCCGTAATACCCAGGCCGTGTTGGACGGTGATCTGGACAGATTTATTGAAGCCAGCCTGAAGTCCGGGCTGTAACAGAGAAGAAGCGGAAAATGACTGAACAAGTATTGGATGAGAACAAGCTGATCGCGGAACGTCGCGCCAAGCTGGAACATGTACGCCAGGGCTGCCCGGCCAATGGTCACCCTAACACTTTCCGTCGCAGCCACAAGGCTGCCGAGCTGCAGGCGCAGTTCGCCGATAAGAGCAAAGAAGAGCTCGAGTCTCTGGGCTTCAAGACCGCCATTGCCGGTCGGATCATGGCCAAACGCGGCCCCTTCCTGGTTCTGCAGGACGTATCCGGCCGCATTCAGGCCTATGCCGGCAAAGAAGTACAGGCTGATCTGAAAGAACGCTATCAGGGCCTGGATATCGGCGACATAGTTGGTGTAAAAGGCACTCTGCACCTGTCCGGTAAGGGCGACCTGTACGTTAATATGGAAGAGTATCAGTTGCTGACCAAGGCGCTGCGCCCACTGCCTGAGAAGTTCCACGGTTTGACCGATCAGGAAACCCGTTACCGTCAGCGTTATGTTGACCTAATCGTCAACCAGGATTCCCGTGATGCCTTCGTCATGCGCTCCAAAGTGGTTGCCGCCATACGTAACTTCATGGTGAAAAAAGAGTTTATGGAAGTGGAAACCCCTATGATGCATGTCATCCCGGGTGGTGCTTCCGCGCGTCCGTTTATCACTCACCACAATGCGCTGGATATCGACATGTATCTGCGTATTGCGCCTGAGCTGTACCTCAAGCGTCTGGTTGTCGGTGGTTTTGAGCGAGTGTTCGAAATCAACCGTAACTTCCGTAACGAAGGTCTGTCGCCACGCCATAACCCTGAATTCACCATGATGGAATTCTATATGGCCTATGCAGATTACCGCGATCTGATGGATCTTACCGAAGAGATGCTGTCTTCCATCGCTCAGGATCTGCTGGGTGACACCAAGCTGCCTTACGGTGAGCACAGCATCGATTTCGGCGGCCCTTACGCCCGCATGAGCATGTTGGAAGCGATTCAGCACTACAACCCAGACAACGCCACTATTCAGGCCATGACCTATGAAGAGGTCAAGGATCTTGAGTTTATGCGTAAGCTGGCCAAGGATGTAGGGTTGGAAATCGAATCTTTCTGGACCTGTGGTCAACTGCTGGAAGAGATCTTCGGTGAAACCGCCGAGCCTAAACTGATGCAGCCTACCTTCATCACCGGCTACCCAGCGGACATCTCGCCACTGGCCCGTCGCAACGATGACAACGACTTCATCACCGACCGCTTCGAGTTCTTCATCGGTGGTCGTGAAGTGGCCAACGGCTTCAGCGAGCTCAATGACGCCGAAGATCAGGACAACCGCTTCAAGGCTCAGGTTGAAGCCAAGGATGCCGGTGACGATGAAGCCATGTTCTATGATGCCGACTATATTACGGCGCTGGAGCACGGCCTGCCACCGACAGCCGGTCAGGGCATAGGTATCGACCGTCTGGTGATGTTGTTTACCAACACTCACACCATTCGTGATGTGATCCTGTTCCCGGCCATGCGCCCACAGGCTTAAGTTCAGTCGCTCGAATTAGACGAGTCTATGCAATGAAGAAGTCGGCCAAGTGCCGGCTTTTTGTTTGTCCGTATTTTTTAGGGCGATTCAGTGCACTTTGGCCCCTTGGCCAGCACAATCCGGTTGCGGCCCTGTGCTTTGGCTTGGTAAAGGGCGCCATCGGCCCTGGAAACCACGGCATCTATACTGGTATCACTGCATTGAAACTCGCTGAGGCCGCCGCTGATACTGGCGCATTCAGCGGCAATCCCCAAGGCTCTGAGGCGCCGGGCACACTCGCTTCGTAGGCGCTCGGCTATGGGTAATGCCTGCTCGGCAGCAGTGTGGGGCATAAGAATGACAAATTCATCGCCGCCGTAACGGGAGGCGATATCCTGAGCTCTGAGGCTGGCCAGGCAGACCTCTCCCAGAGTAACTATCGCCTTGTCGCCCATCAGATGGCCAGAGCTGTCGTTGAGTTTCTTGAGATTATCGAGATCGAAGATCAATATGCTGGTCGGGGTTCGGTAACGCTGAAACAGGGTTAGGTTTTCTGTCAGCAGTTTGAGCAACTTACGGCGGTTGTAGAGCTGAGTGAGCGGATCGCGCTCGCATCTTTCCCTGAGCTCCTGCTCCAATTGATGGCGGCGGGTAATATTGCTGGCGACCCAGACCACGGCATCTTCACCCTCTATTTGAAAATCCAGCGCCTGTACCCGACCTTCAAACCAGATGGGCTCTGCGGGACCTTGCTCTGTGAGTCCCTTGACGTCGTTGCCGCCAAGACTGTATTCCACCACCCAGAGACGGCGGCTCAGCAAGGCTTGCGCAATCTGGCTCAGAAACCATTCGCACTTGGGCTGCTGGATGACCTGGGAGATGTATTGCCCTATCAAGGTTGTGCCGTCGTGATAGTAGCGACTGTCGGAACCTCCCAGTACCGCGGCATAGCGGCCACTGCGGGTCAGAATAAATACCGGATCCGGTAAAGCGGCGAAGATAGATAAGGTCTGGGACAGAGAAAACATTTTGTCTCCTCATGGGGTTTTGGTTTTATCTTAGTCCAATATATTGAATTTACGGGGCAAAATCGATTTTTTCTGCAGAAACTATACTGGAGATCTCGGTGTTGTTGTATCCGAGTTCAACCTGGAGGCTGATTTGATGAAAACTTCAGCTCTAATTTTGACTTTGACCCTGTCTTCCTTCGCCAGTGCCACCCATGCCGCACTCACTGAAGCACAGCAGATTATGTTGGATGACGCCCTGAATGCCGCTCCGCCCACCATACGTGCCAGTGTTACCGTTGTTGATTGGAACAAGAATGTGCTGCAACAAGGTGATGGCAGCTACACCTGCTTTCCAACTCCGCCACAGCTCAAGGGAACGGCTCCCATGTGTATGGATGGTCCCTGGATGGAATGGGCACACGCCTAGATGGAGAAAAAACCATTTCAAGCCAAAGCGATAGGTATTTCCTACATGCTGGCCGGTGATGGTGGGGCCAGCAATATCGACCCTTATGCCGAAATGGAAACCGCGGATAATCAATGGATAGTCGAAGGGCCGCACCTGATGATTCTGCTGCCGGATCCTGCCATGCTCGACAGTTTGCCGACTGACCCGGCTCAAGGTGGGCCCTATGTGATGTGGAAGGGCACGCCCTATGCCCACATAATGATCCCGGTCGGTGCCAGGAAGTAAGGATTCGAGTCACTCACCTTAGCCCGCAATCGCGGGCTAGTTATTGTGCCAGCGCCACGGCGGAGTCGAGAGCAAATCTTGCCCCTGGACACAAGTGGCCCCCAGCTGTTTATCCAGCTGCAATGTGTTGCAGTCTCCCTGGGTTTCCAGCGCATGGATTAATCTTGCGGCGTGTGACACTATCCAGAGCTGACACACAGAAGAGGCCTTGATGATTAAACGCGCCAGCGCGGGCAAGAGATCGGGATGCAGGCTGGTTTCGGGCTCGTTAAGCACCATTAACTCCGGCGGTCTGGGAGTCAGTAAAGCAGCCACCAACAGTAAGTACCTTAGAGTACCGTCGGACAATTCACTCAGCGACAGGGGTCTTAGCAGGCCTTGTTGGTGAAATGCCAGTTGCAGCATGCCGGCCCCCGTGGCCACTATGCTGATAGTGGCACCGGGAAAGGCATCTTTGATCGCATGATGGAAGGCGTCGGCATCACCTATCTCGAAAATAGTTTGAATCGCCGATACCAGATCGCGACCATCATGGTGCAGCACTGGGGTCAGGGTCGCCAGCTGCGCTCGACGGGCCGGTGCTTGTTGATCGCTGCGGAAATGATCGTAGAAACGCCAGGCTCGAATTCTATCCCTGAGGGTGAGGATCTCTGGGCTGCGTTCAGGATCGGCCAGTTGGCTGAGCATGCTGTCGCCGAGATGGAGATGGTTGTCCAGTAGTTGCCAGCCATGCTCCCCGCGTCTTTTCACCAGGGCACCGCGGCGCTCAACCAACACAGAGGCAGGCCGATAGAGGGAGCCGCACCAGATGGCTTCGCGTTTGATTTGGGGATCCAGGCCAAATAGCGTCGTAGAGTCAGGTTTGGGGAGTCCAAGTTCGATGAGATAGCTGAAGTCATCGGCGGCAAAACCCAATTTAAGGCGTTTGCTCTGGTGGCGCACGGTTCCTTCTATGTTGGCCGTACCTGCCAACATATCGCGACTGAACTTTTCCGGACCGGCCCAGAAACTGGACTCCAGGCCGCCTTCTTTTGCCAATGCCTTGACCACGCCCCCATCAGCCGTTTGCGCCAGCAGTCTCAACGCCTTGTAGAGATTGGACTTGCCACTCCCGTTGCTGCCTGTCACCAGGTTCAGGCGCTCCAGCGGCAACACCACTTCACGTAACGAGCGGTAATTTTCTATCGCCAGACAACTCAGCATAAGGACCTCGCGGATAAATAGCTTGTGCCGGTCACAGTGCCAGACCCAGCTGTTGGTTTTGGGAGTCAGCCTGTTCAGCTAGCAGAAACGCCTGAAGAGGTTGGCCGTGTTTGGCTTGCCAGCGAGCGCTCAGCAGACGCTGCAGGCTTATGGCCAGCTCAGGTGCCTGGGCATTATCCGGGGTGTGGATGAACAGATAGGGTTGGCGCTCCTCCTCCAGCCATTGGCATAGCTTGTCCAGCCAAGGCTTGAAGAAGCCCTGATTGGCCTCAAGCTCAGGGTGGCCGATAAAGCGCACTGTGGGATAGCGGCCGGTGGCTATGGCATGTACCGGTACTTTGGGTTTCTTTTCATGGGCATCGATGACGGCGGCACTGTTTGGCGGCGCGGCAAATACCGGTCGGGTGTCCATTATGATGCGGTTGACCGAGCGCTGCAGCAGCAAGCGGTTGAGTTGACGCTCGGCTTCCCCTTTGGCAAAGAAGGCCGGGTGGCGCACCTCAACCCCAAGAGGCAACTCGGTTGGCAGTTTGCCAAGAAAGGCGTCCAGTGACCCAAGGGCTTCTGGGCCAAAATAGCCGGGCAACTGAATCTTCCACAGACCTGTCTTGGCAAACAGTGGCGACATCACCTGCAGGAACTGCTTGAGCTCATCGTCACAGTGCCTCAGTTGCAACTTGTGAGTGATCTCCTGTGGCAGTTTAAAGGTAAAGCGAAAGTCCTCACCCACGGCATCGCGCCAGTTACTGACGCTGTTTGCTGACGGGGTGGCATAAAAGCTGGTGTTGCCCTCCACCGTATTGAAAACCTCGGCGTAGCGCGCCAGACGCTCGGCTTGAGGCGTCCCCTTTCCATAAAGGCTTTGCTGCCACTGGTTATGGGACCACATGGCCAGTCCCAATTTCAGCTCTGGTATCTGTTGCTGACCGCTCACCACGGGCTCCGTCAAATGAGTCTCCGGCGCTATTGTGTCTGCCGTCACTATTGGGGTCAAGTTTGCCAAGTGAGTACAGCAGGCGCTATTGCCGCCACAAAATGCACAGATTTCCAGCAGAGTTCAAATTGATAACACATTGAGTTTGCGACGCTTCTTGATGCTTGCGTATAATGAACCGGCCGTTGTGAACGGCAGTAACCACAGACATAAGGACAAGATGTCGTTAAATTGGGTTGAAGCCGACCCGCGTGTTTCAGCCCATTCCATTCAAATTAAGGATGATTTATGCCCGATCCCCAGAGTGCCTCAGCGCAGGACGAGCCGTTACCCCAGACAGTAACCCTTGCAGACTTACCCGCCGATATCCAATTGGTATTGCCGATAGACAATGCGCCGAGCGCGATAGCCAGGTTGGCCTTTGGGGTATTACTGCTGAGTGCCTCCATTCTCTGGTGGCTGCTGGATGACGCCAGTGCGCTGCAAATAGGCAATCCCATGGTGGCCAATCTGCTGGCGCTGGTTGGAGTCTTGCTTGGCGGCGCCAGTTTTATCAGTGGCAGGAGCGCAATGCAGCAAAGGCAGCAGCGGCGCCAACAGGCCCTGGAACAGCAGCTGGATCAGCGAGTCGTCATCAGTGAGCAAGAGATCCCGGAAGGGTTTGACCTGGTTTTTTCCCAGCTGTCAGCCAGTCGCTTCAGAGTATCGTTGGAACCGATAAACTGAAGGATGAACCAAAGTAAAACGCAGCCCGAGAGCTGCGTTTTACTTTAAGAATGGACGGCGGCCAGTTTGCCGACTCCATACAATCCCTTGTTAGCCTACCTTGGTCAGTATCCCGGCCATTTGCAGCAGTTGGCTGAGAATAATCACCACCCCGCACAGCGCAGCCAGCATGAGTGCCGCTTTGCCGCCGCCAACCCGGTAGCTGCCCTCGGACATTGGCTGGCTCCTTTGCTTCCAGACCATGGCGACGGGCAGGAATACTGCCAGTATCACCAAAGCTATCGAGGCATAGCCCAGGGCGGCCATAAATCCCTGAGGGTAGAAGAGGGCAAATCCCAGCGGAGGCAGGAAGGTGATGGCCGCCGTTTGCAGCCTGTGGCCGGCACTGTCGTTGCGTCGCAGAATATCGCCCATAAAATCAAATAGCCCCAGGCTGACTCCTAGGAAGGAGGTGGCCAGTGCCAGGTCGGCAAATATGGATACAGTCTGGCCTATCATGGGGTTATGCAGCAGTTGCCCCAAGCCATTGATGAATTTGGGGAGCTCCTTGGAGGCCATCAATTCACTCTGGCTCAAGGCGCCCTGACTGGCCAGTTGCCAAAGCAGGTAAACCAGCAGCGGCAGGGCCGAGCCGACAATCATGATCTTCTTCAGCGCCTTGATATCCAGCCCCACATAGCGCACCACTGAGGGGATAGAGCCGTGAAACCCAAAAGAGGTGAAGATTACCGGCAGGGCAGAGATGACCAAACCTTGCTGCAACGGCAGCTCCAGCAGGTATCCGCCTTGGGCGTGGGGCAACAGCAGCGCCAACATGATGACCAGGGCAATAATCTTCAAGGCAAATAACACCCGGTTAATCATATCGACCGAATGAGTGCCTATGGCGACCACCAGGGCTATCAGCAGGGCAAAGCCAATGGCACCCACCTGGGGGGGAAGTGTTAAATCCGCATAGCGAACCAATTTATCGTTGAGCTGGGCACCACCACCGGCAATATAGGCGGCGCACAGGGCGTACAGCAGGAACATCATCGCCAGGCTGGCCAGCAACTGCCCCTTACGGCCGAGCAACTTGTGCGCCAAGGTGTGCAGAGTGGCATGAGCCGGGGCATGTTGATGCACTTCCAGCATTAACAGCGCTGTGTAACTCATCAATCCCCAGAGTAGTAGCATCAGTATCGAGGCGACCCCGAAACCCAGGCCGGCAGAAGCCAGCGGCAGCGCCAGCATCCCGGCGCCTATCGTGGTGCCTGCAATGATCAGCATGCTACCGAAGGTTTTGTTGTTCTTCATTTTATTACATTCTCAACAAGCATTTTCGTACTGGGTCCCCAGGGTTTTGGTTTGAGGGATCCCCAAGAGAGCCGGATAACCGGTAACGAAACCTGACAACAAAGCCACAATGGCTCACAGGAGAGGGAAGTTCAGGTCATTATCCCCATCAAAGCCAATGTGGCTTGGGATAGAGATAAAGCTTGTGTATTGGCCGCATTGCGAACCTCGGGTTGTGTAAATGAACCCCGGGCCCATTGGGCCCGGAAAAGTGTGATTCACCTTAGCGGCGCGAAAAGAGGGTGTCAATGAGTTTGTACTGCTGTAACGGTACGCTGTGACTCGGTTGGCGAAAATTAACTCGGCTGCAGCACTTGAAGCGTCGGGATTTCAGCTCAGCGCCAGCCGTTGTCTGACCAGCTCGACCATGGCCTGGGCGGCAAAAGACAGTGGTTGCCCCCGGCGCCAAAACAGCGACAGCTCCCAGATCAGATCGGATGCGGCCAGAGGAATACTGATCACCCCGGCCACCGCGTGGCGCTCGGCAATAAAGCTGGGCAGTATCATGGCACCTGTGCCTGCTGCCACCAGGGCGATACCAAAGTCGGGATGACTGACCCGAGTCACATCTTTGGGGCTGAAGCCGGCTCTCTGACAGGCATTTATCACCAGCTCATGCAGGGCATATTCGGGTTCGAACAGTATCTGTGGAATATCTGCCAATGCCTTGAGGGTCAGCTCTTGGCTATTGGCCAAAGGATGTTGTCTTGGCAATACCACCACCATTGGGTCGCGGCGGATCCTGATGCCATCAAACTCATCCTCAAAGGAGATGATCCCGGTTGCCAGTTCGATTTCCCCCTTCTTGAGGGCCGCGGTTTGCTCTACGCCGCCGCGAACCAAGAGATGCATCTGCACCTTGGGATAGCGGCTGCGAAAGCGGGCGATGACAGGAGCAAAGAGTTCGGCACTGCCGAGGGGGGCCAGTCCCAGATGCAGTTCACCCGAGTTGAGACTGCGCTGCGCCGCCAGCTCTCTGAGCATGTTGCGACGTACATTCAATAGTTCCTGGCCGTGACGGTAGACGACCTCTCCGGCTGCTGTGGGACGTAACTGGCTGCCGCGTTTGCCCCTTTCCAAGAGCACAAGATCCAGATCCTGTTCCAACTGGCGAATAGACTTGGACAGCGCGGGTTGGGTCAGGTGGATCTTTTCCGCCGCTTTGGCAAATCCGCCGGCATCCACTATCTCAATAAAGTAGCGAACAACTTTCAGATCCAATTGAATAACTCTATGGAATGCAAACTATGCTTAATATTCATTTTTTTTATTGATATTGCAAGCCTAGAATAAACCCCAGTTAAGTTATTCGGTAAAGATATGCACTCCCTCAGCAAACGCCCGGCTTCTCCTCACAGAGTGGCCAAAGTCATTTGGCTCCAAGGCAAACACATAAGCGCGACCTTGCTGCAAATTGCGGCTATCTGTTTGCTTGCATGGGCCACTCATGCCTTGGCCGCCGCTTTGCATTCTCCCATTCCCGGCAGTGTGCTTGGGATGCTGGTAGTGTTGTTGGCGCTCGGGCTCAAGCTTATACCGGAAAAGGCGTTGCAACTGGGAGCGGCCTGGTTGATTGGCGATCTCTTGCTGTTTTTTATTCCACCCGTGATTTCAGTACTCAAGTATGAAACCCTGCTGGAGGAGTATGGTTTCAATATTATGCTGACCCTGGTGCTCGGCAGCGCTTCGGTATTGCTGGGAACCGGTTTCGTGGTGGATAGGGTGTTTCGCTTCGAGCGGCGCCTCAATTTGAAACGCCAACTGGCCAAACATGGAGTGCAAGGGTAACCCTATGTCTCATACCTTGCTTGCTCTCTTGAGTCTGCTGATCACTCTTATCTGTTATTACGGCGCCAAGGCTTTATATCGAAGGCATCGTAGCTGGTGGTTGGCACCGATATTTTTGGCGCCTTTGGCCGTGCTGGCCGTGGTGCTGCTGTTGGCGATCCCTCTGCCGACCTATTTTGAGTACACCCATTGGCTGATGGCATTACTGGCTCCGGCCACCATAGCTTTCGCTGTACCTATTTACCGCGAGCGCAAGTTAATCCGCCGTTATCCGATCACCATTAGCCTTGGGGTTATGGCCGGACTCATGCTGGGCCTGGTGTCATCCTGGCTGTTGGTCAAGTTGGTGCCTCTGCCCAGTGAACTGAGCCACAGCGTACTGGTACGCTCTGTGTCGACTCCATTTGCCATGGAGGCCACTGGTGCCTTCGGTGGCGTGCCGGAATTAACCGCCATGTTGGTGTTGCTCACCGGCGTGATAGGCATGCTGGTGTGTGAGCCGCTGTTTAAATTGGCGAGGATAAAAACATCTCTTGGGAAAGGGGTGGCACTCGGTGCTTCTGCCCATGGGGCCGGCGCCGCCAAAGCCAGTGAGTTTGGTCAGCAGGAAGGCGTGATTGCCAGCTTGACGATGATCTTTACCGGCATTGCCATGGTGCTCGGCGCGCCCTTATTTGCGTTGATTTTTGTTTGATTTAACCGAATTTGATTCAAGTAGGTGACCTGGCCACAAGGGTTACTGCCATTTTTGAGTCTATCCATCACCCGATGGCCTTTTCTTGTGGTGACCGCCTGCATCGTCAGGCGTTTTTCCTGAGCCTCTCAGGTAATATGTTGCTTGATTTGCCGGTGCGCCCCACCGGCTTTTTTTTGTCCATTTTTTAGCTAGATGACTATCTTTTCCGATAGCGCATTTATGCTTCCCCTGTCCCGTATTTGTGGTTTCCTCCTTCGCTGTTTATCTCGTATTTTTATGCGTGGTTTGCTCTGTGGCTGCTTTTGTGTCTGAAGCTGTGCAGGCAGGAAATTCCGGTTTGATGGCGAAATTAACAAGCAGGATCTGCAGTAAAATAGCGGCTTGGCTAATTGGCTCACTGCTAATTCCATATTTATTGGTTTTTAATGCTTCTTTATATGATTTTTTGGAGTTATTCACTGTCAAGTATTTTGTATTTGTTTGCTATTTGTTTCTGATTTGTGCTTTTGTAAACGCGCCATTCTTGAGTGAATTTATTTAATAAGTTTAAAAATTATTTAAAAACAATGTTTTCTGCATTTTATTTGACAGCTGTTGCATGTTGCCCAGGCGAGTTTTGATCATTTTGTCATTGAATTTTTGAGTAGCATGTTTCACTATCCCTTCCCAGAGCGAACAGGGAAGACAGTTGTGCATCAGGAACGATGCCGAATTGGAACGTACAATGGCGATACTCAAATCTCTTTCCGGACGGATCTTTATGGGTCTGTTCAGCGGCCTGTTGTTGGGCTCACTGGTGCAATATGGGCTGGGCCATATCGGCTTCTTTTCCGGTACCTTGGTCGAGGTAGCCACCGCGGCAGGCACCATGTTTGTCAATATGATCATGATGCTGGTGATGCCGCTGGTGTTTGTCAGCATAGTCTGTGGTGTCTGCGAATTGCAGGATCTCAAGAGCTTCGGCCGCTTGGGCGGCAAGACTTTCAGCTTCTATATCATCAATACTCTGGTCGCCATCCTGGCGGCGGTGTGTGTGTCACTATTGCTGCAGCCCGGTGTCGGGGTTGATATGAGTGGTGGCACGGATGTGGCCATTACCGCGACTGAACTGCCCAATTTGATGAGCCTGATTGTCGGCATAGTGCCAAGCAATCCTGTCGATGCCTTTATGTCGGGCAACATGTTGCAGGTGATCTTTATGGCGCTGCTGCTGGGCGGAGTTATCAAGTCGCTGGATGAAGCCGGCAGCTCAGCTGTCAGAGGCTTTCAGGTCGCCAATAGGATCATGATGAAGCTCATTATGACTGTGATGCAGTTGGCGCCATTTGGTGTGTTTGCGCTGATGTTCAAACTGGGTGCCACCCTGGAAGCCAAAGTCTTTCTCAGTGTGCTGGGTTATATGGCGATTATTCTAACCATGCTGCTGCTGTGGATTTTCATTGTTTATCCTCTGGCTGTGGCTGTGTTCACCCCGGTCAGTGCCAAGAGTTTTCGTGCCAAGACCCAAGAGCAGATCCTTTTCTCTCTGTCGACTGCCAGCTCCAATGCCACCATCCCGGTGACCATGCGAACCTTGACCGAAAAGCTCGGGGTTAACAAAGCAGTGGCAGGGTTTGGCGTGCCTCTGGGTGCCACCATGAATATGGGCGGCGTGTCGATTTATATCACTATCGCCATCTTCTTTGTCGCCAACGCCTTTGGTCAGCCTATCTCCAGTGAACAGCTGCCAACTCTGATATTCAGTATCTTTCTGCTGTCGGTGGGCGCCGGCGGGGTTCCCGGCGGCGGTATGGTGATGATAGGTGTATTGATCCATCAACTGGGCTTACCCGTGGAAGCTTTTGCGATAGTGGCGGCGCTGGACAGAATCATAGATATGGTGCTGACTTCCTGCAATGTGGTGGGCGACGCTGCAGTGCTTACCATAGTGGACCAAACAGAGAAGGTACATCAGACAGAGGCGGTTAACGCCTGATAAAGAATCCGGCCACTGGCCGGATTTCTTTTATGGCTGACAGCTGGATTTGAGCTGTGCCAGACTGGTTTGGAAATCGCTCATCTGGATAGCCGATGAGAAAGAGCCACCGGAGCGAAACGAGATAACTTCAAGCGAAATTGGCTCACTGTGAAGCGAGGTCAGTTCGGCCCAGAGATCTTCATCGGCGCGGGCCTGGGTGGTGAGTGTCGTCAACGAGCTCACGCTGGCCAGCTGCAGGATCTCACCATCGGCGGTTCTTAACACCAAGACACTGGGATCCTGACTATAGGCATAAGACTGAGGCACCCTCACTATCAATCTCGGCTGGGGTTGTTGCACTGAGCACTGTATCTGCAGTTGAGTCGCATCCTGATGGAAGGATATCTGGTGGAAATGTTCTACATCACCTCGGCAATGAAATGCCGTCAAAGCCAACGCGCTTAGCAGAGGTGCAGACAGCAGCAACTTATTCATAGTGTCTCTTGGAAAGGTTAACTAACGGCGTCAAATTAAGTACTTTTGTCAAAAGCTTGGCGATTTTATAGCAGAGGTTGTTTTTTGGGTAATTATTATTGTTTCGTTTGCTGGTAACTTCTCATTTGTATGACTTTAGGTTTACATGCCGTACTGTATATGGCTTTTGTCTATTTATCCTGTTTGAAACTCATTGCCTGTAGTCTGGAAGTTTGGCCCTGAGAGACGGTTTTAACTAATGGCTATCAATTGGACCAAAGCTGGATGGAATAGGGCTGATGACTCGGGAGCAGCGAGCCTTGATAGGCGGGGTATTCTTCCTGGTAACCAACTTAAACCTATGCACTTGAAGCTGTGAAATGCCAATAAAAAAGCCAGCAGTTGGCTGGCTTTTATGCTTATCCTCGGGTTACAGGGCCACTTAGCCTTTGTAACGCTCGGCGCTTGACAGGATTTCGGCGCGGGCGGCTTCGGCATTTTCCCAGCCATCAACTTTAACCCATTTGCCGGATTCCAGATCCTTATAGTGTTCGAAGAACTGTTTGATCTGGGCTTTCAGCAGCTCAGGCAGATCGTTCACATCCTGGATATGACCGTATTCCTTGGAGATCTTCTCGTGTGGTACGGCAACAATCTTGGCATCTTCACCCGACTCGTCGGTCATTTTCAGTACGCCAACTGGACGACAACGGATAACGCTGCCTGGCTGCAGTGGGTACTGAGTAGGAACCAGCACGTCTACCGGATCACCATCCAGGCTCAGAGTTTGGTTCACATAGCCGTAGTTGCAAGGATAGAACATAGGCGCAGTCATCATGCGATCCACAAACAAGGCACCTGTGTCCTTGTCCACTTCATACTTGATAGGGTCGTGGTTTTGTGGGATTTCGATGATCACGTAGATGTCATCTGGCAGGGATTTGCCCGCAGGCACTGCATTTAAGCTCATGGAAGTATCCTTAGACTGTGTATAAATCTATTTCAGGTCCGGCCTGAAGTTCAGTGTGGCGCGTATTATAGCGCGATTTGACGGCTTGCCAATGAAAGGCCGCGGTCTTAAGACTAATTGCCAACAGTTCATCTAAGGCTATCTGTCTTAGGCCCTGGCCCATACCGCCAATTCAAGGCTGCCGACCACGGCAGCCCCAAGCGGCGTTTAGAGTTCAGGCTCGCCGCTGTAATCCTGCTGATGGTACTCGAGGCAGGCATCGACTTCATTGGCCGAGCCCAGGATGACAGCTACCCGCTGGTGAATTTGCTCCGGCTGGATGTCGAGAATGCGCTGATAACCTGTGCTGGCCTTGCCGCCGGCCTGTTCAACCAGCAGTGCCATAGGGTTGGCTTCGTACATCAGTCTCAGCTTGTAGGGCTTATCCGGGTTCTTGTTGTCAGTTGGGTAGGTAAAGATGCCGCCGCGGCTCAATACTCTGTGCACATCGCCCACCATGGCGGCAATCCAGCGCATGTTGAACGACTTCTCTCTCGGGCCTATTTTGCCGAGCAGCAGATCGGCAATATAGGTCTGCATCGGCGCTTCCCAGAATCTCTGGTTGGACATATTGATGGCGAACTCGGCGGTGTCTTTGGGAATGTTCACTGCTTCATTGGTCAACAGATACTCGCCGCTGTCCGGGTTCAGGGTAAAGAGTTGTACCCCTTGGCCTATGGTCAGGGCCAGCATGGTCGATGGGCCGTAGAGCACATAGGCCGCCGCCAGTTGCTCGCTGCCTTTTTGCAGGAAACTCTGCTCGCTGATCTCCCCCTCGGGTGCCGGCAGTACAGAAAAAATGGTGCCCACCAGCGAGTTGATGTCTATGTTGGAAGAGCCATCCAGTGGGTCGAAACACACCAGAAATTCACCGCTGTCACCGACCTCAACAATATGATCTTCCTCTTCCGATGCCAGGGCGCGCACTGTGCTTTCGGCCTTGAGGGCATCTTTGAGCATTTCGTTGGTGATCACATCCAGTTTCTTTTGGGTTTCACCCTGAACGTTTTCCTGGGTGGTGGCGCCCAGCACACCGGCCAGTGCACCGTGTCTTACCGCCTGACTGATGGCGACTGAGCTTTGGGCCAGAGTGAGGAGCAATTGGGACAAGGCTGGGCTGACAGCCTGCTGTTTGAGGGTTTGGGCCAGAGTCTGCATCTTGTTTCCTTAAAAGAGGTCTGAGCTTTTTCTGGGACAGGATCATAACCGAGAACCGGCGATATTTCAGCGGCCAATTGCACGGGTTTGCCGATCCCTTGTCAATTGGGGCAGAATGAGGGCTGTTTTTTTGGGCTGTGGCCGGATGCCAAAGCCCCTGTATCCTACAATTCCGGAAATAATAATGAAAAAAACTTGGATGGCTTCGGCGCTTATGGCAATACCTTTGACACTGGCCTCCGGCCAGTCTTTCGCTCTGGAGGGGGGCAAAACCCCTTTGACGGTTGAGCGCCTCTATTCTTCACCGGCACTGGCCGGTGCCAGCCCCCGAGGGCTGAAACTGTCTCCCGACGGCAAGCGGGTTACTTACCTGGCGGGCCGTAAAGACAATCAGTATTTCTACGATCTTTGGCAGATGGATGTCGCCACAGGCCAGGTCAGTCTGCTGCTGGACGCCTCCAGGCTTGAAGCCGGTGAACTTTCCGATGAAGAGAAGGCCCGCCGCGAGCGGCAGCGAGTGTATGGCCAGGGGATCATGGAATACTTCTGGGCCGACGACAGCCAGGCACTGCTGATCCCGGCGGCCGGTAAACTCTACTACTTCAGCCTGGCCGATGCCAAGGTGACTCTGCTGCCCACTGGGGACGCCTTTGCCACAGATGCCAAACTGTCGCCCAAGGGCAATTTTGTCTCCTTTGTAGCCGAACAAAACCTCTATGTTCTCAAGCTGAAAGACCATAAGCTCACGGCGCTGACCCAGGATGGTGGCGGGGCCATCAAGAACGCCATGGCCGAGTTTGTGGCTCAGGAAGAGATGGACCGTATGACAGGTTACTGGTGGGCACCGGATGAATCGGCCATCGCCTATACCCGCATCGATGAGTCGGGTGTAGAGCTGGTGACCCGCAATGAGATCTATGCCGATGGCATCAAGCTGACCGAGCAGCGTTATCCCTATGCCGGCAAGCCCAATGTTGAGATTGCCCTGGGGGTAGTGTCGCTGGCGTCCGGGAAGACTCAATGGATGGATCTCGGCAGTGAGAAAGATATCTATCTGCCGCGGGTGAAATGGCTGCCGGACAGCAAGCACTTGTCGTTCCAGTGGCAGAATCGCAGTCAGCAGCAGTTGGATCTGCGCCAGGTAGACAGCCGCGAGGGCAAAGGCGCCGTGACTCTGGTTTCCGAGCGCAGCGATGCCTGGGTTAACCTCAACCACGACCTCTATTTTCTCAAGCAGCAGCCCGGCTTTATCTGGGCATCCGAGCGTGATGGCTTCAACCATATCTACCTGTTTGATAACAAGGGCAAGGTCAAACGGCAACTGACTCAGGGGAAATGGGCGGTCGATGAGATAGAACACCTAGATGAAAAGCAGGGCTGGGTTTATTTCAGTGGTCGTAAAGACAGTGTGGTCGAGCGCCATCTGTATCGGGTCAGCCTCAATGGCGGTGAGATAGAACGGATCAGCCGGCGTGGCGGCATGCACAATGCCGTGTTTGCCGACAAGGAATCTGTTTACCTCGACTACTTCAACAGTCTGTCGCAGCCTCCCCAGGTGAGTCTGCACAACCAAAGCGGTGAGCATCTGGCTTGGGTGGAAGAGAACGCCGTCAAGGCCGGACACCCTCTGTATGACTATGCTGGGCTGTGGCAGTTGCCGGAGTTTGGCACCCTCAAGGCCAAAGATGGCAAGGCGCTGCAATACCGCCTGTTCAAGCCGGTGAATTTCGATAGTCAGGCTAAATACCCCGTGGTGGTGCGGGTTTACGGTGGGCCTCACGCCCAGTTGGTGGTCAATAGCTGGAGTGAGCAGGATTACTACACCCAATATCTGTTGCAGCAGGGCTTTGCCGTGTTCCAACTGGATAACCGGGGCTCGGCGCATAGAGGCTCGGCCTTCGAGCAGGTAATCTACCGCCATCTTGGTGAGGCCGAAGTGGAAGATCAGAAGACAGGTGTCGATTTCCTGCGCACCCTTCCCTGGGTCAAGGCCGACAGCATCGCTATCTATGGCCACAGCTATGGCGGCTATATGGCGCTGATGAGCCTGTTCAAGGCGCCCGACTACTTCAAGGCGGCCATCAGTGGCGCCCCTGTAACCGACTGGGCCCTGTACGACACCCACTACACCGAGCGCTACCTCGGCCATCCTGATGACAACGCCAAGGGCTACGAGGCCAGCAGTGTCTTCCCCTATGTGAGCAAGTATGGTTCAGGCTTGCTGATGTATCACGGCATGGCCGATGACAATGTATTGTTCGAGAACAGTACCCGGGTATACAAGGCGCTGCAGGATGAAGGCAAGTTGTTCCGCATGATAGATTACCCCGGCTCCAAGCACTCGATGCGGGGCGATAAGGTGCGCACCCATCTGTACCGTTCGCTGACCGACTTCCTCGAAACAGAGCTGAAAGGCAACTAACTGAGCCGGTAAGCTGAAGTTATCTGATAGCTGAAAATGCCGCGCCTCATATGGCGCGGCTTTTTATGCTTCGCCCTCCTTGGGCAACAGGCGTCTGAGCAGCAAGGGGCCGAGCAGGGTGGTGATGGCTATTACCAACACCAATTCGGTAAATACCTTGGCCGGAATGATATCCAACTGCCGCCCCACTTCTGCAAAGACCAAACCTACTTCACCTCTGGGCACCATGGCACTGCCGACTATCAGCTTTTGCCGCCAAGTGCCGCTAACCACCAAACCGGCGGCCAGCTTGCCGATAAATGCCAGCAGTATCATCGCCAGCAAGAGTAACAGGCTGTAGGGGCTGAGGTTCAACTGGCTCAAGTCGAGGCTGATCCCCACATAGACAAAGAACACAGGCGCGAACACATCGGTCAGTGGTTGCATCGATTTTTCCAGCTTGTGGGTAAAGGGAAAGGGGTTTTGCAGATACTTCTGCCAGGGCCAGATAAACTGCCTTGATAGCGCCAAACCGGCGGCAAAACCGCCGAGCAGTGCCGGAGCGCCGAAAAGGTGTGCCAGCCAGGCAAACAGGCAGATCAGTGTCAGCATAACCACGGCTTCATAGCCGGGTGTCTGGGACTGGTAGCTGAATACCCGCAGCAGATAGACCAGCATTCTGCCAAGAGGCGGCGCCAGCAGCAGAAACAGCAGCAGTAAGCCACAGAGTTTGATAATTGCCAGCGGTGCCAACTGGCCTTCGCTGGCAAAGTTGAACAGCAAACTGAGCAGTATTACCCCGGCAATATCGTCGAATACCGCCGCTCCCAGAATCAAATGACCGGCACTGGATTGTTGCTGGCCACTGTCGCTTAGCACCCTGAGGGAGATGCCTATGCTGGTAGCTGTTAGGGTACAGCCGTAGAAGAGGGCGGCAAACAGCGACAGCTCCAGCCAGTAAAAGGCGGCCAGGCCGGTGAGCAGCAGCGGCACCACTATGCCGATAATGGCCACCGCTGCCACCTGGCGCCCGGCGCTGTAGAGACGTTTTATCGAGGTTTCGGCGCCGATGGAAAACAGCAACAGTATCACCCCGAGTTCGGCGATATTAGCCAGTACCTGGGTCGGTTCGAGCCAGCCCAGCACTGAAGGGCCAAGCAACAAGCCTGCACCTATTTCCCCCACCACCGGCGGCCAACCAATACGGTTACAGCACTCTCCCAGCACCCGGGAGAACAGCAAGATCAGGAACAAGGCGATCAACAGGCTATCTATCGACATTGAGTATCCCCCATAGGTGCAATTGTTGATCGGGATCAGTATGGTTTATTCTGCATCAGATTAGAGTCTAAAAAATAGCCGATTACCAGAAAAATCCGGAGAAAACAAATGGGTAAGCTTTTTATCATCGAACAACATGAAGAGGCTAACACTGATGCGATTGCCAAGGGACTGGAAGTAGCGGAACTACTAGGTAAGCAACCACAGGTATTTGCTTATTGCTACGAATATTTTTCCGGTGATGATTATTATAGCCCACGGCTTGCCGGGGCCGCCCAGCAGCGGCTGATGAAGGAGAAGCAAGCCGAGGTGTCGGCTCATCTCAAGGAGTTGGATGCCGAAGATGTACCGCTGCATATCATCTGGAGCAAGTATCTCTACGAGCATGTCAGCAACCATGCCGGCCGCTATGGTTTTGATATGGTGGTCAAGACAGTTCACCAGAGCGAGCACTTTCTGCCGACCGACTGGCATCTTATTCGCAGTACCAAGGTGCCCTTGATGCTGCTCAGCGACAATCCGATCAAGAAGGCGTCAAGTATTCTGATGGCGGTGGATCTCGATGCCAGAAGCCAGCAAAAACAGCGCCTCAACCAACTGGTGTTGCAACATGGCCGCCAGTTGGCCGAGGCCAGCGGTGCCAAGTTGCATCTGGCGCATATCATCCGGGTACCCAAGGTGATCCGCGATCTTGAGGTGCTCAACCTGCATGAAATGGTCAAGTCGGCCTGGCGTAAGCATCAGGCCATGCTGGACCAGACCGGGCTTCCCAAAGAGCAGATCCATATCATTGCCGGCGATCCGGATCTTTGTCTGTATCAGTTGTCCTGCAGGCTCAAGAGCGACTATCTGGTGATAGGTGCTCGTCAGCGCCAGGGCTTGATGGGGCGGGTGATAGGCAATACCGCCGAGCAGATCTTGCGGCGCGTGCGCAGCAATGTGCTGGTGATCCCAACCGATGAGGAACAGACAAGCTGATAGCTTGCCTGCTCACAAGCCCTTTTGGCTGAGGGCAACCAAGGCCTCGGCGGCCGGGGTCAAGGGTAGGTTGTTACGCCAAATCAGCCCTAGCTGCCAGGTGATTTCACTCGCCATGGGCCGATAGCTGAGGGTTTGCTCGCCGAGCTTGTCGCAGATGGGCTCCGGCAGCAGCGCCAGCCCCATTCCGGCCTGTACCATTGCGCCGAGAAAGTCCCATTGACCACTGCGAAAAGCGATATTCAACGTGACCCCGGCTTCGCGGCTCAGGCGGGTCAATAATTTTGCCAGTGAAAAGTCCTCGTTGTAGAGAATGAAAGGATACTCGGCCAGATCCCGCCATTCTATCGCCTGCTTGCTGATCAGTGGGTGACCTACCGGCAGGCAGACCTTCAGTGGATAACCCTGCAGCGGCGATGAAGATAGCTGCTCTCCATGGGTGGCCGGCAGCGCCGTGAAGGCGATGTCCAGAGTGTCGGCCAGCAGTGCCTGCTCGCAACCAAAACCACCGTATTCATGCATCTGCAACTCGACCGCCGGATAGGTGCGGCGAAACTCGGTCAACAGATCTATGGTCAGACTGCTCATCATAGGGCAGACCCCGAGGCGCAGGTGGCCGGATTTGAGGCCACTCAAGTTACTCAAGTCCTGCTCCATTCTGTGCCATTGACCTATTATCTGGCAGGCGCTGGCATGGAATATCTCTCCGGCCTGAGTGAGCTCTACCTTCTGATTGCTGCGGATCAAGAGCTGTTGATCCAGGGATTCCTCCAGACGTTGGATCATCTTGCTCAATGTCGGCTGAGTCAGGTACAACTGCTCGGCGGCGCGGGTAAAGTTGCCGGTTTCCACCAGGGTCAGAAAGCAGTGTAAGGTCTTGATAGGTACGTTCATGCTTATTTGGAATTCTCGCTATGGAATTAATTCATTTTACTAATAGTCATGGCGGCGTTAATTTGATCAGCGTCCCAAGTAAAGAGGAAAAATCGATGAAAGCCTATCAAGGTTTGTGGGTCAGCTCTCTGTGGCAAACCGCCACTGAAACTCAGGAACACAAGGCCAAGCCTGCCAAAGCCAAGTCCCAGAGTTTTTGGAAGCTGATGTTCCACAAAAAAGCCAAAGCAGTCTAAAGTTACCCGGCCCGTGCCGGGTTTCTTTTATCCCGCCAATACCCCTTCCTTTGTTTTGCCCTGTTGGCCCTTTGGGTTAGTATTTGCCTGATTAATTCAAGGGGAAGCTTGTGGATCTCAGCCAGATATGGACGGACGAATCCGAGTACCGTCGGGTTGCGCTCAAAGTCAGCGCATGGACTATTTTTTGCCTCGGGGTACTGTTCAGTGGCTTTAACTGGTATATGGGGTTGCCATTACTGTCTTTGATGGAACTGGCCATGGCCGGTTTCTGTCTGTTGTTGCTCTACCGTTTGCCCACAACCTCCAGGCTGAAAGAGTGGTCGTTATGCTTTCTATCTTTGCTCTTTTTCATCGTGCTGCTGGGAATTTGGCAGGCGCGCTTGAGCTCAATTCTCTATAGCTGGTTATTTATCTTTCCGCTGCTTTCTTATCTGCTGCTGGGTAAACGTTGGGGCGTGGGTTTCAACGCGGTATTTATCTTTGGTGGTATGAGTCTATTGCTGCTGCGGCTGGTTATGCTGGAGTCGGAGCTGCATTTTTCCCTATTCATCAATGTGGGTCTGTGTCTGTCTACTTTGTGGATCATGAGTCATGTGTTTGAGAGCAAGCGGGCCGAAATGGTTGAACGTTTGCAACTGATGGCGGCGCTGGATCCACTGACCTCTGTCTACAACCGTTTGCATCTTGAACCGGTATTCAATCTACTGCAGCAACAGATAACAGGGCGTTTGGCACTCTTGCTGGTGGATGTCGATCATTTCAAGCAGATTAACGACAATTTGGGCCACGATGCCGGCGACAGGGTGTTGCAGCAGTTGGCGCGGCTACTGCAGGAGTTTGTGCCGTCCCCTGAGCATGTTTTTCGCGTCGGCGGTGAAGAGTTTTGTCTCTTGCTGCCGGTGGCGGACATGGCCGAGGCGCAGAGGCTGGCGGAGTCTGTCAGAGCGGCGGCTGAGTCTCTGCCCCTGGACTTGGCCACAGCGCAGGGCCTAAGCGTCAGTATTGGCATAGCCTTGTCACCAGAGCCGAGCTCCAGGCCAAAACCTGAGCTGCGCCAGGTGTATCGTCAGGCCGATGAGCGCCTGTATCAGGCCAAGCTCAATGGCCGTAACCGAATCGAACCGCCGCAGTCCTGAGTATTGCGGCTACTGCAGCAGTGGATGCTCCTTGGGCAACTTGCCGCTGATCCACATTACCAACCTATGTTTCATATTGGGGCCATCTTCCTTGTCCGATGGCAATGGCCCTATCAGTTTATCCTGCACCAAGAGGCGATAGACGCACTCGACTTTCTCTTTCTCCGGCACCTTGTCCCCAAGCGGGGCAAAGCCACGCTTGAGCGAGTATCCCAAACCTATCTCCAACGCCAGTTTCAACAGAGCCGCTTCATTCTTGTGTTTCTTCATCTGTATCGCTCCCAGCTTGTGCCTGCTCCTAAGCTAACGCAAAGTGACTGAGATTACACTTAAAAATCCTTCGACAGCCTCAGGTGCCCTTGTACCTTATTTGAGCATACTTTAAGCTGGTCGTTGGAACGACAAGGATTAATACCATTCCCGATAGAAGGTGGATTTTCCAACAAGCTTCCCTGAGGCGTGTTGAAAAGGTGCTTGTACGGTGCAGGCCAATGTCGATTTATCCCGATGAACTTTCCATTGTCCTACTTGCCTCCATACCTTTTCATTCTCGCTCGGTGAGCCAGCTTCTGCACGGAATGGCGTACCTCAACGTAGGGAGAGAAGTGATGTCCAAAGTCAAATATCAAGCCAAGGCGCAACGTACCTTGACCGTCAAAAACACCTCATTCCAATACTACAGCCTCAATGAAGGGCCCTTGGCGGAAATTGCCGAGGTTGCCGCATTACCCAAGAGTTGCAAGGTGCTACTGGAAAACATTCTGCGGCATCTGGATACCGACCATTGTGATATCGACGATCTGCAGGCGCTTGCCAAGGGGCGCGGCCGCGGCAGCCAGCAGGAGATCGCCTATCATCCGGCGCGGGTATTAATGCAGGACTTTACCGGCGTCCCGGCGATAGTCGACCTGGCCGCCATGCGGGCGGCGCTGGTGGCCAAAGGGCGCGATCCGCAAAAGATCAATCCTCTCTCCAAGGTGGATCTGGTGATTGACCACTCGGTCAGCATCGACAAGTTCGCCAATCCGGATGCCTATCGGGACAATGTGGCGATTGAGATGCAGCGCAACTTCGAGCGTTATCAATTTCTTAAGTGGGGCCAGGGCGCCTTCGATAACTTCTCCGTGGTGCCACCGGGTACCGGCATTTGCCATCAGGTAAACCTCGAGTATCTGGCCAAAGGTGTCTGGCAGGGGCTTGGCGAAGAAGGAGCCACTTGGGTCTATCCAGATACACTGGTGGGCACTGACAGCCACACCACTATGATCAACGCCTTGGGGGTACTTGGCTGGGGTGTCGGGGGTATCGAAGCCGAAGCGGCCATGTTGGGGCAACCCATCTCAATGCAGATCCCGGATGTGGTGGGGTTCGAGCTCAAGGGGCAGCTCAGTGAGGGCATTACAGCCACCGACCTGGTGCTCAGAGTCGTGGAGATGCTGCGCCGCCAGGGGGTAGTGGGTAAATTTGTCGAATTCTATGGTGATGGCTTGGATCAGTTGCCGCTGGCCGACCGAGCCACCATTGCCAATATGGCACCGGAATATGGTGCGACCTGTGGCTTCTTCCCGGTGGATGCGCAGACACTGGAGTATCTGCGCCTCAGTGGCCGAGATGAACAGACGGTTGCCTTAGTGGAGGCTTACACCAAGGCGCAAGGGCTGTGGCGAGAGACTGGCGATAGCGCCCCCGAGTTTGCCGATACCCTGAGCCTGGATCTTGCCAGTGTTGAACCCAGCCTGGCCGGGCCCAAGCGGCCCCAGGACAGAGTCGCCGTCAGTCAGCTCAAGCAGGCGGCCGAAGATGCCATTCGTCTCTCGGGGCGCAGCGAGCTTGAGCAGGCGTTTGTACTCGAAGGCAGCGAGCTTGCCATGCACCATGGCGATTTGGTGATTGCCGCCATTACCAGTTGTACCAATACTTCCAACCCGGCGGTGATGCTGGCCGCCGGGTTGCTGGCACAAAAGGCGGTGGAGCTGGGGTTGGAGCGCAAGCCCTGGGTCAAGACTTCGTTGGCCCCAGGCTCCAAGGTGGTGACCCAGTATCTGCAACAGGCCGGACTGCAAACGGCACTCGATAGCCTGGGCTTTAACCTGGTGGGGTATGGTTGCACCACCTGTATAGGTAACTCTGGTCCCTTGCCGGAGGCGGTCACCAAGGCGGTCAGCGAACAGAAGATCCATGTGGGTTCAGTGCTTTCCGGTAACCGTAACTTCGAAGGGCGGATCCACCCCTTGGTGGAGTCCAACTGGCTTTGCTCGCCTCCTCTGGTGGTCGCCTATGCGTTGGCGGGAACCAGCCGTATCGATCTCAGTCGCGATCCCATAGGCCAAGGCCGCGATGGTAAAGCGGTTTTCCTCAAGGACATTTGGCCCAGCAACGCCGAGATAGCCGCCGTAATGGGCAAGGTGAGTCGCAGCCTGTTCCAGCAGCAGTATGCCGATGTGTTTCATGGCGATGATGCCTGGCGCGCCATCGACTCGGGCTCGGGCAAAACCTATGCCTTCGATCCCGCCTCCACCTATATTCAGTTACCGCCCTTCTTCGAAGCCGAATACGGCGGTAATGCGGACGACATTAAGGGGGCCGCGATTCTGGCGCTATTGGGAGACTCTGTCACCACAGATCATATCTCCCCGGCCGGGGTGATCCCCAAAAACAGTCCGGCAGCCGATTATCTGCGCGGTCATGGTGTAGCCGACAAGGACTTCAACTCCTACGGTTCACGCCGCGGGAATCACGAGGTGATGATGCGCGGTACCTTCGGTAATATCCGTATCCGCAATGAGATGGTGCCCGGGCATGAAGGTGGTGTTACCCGGATGCAGGGCGAATCTGAGGTGCGCTTTATCTATGACGCTGCCATGGCCTATCGCGCCAGAAAGCAGGCGAGTGTGGTTATTGCCGGTAAAGAATATGGTACAGGTTCCAGCCGTGACTGGGCCGCCAAGGGTACGCTGCTGCTCGGGGTCAAGGCGGTCATAGTGGAGAGCTTTGAGCGTATTCACCGCTCCAACTTGGTGGGTATGGGCGTGCTGCCATTGCAGTTTCTGCCCGGGGAAACCCGTCAGACTCTGGGCCTGACTGGTGATGAGACAGTGGATATTCTCGGCTTGGATGGCGAGCTTAAGCCAAACCAGAAGCTGCAGGCGCAGATCCATTATCCCAATGGAGAGTCCAAAACCATAGCGCTGCTCAGCCGCCTGGATACCGGCATGGAGGTTGCCTACTACCGTGCCGGCGGTGTGCTGACGTATGTGCTGGAGCGTTTGGCCGCCGAATAGCCCAGCTGCTTCAGGCAAAAACCGCGCCTTTGGGTGCGGTTTTTTATTGGGAAAAGCCAAGTGGTGCCACAGCGCTCCATGTTTTAAAATGCCGCATAATCTCAAGTGGCAGGAGCGCCCATGTACCAAAACAAACAAGCCGTAGCCCTCGGCAGCCTGGCTCTGATGACAGCCGTTGCCATACTGCTGATCTTACTGGCCTTTTGGGCCTGGCCTAAATACAAGGTCTATAAGCTGGAGCTGGACGGCATCGCCGCTTTGAAGGAAGCAGAGTGGAGCAAGCAGATCCTGATTGAGGAAGCCAAGGCTCGGGAACAGGCGGCCCTGATGCAGGCCAAGGCCAAAGTCACCCTGGCTGAAGCGGAAGGACGGGCAATGATCGCCAGAGCCAAGGCCGAAGGGCAGGCCGATATCGAGCGTGCCAAGGCGGCTGCCGAAGCCAACAAGATTATCGGCGAGTCACTCAAGGGCAATGAAGCCTATCTGCGTTACGTGTGGATCAAGGGGCTGCAGGAAGGCAAGGGCGAGCGCATCTATATTCCAACTGAGGCCGGCTTGCCTTTGCTGGAAGCGGGAAAAGCCCCCGGGAAATAGCCTGTTGCCCGGCAAGCCGCTCGTTACTTGAGTCTGAGTGCGGTTTAGCTGAACTGAGGCAAGTCAGTTGTCCCAGGTTAGCGGTACCGAGTCGGCCTCATGTGGTAACTTGTCGCCGAAGCGTTGCACCAGCCAGTCGATAAACAGCTTCAGTCTGTGGCTGGGGTGGCGTTTGCGTGGATAGATAAGCGACAGTGGCATGGCTTGCGGCGGATACTGCTGTAACACTGGCACCAGAGCGCCACTTTGCAAATGTGGCGCTATACCATAAGTGGGTACCTGGATAAGACCAAAGCCTGCCAATCCGGCGGCAATATAGGCATCTGTACCATTGGTTCTTATGCTTTGGGGCAAGGTGTATTGATGGTATTTCCCCTCTTGCCTGAACTCCAGCGGCTCGATACGACCACTTGCGGGTAACAGATAGCCCACCATCTTGTGGTTACTGAGTTGCGAAGGCGTTTGCGGAACTCCGAAGCGCGCCAGATAATCCGGGCTTGCCAGCGTGACTATCTCAAAGCATCCCAAACTTCTGGCAATAAGGTTGCTGTCCTCCAGTGTGCCGGCCCGCAGTGCCAGATCGACCCCTTCACCTATGATATCGATGCGCGGATCCGAAACGCCAAGCTCCAGCTCTATGTCCGGATAACATTGATGAAATTCCGGTAATGCCGGCAAGATAAGCAATCGGGCGAGTCTGGCGGGCATGTTGATCCTAAGCAGCCCCGCCGGGCAGCTTTCTTTGGCAAATAGGCCCTGAAGATCGTCCCAGTCTGCCAGCAGCGCCGAGGCCTTATCCAACACCTGTTCGCCCTGCTCGGTCAACCTGACCTGTCGTGTGGTGCGTACCAGCAACTGTACCTTGAGTTGCTGCTCCAACCGCTGCACCGCCTGGGTTACGGTCGAGCGTGGTAGATTGAGTAAAATGGCGGCCTTGGTGAAACTTCGCGTCTCGGCGACCCGGCGAAAGATATTCAGGGTTTGCAGTCTATCCATGATTGTTCGTGATTTTGGAATACACTGGCTGTTATAGCGTTATTTATCCCAAAGGTAAAAACAAAGATGCTGTTGGCAGTTCAATGGAGGTAACAGATGAAAACACGAAAACTGGGTAGCAAGGGACCGGAAGTATCGGCGCTGGCGCTGGGATGCATGGGCATGAGTGAGTTTTACGGTCCGGCCAGTGATGCAGAGTCCTTGGCAACGCTGGATCTGGCGCTGGAGCGCGGCGTCAACTTTTGGGATACCGCCGATGTTTACGGACCTTTTCGCAATGAAGAACTGTTGGCACAAGCGCTCAAAGGCCGTAGGCAGCAGATCTTTCTTGCCAGTAAATTTGGCATAGTCAGGGATGAAGCAGATGTGCACAAGCGCGGCGTCAACGGTCGCCCCGAGTATGTCCGCCGCTCTGTGGAAGCCAGCCTCAAGCGTTTGGGGACAGATTATATCGATCTCTATTACCAGCACAGAATGGATCCCGAGGTACCGATAGAGGAAACTGTCGGTGCCATGGCCGAGTTGGTGCAGCAGGGCAAGGTGCGCTATCTGGGTTTGAGTGAAGTGGACAGCGACAGGCTGCGCCGCGCCCACAAGGTGCATCCCATTACAGCGGTGCAGAGCGAATATTCTCTCTGGAGCCGGGATCCTGAAAGCAAGGTATTGCCGCTTTGCCAAGAGCTGGGAATAGGTTTTGTTGCCTACAGCCCTCTGGGGAGAGGTTTTCTCAGCGGTGCTATTCGCAGCATAGACGACTTTGCTGCCGATGATTTCAGGCGCTCTCATCCCAGATTTCAGGGGGAGAACTTTGAACGTAATCTGGCGCTGGTGGATGCCATCAAGGCACTGGCTGAAAGCCGAGGTTGCAGTTCGTCACAGCTGGCGCTGGCATGGCTGCTCAGCCGCAATGAGCATCTGATCCCTCTGTTTGGCACCAAACGGCGGCGTTATCTTGAGGATAATATTCAGGCTTGCACTTTGACTCTTGGCCGAGAGGAGTTGGCGGCCATTGAAGAGGCGTTTCCCATCACAGCAGTAGCTGGGAGCCGTTATGGCGCACAGATGATGCCGTTGTTACCCAATGAGTAGTGGTACTGGGGTTGGCTAATCCCCATTACTTGGGGGTGAGCTTTACACAAGTTCAATTGTGCCTAACCCCTAACCCTAACAATAGGCCATTGCAAATACCAAGGAATATGCTTTGGAGTAGTCGCAGGACGTTGATGATAATAGTGTAGCGAGGCATGGATGCCGGGGTTAGAAGGTCGAGCAAGGCGAATGTTACTAAGCAACAAGTCTATGAGTGTGAGCCAAGGTGGCCGTTGTGCATGGAGGCATTTACACCTTAACTTTCTGCCGCAGGCACAGCGGCTATCATAGCTTTCAGCCCCAAATTGTATCTAACTGCCAACTAAGCGGCAGCCAATCACCTGCGGTGCGGATAGGCAGGAAGCCTGAATGCCGTGAAGGACAGGACGTCCGAGAACGGCCTCTCACACAGGCGATCCTGTGACACGCTGTAAACCCATTCCTGGGCGCTCGACGAAAACATCCCTGTTTTCGACGGTCACAGTTCCGCCTGTACCTGGATAAAGGTGTACATCTTAAACTGCGAAGTTGTATTGACGGTGATTTAGCCTACGACACCTGAATCCAGGTCCTGATGGATTTGAGGCCCACTCTGGCAGGGATGCCAGAGTGGCGCCATCAGGGATGATTTTATGGCATGCCGAAAAGTCGCCAGGACGAAAGCCCGCGGCAGCTGTGGGGTGAAACTCTACGACTTTTGCCTGAATCTTGGGAACAGTGGTTGTTGCGTCTTGCCGATTAAGCTCTAGGAGCCGGGGTTGGGGTTTGTTAGAGTAGGCGCAGTTTTTGGCGTCGGCTGATGCGGACAAGCGAGAAGGCTTCAGCATGATAGCCAACCGCCGAGTCAAAGTATTGAGCCAGGCCCCGAGTTAAAGCTCTGAGTTAAAGTCTTTAGGCCAAGGCTGTAAAACCAAAGCCGTTAAACCAAAGTCGTTAAACCAAAGCCGTTAAAGTGAACCGAGTCATAGATGAATCCATGCCCCTTGTGTGCCAACACCCAACCTAAACAGACAGTTCCCGCCAGGGTTGCCAGACGTTATTTTCTCTGCCCAGAGTGTCGGCTCATCTTTCTCGACCCTGCGCATTTTCTGCCCTTGAATGAGGAGCAGCAGTTTTACGATACCCACGAGAACAGCATTGACGACCCCGGCTATGTGGGCTTTTTGCAGCGCCTGTTGACGCCGGCGATGACCTTTCTGCGCCCGGGTATGCAGGGACTGGACTTTGGCTGTGGCCCTGGGCCGACACTATCAAAACTCCTTGCCAGGGAAGGGATAGCGTGTGACGATTTCGACCCGCTGTTTTTCCCCAATCCATTGCAGGCGCAGTATGACTTTATTCTCTCCAGCGAGTGTTTCGAGCACTTGCACAGGCCTGCCGCCGAGATAAGCGCGCTGCTGGCACGTCTGGTTCCTGGGGGCTATTTAGGCATAATGACAGACCGCTGGCAGAGTGAAGCCCAGTTTTATGACTGGCACTATACCCGGGATCCTACCCATTGCAGTTTTTTCCATCGCGCAACATTGGACTGGCTCTGTGAGACGTTTGCTTTGAGCTTATGTTTTGTCGATGAGCGGCGGATTGCCATCTTTCAAAAAAATTGAGGCATCAAAGTGAAGGGCTGGGAAGGGCAGGCAAGCCCCAATCCCTTTGGGGCTGTACCTTGAAACCGGGGCGCCTCCAGGAAGCAGCGACCCGGTTTTTTTCGCTATCAGTTGGCAGCGCCAGTGCTGAAGTTATTTTCCACCAGCGGCTGCTTGTTATCGGCCTGAGGCACATGGCACTGGGTACAGAAATAGTTCTGTCCATTGAGGGTGCCCTTGTCGTCGATAACATGGGACTTGGCCACAGGCGTTGCCTTCATGCGCTTGGCCTTGCTCCAGTCATGGCAGTTCATGCAGCTGTTTTTCTTCAGGCTGATGGGGTAGTCGGCCTTGTGAGGAATGAGCGGCGGCTGCTCGGCGTAGTTGCGCTCTATGGCATTGCCACGCATTGGATAGGAAGGCATGGCATCGGCCGGGCGTACAGAGCTAATCTCTGCATCGCCACCGCCAAGAGAACTGACGTTAACCGGCTGAGCCGTTTCTGCCTGCTGTCCTGAGCAGGCGCTGAGTGCCAGCAGCATCGCGGCTGCGCTGAGTGTTTTTTTCATTGCTTGTTCTCCGCCTTGGTGGCAATTCGGTTGCAATCTATTTTGTTGGATTTGTCTTTGGCTTCACCCTTGGGCGAGAGCCGGGTTAATGGCGTATCAAACTCAAAGACCTTCTTGGCACAGACATCGATACAGCGGCCGCAGAGGGTGCAATCGGTACTGGTTATCGTAGGGTTGCTTCCCTTGAGGGCGGGTTTGAGCACCTGCCGTTCGGGACACACGGTAAAACAGTCCATACAGTTGTTGCAGTCGTTGGCTCTTACCGCCTCGATATTGACCAGTCGCAGCTTGCCCAGCAGACTGTAGAGGGCACCACTTGGGCACAGGTGGCTGCACCAGGCGCGCTCGCTGACGAACAGATCCAGTAGCAGTATCGCCAGCAGCAGCCACAGGCCACTGAAACCACCGAACAACAAGGCTCGGTAGGCCACGGGAACCGGGTTGAGCCACTCCCAGGCCAACAGGCCGGTCAGTGGGGGCAAGAGCAACACCAATACCAGCAGATAGTAGCGCAGCGACCTTGGCAGCTCGGGCAATCTGGGCAGGCCCAACTTGCGTCTGAGCCAGGCAGCCGTATCTGTCACCATATTGACCGGGCAGACCCAGCTGCAGAACACCCGTCCACCCAGCAGGCCATAACCCAGGGCGACAATGGCGGCGCCGAGCAGCAGGCTCAGCTCCGGCAGATGGCCACTGGCCAGGCTCTGCAGCGTCACCAGCGGATCGGCCAGCGGCACTGTGTCCAGTAGCAGGCTGGCCGACAGGTTGCCTTTCAGTAGCCAGAGGCCAAACAATGGCCCTATGGCAAACAACAGCAAAACGCTCAGTTGTGACAAGCGTCTGAGTAGCAGGAACCTGTGTGCCGTCCACCAACCCAGGGTGGCGATGGCATCGGCGGCAAAGGTGTCTGAGCTTTGATGTTTTCTCCGACTCATATTGCCCCTCCGTTACCCAGTCCGGGCAGCCCTTGATTGAGCATCTCCAGGGTGGTCTTTTCCGTGTCTATGTAAGTGTCGTGCTCGGCGGTCTTGCCGCTGGCGAGTTTCTGCGGCAGCACCTTGATCGCCGGTTCTTCCAAAACGCAGGCATGTTCACACTTGCCGCAGCCGGTACAGATATCGGCATGCACGGTAGGAATAAACATGGCGTGGTGGCCACTGCGCTCATTGCGGGCACGCTCAAGGGTGATGGCCTCATCGATGAGCGGGCAGACACGGTAGCAGACATCACATCTCAGGCCTTTGAAGTTAAGGCAGTTTTTCTCATCGATCAGTACGGCTGTGCCCATTCTGGCATCCTCGATTTTCTCGAGGCCGGTATCCAGTGCCCCACTGGGACAGGCGCGGGTACAGGGTATGTCCTCGCACATCTCGCAGGGGATACTGCGGGCGCTGAAGAAGGGCGTGCCTGTGGCTGCCCCTTCAAACCAACGCGCCAGTTTCAGGGTGTCATAGGGACAGGCCTCGACACAGAGGCCACAGCGAACGCAGGCCGAGAGAAAGGCGTCTTCGGCTAGGGCGCCCGGGGGACGTATCGCCTGGGGCGCCAGCGACTGGGACTTGGCCAGCGCTGATATCCCCAGCCCGGCCAACCCCATCACACAGCCGGCTTTGGCCGTGGTCGCCAGAAACTGGCGACGATTGATGTTATTGACACTATTGCGTTTGTCACCCATTACTGCTGCCTCAGGCCTTCATCACTTTGACCGGACACTTCTTGAAGTCTGTCTCTTTGGACAGAGGGTCGGTGGCGTCCAGTACCAGCTTGTTGACCAATTGACGGGCATCGAAGAAGGGCATGAACACCACGCCTTTGGGTGGCTTGTTACGGCCCTTGGTTTCAACCCGGGTCTTCACTTCGCCGCGAGGCGAGGCGACGATGACTTCATCACCACGCTTGAGACCACGGCTCTTGGCATCATCAGGGTGCATGAAGATCTGCGCATCCGGATAGGCGCGGTACAACTCGGGTACCCTGGCGGTCATTGAACCTGTGTGCCAGTGCTCCAGCACCCGGCCTGTGCTCATCCACAGATCGTATTCACTGTTGGGCTCTTCGGCGGCCGGTTCGTAGGGCAGGGCGAAGATCACCGCCTTGCCATCTGGCTTACCGTAGAACTGATAGCCTGAACCCGGTTTAACGTAAGGGTCAGAACCTTCAACGAAGCGGCGCAGGGTTTCCTTGCCATCCACTACCGGCCAACGCAGACCGCGGGTTTCGTGGTAGCGGTCGAACTGAGCCAGATCGTGACCATGGCCGCGACCGAAGGCGGCGTATTCTTCGAAGATCCCCTTCTGCACATAGAAGCCGAAGTGTTCAGATTCATCGTTGAGTTCGGCCTGACAGTCGCTGGCGGGGAACTTGTTGATCACGCCGTTGGCGAACAGCACTTCATAGAGGTTCTTGCCGGCGTATTCAGGTTTCTTGGCAATCAGCTCGGCGGGCCAGACTTCCTCTACCTTGAAGCGCTTGGCGAACTCCATCAGCTGCCACAGATCCGACTTGGCGCCTTCGGGGGCTTTCACCTGCTGGTGCCACATATGGGTGCGGCGCTCGGCGTTACCATAGGCACCTTCTTTCTCGACCCACATGGCGGTAGGCAGGATCAGGTCGGCCGCCATGGCGGTGACTGTTGGGTATGGATCTGACACCACGATAAAGTTTTCCGGGTTACGGAAACCGGGATAGATTTCATCGTTGATATTGGGGCCGGCCTGCATATTGTTGGTACACATGGTCCAGTAGCAGTTGAGCTTGCCGTCTTTCAGCATCCGGCTCTGCAACACGGCGTGGAAACCGGGCTTGGGCGGAATAGTGCCTTCAGGCAGCTGCCAGGCCTTTTCTGTGATGGCGCGATGCTTGTCGTTGTTGACCACCATATCGGCGGGCAGACGGTGGGCAAAGGTGCCGACTTCACGGGCGGTACCACAGGCAGAGGGCTGGCCTGTGAGAGAGAAGGGGCTGTTACCCGGAGTGGCAATCTTGCCGGTCAACAGGTGCAGGTTATAGAGCATGTTGTTGGCCCAAACTCCACGCACGTGTTGGTTGATACCCATGGTCCACAGGCTCATTACCTTGACCTTGGGATCGGCATAGGCCTTGGCCAGCTCCAGCAGGCGCTCTTTCTCCACGCCGCTCATCTCGCTGGCGTATTCCAGAGTGTAGCGGCTGACAAACTTGGCGTACTCATCGAAGCTGATATCGCTGAACTTACCGTTACCTGGGTTCTTGGCTTTTTTCTCCAGCGGATGATCCGGACGCAGGCCATAACCTATGTCATCCACACCCAGGGCAAACTTGGTGTGCTTGTTGACGAAGTCCTTGTTGACCGCGCCGTTTTGGATGATGTAGTTGGCGATATAGTTGAGGATAACCAGGTCGGACTGAGGCTTGAACACTATCGGGTTGTCGGCCAAATCGAACGAGCGGTTCTCGAAGGTAGACAGTACATGCACCTTACCGTCGGGGTGGCTCAGACGGCGATCCGACAGGCGGGCCCAGAGGATGGGGTGCATCTCGGCCATGTTGGCGCCCCAGAGCACAAAGTGATCGGCGGCTTCCAGGTCGTCATAACAACCCATGGGTTCATCGATACCAAAGGTACGCATAAAGCCGACCACGGCCGAGGCCATACAGTGGCGGGCATTGGGGTCGATATTATTGGTGCGGAAACCTGCCTTGTGCAGCTTGGAGGCGGCGTAGCCTTCCCAAATGGTCCACTGGCCTGAGCCGAACATGCCCACAGAAGTCGGGCCCTTGGTGTTGAGCGAGTGCTTCCACTTTTCTGCCATCACATCGAAGGCCTTGTCCCAGCTCACGGGGATGAACTCACCGTCTTTGGCATACTGGCCGTCTTTCATCCGCAGCAGTGGAGTGGTCAGACGGTCTTTTCCGTACATGATTTTCGACAGGAAGTAGCCCTTGATGCAGTTCAGGCCCTTGTTGACCGGGCTCTCAGGATCGCCCTTGGTGGCGACGACCTTGCCCTCTTTTGTGCCTACCAGCACAGAGCAGCCGACACCGCAGAATCGGCAGGGGGCCTTATCCCATTTGATATTGTCTTTCTGCTCAGCGGCTTCGACGACTTTCACTGGCAGAGTGACTCCAACGGCCGTGGCGGCGGCAACGGCGGCGTTGGCTTTAAGAAACTCGCGGCGGCTTATGCTCATGGTGTTTCCTCACTCTTTATTTCTTTTGTTTGACTGACAGGCTCAGAATCGACCTGATGATAGATAAGACTGCTGGACAGTATCCCGGGCAGACGGTTGATTGCTTCGACGTTATCCAGGATCTCGCCCTGGCTTTCGCCTTCGAGGGTGACTACCAATTTGCCTTCTGGACTGCTGGCGTGGACTTCGGCGCCTTCAAGGGCCTGGATGGCAGTGGTCACCGCCTCCAGGGTTCCCGGAGCGGCATGCACCACCAGACTGGTGACATGGTATTCCATCTCTGTTTGTTGCTTCATTGAGGCTCGCCTCGACAGGTAAGGGCGACTGGCACGGCATGGGCCGAGTCACCGGAACTGAATCAAAGTCTAGACCTCATTAAAAATGTGGGTATACCTCTTGAGAGGTAATGAAGGCGATTGGCGATCCGGATCAACATTTTCAATGTGATCTGAATCCAAGTTTGAAATTTAAACAGATTAGCCGCTTGACTCCTGCAATATTAATGCAATGCCATTTTGAGAATAGTTCTTGTTTACTACCTAAAGTGGGTTATTCAATAGCCGGTCAGCTCCATATAACCCACGCCGGTTTGTGTGCCCTTGATGGTGATTGGCCCTTCCCAGTAGGGGATAGACAGGTTCATGGCGGCATTGGGATTGAGGGCTTCCAGAGTCAGAGACAGAGACTCTCCCGGCAGCTCCAGTTGCCAGGCTATAGGGTAGCGACCGCTGGCCGTTTGTTGCCAGTCCTTGACGCTGAGGCTGATATCATCGAGCGCCAGCGGGTGGCCACTGCCGTCGGGATACATGCGCTTGCCGCTGAAAAAGGCTTTATTTTCCTGCTCTCTGAGCTGAAACAGCATCAGGGCCGAACCGTCATCGAGCCGCAAGGCGAACCAGTCCCAGCCCTGTTGGCCGCGACTGAGAAATTCTGAGCTCCACTCCCTATCGAGCCAGGCATTGCCGGATACCTGCAGCCATTGCTCCTTGTGGCGCACTTTGCCTTTGACCCGAATAAAAGGCTGGCTGTAGTAGTAAGAGGCTACAGTGCCGGCGGCATTTTTACGGCTGAAACCCTTTTCTCCCTGAATCTGCAGCTCGGCTTGGCTATCGAGTTGCAACTCGAAGGCAAAGTCCTCTTCGCTGACCTGTAAACTGGCGGGAAACAGCCCGCTATTGGGGCCGCTTGCCGCCTGGCTTTGCCAGCGCCAGTTATCGAGCCAGACCCTGAGCGGCAAGCCCATGGCTCCGGCTTGAGTTTTGTCCTGGGCTCCCTGGGGATGGGCTGCTTTGCCTTGGGGGGCGGCAAGCGCGCCCCTGGCCCAGCGCTCGGCGCTTTGGTGACTATGTTGAAAACTGAGTGCGCTGTGAGCCATATAAAGCTGATTTGTCGCCCAAGGAGAGCTGGATTCAGGTTCATCCGGGGAGAGGGCGATACGAAACTGAGTCCATTGCAGTCCGAGGGGCTCACCGCTTTGCGTGGTCAGATTGGCGGTCAGATACCACCACTCCTGACGAAACCTGGGGTGGGGCAGGTGATCTTCCGGAAACTGCAGCGCCGCACCGGGCTCGACTTTGGCATAGCCTTCGCTCGCAGTACCCATCACCCGGCTCATGGCCCGTGAGTCTTGCTGCTGAGCCTGATCTTGATGAGCCTTATCGCAGCCACTCAGCACAGCGCCGCCCAGCAGTAGACCCGCTAACAAGGGCGCTACGGCACGCCACCGCATTGTAATCAATCGCATTAGAGCACCTCCTGTTGCAGGCTGGAGACCAGAGAGCGGCGGCTCTGCCAATAGAGGGGAACTATCACCGCCAGGATGCAGCACAGCAGCGACAAAAGCACCACCCGGCCATAGGCCAGCCAGTCCCACTGCATGGCTATGGTCCAGCCGAAGGCCTGCAGCGTCACCTTATGGATAAGCAGGTAACCGAGAATCGCCCCCATGGGCAGGGCCAACAGACAGGTGAGCAGCACCACCAGCAGCATCTGCAATAGCAACATAGACAAAAGCCGGCCACGGGTAAGCCCAAGTGAGCGTAACATGGCGAGGCTCGCCTGGCGGGACTGGGTCAGCATCAGCACGGCACTGAAAAGCCCCACGGCGGCCACCAGTAAGGTCAGGGTGTTGAGTACCAGGGTAATGCTGAAGGTTTTGTTGAAGACCCGAATCGCCTCATCGCGAATTTTTTGCTGGCTGTAGACCTGTACCGGACTGAGTCCAAGCTCTTGAATGAGGGCGCGCTCGAGGGCGGCAATGCTTGTGAGTCCTGCCCCCTTGGCCCTTTCTGCACTTGTTGCTATGCCACTCACCGCCAGGCTGACGGCTTCAGTTGGCAGCTTAAGCTCTTGCCAGAGGGATTGCGCCAGCATGACCTCCCCCTTGGGATTGCCATAGTCGTAATAGATGGCGCTGATGGGCAGGGTCAGTGGTGTCTTACATTCCTTATCCGGACAGAGGCTGAGCTTGTCGCCCGGCGCCAGCCCCAGCGTCAGGGCCAAGGGCTCGCTGATAGCCAGAGCCTGGCCCTGGATCACAGTCTGCAGAGCTTGCTGTTGCTGGTTTTGGACTCCCTGCACCTGTTCCCTGGAAGCAACTTGTTCCTGGAAAGTAACTTGTTTCCGGGAAGCAACTAGGGCCGGGGTTTTCAGCGCCGTGGTGCGCGCGATAGAGTCGGCGTCCCGGCTGATAAGGTTTATCTCCAGCGTATTGCCGCTCCCCTTGGCATAGAAGGGCGCCTGCCATTGGTAGAAGTGAGCCAGTCCGGGGGCTTGCTGCTCAAGAAAATGCTCCAGATTCGCCATATTGCCGGCGCCCGGGCGGATATAAAGCTCGGCATGCAGGCGGGTGTCGAGCCAGCTTCTGAGGGTCTTGTCAAAGCTGCCTACCAGGGTATTCATAGCGATATTGGCACACAGGGCCAGTAGCAGCGCCATCATGGCCAGCGCCAGCGGTGCCACCAGCTCTCGGGTATCGGCGATGGCGTACTTGCTGAGTCCGGACGGAAACAGCCGCGCCAATAGCCCGAGCAAAGACTGCAACAGTTGCGGCAACAGCAGCGGGATAGCCAGGGTCAAGAGCCCCATCAAGCCCAGGCTGTGTTGGTGGGTTTGGCTCAAGGGATAAAGCAGCGCCGTCAGGGCAAGCAGCGCAACCCCAATGAGAAACAGGCGTTTGTGCATGCTTCTGTGTCTGTGTGCATGCCATTGGCTCTGGGTATTTTGTGCCAGGCTCTGATGACACAGCTCAAGATACAGGGGCACGCAGGCCAGCAGTGCGGCGATAAGTGTCAGACCGGCGCCTTCGGCCAACCATTGCCAGCGCCAATTCCCCGGCAGCAGAGTCGCACCATAGAGCTGCTCCAAGGTCAGCGCCACCATGGGCTGCAGCCACTGGCTGAGCTGCAGCGCCAGAATAAAGCCGCTGGCCGAGCCGATGAACACCAGCAACAACAACTCCAGCAGCAGCGCCAGCATCAGGGCGCGCCGTCCTAGGCCCTGCTTGAGCAACAAGAGCAACAAACGGCGGCGTTTCATCAGGCTGTAGCGTACGCCGTTGTAGGCGATAAACAGCCCCACCACGAAGGCCAACATCCCCATGGCGTTGAGGTTCAAATGAAAACTGCGGGTGAGCGCGGTCAGGGCGGCGCCCTTGTCCTGCTCGCTGATATTCAGCTTACCCAGCGGCACTCCGCTTTGCTTGAGTCGCTCTTTGAGTCTTTGCGGCTCGCCAAAGAGGGCGATATAGCTGAGGGTGCCTTCGCGCTTTAATAGCTGCTGGGCCAGCGAGATATCCAGATAGAGGCGGTTACCGAGCTGCTGTGAGTCGGCGAGCGCCAGCACTTCGAGCGTACGCCCACCGAGGGACAGGGTTGGCAGCGCCTTGAGTCCTTGATGCAGGCTGTCACTCATGACAATGATGGGCTCACCGGCGAGCAGTCTATTCAAGGGCAGATGGTTGCGGCCATTGCCCCTTTGCTCGAAGGTGCCGAGGGCGGCAATGATATCGCTGCCTTCCACTTGCCACTGGCGGCCCTGAGCGTCGTCAAGGACGCCGCTGATCACCGGCAGTGCCTGGATGCCGCTTTGGCGTAGCTGAAAATAGAGCGCTTCATCGAGGCTGGCCCCGCGGGCCTTGGGGGTGATAAAAAGGCTGGCCTGTTGTCCCAGGGCTTCGCCCGCCTCACGGTAGCTGTTGATGGCGTTGTCGTTGGTGGCCTTGACGCCAATCAGCAGAGTCACCGCCAACACCACTCCCAGCAGTATGGCGCCAGCCTGCAGCGGCGCCTTGCGATAGTGGGCCAGGGTGACTTTCAGGGCCTGCCAGGCCAACTTGATTGTGGTCAGCGCCCCTGTGTCATTCATGAATGCACCCTTGCTGCAGGTGCCAGCGGCGCTGCATATAGGCGGCGGCCGTTTCGCTGTGGGTGACCATCAGAATGGCACTGCCGGCATCGGCGGCGAGAGAGCACAAAAGCTGCATCACCTCATCACCGGCGGCGGCATCCAGGTTGCCTGTCGGTTCATCGGCCAGCAGTAATTCAGGCTTATGGGCCAGGGCGCGGGCAATGGCGACTCTCTGCTGTTGACCACCGCTGAGACTTTCGACTTCCCGGTTCAACAGTGGCGTCAGCCCCAGCGCCTGCACCAGGTGATCGCACCAGGCTTGCCAGCCTTCACCGAGCAGCGACAGGGGAAAAAGAATATTGTCGCGAACATTGAGCGGCGTCAGTAGGTTGAATTGCTGGAACACCACTCCCAGATGGCGGCGGCGAAAGGCGCTCCACTGTTTGTCCTGCCAGCGGCTGCTGTCTTGACCTGCCAGCAGAATGCGGCCCTGATCCGGGTGCTCAAAACCGGCTATCAGATTCAGCAGTGTGCTCTTGCCGCTGCCACTGGGGCCGGTCAATGCCACCGTCTCGCCGGGTTTGATCTCCAGGCTGAGATTTTCCAGCACCCTGTGGGGGCGATCGCCGTCCAAAAATCCTTTGCTTACCCCTTCCAGCAACACCTGGCTCTGCATTTGAACTCCTGTGAACCGCAGTAATCTGCTACAGCATAACAAGTTTTTTCAATCGGTGAACTCGACTTTCAGCTGTTGTTACCGCGTAAACCGAACCTGGTTCGGTCGCTCGGGGTGTAGGCCAAGGTCAAATTTTTTGCAGCAAACAGGGCGCGAGTCGGCTTTGCCCCTTGAGCCGGGGGCCATTTAGGCGCAAACTGTGCCACCTGCCACAAATAACGTGGCAATCCGTTCGGATGAAGGTAGCAGGAGAGTGGGGAATCGCCCCCACACCGACGAGGCAATTTCCACCGGTTAACCCGGTTGGAGGTACTCTTTCAGGTGCCGGTCAGCATTGACGGCGTGGACTGTTACTGGACGAGCCTCTGGAGAGACCGGGCATGCCCCGGCGCCGAAGGCGAAAGTGCCGGCTTAGGCCGGCGCGAAACGCTCAGGCAAAAGGACAGAGGAGAGGATGATTGCACCGCCTTGCCTCTGGTGATCTTTCGCTTTTGGCCTCTGCTGCCGCGGTTTCGCAGCCATTTCTTTTCCTCCTCCGTTTATTAATTTAGGTGTTTAATAACTGAGGAATCTATGGATTTTCATACACTTCTTACCCAGATAAACGCTATTGTCTGGGGACCTGCCACCTTGCTCTTGTTGGTGGGAACCGGTATTTATCTGAGCTTCAGGTTGGGATTCATTCAACTGTTGCGTCTGCCGCTGGCGCTGCAGTTGCTGTTCAAACCCGCCAATGGCAAGGGGGAACTCTCCTCTTTTGCCGCTCTTTGTACCGCGTTGTCGGCCACCATAGGCACGGGCAATATTGTCGGGGTGGCTACTGCCATCAAACTCGGTGGCCCCGGCGCCCTGTTCTGGATGTGGATTGCCGCCTTGTTTGGCATGGCCACCAAGTATGCCGAGTGTCTATTGGCACTTAAGTTTCGCACCACAGATCGCCACGGTAACATCGCCGGTGGCCCCATGTACTACATAGAAAAAGGCCTGGGGCTCGGCTGGCTGGCCAAGCTGTTTGCGGTTTTCGGTGTCGGTGTCGCTTTTTTCGGTATCGGGACTTTTGCCCAGGTCAATGCGATTTCCGAAGCCCTGACCATCGCCTTTGATGTGCCAGCCTGGATCACGGCCGTGGTGCTGACCTCGTTGGTGGCTGCCGTGACCTTAGGGGGTGTTAAACGGATTGCGGCTGTGGCGCAAAAGTTGGTGCCCACTATGGCCATAGGCTATGTGGTTGCCTGTCTTTGGGTGCTGCTGAGCGCCAGTGAGGCGATTCCGGATGCGATAGTGCTGGTGTTGCATTCCGCCTTCAATCCAGTGGCGGCTGGCGGTGGCTTTTTGGGGGCCGGTATCGCCCTAGCGATTCAAACCGGGATTGCTCGCGGAGTGTTCTCCAACGAGTCGGGTTTGGGCAGTGCCCCGATAGCGGCGGCGGCCGCCAAAACCAAGGAGCCGGTTGAGCAGGGACTGGTGAGCATGACGGGCACCTTCTTCGATACCATTATCATCTGCACCATGACGGGCTTGGTGCTTATTCTTACCGGTGTCTGGAATGGCGATACCGCCGGGGCCGGCATGACCAGTGCTGCTTTTTCCAGTGCCACCACGCCGCTGATTGGCCAGTATTTGGTGACTGTGGCGCTGGTGTGTTTCGCCTTTACCACCATTCTTGGCTGGAACTATTATGGCGATCGCTGCTGGAGCTATCTCACCAAGGGCCGCTGGATCCCGCTCTATCGCTGGTTGTTTCTTGGGCTTATTGCCTCGGGCGCCTTTATCACGCTGGATCTCATCTGGCTGCTCGCCGACATAGTCAATGGCTTGATGGCGATACCCAATCTGATTGCCATTATAGGTCTGCGCCACCTGGTGCTGGCAGAAACCCGCAGTTATTTTCAGCGTCTGCGCGGCTGCGGTGATGAGGCTCTGCCTCAGGCCGATGCCTGAGTCTTGAGCGAAGCAATCAAGGCCAGCAACCAGTCTTCAAACCGTCTTATCCTGGCCAGTTTGGGTGAGGCGGCGTGATACAAGAGGTGATAGCGGATCCCACCCGGTAGCACTTGCGGCAGAGGCGCCGTGAGCGTACCGGCGCGGATATATTGCTGGGCCATCAGGCGGGAGCCTAAAAACACCCCGTGGCCTGACAGCGCCGTGCTCAGTGCCATATCCAGATTGGCGACCCGCACCCAATTGAGTGCCTGGGTATCCGGCGTGATACCTGCCGCCGCAAACCAGGCCAGCCAATCCTGTCCCGGCTTGTCGTCGGCATCAATAAGCCAGCATTGGCTCAGTTGCGAGGCTTGGGTGAGTGCTTGCTCCTGTGCAAGTTGGCTGGAACACAGGGGCACAGTGTCATCGTCGAACAGGTGACGACAGTAAAGCTCACCCGCGTCAATGTCACCAAAACGTATCCCGATATCCATCTCTGTGTGTTGGAGATCTTCCAGCTGACTCGAGGCCCAGACCCTGACCTTGATTTCCGGATGCAGCCGATTGAACTGCCCAAGATTCGGCAGCAGGATCAAGGAGGCAAAGGACTGAGTTGTCGTGATGTTGAGCTCTCCTGGAACCCCCTGACATTGTATCTCTTGCCAGCAGGAGCCGATGGAGCCGAATGCCGCCGTCAGGGTATCGGCCAGCTGCTGAGCACGGCTGGTGGGCTGCATGCTGCGACCGCGGCGAATAAAGAGTTTGATCCCCAGGTGAGCCTCCAGCAAGCGTAGCTGTTGGCTGACCGCCGCTTGGGTGATATGCAACTCTTCTGCGGCTTGGGTGTAGCTCTTGTGCCGCGCCGCCGCTTCCAGGCAGCGCAGTCCCTTGAAGTGATCTAAGTGTTCCATAAGCTGTACTTATTTTAATGGTAAGAAATCATCGTTGGTTTTACGGTGGGCACCGCGGCAGAATGCATTTGGTCACCACAGGAGCTCGCCATGAATTCAGCCACTCAAAAACCTTGTTTAAACCCAGATAGTAGAGATTCTACTGCCAATAGCAAGCCGCATGGAAAGGGGCGCTTTCAGCGTTGGCTTGCAGCTATTGGCCGTTCTCTTTCCCTGCAACACAAGAGTTTATTTAAATAATTCCAGCTTATCTTTTTCTGTGTGTTTTATGTCAGTTGGCTGCAGCTGACTTTTTTGTGAAATTTGCTCCGCTTCACTTGTTTAACCGCATGGCTAATGCTTAAATAACAAGGTTAATTTTTGACCTTTAATCAGTTAGTTGACTTCAGTCGCCTGATGTACTTCGGCATTGATTGCCCAAGAGAGTGTGTCTGACAATAGGACTTTGCAGTTGCAGAGTCGCAAGGAAATCGTCAGAGAGGCAGAGCTATGCCGGATACCGCGACACTCAGAACTTTTCGCAGCCGTATTCTGTTGCAGATAGCCATTCCCTTAATCAGCATCATGACTGTGATTTCGGGGGTTACCGGCTGGTATAACTATCAGGAAGAAGAGAAAGCCTTCTTTGCCGACTTGGCTGAAAAGGCAGACTTCGCCGCTAAAAGGCTCGAGTTTGAGCTGTCTTTGGCACAAAGGGATAGCCAGACACTGGCATACAGCCTGGGGAATCTGGAGTCTTTTGAACGTCTGCAACAAGCGGACAATCTCTATCAGTTGCTCAGGGACAGATTGCAGCGCAACCCCAACTTTTACGGCAGCGCCATCGCCTTTCAGCCCGGGTTTCTGCCCGGGCAAAAACGCTTTGCTCCCTATGCCTTTCGTCAGGACCTGTCGATTGTCACCATGGACATAGGCCAGGAAGCCTATGACTACACCAGTGGCGAGTGGGACTGGTGGACCGAAGCACTCAAACATGCCGAAGGCTACTGGACGGCCCCCTATTTTGATGAAGGTGCCGGCAATGCACTGATGATCACCTTCTCGCAACCCTTTGGCAGCGAAGGGGCGCCGCTGGGCGTGGTTACCACAGATCTGGCACTTTCCAGCCTGCCGATACGTTTGGGGATAGATCCCAAAAAGCTGTTGGTATTGGACAACCAGGGTCGGCTCATCTATCACCCGGACAATAATCTTACCCGCAACGCCAAATTGGAAGACTGGCTGGCCAATACCGCCGCCGGCAAGGAAGCGGCGCAGCATATCTATGCCGCCGACACCCCCGAGGTGGCCCTGAGCGATCTCAACGGCGTGCAGTACCTTGCCAGTGTCGCCAGGGTTGCGCCACTGGAGTGGCGGGTGTTGGTGATCACGCCGCAAAAGCAGTTGCTGCGTTCTTTCCTGCAGGATTTCAGCTCCTTGACGCTCAACCTGTTGCTGCTGGCTATGATACTGCTGATCACCAGTTACTGGAGCGCCAAGCGTCTCACCCAGCCTCTGGAGCAGTTGGAAGCCGGGATAGTGGACTTCAGCAAGGGGTTGATCAAACGCTTGCAAAAACCCGAAGGCGTGGTGCGGGAGATTGCTACTCTCAGCAATAAATTCAATGAGATGGCTGAAATTCTCGAAGAGAGGGAACAGGCGCTGCTCGACTCCCGTGGCAACAGGTTTGCCAAGCTTATCGACGGCATGAGTGACAAGTCCTTCTACTGCTCCATGGATCCCAACGGCGCCATAGTACAGGCGAGCGAAGGGGTGAAGAAGGTCTTGGGTATCACTCCTGAAGTGCTCAGGCGTAAGTATCAGCGGCTGTTTTCCAGCAACAGTATCAACGAAGCCAACTGGCAGTATATGGAACAGGCGCTGGCCGGCGAGTCGGTGCCGCCGCATCAGGTGGAGTTGGCCGATGCCGAAGGTGGCTTGAGGCGTTTGGATCTGTTTATGCAGCCTCTGCTTGATGATGAAGGCAAGCTGATTTCGGTGGAGATGCTGTTTAATGATGTCACCGAGCAGTTTTCCGCCGCGGCCTGGTCCAACGCTGTGCTGGAGGCGGCGCCGGAGGCGATGCTTATCGTCGATGAAGGCGGCATGCTGGTGTTCTCCAACAGCCGTTGTCAGGAGCTGTTCGGTTATGCCGCCGAGGAGATGCTCAAACTCAATATCGACCAACTGTTGCCGGAAGTGGACCGGCTGGAACACGCAGCCAAGCGCCATGCCTTCGTGACCGACGGCAAGGATCGCATGATGGCCAAGGGCAAGGCGCTGCAGGCACTCAAGTGCGATGGTTCCCAGTTCCCGGTGCAGATAGGTTTGAGCCTGTTGCCGGCCGATCACAAGGGCAAACGTCAGGTGGCGGCATCGATTCGGGATCTGACTGAGCAACTGGCGGTAGAGCGTAAAATTCGCGAGAGCGAGAGCCGTTTTCGTGGGCTGGTATCCAACATCCCCGGCGCCGTTTATCGTACCCGGGTCGATGAACAGTGGACCATGGAATATGTCAGCGACAATATCACTGAGATAAGCGGCTATCCGGCCTGGCACTTCATTGACAGCAAGAAGCGCAGTTATGGTTCCCTGGTCATAGATGAAGACAAACAGTTGTGTATCGACACCATCAACTCGGCCCTGGCCGAGCAGCAAGCCTTCGATGTCGAGTACCGTATTCGCCATCGGGATGGCAGTGTGCGTTGGATCCATGAAAAGGGTAAGGCCAGCTATGATGAAGACGGTAACCCGCTGTGGTTCGATGGCAGCCTCAATGACATCACCGACAGCAAGCTGGCTCAAGAGAAGATGGAGCAGTCACGGGAGCAACTGGAAACCATCACAGAGTCTGTGCCCAGCACTGTGTATCAACTGTTTTGGCAAAGCCCGCAGCAACGCAGATTCACTTTCCTTTCCAGTGCAGCCATCGCCACTCTTGGCCACCACAAGAATGAGGTGATGGCCGATTTTGATCTGGTGGCCGAGCGGATCGTTGCCGAAGACAGGGGCAGCATTATTCGCCTGCTTTCAGGTGAGAGTGGACTGCAATGGATTAAAGAGTTCCGCTACCGGCATCCTTCCGGTGAGGTGCGTTGGTTAGAGGCCGGTGCCAAGGGCAGTAAACAGCAGGATGGCATGCTCTGGAACGGTTATCTTACCGATATCAGCGGCCGTAAGGAGATGGAAACCGAGCTGGCCCAGAGTGAGGCCCACTTCCGGGCCCTGTTTGATAACGCAGGTATAGGCATAGTCAACCTGGACGATCGCGGCACCATAATGGATTGCAATGGCCAGTTCTGCAGTGACATGGGCATGAGTGCCGAGCAGCTCAAACGTCGCTCGTTTGCCGATTTGATGGCGCCGGAAGACAGAAGCAATGCCAGCGAGCTGTACGAGCGCCTGAAGCGAAGTGACGATCACAGTGTCAGCGGCGAGTGGCGCCTGCTCAGTGCCTCCGGCGAGCCGATGTGGATGGCAATCAACGCCTCCGAGCTTGAAGAGGAAGAGGGACGGGAGCGTTCTGTGGTCATGAGTATCGCCAACATTACCCGCCTCAAGCTGTTGTCCAACGAACTGATGGCTGCCAAGGAAGATGCCGATGCCGCCAACAAGGCCAAGAGTGACTTCCTTGCCAATATGTCCCATGAGATCCGCACTCCGATGAACGCCATTATCGGCATGTCTCAGCTGTGCCTGCAGACAAAGTTGGATCGCAAACAGCGTAACTATGTGGAAAAAATTGAACGGGCTTCGCAATCCCTGCTGGGGATCATCAATGACATTCTCGACTTCTCCAAGATTGAGGCCGGCAAACTGGATATCGAAGTGGTGCCGTTTCAGCTCGACAGTATTTTGGAAGATCTCGGGGATATGTTCTCTGAGCGCGCCGCCGACAAACAATTGGAGCTGCTGTTTGCCGTGGCCCCCAGCGTACCCAGCCACCTGGAAGGGGATCCGCTGCGTCTCGGTCAGGTGCTTATTAACCTGATGAACAACGCCATCAAATTCACCGAACGGGGTGAAGTGATGCTGTCGATAAGTGAGCTCAGCCGCGAGCAGGATGAAGTGATCCTAAGATTCGCTGTGCGCGACAGTGGCATAGGTCTGACTGCCGAGCAGCAAGCGAGATTATTCAAGTCTTTCAGCCAGGCAGATACCTCGACCACGCGTAAATACGGCGGCACCGGGCTTGGGCTGGCGATTTCCAAACAACTGGTAGAACTGATGGGCGGTGAAATCGGTGTCGAGAGCCAGTTTGGCAACGGCAGTTGTTTCTTCTTTACTGTGCGGCTCAAGGTTGCGGAAAACGACAAGCTGAATGTAGAGCAGGAACTGGAGGGCATGCCCATTCTGGTGGTCGATGACAACGGTACCGCCAGAGATATATTGCGCACCACGCTCGAGAGCATGGGCTTTACCGTCGACTGTGCCCGCAGCGGCATGGAGGCGCTGGATAAGGTGAAGCGCAAGTCCTACAAGATGGCCTTGATCGATTGGAAGATGCCTGAGATGGACGGCATGGAAACCGCGCGGCAGATACTACAGGTAAAAGAGCCGCCGCTGATCCTCATGGTGTCGGCCCACGCCAACAGTGACTTTATCGAACAGTTGGAGCAACTCGGGATCAACGGCTATATCACCAAGCCGGTCAGTGCCTCTAGGCTGCTCGATGGCATTATGCTGGCTCTTGGGCGTCAGGGCCATATTCCTGTCAGGCGCAAGGCGTTGGATCTCGAATCCCTGCAACTGGCGGCTCTTGCCGGCAAACGTGTGTTGCTGGTGGAAGACAACGAGATGAATCAGGAAGTGGCGACCGAGTTTCTTGAGCAGGTGGGCATAGACTTGTCCATTGCCGAGAATGGCCAGATAGCGCTGGAGAAGTTGGCGCAGCAGCAGTTTGATCTTGTGCTGATGGACTGCCAGATGCCTGTGATGGATGGATATCAGGCCACAGAGGCACTGCGCAAGATGCCTGGGCTTGAGCAGTTACCTGTGGTTGCCATGACGGCCAACGCTATGGCCGGTGACAAGGAGATGTGTCTGCGAGCGGGCATGAATGACCACATCGCCAAGCCGATAGAAGTCAGCCTCTTGTATCAGGTGTTGTTGCAGTATCTGGGAGGTGGGCAAGTCCCGGCCGCTGCAGGGAATAATGATGCTGGTATGGCCGATGGCGATGCTCCTGAGAATCTGGTGAGCTGGCCGGAACACGAGAGCCTGGATATCGATCGCGGACTGCAGCTGGTACAGCATTCAGAGCGCCTCTATCGGCGCATCTTCGAGCGTTTCCTCGGTAGTCAGGGCAATGTCGGCAAACGGATTCGCAAGGCGCTCAAGGAACAACAGCAGGAAGAAGCGGTCAGGGCGGCGCATACCCTTAAGGGGCTGGCAGGTAACCTCTGCTCCGAGCCGTTGGTGGAAGAGGCCAGGCAATTGGAAGCCAAGTTGGCGGCCGGTGAAGAATGTGAGCAAGAGTTGCTGGCGGTGGAAACCCGGGTTGCAGCCATTGTTGAAGCCATTGCGGACTGGATAGGGGATAAGCCACAAAGCGATCCTCAGACGGAAGGTGATGCCGCCGAGGAGATTGATCCCGAGGCGCTTAAAACCGCCCTGGAGCAACTGCTGCAGAGTCTGGAAGACGCCGATGCCGAAGCCGTTGTTCAACTGGAAGCATTGAGCCGCAGGGTGAGCAAGCCTCTGTGGCAGCGCCTGAAACCTGTCAGCAGCATGGTCGGCAGCTATCAGTTTGACGATGCCGCCGATCTTATCCGCGAGCTGCAGCAGGAGCTGAACGAGACCGAGCAGGCCTGACTATACTCATTAGGGGATATTCGCGCCGCCATTAAAGCGCTGTGGCGCTGAAATAGGATGTGGAGCCCGTAACAAGAGGGAGATTGAGATGGAAAAAGCCACTGTACTGGTGGTGGACGATACACCGGAGAACATAGATATTCTGGTGGGGATCCTCGGCGACGATTATAAGCTCAAGGTGGCGATAGATGGCCCAAGAGCGCTGGCGTTGGCGCAGAAGAGCCCTCCGGATCTGATCCTCCTGGATGTGATGATGCCGGGCATGAATGGCTATGAAGTTTGTAAGCGTCTCAAGCAGGAACCCATGACCAGCCATATCCCGGTGATCTTTGTCACCGCTCTCTCTGAGGTGGCCGATGAGACCCAGGGCTTTGATTTGGGGGCTGTCGACTACATCACCAAGCCTGTCAGTGCCCCGATAGTCAGAGCCAGGGTACGTAACCACTTGGCCCTCTACGATCAGAAGCGTTTGCTGGAACAACAGGTGCGCGAACGTACCCGCGAGCTGGAACAGACCCGCTTCGAGATCATCCGTCGCCTGGGCCGTGCCGCTGAATACAAGGATAACGAGACCGGCTTACACGTTATTCGCATGAGCCACTATGCCAGGCTCCTGGCACAACAGGCCAAGCTGCCGGACAACTTCTGTGAGCTGCTTTACAATGCGGCGCCCATGCATGATATCGGTAAGATAGGTACTCCTGACGCTGTGCTGAAAAAACCGGGGAAACTGGACGCCGAAGAGTGGCGAATCATGCAGCAACACGCCGAAATCGGTGCCGAGATTATCGGTGAGCACCCGGATCCTCTGTTGCAGATGTCCCGACGCATTGCGCTGACTCACCACGAGAAGTGGGATGGCTCAGGTTATCCCAATGGCTTGAAAGGCAATGATATTCCCATTGAGGGGCGAATCGTCGCCATTGCCGATGTCTTCGATGCCCTGACCTCAATTCGACCTTACAAGAAGGCCTGGAGCATAGAAGATACCATGGCGTTACTGGAGTCTGAGGCGGGGAAACACTTTGACCCTGAATTGGTGGAACTGTTCAAACAGATACTGCCCCAGGTGATAGAGGTGCGTGATACTCATATGGAAACTGAGTCCGGCACTGAATAGCGACAAACGGCGGATAAAAATAAAGGCGCCGACGGCGCCTTTATTGGGTCATTCATTGTTACTCCAGCTCTTCCAGAGAGTAGGGCAGAGGCAGTACCGTCAGTTCGCTGTTTTCATCATCGGCGATGCGGAATTTGGCGCCGACTTCTGTGTCATTGGCCAGCACTGCGGTCAGCAGCAACTCGCCATTTCGTTGTACGGCTTCAATAATGCTGCCGCCCTTACGAAAACCTTCATCCAGCGCCATCTCCAGTGTGGTTTCCGGTGTGACATCGACAGTGGCTTTACCCTTGAGAATATAGAGGGCTCGCTTGTTGCCGCCGCGATACTTCATTCTGGCCACGGTTTCCTGGCCCATGTAGCAACCCTTGGTGAAGCTGATGCCGTTGATGGCCTGCAGGTTGCACATTTGCGGTACAAATTGGCCCATGTGTGATGCCGGCAGGTTTGGGTAGGCGGCAAGGATTTCCAGCTCTTGCCAGGCACTGGCATCGACTGGAGACTGCTGCTGGCACAAGGCCTCGGCCCGGGCCTTGGGCAGAACCAGAATAAAGCGCTCGCCATCCTGCAGTACCACGCCGTCATCGACAGCACTCACTTGCTGCTCTGGACTGAAGCCCGGGAACTGCTCTGCCAGCCAAGTGGCAGCCTTGGCGCCGGCTACACCCAAGAGACTGTAATCGTCGCTGACATCGACCAGTTCGGCCTTACTGAACACAGCGTACTTCTTCAGTTGCGGCAAGTCGGCAGCCAGGGTATCCCTTGGCATCATCAATATCAGGGCATCACCCAGGGCAAAGGTTCTGAAACTTGAAAGCATTTTGCCTTTGGGATCGCAGTGAGCGCCCCAACGCCACTGCTCGGCCGTGAGAGAGCTGATATCCGTGGTGACCTGACCATGGATAAAGCTGCGGCCCTGTTCGCCGGTAACGGCAAGCAGACCCAAGTGAGAGAGGCGGGAAATAAGCAGATCCGGAATGCCGGCATCCAGTGGCCAATCGGGCTGAGAAACGCAAATGCTCATAACAAGATCCTGAGATTGAAGGCATTAAGAGATCTGCGATTGTAGCGGATTTGACAGAAATAAACAGGGCACCGATAGCAATATGGCGCCCTGTGAAAGCCTCAAAAAATCAGAACAGCAGTCTGGTACGGATAGTACCTTCGATAGACTTGAGCTCTGTCAGTGCTTCTTCAGCCTGGGTGGTATCTACCTCCATCACCACATAACCTATGGTGGCTGTGGTTTGCAGATACTGGGCTGAAATGTTGATGCCTTTCTCCGAGAACGCCTGGTTAATCTTGATCAGAATACCGGGGCGGTTATGGTGAATATGCAGCAGGCGGGAGGCATCTTTATGCTGCGGCAGCGATACTTCCGGGAAGTTGACTGCCGACAGGGTAGAACCGTTGTCTGAGTATTTGGCTAGCTTGCCGGCAACCTCAATACCTATGTTTTCCTGGGCTTCTTCTGTGCTGCCGCCTATGTGTGGGGTCAGTAACACATTGTCCAGACCGCGCAGCGGGCTTTGGAATTCGTCAGTATTGGACTTGGGCTCAACCGGGAACACGTCGATGGCGGCACCTGCCAACTGTTGCTCCTTGAGGGCTACCGCCAGGGCGTCGATATCCACCACAGTGCCGCGGGAAGCATTGATCAGTATGCTGCCTTTGCGCATCATCGCCAGTTCGGCCTGGGCAATCATTTCTTTGGTTTGTGGTGTTTCAGGCACATGCAGGCTGACCACATCGGCTTGAGACAGTAACTGCTCCATGGAATGTACCTGCTGGGCGTTACCCAGCGGCAGCTTATCTTCGATATCGAAGAAGATCACTTTCATCCCCAAGGTTTCGGCGAGGATCCCCAACTGGGTACCGATATGGCCATAACCTATGACCCCCAGGGTCTTGCCACGGGCTTCGAAGCTGCCATTGGCGCTCTTGAGCCAGCCACCACGATGGGCCAGGGCGTTGCGCTGCGGAATACCGCGCAGCAGCATGATGATTTCACCGAGTACCAGTTCGGCCACGCTGCGGGTATTGGAGAAGGGCGCATTGAACACAGGAATACCCAGTTGCTCGGCAGCCTTGAGGTCGACCTGGTTGGTGCCGATACAGAAACATCCTATGGCAACCAGCTTTTCCGCCTGTTGTAATACTTCTTGGGTCAGTTGGGTACGGGAGCGGATTCCGACGAAATGGGCATCTTTGATCGACTGCTGAAGCTCTGAGCCGGAGAGTGATGCCTTGTGATACTCGATATTGGTATAGCCAGCCCTTTCCAGCACATCGACGGCTGATTGGTGGACGCCTTCCAACAACAGGATTTTAATTTTATCCTTGTCCAGCGAGTGTTTCGCCATGATATAGGTACCCTCTTGATTATTAACTAATGTACGTATGCTATGATGCTTTCGCCCATGCCCAATCAAAGTAGCACTTTTTTCAGGTGAAGTGGAGGGCTAGATGGCTAAAGTATTTTTTCCTAATTGAGAACAATCACTGGCATAAGGAAAGTGGCTTGAAAAACACAATTATCTGGCTGGTCATTTATTTTGTGGTACTTATCTGGTCGGCGATAGCGCCTAAAGATGATTTCACCTGGTGGCTGGAAGCGCTGCCTGGGATGCTGGCGCTGCCGATACTGTTTTTTACCCGCAAACGTTTTCCGCTGACTCCGCTGCTTTATGGCCTGATCTTGGTGCATTGCCTGATACTGTTTGTCGGCGCCCACTACACCTATGCCGAGGTGCCGCTGTTCGATACTTTAGCGCAGTGGATGGGCTCTGAGCGTAACAACTACGATAAACTGGGTCATTTGGCCCAAGGATTTATCCCGGCAATGATTGCCAGGGAGATACTGCTGCGTAATCAAGCAGTGAAACCGGGTGCCTGGTGTGCTTTTCTGGTCAGTTGTTTTGCCTTGGCCTTGTCGGCTTTCTATGAACTGATTGAATGGTGGGTTGCCGCGGCTACAGGTACAGGTGCCGAGGCCTTTCTCGGCACCTAGGGCTACGTCTGGGATACCCAGTCGGATATGCTGATGGCTCTTATCGGTGCCATCGCCGCCTTGCTGGTTTTATCCTCATGTCATGACCGCCAGTTGCAGCGTCTTGGCGCCGATTGACAGGTCGGGACAGAGAGAGCCATATACAGTCTTTACAATATTTCATCTGGCAATGCGACTAAAGATTGTTAGAATCATACTTTATGGTGATGAAAACCGGACACTATCTGGTCAGAATCATCTGATACTTTTTGTGTAAGCTCACGGAAAGTGATTAAGGAAGCTATCCCTTTAGGGATATGAGCGAGACTTTTCAGGGAGAAGAGTAAATATGAGTAGTATCAATGAGTTGGTTTTTATAAACCAGATAGCCGCCCCTTGTCATTTGGCCATACTGGCCGAGTCCATTGGTCTTAAGACCCGTATAGTACGCCACCCGGAACAGTTGGATCCGCAGAAGAGCGATAGTACTTTCTATCTAATTTCTCAGAAGGGGTCGGCGCTGGACAATAAGGGCATTCCTCTGCTGGCCAGCCGCCTGGTCTCTCATGTTCCTGTCGCCCTCTATCAAGTTGCCAGAGGTTCACTGGATCAGGAGTCGGCTATGTTGCTGGGGATCCGCGGGGTGCTTTATTCAGATCAGCGCATCGATCTTATGCTTACTGGTCTGCGCAAGATGGTGGCCGATGAGCTCTGGTACGACAGAACCCTTATCAGCAAGATGTTCCGTAAGCTGGTCAAGACCTTGGACACTGGCAATGAGATGTCTGCCGATACGGTTTCCATGCTGCAGATGTTGACCCGGCGTGAACGTACCATTATTCAGCTGGTTTCCAGTGGTGCCAGGAATAAAGAGATAGCCCAACGTCTGTGTATCAGTGAGCATACGGTCAAGGCGCATATTTCATCGATTTTCCGCAAGACTCAATCTCGTAATCGAGTCGAATTGTTGCGTTGGGCCCAGACCTATCAGAGTCACTTCGATCTCATCAGTTGATTTGTCGCTAGATCCAGCCTGAACTTGGCCCCGAATGGGGCTTGTTTATGCTTTGATGGCTTTTATGTAAGCCAAGTCAGTGGAAAATTCCTGTCAGAGTGCGGCAATCGCCGCTGCTTTGCGCCTTTTTACGCGTCGGGAATGGCTTTCAGCCAAAGCCATGATAGCCGTTGTGCCTGCGGCGTAAAGTCGTGGAGCTTAAGCATTCCAATCTGTCCATAGCTTGCGCTCATGAGCACACTCGTCACCGGCGAGTGTTCGCCTTCAGCTACGTTATTTGCGCCAAAGGCTCTCGGCGACACCGAGGAGGGATTGGAGCAACTTTGTGAGAGCTAACTTGTTTGAAGCTACCTATATGCCTGCAGACATACACCTCATTTTCAGGCACAGGCGGAACTGTGACCGTCGAAAACAAGGATGTTTTCGTCGAGGCTACAGGGACGTATTAACGCCGTGTCACAGGATCGCCTGTGCAAGAGCCCACCGCAGGTGATGGGTTACGTCTGTGGTCAAAAGCCCGGCAAGTATTGGTGAGGGATTTAAGGCTTAAAGCAATGCTAGCCGCCGTGCCAGCGGCGTAAAGTCGTGGTGTAAATGCCTCCATGCACAACGGCCAGTTCGCCATCCCTGGCTCGCGCTCATAAGCTTGTTGCTTCGCAACTCTCGCCGAGTCACAGAATCGCCTGTGCATAAGCCTGCGGCAGGCAATGGGAGACCGTCCGTCGCTGGAAGCCCTACCAATACTAATTAGTAACTTTTAGTTAGAAGCCATGATAGCCGTTGTGCCAGCGGCCTAAAGTCGTGGTGTTCCACACCACACTGGACAAGGGGCTTTGCTTGTCCAAAGCCCCTTGCATCCCCAAGGACACCCCGACGTAGCCGAAATCCCCGCTGGCTTATGAAGCAAATTGGCTACACTCAGGACTCGCCAAATGCATCCATGCATAAGGGCCAGCTCGCCTTCCTTGGCTCGCGCTCATGAACTTGTCGCTTCGCAACATTCGCCCTGCTCGACCTTCGAGCCTCGACATCCCTGTCTCGACTACACCAATTTACAACAACGCCGGCGGCGGCTCCGAAGGGGGAATTGGTGCAATTCTGCAATCATAGCGTTGCTTGAGATTGCTTATATACCTACAGACATACGCCTATTTCCCAGGCACTGGCGGAACTGTGACCGTCGAAAACAGGGCCGAATTTTGTTCCTGACAAATTCGGCATTTCCTACGTCCATGTAGGTCAGATGTTTTCGTCGAGGCTACAGGGACGTATTAACGCCGTGTCACAGGATCGCCTGTGCGAGAGGCGCACCGCAGGTGATGGGCTGCAACTTAGCTGGCAGCTAAAACCAGGTTTATTAGTGAGATTTGGTTCAAAGCCATGTTAGCCGTTGTGCCAGCGGCGAATACTCGCCTTGCTATTCGATGCTTATGGTATGGGGTTCCCAAGAAACCGCTGGAACCATAAGTTTTCAAGCCACAATGACTCACGCTCAGTTGGCAATTGGGCAAACAAAAAGGGAGCCAAGAGGCTCCCTTTCGCATCAAGCACCAGAGTGATTAGTTCTGGATAACAGTGGCAACGTTGTAGTCGCCGCTTTGGGTTACGCTGATAGCGTTGCTGGTACCGGCCTGAGAACCGACAACCAGGTTTTCGTTACCGCTTTGGGTGATCATCAGGCTGTTACCTGTACCAACCACGGCGAAGGCGCCGCCGTCAACACCGCTCACCCAGTTGTTGTCGCCGCTTTGAACGATTTGAGCCAGGTTGTCATCACCGAGGATCAGCAGGTCTACCAGGTTGAGGTCACCGCTTTGAGTGGTTTCGATATCGGTATTGTCATAGCCAACAACAGTGACCAGAGCTTCGTTGGCGCTGCCATCTTGCTCCATATCAACTTCGTTGTTCTCACCTTCCAGCTCGGCATAGGCAAAGTTCTCAGTGCCTTCCTGATGGATTTCGATCTGGTTGTCTTCACCTGTGGCGAATGCAACCAGCTCGTTGTAATCGCCCTGTGAAGTCAGGTCCATGCTGTTGTCAGTGCCATAGGCGGCGGCAGTAGCGAAGTTGGTGCTGCCATCCTGCTCCAGGTCGATGTTGTTGTCGTCACCCCAGATTTGGAATTCAACGCCGTTGGTGTCGCCTTCCTGCTGGATATCGACTACGTTGTCGCTACCTTGAATATCGGCAACCAGCAGATCGCCTACCGCGTTGCCATCACCTTTCTGGTAGATTTCAACGTCGTTGTCATCACCTGTGGTGAATTCGAGTACTGCGGTGTTGGCAGTGCCGGTTTGCATCATTTCGATGTTGTTTTCAGAGCCGGACAGGGCGTAAACAAAACCAGTGTTCAGATCACCTGCCTGATCGATTTCGATGCTGTTGTTATCACCGGCAACGCCACGCACGCCACCTATGTTGCTGTTGCCTTCCTGCAGTACGGTCACAGAGTTACCGTTGCCTACGTTGGGGCTGAAATCAACGGCTATCATGCCGGCTTCGTTGTTGTTACCGTTTTGGCTGATATAGCCAGAGTTGTCGTTGCCGTTGACACGGAATACTGCGAAGTTGGTGTCACCGTTTTGGTTTACTTCGGCACTGTTGTTGTCACCGATCAGCTCAACATTGGCTTCGTTGAAGAAACCGGATTGAGCGACAGTTGCTGTGTTGACGTTACCGTCTACATCGACGCTGGCCACGTGCCAGTCTTCATTCTGAGTCACTATAACTTTGTTTTCGTCGCCCTTGGAATCAACATAGGCTTCGTGCCAAACACCGTCTTGAACCACGGTGGCTTCCTGGGCAGAACCTTCCTGATTGATGACTGCCAGGTTCAGAATGCCGGTTTGCTCGGCATAGACTTCCTGACCTACAGTGCTGCGGCTCTGCTGGTTAACTGAGATTTCATTGACACTGCCGGCGAAGGCTTGGGCACTCATACCCAGACCCGTTGTGATAGCCAGTGCAATCAGTGACTTTTTAGCTTGAGATTTCATTAAACGCTCCCTGTGTTTTTAATACTGCGTGATGCTGATAGTGGCAGCATCGGCAATTTGTTGTATCGAAAAATTGGCGCTGCCAAGCTGGTTGAGTTGCACCAGATTGTCATTGCCTATTTGAGTGATGTTTGCCTTATTGGCGTCACCCACCTGCATCATTTCAACCTGGTTATTGACCCCGAGTTGTACTACTTGTGCCTGATTTCCAAACCCGGCCTGGGTGAGGATGGCGCTGTTGTCAATTCCGGCTTGAACTATGATGGCTTGGTTGAAACTGCCTTGTTGCATCAGGTCGACCAAGTTGTCGCGTCCCTGAGTTTCCAGCAGTGTCTGGAGGGTGACTGGCAACTCCTGTAGTGCATTTACCTGGCGCTCTGTCGCTGCTGTACCAAGACTGGTCAACAAAACGGCTGAACCAAACAGGATTTTTGCGAGTACCGACACCTAAGACTCCTTTTCGTACATATCCTTGATTGAACCAGAGTGGAACAAATCAGCAACAAAAGTTACGCGTATGGGACGGGTGCCGCAATCGGAGTTAAAGGCTATTTAGGCTTTAGTCGATATTGTCTGGGTTTGAAGGTTTGATTTTATTTAGTGTATTGAAAAATAAGTTTTTATTTTTATTTTTCAGATGTTTTTAAGATTCAAAATACCTAACCCGTCTAGTAGCAAAGTCGTATTTTTCAGTTTGCTACTTTCTCTCTTGTTTTCATTGCGGTAACAATCTATTTGCAATAAATAAACGCCGGATTTCACTCGCTGGCCATTGTTTGCCTGTCGTTTCAAGGAAGTGCCGCAGATGCAAGCCGTTCCGGATACCAAGGGATTATAAGGACTATAGGAAGCCCGAATATGTTGAAAAAATTCTCGCCATTGGCGGTGGCTGTCGCTGGTGTTATGGCGCTTGGCGCCGCTCCTGCAATGGCTAAAAACGAGATCCGTTACGCCAAGGACTCTATCCTGGTGGTTTACAAGGATAATGCCACCAAAGAGGAGCGCATCGCGGCTCAGCGCCTGGTACGTGGCACTCTGCGTGATGCCAATGCCGATGGTATAGATGACAAATTTGCCCGCTTGCTCGATGGCCGTCTTGCAAAGCTGAATCTGCGTCAAGGCGCCGATATTGAGCAGGCGATCAAGATGATCTCCAGCCACCCTGCGGTTAAATATGCTGAACCCAACTACATTCTGCGGGCCATAGGCATGCCGGATGATCCCCGTTTCCCTGAGCTCTGGGGCATGCACAACACTGGGCAAACCGGTGGTGTGGCTGACGCCGATATTGATGCTCCCGAAGCCTGGGATGTCACTACAGGCAGCTCGGATGTGATCATTGGGGTTATCGACACCGGGGTTGACTATAACCATCCGGACTTGCAGGCCAATATGTGGGTTAACCCGGGTGAAATTCCCGGTAACGGCATAGATGATGACGGCAACGGCGTGATTGATGATGTTCACGGTTTCAGCTCGGCCAACAACAATGGCGATCCCATGGACGGCAACGGCCATGGTACCCATGTATCCGGCACCATTGGTGCCAAGGGCAACAATGGTCTGGGTGTGGTCGGGGTTAACTGGGATGTGAAGATCATTGGTTGTCAGTTCCTGACCCCTGCCGGTACAGGTTCTACCGCAGATGCCATCGCCTGTATCGACTATATGACTGATCTCAAGGTGAATCATGGCGTTGATATCAAAGCAACGAACAACTCCTGGGGCGGCGGTGGTTTCAGCCAGGCGCTGAAGGACTCCATCGAAGCCGCCGGTGAAGCCGGTATTCTGTTCCTGGCTGCGGCCGGTAATGACACCAGTGACAATGATGTCAGCCCTCATTATCCGTCCAACTATGAATCGGACATAGTGATGTCTATCGCCAGTACCGATAGCTCGGATGGTATCTCCTGGTTCTCCAACTGGGGTGCTACCAGCGTAGACATGGCGGCGCCTGGCAGTGCCATTCTGTCAACGGTTCCAGGTGGTGGTTACGAGAGTTATTCGGGTACTTCCATGGCTACGCCTATGGTGACCGGGGTGGCGGCTCTGGTGTGGTCCATCAACCCGGATCTGACACCGCTTGAGATGAAAGAACTGTTGATGAATTCGGGTGATGCCAATGCGGCCATGACTGGCAAGAGTGTTGCCGGTACCCGTCTGAACGCGGCCAACGCGCTCGATCAAGCCAACCCAAGCCCAAGTTATCGCTTCAGCGTGACTCCGGCTGCACGCACTATCGAAGCCGGTGAAAGCACCAGCTATGACTTCAGTGTCGGTAGTGTGGCCGGTTGGGATGGTAGTGTTGAGCTGAGTGTCAGTGTGGAGCCTGCTCTGGAAGGGGTATCTTTGTCTGCCGCCAGCGTGGGTGCCGGTGACAGCTTTACCCTGAACGTAGCCAGTACCGCCGAGACTCAGTGGGGCGATTACGCCATCACGGTATCGGGTAATGACGGCAGTATTGAAAAGAGCAGTGTGGTGAGCCTGGAAATCATCCCTCAAGGGTTGAATGACTTCCCATACAGCAATGATACCCCAGTGGCTATTGCCGATAACACCACAGTGACCAGCACCATTGAGATTGCCGATCCGCTGCAGATCTTTGGTGTCAATACCAACGTCAACATCAGCCACACCTGGATTGGTGATTTGACAGTGACCCTGACTTCGCCATCCGGCACCGAAGTGGTGCTGCATAATCGCGAAGGCAGCAGCAATGACGATATCGTCAAGAGCTGGGATCTGGGCGACTTCAACGGTGAAATTGCCCAAGGTACCTGGACTCTCAGCGTGACTGACCATGCCGGTGGTGACACAGGCACCCTGAACAACTGGGGTATGGTGATCACGGCGCTGGGCGAAGCCGGTCCTTCAGCACCTAATGCCGGCTTTGACTATCAAGCCGAAGGTTTGAGCGTCAGTTTCAGCAATAGCAGCTCTGATATCAATGATGATATCGCCAGCTACCACTGGGATTTCGGTGACGGCTCTGTCTCCAGCGAGGCAAACCCTCAACATGTGTATGCTGAGGCCGGTACCTACACAGTGACCCTGACAGCGACCGATGCCACCGAGCTCAGCGACAGTGTCAGCATGGAAGTGCAGGTATTTGCCCACAGCATCTCTGCCGATATCAGCCGCGCCCTCAAGTCCCGTCGTGGCAGCGCTATGGTCGATGTTAACTGGAATGGTGCCCTGGGTGATGAAGTGGCGATTTTCCGCGACGGTGAGCAGGTTGCGACCACCGTCAACGATGGCCAGTTCCGTGACCGCTTCAATACCGAAGCCAATAGCGTGACTTATCAGGTTTGTGAACTGGAAGCCGAGCTTTGCTCTGATCCCGTTGTTGCTCAATTCTGATAACCCAAATAGATGAAAGCGGCCATCCGGCCGCTTTTTTTATGGTCATATCGCGCAAAAATTAATTTTTGATGACGGGGAGAGATAATTAGTTTCGAGGTTTACTGATTATTTGATGTAAAAATATTTGTCTATTTTATCGACCATATCATACGGCTTATTATATTTTATAGAAGACAGGCTTTATTTGCTGTCTAACTATTTATTTATTAAATAACAGCTTGGGTTGAAACAGGGTTTTCTGCTTTGTTCTCAGTTGAGAACATGGTGGTTAATTAATGATTTATATAGAATTTGCGTTCGGTATAACTGTTGCCTAAATGTGATTAAACCACTTCAATTGACCGTTCTTCTCTGGGACAATCCCGCGGCACGTTAATAGAAATTAACGGCATTATTACAATTAAAGGGGTTGATAATATGGATAATGTTAACAAGCTGACAGCCATTGCGATTGCCGTGGCTGCCACCATTCCAGTGATGGCCAATGCCGATGTTTTAATCAGCGAATACGTTGAGGGCAGCGCCAATAATAAAGCCATAGAGCTATATAACTCTGGTGATAGTCAAGTCGATTTAAACGGCTATAAATTGGTGCGGTATAAAGATGGCGCTACTGATGCCTCCGATATGCTGCTATTGGATGGCCAAAGCATGGCGGCCAAGGGGATTAAAGTGATTCTGCATCCCAATGCTGAAATAAGCTTGCCTGCTGGAGTCGACAGCCTCAAGGGCAATCTCTATTTCAATGGCGGTGATGCGGTAGCCCTGATGAAAGATGGCGTCGTCGTCGATATTGTCGGCGCCGTGCCTACCCCAACCGACTGGGGCCTGAATATCACTTTGGCCCGCAGCAAGTCGGCGCTCACTGCCTCGACGCAATTCAATGCCGCCGATTGGCAACCTATGGGCACTGATAACTTCAAAGGACTCGGCAGCCTGGATGAGGCTGCAGCCCCTGAAGTTACGGCATTCAGCTGTGATGGCGCCACGCTGACACCCATCTATGAAGTGCAGGGGAGCGGAGATCGCAGTCCGTTGGTCCCTGAGGGTAAGTTCGAATCCGACAGCGAATATACCCTCAAGGGTGTGGTCAGTGCCCGTGGCGACAGCCTGTTCAAAGGCTTTTATCTGCAAGATCCCAAGGGAGACAACTCGCCTTTCACCTCCGACGGCATCTTTGTATTCCTAGGTGAAGCGGCGCCGGAAACAGTGCAGCCCGGTGTCGAGGTTTGCGTACAGGGTAAGGTCAAGGAGTACTATGGCCTGACTCAGTTGGATATCAAGGCTGACAAAAAATTTGCCGTGGGTGAGTTTACCCAACTGCCGGTGGCTGCGCCTTTTTATGTGGCAGATGGTGAAACCCTGCAGCAAGCGCTGGAGCGCTTTGAAGGCATGAAGGTAGTACTGGATGCCGGCAGTGATCTCAAGGTCAGCCGTAACTTCAGCTTTGACTACGATGCCCGTCGCAACAATCTTATGTTGTCTCACAAGGCGCCGCTGCTGAAGCCGACTCAGGTACACCTGCCGCTGTCGCCAGAGGCGATGGCACTGGAGCAAGCCAACCGTGCCAACCAATTGTTTGTTGAGTCAGACTTCAAGGCCAAAGACGGCGAGCTGCCCTGGATGCCGGACTTCAACCCAGAGACAGGTTATCTGCGGGTTGGCGACCAGTTAACCGGTCTTGAGGGGGTTATAGGATACAGCTATAACCAGTATCGTCTGGTGGCAACCAACAGTATTACTCCTGGGGATATATTGCGCGGCGACGATCGCAGCCAAGCACCGGCTATTGCCGAGAAGGGGGATATCCGGGTCGCCAGCTTCAATGTGCTTAATTTCTTCAACGATGCCGTAGGTGGTGACGCCAATCCAACAGGTGATAACCGCGGCGCCCTCAGCGAAGAAGAGATGCTGTTGCAACGCACTAAAATAGTCAATGCCATTACCGCCATGAACGCCGACATAGTGGGTTTGATGGAGATTGCCAACAACGGCTTTGGCGAGAAAAGCGCCATCCGCAATCTGGTCGATGCGCTCAATGAGCAGCAAGCCGATGAGGATATCTATGCCTTTGTAGAGATAGCCGACGCCGACAAAAAAGATGGCAAGTATCTCGGCGGCGATGCCATTACCGTGGGCATGCTTTATCGCCCCGCCAGGGTGACTCCGGCAGCCGAGGCTTTTGTGATTGCGACTCCAGAGCAGCATGCCGCTGAAGCGGTTGCCAGCCGGGAAGTCGATGGCAAGCAGGAAGCCAGCCCTGCCTTTGATAAGTATCAGCGCTACAGTCTGGGACAGAAGTTCAACATAGCAGATCAGAGCCTGACTCTGGTGGTGAATCATCTCAAGTCCAAGGGCTCGGGTTGTCTTGAGGATTGGCTGAACTTTGATGAGAACCGGGATCCTCAGGATCTGCAGGGCAAGTGCAACGCCTTCAGGGTGTCAGCTGCCAAAGTTCTGGGAGAAGCCTTGCAAAAGATCGATGGCGATCTCCTGGTGATCGGCGATCTCAATGCCTATGGTCTGGAAGATCCTGTGCGGGTGCTGACCGACTATGATGCCGCCCAATCGGAGCGGGTTCTGCGTACCGCTTCCTGGACCACTCTGAACGGTAAGGTCTATGAGCATCAGGGAACTGAAATCAGCAAGGGGTATGGGCTTATCAACCTCAACACCTTGGCCCATGGTGTCGATACTTTCTCCTACAGCTATAACGGTGAGTTGGGAAATCTCGACCATGCACTGGCCAACGCCAGTCTGGCGGAGCGTTTGGTTGCCATTGAAGACTGGCATATCAACTCAGTCGAATCCAACATGTTCGAGTATGGCAAGAAGTACACAGGTGAATTGCCCAAGTCTGACAATGCCTTCTCGGCTTCGGATCATGACCCTGTGATAGTGGCACTCAGCTATCCTGCCAAGGTTGAGCCTTCCAAGCATGATGGTGGTGCCTTGGGGTATCTGTCACTGCTGTTTCTCGCAGCATTGGGGCTGCGCCGCCGCGGCTAAAGTTCTCAAGTCTTGATTGACACTCACCCGGTCAGAGGATTGCGCTGGCCGGGTTTACTTGGATACAGGCAGCCAAGTACACTGATTTTCCTATTGGAGTACTAAGGATAACAATAAGATGAGTATTTGGTTTCGACCCATCACCCTGGAAGATTGTGCCAAACTGGATGCCGGTATAGGGGGCAAAGGCACTTTGATGCAGACCCTGGGGATCCGCATCACTGAGATAGGTGATGACTATATGGTAGCCAGCATGCCGGCGTCTCCGGCTATCCACAACCCACTTGGGATAGTACATGGTGGTGCCAATGTGGCGCTCGCAGAGACGGTGGCCAGCTATGCCGCCAATTTTGCGGTGGACTTTGAAAACTACTATTGTGTAGGTCAGGAGATCAACGCCAATCACCTGCGGGCAGCCCGCAATAGTGAACTCAAGGCAACAGCCAGAGCCGTACATTTGGGCAAACGCAGCTCTGTCTGGGAAGTGCTTATTCATAACAGCGCCGGTGAGCTGACCTGTATTTCCCGTATGACCGCGGCCGTGGTCAAGCGCTGACAGCTTCACTCAAGGACGCTCTGACTCAGGGGACAGAGATGAATGCCAGGGAGTTTCTGCTGAAAGCCAGTGAGATAGACGCCATGAAAGGGGAGGAGCGGACGCATTTCCTCAACCCCAATGCGGTGCGACTTAGAAAATCTCTCGGTGATGTCATCGGCCTTGCTCATCTTGGAGTGCATCTGATTGAGCTGGCGCCCGGGCGTGACAGCACCGAATACCACCTTCATTATTTTGAAGAAGAGTGTATTTATGTGCTCGAAGGTGAAGGCGAGGTGTGTATCGATCAACAAGTCTTCGCCATCGGGGGCGGGGACTTTATCGCTTTCCCCGCCGGCAGTGTGGCTCATGGCATGAACAACACTTCCGAGAGGCCGCTCAAATATTTAGTCATGGGACAACGCCTCAGCCATGATGTGGCCGACTATCCTTATAAGGGTAAACGCCTTTATCGTAATCAGGGGTGTTGGGATCTGGTGGATCTCGACACCATTAGCCATCCCAAATAGGGGAGCTTGAATGGATACAATCAATATATGGGAGTGGGTCGGTTATCTGGCATCGGTAGTGGTGGCCATTTCTCTGATGATGTCCAATATCAAACGACTGCGCTGGTGGAACCTGCTTGGAGCGGCGCTGTTTGTTGCCTATGGGATCGCCATTGCTGCATATCCTGTGGCTTTGGTGAACTTCTTCATAGTGCTTATCGATGTCTATTACCTGGTTAAACTCTATCGTAGCCCAGAACCTGATTTACAGGCCGTCCCTCAGGCAAGCCCGGAAAAATCTGAGGATCAGCAAGGCTGACAACCCGGTGTCAGGGGGCCCCAGACGCCGGTTTCTAGAAGGTTTGTTGCTTTTGTGACAATGTACGTTTGCTCTGCTTCAGCCGTTTTTCATCTCGACTGGCAGTCACTGCTATCTCGGTTATGCATTTCTTTATCCCCATTTCTCAATCCCAAACTCCATTTAATCTATAAATGGAATTGTGATAATCAGTTTTAATCGTTTTTAAAAATATCGTCGCCTGACTAAGATGACCACATCGCCAATACGACTGCTCAAAGGAGTACCTATGGCCACCATATTTGATGTGATTGAAAACTGGTTAAACGAGACAAAGGATTAAGGAGCACGAGATGAGTCAGAAGCAATATATCACCAGCCAGAGCGGCGCCCCCATCGCAGACGATCAGAATTCCCTCTCCGCCGGAGAGCGTGGTCCCCTGTTGCTGCAGGACTGGCACCTGATTGAAAAGTTGGCCCACTTCAACCGCGAGCGGATCCCTGAGCGGGTAGTGCATGCCAAAGGCACGGGTGTTTATGGCACCTTCACAGTGACCAATGATATGAGCCAATACACCATAGCCGAACATTTCCAGGGGGTTGGTACCCAGACCGAGGCCTTTGTTCGCTTCTCGACCGTAGGCGGTGAGATGGGCAGCGCCGATGCCGAGCGCGATCCCCGTGGCTTTGGGGTACGTTTCTACACCAAGCGCGGTAATCACGACATTGTGGGCAACAACACCCCCACCTTCTTCCTGCGTGACGGCATCAAGTTTCCTGACTTTATCCACACCCAGAAGCGGAATCCGCACACCAATTTGAAAGATCCTCAGGCGATGTGGGACTTCTGGTCGCTCAACCCAGAGTCCTTGCATCAGGTGACTGTATTGATGTCTGACCGGGGCATTCCGGCCAACTATCGGCAGATGCATGGCTTTGGCTCGCACACCTTCTCATTTTGGAATGCCAAGGGTGAGCGCTTCTGGGTCAAATTCCACTTCAAGACAGAGCAGGGCATAGCCAACCTGACTGAAGAGCAGGCCGCCAAGGTGAAGGGAATCGATCCGGATCATGCCCAGCGTGACATGGTGGCGGCAATCCAGGATGGCAACTTCCCCCGTTGGAAGCTCAAGGTACAGATAATGCCGGAAGCCGATGCCAATACTTACCATATCAACCCGTTTGATTTGACCAAGGTTTGGCCACATAAGGACTATCCGCTGATTGAGGTTGGGGTACTGGAACTCAATCGTCTGCCACAGAACTATTTCGCCGAAGTAGAGCAGGTGGCACTGGCGCCGAGTAACCTGGTTCCCGGTGTCGGCGCGTCACCGGACAAGATGTTGCAGGCTCGCCTGTTTGCCTACGCCGATGCCCAGCGCTATCGGATAGGAGCCAACTATAACCAGTTGCCGGTGAACTGCCCCCATGCGACTCAGGCCAATCATCATCAACGTGCCGGTGCCATGGCCGGGGCTCAATGCCCTTACCATGGTAGCCAGACAGGTGGCGATGCGTCGGCAAACTATGGCCCCAACTCGCAGCCAAGCGGCCTGCAGGATGCGACCGAGTTCAAAGAGCCACCGCTGCGCCTGGATGGTGAAGCCGACAGATACAGCCGTTATGGCCAGGATGACTACACCCAGGCAGGCAATCTTTACCGCTTGTTGTCGGAAGAGGAAAAGGCCAGGCTTATCAGCAATATCTGCGGTACTCTGAGTCAAGCGACTCAGGATGTGCAGCAGCGAATGATTGGCCACTTCAGCCAGGCCGATGCCGACTATGGCCGCCGGGTGCAAGAGATGCTGGCCAGCTGATAGCGGCACGCCGGAAATAACAGGGGCAGCTTGAGCTGCCCCTTTTGCGCTGTCAGCGGTTTCCCTATTCCCACAGCAGGGTGGCTATCCCCAAGAGGGCAAACAGCAGGGCGCAACCTCTGTGGATCCAGGTCATAGGCAGCTTGTCGGCACTGAAATGGCCGGCCAGCACCACGGGAACATTCGCCAGCAGCATGCCGACAGTGGTGCCTGTTACTACCATCAGCAGGCTATCGTATTTGGCCGACAGTACCACGGTTGCGACCTGGGTCTTGTCACCCATTTCGGCGATAAAGAACAGCAAACAGGTGGCCACGAAGGGGCCATAACGGTAGAAGCGGCTTTCTTCGGCATCGACCTTATCGGGCACCAGCACCCAGAGGGCGATGGCAAAGAAACTGCCGGCAACAAGGTAACGGCCGATATCGGCACTGAGCCAACCCATGGCCCATTGGCCCAGCCAGGCGGCGGCAAAATGGTTGAGCAGGGTGGCGACAAGGATCCCGGAGATAATCGCGGTCTTGTTTTTGAAACGGGCGGCCAACAACAGGGCCAACAGCTGAGTCTTGTCACCGATTTCGGCTACGGCGACAGTGAGAGTTGAGGCGATGAGTGCTTCCAAAATGGGCGTTCCTTAGGGGTGGCAAAATTCCAAGCACAGTCCACCGCCCACCCCTTTATATTTGTGCGGTATACCGTGCTCAGGTCTTGCCTGGCAAGCCTAAACTTGCTGTAAGCACCATGGCATGAGGCCAAGTGTGTTGATGCTTACCCCTGGGCGGGACCCAGGTTAGCTACTCCCCTAAGACAGAGGCGGCCATTATAACCATAAAGCTCGTCATGGCAACACTGGTCGGCTCAGTGACAGGGGGATTTTACGGTATTTCGTTTATCCGATATGAATCAAGCAGATGTTGTGATGCTCAGTATGCTGTACGCATTGTCTGTTTTTAACTTTTTGGTTTTTAAAGAAATTCTTCTTTGACATCGTTGTCATTTTTGCCTTTACTCATAGAACTCTCAGCCGCAGGAAACTGAGGTGGGAGCTTCTGGGTATTTGGCAAACTGAGCGAAAGCTCAGGACGCAAAGCTTCCGGTCTAAGGCCCTCGGGTTAAGATAGCGGGGCTGCCACAGTCGCTGACTGTGTCTGCAACAGAGTCATTCTCTTGTGTGCCCAAATACCGCTTGTTCAAGGAACTGTCGTTAAGGCAGCAAAATGGAGTATTGCAAAGTGGTTAAATCATCATTTAAAACAACAGCTTTGTCCTTGGCATTGGCAGCCGCTGGGGTAGGGTTATCTACCCAGGTGTTGGCTCATGGCTATGTGAAAAGCCCAGAGTCCAGAGCCTACGCCTGTAATCAGCACAACAACACCAGCTGTGGTGCGATTCAGTGGGAACCCCAAAGCGTCGAAGGGCCTTCAGGATTTCCGGCATCCGGCCCGGCCGATGGTCAGATAGCCAGTGCCGGAAATGCCAGTTTCAGAGAGCTGGATCAGCAGTCATCCAGTCGCTGGACCAAACAACCTGTGAGTGCCGGCCCTATCAACTTTACCTGGCAGCTGACCGCCAATCATGTTACCCGCGATTGGCGTTACTATCTGACCAAGCAAAACTGGGACCCCAACGCACCTTTGAGCCGGGCGGCCTTTGAGTCCGAACCATTTTGCAGTGTCGATGGCGGCATGGTGCAGCCTCCCAAGACGCTGACGCATCAGTGTCAGTTGCCACAGCGTAGCGGTTATCAGCTTGTGCTGGCGGTTTGGGAAGTGGGGGATACCAGCAACAGTTTCTACAATGTCATAGATGTGAACTTTGACGGCGCTGCCCCGACTCCTTCCGAATGGCAGGACGTGGGGAATATCAACCCGTCCCAGGATCTTAAGGCTGGCGATCAGGTGTTCACTCGGGTGTTTGGTGACAACGGAGAACAACCTTCGTTGTCTACCCGGCTCACCATAGCCGATGCCGGGCAGGGTAATCATAATACCTGGCCCAGTTTGTTGGCTGAGGCGATCAATGCCGGTGGCACCGGCCTTAAGGCAGGGCAATTGAATGCCAATGGTGAGATAGTGCCCGTCTATGGCAAGAATGATGTCTTCGCCCAGAATGATTCCGGGATTACCCGGGTCGAAACTGGTTTTGAGTTGGCGCCTCTGCCCGGCGGCGATTTCAGTGTCAGCGGCCTGAGCGACAATTATGAGATAGTCGATGGCAAGGCCAGCGTTGGCTTTACTGTAACCACAGATGCCAGAATGCAGGTCAGTGCCTTTATCAGTACTCATGACGGCAAGGCATCCGGTTCTGCCGTGCAGCAGATTGACAATAACAGCGCCGACTTCAACATCGAAGTGCTGGAGCCCGCTGCCGGACATTACCACATGCAGTTGAAGGCTCAGACCCAAGAGGGCAAGGAGCTGACCCAGGAGTTTGGTTTCTTCCTGCGTCAAGCCGGTGATGCGGCGCCGGCGGATTTCCATTTCCCTGATGGTTTGGGGTCATACACAGAGGGAACCAGGGTACTGCAGCCCAAAGATGGCAAGATATACCGTTGCAAGCCCTTCCCGGAAAGTGGTTATTGCCGCCAATGGTCGGCCAGTGCGACCCAGTTTGAACCCGGTGTCGGCAGTCATTGGCAACTGGCCTGGATAGCCGAGTGATAAGTGCTTTCCAAAGCTGACTCGATAGCCGCAGCGACTGCTGCGGCTACTGTTTCATGCCTGGTGGTCTTTTCAAGCGCAACAATGCCGTGAAGTAACTCACTAAATTAGTTGGATAAATAAAGTTTCATCTTCAGTTAATCTGGTTTTCTTTTTTAAAGTTTCCATCTTAATAGTTAGTGTCGAAACATTTTTAATAATTTGAAATTTATATAGAATTGGACACTGACTCGCCTTATCCCGCCAATCGAGCCTGTAGTGCAAGCGCCATTTTTAGCCGTCAGAGATGACGGTGACGACTTGCCCACCCAGTCTTAAGGCTTCCCTTCCGGGACGATACGTTTCAAGATGCTGACGCTCATCGGCTTACTCCAGTGGCAATCTCACCGTCTTCCAGGACTGCTTATGCCAGTTTTTGCCTCCATAGGATATGCATGTAAGTCATGAGCGTTATTGAAGACATTCTGTCTGGATCTGAGCTGGCTTTTTTATGCATTTCTCTGGCCTTATGGCCTTTTGCACCCCTGCGTTGGCGGCGGATCCATCTCCCAGGCATTCACTGGAGCACGACACATGAGAATGAAAATGAACAAGTTGACCCTGTCGATTATTCTCGCCATGTTGCTGGGTATTGCGACAGGCCAGATTTTGCGCTGGTATTACCCCGAACAAGCCCAGACCTTTGCAGACAGCATTACCATACTCACAGATATATTCCTTAATCTGATCAAGATGATCATAGCTCCCTTGGTGTTTACCACTCTGACCGTGGGTATCGCCAAGATGGGAGACAGCCGCACTGTTGGCCGGGTCGGCTTGAAGACACTTTCCTGGTTTATGATGGCCTCGGTTATCTCGCTGCTGTTGGGACTCTTGATGGTCAGCTTGCTGGAGCCGGGAGTGGGGCTCGACCTGGCGCTGCCGGACAGCCATGCCGTGACAGGCCTGGAGGCCGGTGGTTTGAGCCTGAGAGAGTTTGTCTCCCATGCGATCCCCAAGAGTGTTATCGGTGCCATGGCCGACAACGAAATTCTGCAGATAGTGGTGTTCTCACTCTTCTTTGGTTTGGCGGCTGCGGCTTGCGGTGAACATGCCAAGCCGGTGATTTCAGTGCTCAGCAGTGGCGCAGATATCATGCTCAAGGTGACAGCTTATGTGATGAACTTTGCTCCTTTTGCCGTATTTGCCGCTATAGGTGCCATGGTGGCCAAGGAGGGCAGTGGCATATTGCTCACCTATGGCAGCTTTATGGGACAGTTTTATCTTTCCATGGGGCTGTTGTGGTTGGTGTTGATTGCTGCGGGTTCCTTGTTCCTCGGCGGCCGTATCCGTCGTTTACTGAGCTTGATGCGTGAGCCTTTGCTGCTGGCATTTTCCACCGCCAGCTCTGAGTCGGCCTATCCGAAAATGTTGCAGCGGCTTGAAGAGTTCGGCTGCAGCAAACGTATCTCCAGCTTTGTGCTGCCAATGGGTTATTCCTTCAACCTGGATGGCTCCATGATGTACTGCACCTTTGCCACCATGTTTATTGCCCAGGCCTATGGCTTTGAGCTGAGTCTGGGGCAGCAGTTGACCATGTTATTGCTGTTGATGGTCACCTCCAAAGGGATGGCCGGTGTGCCCAGAGCTTCGTTAGTGGTGATTGCCGCCACCCTTGGGCAATTCAACATTCCCGAGGCGGGGATCCTGCTCTTGCTCGGGGTCGATCACTTCCTCGATATGGGCCGCTCGGCTACCAATGTGCTGGGTAACAGTATTGCCGCCAGCGTGGTGGCCAAGAGCGAGAATGCCCTCAGTGACACAGCTGACATAGTTCCACAGCCACAAGCTGAGGTCGCGTGAGTCGAACTCAATACGTGAGTCATGATCGACTGGGCTTAAATTCACTGCGATATTGTCCTGATAGGCTATCGCAGTGAATAGGCTCTGCCTGGATGCTTTGAACGCCAATTGCTGTGCAAGCCAATCCCTACAAAAGAGAACGCCACGAGGACTTGTTCGCACTTTCCCTAATATCAGCAGCGGCGCATTTACCGATAATCATATTCTGCCCTGTTTTTGATGGAACCGGCCTGCTTTTCGCCTTAGGGCCGATAGTCGCGCTTCCCTGCTTGCCCAAGGGCTGTGGCTCTGTTAATGTCCCGGTTAAGTCAATTTTTTGAGAAAGAGCCTCCGTGTTGAGTTTGCATCTCTGCAGTCCCAAATTCCGCTGTCCACGATTTAGTTAGCCCCAGTGGCTTGGTGGCATACCTCTTCTGTTTGCTGAGCTGTTGGGGCCAATGAAACTCCGTAAGGCGGAATTTCATCTGCGGCCAAGACGTTACAGCTTGCCAGCTGCGCTGACAATTCGCCTTTCCCATGAGTTAAATCTGACCTTAAAGATAACAAGACAAAAGAACAGGACGAATTTTAGTGAACTTAAAAATATTGGGCTCTATAGCCATAGTCGCGGGTACTGCGATTGGCGCCGGTATGTTGGCCTTGCCACTGGCAACGGCTGCCATGGGCTTGCTCCCGGCACTGTTATTGATGTTGGTCATTTGGGGCATTTCCGCCTACACCTCACTGTTGATGTTGGAAGTCAATCTGCGCTCCGGCGTGGGGGATAACCTGCATGCCATCACAGGTAAAGCCTTGGGTAAGACGGGGCAACTGATTCAAAGCGCCGCTTTTCTCAGCCTGCTGTTTGCCCTGACCGCCGCCTATCTGACCGGTGGCGCCGATCTCCTGGTGCTCAAGGCCAAGGCCTGGTTCGATATGACCCTGGATGGCCAGGACGCGGTACTCTTGTTTACCCTGGCTCTTGGCAGTTTTGCCGCCTTGGGAGTCGGTTGGGTCGATAAGCTCTCCCGCGGGCTGTTTTCTGCCATGATAGTCATGCTGGTGCTGGTGGTACTGTTTTTGCTGCCTGAGGTGAATATGAATACCTTACTGGAGCAGGCGCCGACCGATTCCTATGCCAATGTGTGGCTGGCCGCAGTGCCTGTGGTATTTACCTCTTTTGGTTTCCATGTCTGTATTGCTACTCTGGTGCGCTATCTCGATGGTGACACGGTTTCCCTGCGCAAGGTGCTGCTGATAGGCTCCGGCATTCCGCTGGCCTGCTATCTGCTTTGGCTGTTGGTAACCCTGGGTACCGTTGGCGGCGATACCATTCACGGTTTTGGTGGTTCACTGTCAAAACTCATCAGTGCCTTACAGGCCATCAGCGAGCAGCCTTTGGTGAGCAAGTGCATTGGGCTGTTTGCCGACTTGGCGTTGATCACCTCGTTTCTTGGAGTGACCCTGAGCCTGTTTGACTTCAGCGCCGAGCTTATCCGTGCCAAGAGTAACTTTGTCGGCCGCTTGCAGACCTGGTTGCTGACCTTTATTCCGCCGCTGGCCTGCGCCCTGTATCTGCCCGAAGGTTTTTCAGCGCTGCTGGGTTTTGCCGCCGTGCCTTTAGTGGTGATCATCATCTTCCTGCCGATAGCCATAGCACTGAAACAGCGGCGTGAGTCGCCGGAAGGCTACAAAGTTGCCGGTGGCAAGCCGGCGATGGCGCTGATGGCCCTCCTGGGGATAGGCATTATAGCTGCCCAGCTGTATGCGACGCTGGGGGCCTAATACAAGCCCTTTGTAAGGGAATTTTTCCGAGTCTGTAGCCGCTTGGTAGTCTGTGTTAAAGTCGGGACTTGTGCCCGGCTTTTTTGTTGCACAAAAACAACAAATTGAACTGATACCAGCGAATGGACTTACTAGAATGAAAAAATGGTTACTTGCAACGGCCATAGCCACCAGTTTTGGTGCTCAGGCCGATGAGGGCATGTGGCAGCCCTACCAATTGCCGGCCATGGCCGATGAACTCAAGGCCAAAGGACTGGAAATAGACGCCAAGTCTATCTCCAAGCTGACCGAATTCCCGATGAACGCCGTGATAAGCCTGGGCGGCTGCACCGCGTCTTTCGTTTCGCCCAAGGGCCTGGTGGTAACCAACCATCACTGTGCCTACGGCTCCATCCAGTACAACTCCACCCCGGAGAAGAATCTGCTGCGTGATGGCTTCCTGGCGAAAAACTTTGCCGAAGAACTGCCGGCAACTCCGGGCTCGCGGGTATATGTCACCGAAGAGGTCACCAATGTGACCGACAAGGTCAAGCAAGGCCTGGACAATAAGCAGGGCGACGCTTTCTACAAGGGCGTCGAGGCGGCCGAGAAGTCACTGGTGGCCCAGTGTGAAAAAGAAGATGGCTATCGCTGTCAGGTTTACAGCTTCCACGGTGGTCTCGAGTACTATCTGGTGAAGCAGCTGGAAATCCGTGATGTTCGTCTGGTGTATAACCCGGCGGCCAGCGTGGGTAAGTACGGCGGTGATGTCGACAACTGGATGTGGCCGCGCCACACAGGCGATTTCTCCTTCTACCGCGCCTATGTCAACAAAAATGGCAAGCCGGCCGATTTCTCCAAGGATAACGTACCTTACGAGCCCAAGAGCTTCCTCAAGGTGTCGGCCAAAGGGGTCAAGGAAGGGGACTTTGTGATGGTAGCCGGTTACCCGGGCCGCACCAACAGATACCGCACCGGCAATGAAGTGGAAAACCAGTTTGAGTGGTCTTACCCACAAGGCAAGGAGCTGCGTGAGCGCTTTATCGAGATCATTAAAGAGACGGCTCCGGAAGGCAGTGATGAACGCATCAAGTACGAGAGCCTGATCGCCGGTCTGGCTAACTATGCCAAGAACTTCACCTCGATGATCGAGTTCTACGGCAAGTCGACCATGCTGGAAGACAAGCGTGCCCTGGAAGCCAAGCTCAAGAGCTGGATCGATGCCGACAGCAGCCGCAAGGCCCAGTATGGCGAGGTGTTGGCACAGCTGGACAAGCTGGTCGCCCAAAGCCAGGCGGATCAGCAGCGTGACATTATCCTGGGCTATCTGGGGTATACCACTATGTTGCCAACGGCCCGCGAACTCTATCGTCTGGCCAATGAAAAGGCGCTGCCGGACATGGAACGTGAGCCGGGTTTCCAGGAGCGTGACATGATCCGCTTCAAGGCCGGTATGGAGCGTATCGATCGCCGTTATGCCGCCAGTGTCGACAAGGCGCTGGTGTTTGAGATGCTCAAGCGTTATGCGGCGCTGCCCAAGTCTGAGCGCCTGCCTGCGCTGGACAAGTACTTCGGCATAGGCAACAAGCTCGATGAGACCAAGCTGAAGAAGACTCTGGACAAGATGTACAAGAATACCAAGCTGGATAACAAAGATGTGCGTCTGGCCTGGATGGACAAGTCGGTTGCCGATTTCAAGGCCTCGAAAGATCCTATGATCCAGTTTGCCGTGGCCTTCTATGACACAGGTATGCAGCTGGAGCAGAAAAAGAAAGAGTTGGCCGGTGAGCTGATGAAGGTGCGTCCTCAGTACATGGAAGCCATCATTGCCTACAACCGTGAGCAAGGTAAACCTGTGTATGCCGATGCCAACTCCAGCTTGCGGGTGACAGTCGGCCATGTGAAGGGCTACTCACCCAAAGATGGTCTCTACGCCGTACCTTTCACTCGTCTGGAAGGCATAGTGCAGAAAGACACCGGGGTTGAGCCTTTCGATGCTCCCAAGAAAGAGCTGGAGCTTATCAAGGCCAAGCAATATGGTGACTTCTACTTCAAGGATATTGACTCGGTGCCGGTCAACTTCCTCTCAACTCTGGATACCACAGGCGGTAACTCAGGCTCGCCAACCCTCAACGGCCGCGCCGAGCTGGTGGGACTGCTGTTTGACGGTGTTTATGAGAGCATCATAGGTGACTGGAACTACGACGATAATATCAACCGCTCCATTCAGGTGGACAGCCGTTACATGCTGTGGGTGATGAAATATCTGGATAATGCAGACAACCTGCTGCAAGAGATGGAAATCGTCAAGTAAGAGTAAGCTTCGCCATCAACAACAATCCCCGCCAAGTTG
>NZ_JAAUHW010000009.1:0-201705 GCF_012030025.1 Shewanella sp. Iso12
TTTTTAATGCTTGGAAACTTACAACATGCCGATCACGGGCATCATCAAGAAGTGCACCACAGGCACGGCAACCACCAACAAAAGCACCAGTGCCAACATCAGAGACGCAAATCTGGGCTGCTGTGCTTCTGCAGCAGGTAAGCGCTTATAGCCACTGAACATGGCCCCCACCAGCTTTTCACCTTTGAAGCGGTGCAACAAGACGGCGGCCACATGAATACCGGCAAGGATCAATAAAAGATCGAAATTCTTCTTGTGTAACCAGGTAAAGCAACTGGCGGTTTCACCGCTGACATAGGAGACCAAGGGCCCTTCGGTGAATATCTCATCTGTGGCAAACAAACCCGACACCAATTGCAGACTGATGATGACCAGCAATAGCACCACCATATAACCCCCAAGAGGGTTATGCCCTAAAGAATGAGGAGCCTGCTTGACCCGCATCTTGGCAAGATAATCCAATGCCTGGCGGGGATGACGGACAAAGTGGCTGAAACGGGCTGTGTCGCTGCCGATAAAGCCCCAAATAAGCCGCACCACCAGCAAGATCATCAGACTATAGGCAAACAACTGGTGATAACTCATCTCCCCCTGATCGGCGCTCCACCATAGCCCGGCCAGGAGCAGCAGCATACCCCAATGAAACACCCGCACAGGTATATCCCAGACCTTCACTTTAACTTCGTTGTTATTCATAAAGTACTTCCTGTTATCACCCGTTTTGGCCCAAACGGCATAAGGGTAAAGAGTTGTAGATGACAAACATGATGATATTTAAAGCGAGGGAAGGAGGCAATCGGAAAGGACTGATACTCAGTGATCTCATCGAATATGACCCTTTATTGACAAGGGTTCAAGGCTTTTTAGGGCAAAATTATCCAAACTTGTCTAAGTGATCAAATAAGTGACAAACGCTCTCTGACTCGCCATAAATATTGATCTGGATCACATTTTTAACCTCAGGTATTGTTAGTCTGAAGTCAAGGAAACAACAGAGGGTTTGACAATATGCTAAAGATCACCAGCAAGCAATTTGAAGTCACAGCTGCTATCCGTGAACGTGTTGAGAGCCGCCTTGCCAAACTGAACCGTTACGATACCCAGTTGATTAATCCCCATGTCATCATCCTCACAGAAGGGCCACTCTTTAAAATAGAAGCATCAATTAAACTGGCCAACGGACAACTTTTTGCCCAGGCGAAACATGAAAATCTCTACGCAGCCATAAATGCAATGGGACAAAAGCTGGAAAAACAGCTCAATCGCCTGACCCACAAACCCGCAGCTCAGCGTGGTGCCTTGGAAACCGAAGCCACCGAACCTGAGTTCGAATATGATTATAAGGAGGATTACGCAGCTTGATATTTCAATCTCCCACTAACCAGCGCACCTCCGGGTGCGCTTTTCATTGCTGAACCCAAGGATTTTTTGATTGACAGCCCAAGGGGATAGTTTTAGCTTAAACGCCATGAAATACCTCAATCGCTCATTTTTTATTTTCTTTTTTACACCTCATTTCCGGAGGCGGCCCTGACGTGTAAAAACGAAAGTGAAAATTGCCAAGCCTCCCACCCGGGAGGCTTTTTTGTCTGTATCATGCACTGAGTATTACTGGTTTAGAGGTCAGAATGAACAAAGTACCGTCGCTGGAGCGAATAAGGGATGACATCACTACCCTGGACAGGGATCTGTTGGCACTGTTGGCCAAACGCCGGCAACTCAGCCTGGAAGTCGCCCGCAGCAAAGAGGTGGACATTCGCCCTATCCGTGATACCCAGAGAGAAAAAGAACTCTTGGCCAGGCTGGTTCGCCAAGGGCGGGAACAGGGGCTGGATGCCCACTATGTCATCAGTCTGTACCAAGCCATTATTGAAGATTCTGTACTGAACCAGCAGGCCTACCTCCAGGGCAGAGCCAATCCCGAAACCCAGAAACAGCAATACTGCATCGCCTATTTGGGCGCCAGAGGCTCATATTCCTACCTGGCCGCCAGTCGCTACTGCCAACGCCGTCAGGTTGAGATGCAGGATCTGGGTTGTCAGAACTTCGATGATATAGTGCAGGCCGTCGAGTCCGGCCATGCCGATTATGGTTTTCTACCGATAGAGAACACCTCATCCGGCTCCATCAACGAAGTCTACGATGTATTGCAGCACACCAGCCTGGCTATTGTGGGTGAAACCACCATAGAAGTGGGCCACTGTCTGCTGGCCAAAGCGGGAAGCAAGCTTGCCGATATCAAAACCGTCTATGCCCACCCCCAACCCATCAGCCAATGCAGCCGCTACCTGAGCCGCCATCCCGACTTTCGTCTGGAATATTGCGCCAGCAGCGCCGAGGCAATGGAAAAAGTTCTCCAGGGCGATAACACTGTGGCCGCTATCGGCTCCAGTGAAGGCGGTGCCCTCTACCAGTTGGAACCTCTGGAGCAGGAACTGGCCAATCAAAAAATCAACCAGAGCCGCTTTATCGTAGTGGCCCGCAAGGCGATAGAGGTGCCGGAGCAACTGCCGGCCAAGACCACCCTGATTATGGCAACCGGCCAGAAGCCAGGCGCCTTGGTGGAAGCCTTGCTGATCCTTAAAGATCACAACCTCAATATGAGTAAGCTGGAGTCACGCCCTATCCCGGGCACGCCTTGGGAAGAGATGTTTTATCTGGATGTCGATGCCAATCTGGCATCCATAGCTATGCAGCAAGCACTTGCCGAGCTTGAGCGGCTCACCCGCTTTATCAAGGTACTTGGCTGTTACCCTTGTGAGACAGTCGAGCCAACCCAGCTGAGTCACAGCCAACTGCTGATTGAACCTGAGAGTTCCAGGCAGGACAGCGCCAAACCGTCACCCCAGAGACATTCCCGCCACTATAAACCGGCAAGCACAGAAATTAGTTGCGGTCAGCTCAAACTGGGGCAAGGCCAGTTCGCCGCCTTGGCGCAACTGAACCTCCCCATAGATGCAGCCAGCTTTGCCCCAAGCGCCAAGGCCCTCAGGGAAGCGGGATTTCAGGGCGTGGTTCTCAGCACGCTGACGCGCCAACCCAATGCCAAACAGCAACTGCCCAAGTTGCAGAGCCTGTTAAACCAAGCCGGGCTGCAGAGCATTGTTGCCTTGGAGCATGCAGAAGATCTGGCTCTGGCCCAGACCGCGGCCGACATGCTACTGCTCAGCGGTAAACAGATGTACAACACAGAACTGCTCAATGCGCTTGGCGGACAGAACCTGCCGGTGATATTGGAGCGTAATCCCATGGCCAGCCAACAGGATTGGCTGACCAGCGCAGATACCCTGCTCGCCGGCGGGAATCAGCAGTTAATCCTCTGTGATGCGGGGGTCAGTGGATTGAATCAGCCAGAACAACTTGTGTTGGATCTCGCCACCCTGGTGGAACTAAAAACCCAGAGCCACCTGCCGCTATTGGTAAATCCAAGTCTGTGCCTCAACCCAAGCAGCAGTGAGCAAACACTGACTGCTCAGGCCTTGGCTATCAAGGCGTTGGGCGTAGATGGTTTAATCATCGCAGCCGATGTTCGTCATGCACAGCAACATGCAGGCTTAATCGCCAAACTGTATCAGACAGCCTGAGTCGATTCGGCAGCGGCTTTACCGGCCTCTGCCGCCTCGCGGCTGCGGCGGATCAAACGGGAAACCGTTGAGCCCTGCACCATGATAGAAAAGACCACCACGGCATAGGTCATTACCAGCAAGAGATCCCTGAGCTCCAGCTCGGGGGTCAGCACTATCCCCGCCGGAATACTCATGGCCATAGCCAGCGCCAAGCCGCCCTTGAGCCCGCCCCAGATCAGGATCCCCTCCGCGCCTTGGCTGTATTGCCGCATACGCCGGAACCCCAGATAAGGTAAGTACACGCTGACACATCTTGCCAACAACACCACAGGGATACTCAGCAGCACAAACCACCAGAGTTGCATATCCAGATGGGTCAACAGCAACAGGAGCCCCAATAGCAGGAACAAGAGCGAATTGAAGAAGTGTTCAAGCAGGCCCCAGAACCTTTGCAGCAATATTCTCCCCGTGACCCCAAAGCATTTTGGCACGGTGAAATTCCCCAGCACGATTCCTGCGGCCACCATGGCCAGAGGGCCGGACACCGAGAGTTTTTCTGCCATCACATAACCTGCGGTCGGCACCACCAAGGTGATCAAGAGTCTCTGGGTTTCTTCATCCGTGAGTTTCATCAGTTGATGCAGCGCAAAGGCCAGCGCCAGGCCATAGGCAATGCCACCAACGGCCTCATGGAAAAACAGCGCGCCGACATCAGCCAGGCTCAGAGCCTCGGCGGAAAAAGCCAGCTGAGAGACAGCAACAAACAGCACCAGGCCAATGCCATCATTGAACAGCGACTCACCCTCAACCTGAATGGCAATATCCTCAGGCGCGCCGAGCTTTTTCAAGATGGCCAAAACCGCTATCGGATCGGTTGGTGATATTAAGGCCCCGAACAACAGGCAGTAACTCCAGGGCAGCACCAGCCCCAGCAGCGGCATCAAATAGAAACAAAGCGCCGCCACTGTCAGAGTGGAAATCACAGTACCAAGCAGAGCCAGACAGAGAATTTCCCATTTCTGGCTTGCCAGCACCTTGAGCCTTATCTGCAGCGCACCGGCAAAGAGCAGAAAACCCAACATACCGTTCAGCAGCAGCGCCTGAAAGTCTAGGCGCTGCAATACCGAAATGGTTTTGATATGGATATCCAGCTCAAACAACTTACCCACCACCAGAATAATCAGGCTAAGGAGCATGGCCAGGCCTGTGATGGCAATGGTTTCCTGCAATGAGTGAAAACGGCTGGATAACAGCGAGATAATCAGTGCCAGCGCCGCCAGCACACAGAAGAGTTGATAGTCCGTCATATTTCCTTGCGATCAGGCTGACCGCTTCCCTGGTAGCAGACAAGAGCTACATGGCTTGTCCATCTGTGAGGCTGAGCCAGCCCTTGAAGATTCGGTAACTGAACCAGATAACCCCCAGGGCGCACAAGCTAAGGCTGAGCCACAGCGGATTGACCCAGTAGCCCATAGCCAGTAGCAGTGCCAAACCCATAATACTGCGCCTTTGCCAGCGCAAGTGAGAGCCCAGCAGCGACAGAGGTGCGACCTGCCTTTGGCTTAAGTTAATCAACAGGCTCAGGATCACAGGCAGGAAAAACAACGGAAAGGCACACATAAGCGCATATAAAAAATGGCCCATGCTGCGATCTTCACTGGCAAATGCTTCTGAGGGTAAGCTGGTCATAGTCTGTCTCCGGCCAACATCTGGAATGCAGGGCCCAAAGCTCTTGCCCTGCTTTAACCATACTGTGAGATCGCCACTTCTGCAATGCCGGAAACAGAATTAGAAGGGGCCGGTTTCCAGTTGAATATCACTCTTCACCCGGCTGGAGCACGCCAGCACCATACCTGAGTCAATCTCATCCTGGCTAAGTGTCTGCTGGCTGCTGCTTTCCACCTCACCGGAGACAACCCGGCACTTACAGGAGCCACAAACGCCGCTGCGACAGGCGGCAATAATGGGCAAACCTTCAGACTCCAGCGCTTCTAGCAGGGTCTGCTCACCATTGATGCTGAGCTCAAGGCCGGCAACACTCAAGCGGTAATTGGCCGAACCGTCACCCGCGGGCGCCGAGGTATTTTCAGCAAAGCTTTCCTTGTGAAAGCGCGTCATATCGAAGTCTGCTTGCGCCAGCATCTGCTCTGTGGCCGTCATATAAGCCTCAGGGCCACAGACATACACGGTGCGCTGGCGATAATCCGGCACCAGTTGTTCCAGTGCCGCCAAGCTCAGGCGTCCCGGTAACATAGGGCACTCGGCAAGGTCCCCGGAGACTGAGGCAGTCTCACTTCCCTGCTCCAGCAGATAGCCCAGCTTAAAATTATCGTGACGGCTGTTGATGGCCCGCAAACTGCCTCGGAAGATGAGATCCTGCTCGCTTCTGGCACAGTGAATAAAGGCGATATCGCTGTCAAGATAACTGTCGGTCAGAAAACGGCTCATGGAAAACATCGGCGTGATGCCACAACCGGCGCTTAAAAACAGGTAGCGCTCGGCCGGTATATCGATAAGGTTGAACTGGCCGTAGGGCCCGGAAGCCATCAGGCTGTGGCCCGGCTTAAGATTATCGATAAGGTAGTTGGAAATTTTGCCGCCCTCAACCCTCTTGATGGTCAGCATCAAAGAATTAGGCCGAGATGGCGAAGATGAGATGGTATAACAGCGGCGATACTCCTCACCGGCAATCTCCAATTGCAATGCCAAAAACTGCCCGGGCTTGAAATGAAAAGACAGCGGCTGGGCCGCTTTAAAACGAAAACTCACCACATCCGGGGTTTCCTGCCAGCGGGCGACACAAATGAGCCGCAGCTCTCCGGGAACCCATTGACCAGCCTGAAATTGACTGATTGCCGGCGAAACTTGTAATGGATTGAGTGTCATCGAAACTCCCTCTACAGAGAAAGAAATGGCCGGAATGCCGCTGGCATTCCGGCCTCAAGAGATACGCATCAAGCGGCGCCGAGAATCGCCTCCAGGTCTTCCTCAACCGTGCCGACATTGCGCAGGCCGAACTTATCTTCCAATACCTTCAGCAAATTGGCGGTCAGGAAGGCCGGCGGAGTTGGGCCGGTACGTATGTTCTTCACTCCCAGTGACAGCAAGGTCAACAGGACCACTATCGCCTTCTGCTCAAACCAGGACAGCACCAGACTCAGCGGCAATTCGTTGATATCACACTCAAAAACTTCAGACAGTGCCAGCGCCAGCTGAATCGCCGAGTAGGCGTCGTTACACTGGCCGATATCCAGCAGTCTGGGGATACCGTTGATATCACCGAATTCGAGCTTGTTGAACTTGTACTTGCCACAGCCCAGGGTCAGGATCAGGCTGTCTTTTGGGGCCGCCTTGGCAAGGTCGGTGAAATAACTGCGCTCGGCCTTGTCACCATCACAGCCGCCAATCAGGAAGAAGTGGCGGATATTGCCGTTCTTGACGTTTTCAACCACGGCAGGCGCCGCGTTCATCAAAGCGTTGCGGGCGAAACCTATGGTGATCATATGGGGGATCTCATCATAGGCAAAGCCTTCAAGCGCCAGTGCCTTGTCGATAACGGCACTGAAATCGTCGCCGGTCAGGTGAGTCACGCCCGGCCAACCAACGATACTGCGGGTAAAGATACGGTCGGCATACAGACCGACATTGGGATCGATAATGCAGTTGGAGGTCATCACCACGGCGCCGGGGAAGTTGGCAAATTCCTTCTGTTGATTTTGCCAGGCGCTGCCGTAGTTCCCCACCAGATGCGGGTATTTCTTCAGCTCGGGATAGGCCAGCGCCGGCAACATCTCACCATGGGTATAGACATTGATACCCTTGCCTTCTGTCTGTTGCAGGATGAGCTCGAGATCTTTCATATCGTGGCCAGAGACCAAGATTGCCTTGCCCTTCACCGGTTTGGTGTTGACCTGAGTCGGCTCTGGATGACCAAAGGCCGCGGTTTCACCGGCGTCTAGCATAGCCATCACAGAATAGTTGAGCTGACCTATCTCCATCGCGGTGGCAAACAGCTTGTCCGCATCTGTGCTGTCGGTCGCCAGAAAGGCCATGATTTCGTGGAAACGACCGGCCACTTCGCTGCTGGTCTGATCCAGAACCCGGGCGTGTTCCATATAGGCAGCCGCCCCTTTCAGGCCGTAGAGGCACAGGAGCCGCAGACCGAGAATATCTTCATTGAGGTCATCACCTCGGTTGGGCGCAGCCACTTTGGCCTGTTGTAACAGCTCGGCCTTGGACGCCCCCAGCAGCAGAGTCGCCGCGGCGGACATAGGCTCGGGTGTCACGCCCCTTTGTTCGCAAAGCTCCAGATAGCGCAGCTTTAGCTGTTCTCGCAAGCGAGCGGCCTCTTTTGCGTATTCGCTAATCCGCTCGTCGTCGAAGTTGACATTGGTCAGAGTGGCGAAAAATGCCTTGGGCACAAAGGTATCAACTTGCGGATCGATAACCTCAAACTCCCGGAGTTTAACAGCATAGGCGGACAGCCCCTGCAACATGTAAATCAACAGATCCTGCAGATCCGAGGTCGCGGCCAATTTACCGCACATCCCCTGGGCATAGCTGCAGCCATTACCGGCCGGGGTTCGAATGGTTTGCTCACACTGAATACAAAACACGGCATATCTCCTTTAATCATGCTTTATTTTTGCATGTTTTAAATCAGTGTACTCTTTCATCGCTCAGACGAAAGAACGTGAGTCGTAAAGCTTGAAGGGGATCACCTTAAGCGATTGCTGAACAAATGGCTTTTTGACTTCTATCTGGCTGATACAAATGAAAAAGGAGCCTAGAAGGCTCCCTTGGATAAATCGCGTTGCACTGCCAGCGGAGTTGACCGCCTTGAGATCAGTGACTCTTCATATCATTGACCGACTGCAGCATGCTGCGGCTTTCGCTGCGAAACTGTGGTGCAAAGTCACCGAACCATTCGGCCACCTCACGGAACTGGCGCACAAAGCCATCTCTGTCACCGGCCTTGAGCATGGCCAAAGCGCCGGCATAGTTGTCCAGATAGTCGGAAATAGCCCCCAGGCTCTCCTGTTGGGCGAAGATGATATCGGCGTAAAGCTCTGGGCTTTGGGCAAACAAGCGACCGACCATGGCCAGCTCCAGCCGGTAAATCGGTGAACTGAACTGCAGCAGACTATCGAGATCGGCCTGCTCCCGGCACAAGTTGAGGCCATAGACAAAGCTGGAGAAATGGCGCATCGCCTGCACCAGTTGCATCGCCTTATCATGCTTACCGGCATCCGCTTCCACCAGCCGTGCTCCCCAAATAGCTATCTGCTCCAGCAGCCAGACATAGGCCTCACTCTGCCGGCCATGGCACACTACGACAACCTGCTTGGCAAGGCTGCCCACATCCGGGCCAAACATGGGATGAAGCCCCACCACAGGCCCGCTGTGGGCCTCGAGCATGGCTTGCAGCGGCTCTGACTTTATCGAGGTCAGATCCGCAAGAATGCAATCCTTGGGCAAACGCTGTAAATGGGAGCGAATAAGCTTACAGGTAATGGCAATCGGCACAGTGACCAATACCAGACCGGCCCCGTCGAGGATAGCATCGGCATTATCCCAATCATCTTTATCAAGCAGATGTACTGGATAGCCGGAGAGTGTCAGCATCTGGGCAAACAGGGTGCCCAACTGGCCACGACCGCCAATGATCACCACCTTGTTGATACCCGGGTTCACCTGCTTGAAACCCACATCCTTCTCGTTGAGATAGGATTCCCGCATCAGGCGCCGGAGCACATCTTCTATCAACTGCGGCGATACCCCCAGACTTTCGGCTTCTGCACGGCGCTTGGCCAACATGGCGGCCTCCCGCTGCGGTGCATAGATGGGCAGGCCGGCGTTGTGTTTGACCACGCCGACCTGGGCCACCAGATCCAGCCGCTGACGCAGCAACTTGAGTAACTCTTGGTCGACGCCGTCAATCAGTCCGCGTAACTTTTCCAGCTCTGCCGTGGTTTTCTCACTCATCTCAAATCTTCCGTCAGCCATTTGCCACCCTGAGCATATCAAAGCGAGTGGGTAAAATAGAACTCAGTTGCGCCGCTCCTTGCCTGAGCAGTTGCTCCGTGTCCTGCCAATCTATGCAGGCATCTGTGACCGAAACTCCGTAGTCAAGCTCGGCAAGCGGCTTGTCACAGGCCTGATTACCGGCAAACAGATGGCTTTCCAACATCAAACCTATGATGGAACGATTGCCCGCCGCTATCTGGTCAAATACATCCCGGCACACAGGCAGCTGCCGCCGATGATCTTTGTTGGAGTTGCCATGACTACAGTCGATAATCAGCCTGGCATTGAGCCCGGCACCATGCAGCTGCCGTTCACACTCGGCCACAGAATCGGCGTCATAGTTGGGGCCAGCCCCACCTCGCAGGATCACATGCCCGTCCGGGTTACCGGCGGTTTGCAGCAAAGCCACCTGCCCTTGCTGGTTGATCCCCATGAATCTGTGACTGCTGGCCGCCGACTTGAGGGCGTTAATGGCCACCCCCAGATTGCCATCCGTGCCATTCTTGAACCCTACCGGCATGGAAAGCCCGGAGGCCATCTCCCGGTGGGTTTGTGATTCTGTGGTTCTGGCGCCTATGGCTGACCAAGTCACCAGCTCGGAAATATATTGCGGACTGATGGGATCCAGCGCCTCGGTGGCAACCGGCAACTCGAGTTCGGCCAGAAACAGCATCAACTCCCGCGCCATCCGCAACCCTTTTTCAATATTGAAGGACTCATCCATATCGGGATCATTGATCATCCCTTTCCAGCCCACTGTAGTTCGGGGCTTTTCAAAGTAGACCCGCATCAGGATAAAAAACTGGTCCTTGAGCTCGTCATGGAGCTTTTTCAGTTTCAGGGCATATTCCTTGGCCGACTCAATATCGTGAATAGAGCAAGGGCCGGTGACGACCAACACCCGGTTGTCACGCTTGTGAACTATGTCGGAAACCGTCTTGCGGGCACTGAGAATATAGCGATAACCGTGATCAGAAAGTGGCAACTGCTGCTTGAGTTCTTCGGGAGTTATGAGGACTTGTTCGGCACTGATGTGCACATTCTCTATATTACTGGACTGCATTCTGATCACCTGAAATTAATTTGCGCGACTTGCTTAATCGCATCATCGTAGCGGTACACCATTACGGCATTACACTATGCCGAGACTGGGCCAAGAGATCAAGGGCGAAACCAGAAAAAATTTTCATGTCGTCGCAAAGGTGGGAGCAATAGGCTGGGCACTTAGTCTGTGCAGGCGTGCAGGATTGTGAGCTTGGCTGACTTGCGCGATAGCAATCTGCTGTCGCCAGTTCGTGGAGCAGAGAAAGAGAAAACAAAAACCCGCCATATAGGCGGGTCTCTGTGCGAACACTTGCGTCTTTATGTAGCGGCTTACTTAGTAGCCAGCTTCTCACGGATACGTGCAGACTTACCTGAACGCTCGCGCAGATAGTACAGCTTGGCGCGACGAACGCGACCACGACGCTTAACTTCGATGCTGGAAATCAGTGGGCTGTGCGTTTGGAAAGCACGCTCAACACCTTCACCATTAGAGATCTTACGTACGGTAAATGCAGAGTGCAGACCGCGGTTACGCTTAGCGATAACCACGCCTTCAAAGGCCTGCAGACGCTCTTTGTCACCCTCTTTAACACGAACCTGAACGACTACGGTATCACCGGCACCGAACTCAGGTACGTCTTTTTTCATTTGCTCATCGTTGAGCATTTTAATGATGTTGTTCATAACTTACTCCGTTCTAGAATTAACTGAGCTGCGACTAGGCTGAGTCCATTGCGTCAACGAACTGCGCTAATAGAGTCGTCTGTTCGTCAGTCAGAGCTAGATGTTCAAATAATTCTGGTCGTCGCTGCAGTGTTCTTATCAAACTCTGCTGTAGACGCCAGCGTCTAATTTCTTCGTGGTTGCCGCTGAGTAACACCGCCGGAACATCCAGTCCATCGAGACATTCAGGCCGGGTATAGTGAGGACAATCCAATAATCCGTCAGAGAAGGAATCCTGCTCTGCCGAGGCCTGTTTGCCCAGCACGCCGGGAACCAGTCTCGAAACCGAATCTATCAGGGTCATTGCCGGCAATTCACCGCCCGAGAGCACGTAATCACCAACCGACCACTCCTCATCCACTTCCGTCTGAATGATGCGCTCATCGATACCTTCGTAGCGACCGCACACCAGGATCAGCTTGGATGATTGTGCCAGCTCAGATACGCCTTGCTGAGTCAGCTTGCGTCCCTGAGGTGACAGATATATCACCTTGGCTCCCTCACCTGCCGCAGCCTTGGCTGCATGAATGGCATCGCGAAGGGGCTGAACCATCATCAACATTCCGGGACCACCACCATAAGGTCTATCGTCCACAGTGTTGTGTCTGTCATGGGTGAAATCCCTGGGATTCCACGTCTGTACTTCCAGCAGGCCATTCTTCACGGCCCGACCCGTCACGCCAAAGTCTGTTACTGCTCGAAACATCTCCGGGAACAGGGTGATTACCCCTAACCACATAAGCTGTTTCCTCGACTCAGAAGTCCGGATCCCAATCCACTAAAATCTGTTTCGCCGAAACGTTCACCTCTTTGATGAACTGTTCGGTGACAAAGGGGATCATACGTTCCGCTTTGCCAAAGCTATCTTTGGCGTTGGCCTTCACCAGCAAGACGTCGTTGGATCCTGTTTCCACGATCTGATCGACCTTGCCCATGTTGTAGCCCTTGGTGTTGATCACTTCGCAGCCGATAAGATCGCGCCAGTAGAACTCATCTTCCGGCAGGTCTTTCATCTGCTCAGGCAGTATGCCGATCTCACAGTTAGTGAGCATCTGCGCCCGCTCCCGCGTCTCTACCCCTTCAAGTGCGGCAACAACCGCCTTGCCCTGATAGCGCCACTGGGTGACCTTCACTTCACGCCATTCGCCCTGCTCTTTAATGAGCCAAGGTGAATAGTCAAAAATACCTTCAACAGAATCGGTATAGGCGGTGATTTTCAGCCAACCTTTAATGCCATAGCTGGAACCAAGTTTGCCCAACACGATTGGCTGTGGGTTACTGCTCATCAATCTATACCTTAAACGCTATTAAGCAGCTGCTTTACGAGCGTCTTTGATCAGTTTTGCTACGCGTTCTGTAGTTGCAGCACCGTTTGAAACCCAGTGCTCAACGCGGTCCAGATCCAGGCGCAGAGTTTCTTCCTGGCCTTTGGCCAGAGGGTTGAAGAAACCTACACGCTCGATGAAACGACCGTCACGGGCATTGCGGCTATCAGCAACAACGATGTTGTAAAATGGACGCTTTTTCGCGCCACCACGAGCTAAACGAATGGTAACCATGCGTTCTTTATCCTCTAATGATTTGCTTTTCAGCAAAAATAAAAACTGGAACCCCGTGTTCGCGAAGAGTCCCAGATAGAAAGCCGGAAGATTTTACCTGACTTTCGGGCGAATGCAACCGATCCCGGCTAATTTTACAACGCCCATTCACAGCTTATCCCAAGCGGGACAATAGCTAAGGAAGGTTTGCACCTTCCCGGTAAGGTCATTTTGTATCAGCGGCCGGGGAATTTCATTCCCGGAGGCAACATGCCTCCCAGGCCACGCATCATCTTATGCATGCCGCCCTTGGCGGACATTTTCTTCATCATTTTCTGCATCTGGGTAAACTGCTTCAGCAAGCGGTTTACATCCTGAATTTGAGTGCCGGAACCGGCGGCGATGCGGCGTTTACGCGAGCCCTTGATCATATCCGGGCGCTTACGCTCATCTGGCGTCATGGAGTTAATAATAGCCTCCATCTGACCTGTGAGCTTACCGTTTTGCACCTGCGCCAAAGCATCGGGAGGCAGTTGACCGACACCGGGTAGTTTTTCCAGCATCCCCATCATGCCGCCCATATTCTTCATCTGTTGCAGCTGCTCACGGAAGTCTTCCAGGTCAAAACTGCCGCCGGACTTCACTTTTGAGGCCAGCTTAAGGGCTTTTTCCTTATCGACACCGCGCTCAACTTCTTCGATGAGCGACAACACGTCTCCCATCCCCAGAATACGGGAAGCGACCCGGTCTGGATGGAAAGGCTCAAGGGCATCAGTCTTCTCACCCACACCCAGGAACTTAATGGGTTTACCTGTAATATGACGAATGGACAGGGCGGCACCGCCTCTGGCATCACCATCCACCTTGGTGAGGATCACCCCGGTCAGCGGCAGCGCTTCATTAAAGGCCTTGGCGGTATTGGCCGCATCCTGACCTGTCATGGCGTCGACCACAAACAAGGTTTCAACCGGCTTGACCGCAGCGTGCAGTGCCTTGATCTCATCCATCATCGCCTCGTCCACATGCAGACGACCGGCGGTATCCAGAATCACTACATCGATAAACTTACGCTTGGCGTAAGCTATGGCATCATTGGCGATATCCACCGGTTTCTGGCTGACGTCCGATGGGAAAAATTCGACTTCAACTTCATTGGCCAGGGTTTCCAGCTGCTTGATCGCCGCCGGACGGTATACGTCGGCACTGACCACAAGCACAGACTTCTTCTGTCTGGTGCGCAGGAACTTACCCAGCTTGGCGACACTGGTGGTTTTACCCGCGCCCTGCAGGCCCGCCATCATCAATACGGCAGGTGGCTGGGCGGCCAGGTTGAGGGCCTCATTGGCCTCGCCCATGGCTTTTTCCAGTTCACTCTGGACAATTTTGACAAACACCTGGCCCGGGGTCAGGCTCTTGGCCACTTCCTGGCCAACGGCACGTTCTTTGACGCTGCTGACAAATTCCCGCACCACAGGCAGGGCCACATCGGCCTCCAGCAATGCCATACGAACTTCGCGCAGGGTGTCCTTCACGTTCTCTTCAGTCAAGCGACCCCGACCACTGATATTTTTCAGGGTGCGGGACAATCTGTCGGTGAGATTCTCAAACATCGTCCAGTTCTATACCGTTTATGAATGTAAAATGATGGGGCGTATTATAACTATGCCGGGGTATTAATGCAGCCCTGTTCTCAAGATGGGGTTAAATAGACGCTTATCAAGGTGCAAATAAACATTTTGCCTTAATGCGGGTGGGAACCAATTGCCGTATTTTATGCACTAACTGTCGGGAACTGCATAATTTTGTCGTCTGGGTCACTGCCCAATTACCGACGGCTCATGTTATTCTAACGCAAACAAGTTTTTCCGATGCCGCCCACAGAGGCCAATTACACATAAGGATAGGTTAATCCCAGATGGTCATTCTCTCTGCTGCCGCGATGTTTTTCTACAGCATAGCGCTGATATTAGTGACAAGCCGCTTATTTCATGCCGAGGGGCCCAACCGCCGCGCCGTAGCCGGTTTTGCCGCCTTGGGTGTGATACTGCACGCCGCAGCCCTGTACCAGGCGATCTTTACCGCCGATGGCCAGAACTTCAGCCTGACCAATGTGATATCCATGGTGAACTGGATCATCGCTTTGGCGTTCACTCTGGTGCTTTCCCGTATCAAGGTCATAGTCTTGGTGCCTGTTGTGTATGCCTGCTCTGTGATATCCGTAGCCCTGCTATGGCTGCTGCCACCCAAATACATTACCCATTTTGAGCTGCACCCCGAAGTGTTGGTCCATGTGGTGTTGTCATTGATGGCCTACAGTGCCTTGATGATAGCGGCACTCTATGCCATCCAACTGGCCGTTATCCAGAACAAGCTGAAGAAAAAGCAGCTGATGTTGAGCCCGGCTATTCCGCCGCTGATGACGGTCGAAAAGCAGCTGTACCACCTGATCATCATAGGGGTGATTTTGCTGAGTCTGTCGCTCGCCACCGGCTTTATCTTCCTTGATGATATGTTTGCCGATGGCAAGGGTCACAAGGCGGTACTTTCCATTCTGGCTTGGTTCGTCTATATCGCCATGTTGTGGCAGCAATATACCGTGGGTTGCCGTATCCGCACGGCGGTGATCTACAGTCTGACAGGCGCCAGCCTGCTCTCCCTGGCTTACTTTGGCGCCCGCATCGTCAAAGAGCTCATCCTGAGCTAATCTGAGTCGAGTCGGGCAAGGCCTAGACCTTTGCCTGACTTGACACTCCATCCAATTGCCAGTATTTACTAACTTTCGCTATTCCTGACGGGGCCCCTTTTTGGACGATATATCGACCGGCATACTCCTGATAATTCTACTGCTGTTAATCCTGATTTCGGCGTATTTTTCCGGTTCGGAAACCGCCATGATGACCCTAAACCGCTACAGGTTACGTCATCTGGCCAATAATGGTCACAAGGGCGCCAGACGCGCCATTAAGTTGCTGGACCGCCCCGATAGGCTCATAGGCCTGATCCTCATAGGCAACAACCTGGTCAATATCCTGGCCTCCTCAATCGCCACTATTTTAGGGATTCGACTCTGGGGCGACTTGGGATTGGCCATAGCCACCGGGGTACTGACACTTGTGGTATTGGTATTTGCCGAAGTGACGCCCAAAACTGTGGCTGCGCTGCACCCCGAACGTATCGCCTTCCCCTCCAGCCTGGTACTCAAGTGGTTGCTGTGGCTGTTTTCGCCTCTGGTCAAGAGCGTCAATATTATCACCTCCTTTATTCTCAGGCTGATGGGAATACGCTCCATCCGTGCCGATGATGCCCTGAGCCAGGAAGAGCTGCGCACAGTAGTACATGAAGCCGGGGCCCTGATCCCAAGACGCCACCAGGAGATGCTGTTATCGATTCTGGATCTGGAAAAGGTTACAGTGGAAGACATCATGGTGCCCCGCTCCGAGCTCTATGCCATCAATATCAATGATGACTTCAAGAGTATCAACAAGCAGGTTATTCAGAGCCCGCATACCCGGGTACTCTTGTATCGTGACAACATAGATGATGCCGTGGGTTTTGTGCATCTGCGTGATGCCTTGAGACTGCAGTCCAAGGAGCAGTTCAGTAAATCCTCGCTACTTAGAGCCGTGAAAGAGCTGTACTTTATTCCCGAGGGCACACCGCTCAACGTGCAATTGGCCAACTTCCAGCACAATAAGGAACGCATAGGCCTGGTGGTGGATGAATACGGTGATATTCAAGGATTGGTGACGCTGGAAGATATTCTTGAGGAAATCGTCGGTGACTTTACCACTTCCATGGTCACTACTCCCAGCGAAGATATTACCCCGCAGCAGGATGGCAGCTTTCTGATCGATGCCACCATCAATATCCGCGATCTCAACAAAGAGATGGAATGGGACTTCCCCACCGACGGCCCCAAGACCCTCAATGGTTTGATTCTGGAATATCTGGAAGAGATACCCCAGGCCAATACCAGCCTGAGGCTCGCGGGTTACCCGATGGAAGTGGTGGAAGTGGCCGACAACATGATCAAGACAGTGCGGATCATGCCGCAGTTTTATCGCCCATCCTGAAACTCAACCCACTTTGAGCTGAGTCATTGGGCAGTATTGGCTGCCCTTTTGGCGGCTTCCAGTGCCCGGCGTTTGTCCCGGGCTATCGCGGTGATGGTGTTATCCAACTCACCTTCCAGCCCCAGCATAAAAAACACTTCGGCCATCAGGAAAAAGGGGCCAATAAGCAGTTGGTTAAGATCATCGATAAAAGCCGGTTTGGCCTTTTCATACTTGTGGCCAATAAACTGGAATATCCAACCTATGACAAAAACCGTTATGCCCAACCAAATACTGGCATAGCCCAGGGTATAGAGCCATTCGGTCGTCAGAATCATCGGCAGGATAAACAGTGCCAGTCCCAGCGCCAAACGCCAATGCAGCTTGATGTAATAAAGCATCACCCCAACAGCCAGCAACATGGCGACGCTGAGAGTGCCGCTTGAAAAAGGCAGGCGCCACAACGACAGCATTAAAAATACTGACCATATAATCAATGGGATACCGATAAAATGAGTTTTGATATTGGTAGGGTTCAGATGCACACTCTTATAAGTGGACAACTGTTCAACAGCCGACTTCATGACGCTCTCCTTGGTTTTGTTATTATTCTCCTCCCGCCAAGCAGGGACCTCGAGTGTCTATTTGATTCCGGTGCAGGCCCATATACTTGAGCTTCAGATAAGTGCCTGTACTCAGATGCGATTAATACACCTGATGGTTTGAGAGTACCGCAACAATTAACCAGTGACAACGCCATAAAAAAGGAGCCTCTCGGCTCCTCTCATGCTTTGACAAACTGTACTTTGACAAACCTGACAAACAGCCAGTCTGACGACTTGGACAAGGCCCTCAGTACCAGGCAAGACTTAGTTATGTTAGTCACTTAAGATTACAGTCGCCACCGCATAGTGACGTTCATCGGCAATGGACAGCAGTGCTCGCTTGGCGCCCAGTGTTTCCAGGCGCTGGCGCGCGCCATCACTGAATTCAAGCTGGGGCGCACCATCGGCATTATTGCTGATATGAATATGCTGAAACGAGACTCCACGGCCTATTCCGGTTCCCAGCGCCTTGGCAGCCGCTTCCTTGGCCGCAAAGCGCTTGGCCAGAAATCGCGCCGGTTCGCTCAGCGTCTGAAAGCGGGCATATTCGGCCTCGGTCAGCACCCGTTTGGCCAGCCTATCTCCGCCCCGCACCAACTGAGCCTCAATGCGGGCGATTTCCACTATGTCGGTTCCCAGTCCCAGCACAGCCATTACTCGCCTCTGCGACCTTCCAGCATGAGTTGCTTCATATCTCTGACCGCCTTGTCCAGGCCGTCTATCGCCGCCCTGGCTATGATGGCGTGGCCGATATTCAGCTCATGCAACTCTGGGATGGCAGCTATCGGCTTCACATTGTGATAGTGCAGCCCGTGCCCTGCGTTGACCACCAGGCCCTTGCCATGAGCATAGGCCGCCATTTCCGTGATACGGGCCAACTCCTCACTCTCCTCTTCGGCGCTGTGGGCGTCGGCGTAGCGGCCGGTATGAATTTCTATCACGGGCGCACCCACGGCTACGGCGGCATCTATCTGCTCGCGGTTGGCATCGATAAAGAGTGATACCTTAATGCCCTGTTCGGCCAGACGTTTAACAGCCGCGGCGATTTTCGGCTGCTGACCGGCAACGTCCAAGCCGCCCTCTGTAGTAAGCTCCTCGCGTTTTTCCGGCACCAAACAAACATAGGCAGGCTTAACCTCACAGGCGATATCCAGCATCTCTTCGGTGACCGCCATTTCCAGATTCATCCGGGTCTTGAGCGTCTTGGCCAGCAGATAGACATCGCGATCCACTATGTGGCGTCTGTCTTCACGAAGATGGATAGTGATCCCCTCGGCGCCGGCGTGCTCGGCAACGGCCGCTGCATGCACAGGATCCGGGTAATGGGTGCCACGCACCTGCCGCAAGGTGGCGATATGATCTATATTCACCCCTAACAAGATTCTATTCATCTTTAACTCCTTGATAATTCCTGGAATGCACCAGCCTGTTCGGCGGTATAAAAGCAGTTTCTATTCTCTGCCATTGTAACGGCAGCATTTGAAAAAAGCGGGCTGAAGAGCTCATTTCTCTCCTCGACTGGACGGCTGTGGGGCCCTTGGCGAACTCCCCCCCCTGCGGGCAAACAACTGCCTGCTGAGCAGTGGCTTATCACCGAGCAGAGGCCGGAGCAATTGCCGGGTCAAGACTTTGGCGGCTTGCCAATCCTCTTGCTGAAGGCGATTTTCTGCCAATGCCAATAGAGTGCTTCCCGGTAGTGCCTCTTGTCGCTTGGCATCACCAATAAAGGGGATGAACCCCTGTTCGGGAATGAATCTGTAGCAGCCATCGGCTTGGATATCGGCGCCATCAGCATCCTTCACCAATGAGGGCATGCAGCCAAGCTCGGATAAGAGTCTGAGCTCGAAATAGCGCAGTGTTGTCTGCTCAAAGCCCTTGGCCAGCGCCAGCAGGCTCTGATGATAACTGAAAAACAGCGCTTCGCCACTCTGGTGGTTGCCCAGTACCCGCACCAAGAGTTCATTGAGGTACATTGCCGCATATAAAGCGTCCCCGGACAGGGGCACTGCCGGGGACGCACTCTCAATTTGAGTCAGGGTTCTGAGGTCGCTGCGGCCACTCAGTTGGAACAGCAGCGGCTGAAACGGTTGCACTATGCTCTTTATCGAGCGCTTGCCACTGCCGACTCTGGCAACGGCGTCGACCCGACCAAGGCCATCCACCAGCAGGTTCAACAACATGCTGGATTCCCGATAGGGCCGGGCGTGCAGCACATAGCCTCGCAGCATAGTCGGCCTCAGTCTTCGCCGTAACCCAGGCTGCGAAGGGCACGTTCATCATCGGCCCAGCCCGACTTCACCTTGACCCAGACTTCCAGGAACACTTTGTTATCAAATAACTGCTCCATGTCCTTGCGGGCCTCAGTGGCGATAGTGCGGATCCGCTCGCCCTTCTTGCCGATCACCATGCGTTTCTGGCCGTCGCGTTCAACCAGAATAAGCGCATTGATCTGATAGACGCCATTCTCCATCATCTTGAACTGCTCGATTTCCACCGTGGCATCATAAGGCAGTTCATCACCGAGAAAACGCATCAGTTTTTCACGGACGATTTCAGAGGCCATAAAGCGTTGTGAACGGTCGGTTATATAGTCTTCCGGGAAATAGTGCACGCTCTCGGGCAGTGACTCTTTCGCCAGCGACATCAAGCGGCCGACATTGGTACCCGACTTGGCAGAGATAGGCACAATTTCATCGAAGGCATATTTCTGCCCCAGGGCTTCCAGGTGCGGAAACAGTGTCTCCTTATCCTTGATATAGTCGACCTTGTTCACCGCCAGCACTGTCTTGCGCTCACTGCCGCCATGACGCAGTTTATTGAGCACCATTTCGTCATCGGCGGTCCAGTTGAGACCATCGACCACAAAGATCACCATGCAGACATCGGCCAGCGAGCTGGCGGCGGCGCGGTTCATCAAGCGGTTAATGGCGCGCTTTTCCTCTATGTGCAATCCAGGGGTGTCGATAAAGACTATCTGCGATGGGCCTTCGGTGTGGATCCCCATGATCCTGTGGCGGGTGGTTTGCGGCTTACGGGAGGTGATACTCACCTTTTGGCCGAGCAAACGGTTGAGCAAGGTGGACTTGCCGACATTGGGGCGACCGACTATGGCCACCATACCGCAGTAGGTAACATCATAGGCGGGTGTCGGTGACTGCTGGTTCATCTTGGCCAGCAGTTCATCCAGGCTCGGCTCCTGGGCCGGTACCTCTGGGGTCTTACTCATTTTTTCAGTAACTCCAATATCCCAGCAGCGGCTTGCTGCTCGGCTTTTCTGCGTGAACTGCCGGTGCCGGATACGGCTTGAGCCAGCTCTTCGATACGACATTCTACGGTAAAGGTCTGATCGTGCGCCTCGCCGGAAACCGCCACCACTTTATACTCAGGCAGAGGTTTCTTATAGCCCTGCAGGTACTCCTGCAACTGGGTCTTGGCATCTTTCTGGCTGACCCCGGGTTGAATCGCCTTCAGTCGCTGCTGGTACCAGCCCAAGAGCAGTGGTCGACAGGTTTCCAGATCTGAGTCCAGGTAGATGGCACCTATGATGGCCTCCACCGCATCGGCGAGAATGGATTCGCGGCGAAAACCGCCGCTCTTGAGTTCGCCCGGGCCCAGGGTCAGATAGTCACCCAGCTTAAACTCCTTGGCGATTTGTGCCAGGGTATCACCGCGCACCAAGGTGGCACGCATCCGGCTGAGATCGCCTTCGGTCGCCTTGGGGAACTGATGATACAGGGCATCGGAAATCACTATCGACAGGATAGAGTCACCGAGGAATTCCAACCGCTCGTTATGCTTGTTGGCCGCACTTCTGTGAGTCATGGCCTGCTCCAGCAGCGCCATGTTATTGAATTCATACCCCAGAGTACGACACAGACGGGCAAAATTCTTCACAGGTTCTCTCACTTCAAACCACCTACACGTTCAAAACGCACACCGCTTGGCACCCAGGTAGGTAACCAATCCTGAGGCTGGCGCTCAAACTCAAAGCTTATCCAGATTGCCACAGCCTTACCCACCAGGTTGGCTTCAGGCACAAAGCCCCAGAAACGGCTGTCGGTACTGTTGTCGCGGTTATCGCCCATGGCAAAGTAGTGACCTTCAGGCACGACAAACTCGCCTTGAGCAAAGCCTGGCTCACGGTAATAGAAGGCCGATGGCTCTGGGCGGGCCGGGTTGATCAGAATATCGTGCGTCACCTCACCCAGTTGCTCGCGAAAACGCAGCAGATCCACGCCGTCATCCTGGAATTCGCCTTTATTGACCGGTGCTCTCAATACCAGTTTAGGGCCTGGACAAGGTTGTTGCTCTTTACAGGCTTCCTGAATATAGAGTTCCTTGTTGCGATAGATGATCTTATCGCCTGGCAAACCGATAACCCGCTTGATGTAATCGACCCGCTCATCTTTAGGGTATTTGAATACTATGATATCGCCGCGCTCCGGCTCGCCGGTTTCCACCAGCTTGCTGCGCCATACAGGATCTTTCAGGCCATAGCTGAATTTTTCCACCAGAATGAAGTCACCCACCAGCAAGGTTGGCATCATGGAGCCGGAAGGGATCTGAAACGGCTCGTACAAAAAAGATCTCAGGATTAGCACAAAGGCTATCACAGGGAAAATGGACTTGGAGGTTTCCACATAACCTGGCTCCTGAATGATTTTTTCAGTGACTTCATCGGTCAAGGTGCCATTTTGCGCTTGGGCCAATGCCAGTTTAGCCTGACGCTTGGGGGCCAGCACAAAGGCATCGAGTGCCCAGATAAGGCCACTGACCAAGGTCACCAGCACCAGAATAATGGAAAAATAGGCTGCCATTGGTTATTTAACTCCTGCCTTGTATTAAATTGGAATAAGTCTTGTCAGCTTTAGTTAGTTTACCCATATTTGCCGTTCCAGGGACAGGTCTCCCCTTAAACTAACTAAAGCGCCGCAAAATGCGGCGCAAATGAGATGTTGCTATCCAGGGCGCCGTGGCGCCATAGGATCACTCGTTCAGTTTCAATACCGCCAGGAAGGCTTCCTGTGGAACTTCCACGTTACCGAGCTGCTTCATCCGTTTCTTACCTTCTTTCTGCTTCTGCAGCAGTTTCTTCTTCCGGGAAACGTCACCACCGTAACACTTGGCGGTTACGTCTTTACGCAGTGCTTTCACGGTCGAACGGGCCACAATCTGACTGCCCACTGCAGCTTGGATTGCAATATCAAACATCTGCCGCGGGATCAGCTCTTTCATCTTCTCCACCAGGGCGATACCACGGTGGCGTATGTTGCCCCTGTGGATGATCATCGCCAGAGCATCGACTCTGTCGCCGTTGATCAACACATCCAAACGCACCATGTCGGCCGCCTGGAAGTAGACAAAGTTATACTCGAGCGAAGCATAGCCACGACTGGTGGACTTAAGCCTGTCAAAGAAGTCCATCACGACTTCGGCCGCCGGAATATGATAGGTCAGTGCTACCTGGTTGCCGTGGTAAACCATATTCTTCTGTACACCGCGCTTTTCAACACAGAGGGTGATCACGTTACCCAGATAATCTTTGGGCACCAGAATATTGGCTTCGACAATAGGCTCACGCATCTCTTCGATATAGTTGAGTGCCGGCAACTCGGATGGGTTATCCACATAGACAACATCGCCATTGGTCAGTTCAACTTCATATTCCACAGTCGGTGCCGTGGTGATCAGATCCAGGTCGTATTCCCGCTCCAATCGCTCCTGGATGATCTCCATGTGCAGGAGTCCCAGATAACCAATACGGAAACCAAAGCCCAAGGCGGTGGAGTTTTCCGGCTCAAACTGCAGTGAAGCATCGTTCAGGCTCAACTTATTCAGCGCATCACGGAAGCTTTCATAGTCGTCGGTAGAGATGGGGAACACACCCGCGTATACCTGAGGCTTCACTTTCTTGAAGCCAGGCAGAGGCTTGTCTGCACCGTGTTTGGCATGGGTCAGGGTATCCCCCACAGGGGCACCATGAATCTCCTTGATACCGGCGATGATAAAGCCTACTTCACCGGTTCTCAGTTCAGTTTTTTCTGTCTGCTTGGGTGTGAAGATCCCCACCTTGTCGGCGTTGTAAGTCTGGCCTGTGCTCATGACCTTGAACTTATCGCCCTTCTTGAGCACGCCGTTCTTGATCCGCACCAGAGACACAACCCCTTGGTAGCTGTCGAACCAGGAGTCGACGATCAGAGCCTGCAGCGGCCCTTCCGGATCACCTTCCGGTGGCGGAATTTGTGCCACTATGGTTTCCAGCACTTCGTCTATGCCAACACCAGTCTTGGCAGAGCAGCGTACAGCGTCTTTAGCTTCAATGCCGACTATGTCTTCAATCTCGGCCGCAACCCGCTCTGGCTCAGCCTGAGGCAGGTCAATCTTGTTGAGTACAGGAACGACGTCCAGATCCATTTCCAGCGCGGTATAACAGTTCGCCAGTGTCTGGGCCTCAACCCCTTGACCGGCATCAACCACCAGCAAGGCTCCTTCACAAGCCGCCAGCGAGCGGGAAACTTCATAGGAGAAGTCAACGTGCCCTGGGGTATCGATGAAGTTCAGCTGATAAGTTTCACCGTCTTTTGCCTTATAGTCGAGTGTAACGCTCTGGGCCTTGATGGTGATACCGCGTTCGCGCTCCAGATCCATTGAATCCAGCACCTGAGCAGCCATTTCACGGTCGGTTAAGCCGCCACAAACCTGGATCAGGCGATCTGAGAGGGTAGATTTGCCATGGTCGATATGGGCAATAATCGAAAAGTTTCTAATATGTTTCATTATGCTGCAATGACTAAATTCTAATGGGAGACTGTGCTCAAAGGTGCGAAATTGTACCCGATTGCTGGGCCAATACCAATTAGATTCACACTTTGAGCCTTTGTGGGAAGGACAGGATTAGTGGCAGTGAGTTTCTGAAGCGCTCTCCATGGCTTGGCCAAGATTGGCGAGAATGACAGGTTGAGCCCGGTTTTCAATCCTGCGTGCCTGAGACTTGCCCAGTTGCCAAGCCAGCAAGGCAAAGGCGATCGCCATGGATATGGCGCCGCCATCTGTACTGAACCCGGCGAGTGAGGCAACAAAGCGCCCCAATAACCCGCCCATAAACAACCCGGCCAAAGGCAGCATGTAAACCAACAGAGCCGCCTTGAGCACTACGCTTTCCGGCAAGCCCAAACGCAGTAAAGTGCCTTCGGGATAAGTTTCAGTGCTGGGCAGGGAAAACTCTTGCAGCCGACTGCCAAATGCCTTGGCAACTGCCGAAGTGCCGCAGGATTCGCTGCTGGAACAGTGATTGCAGGCGCTCTTCAACTCCACCTGCACCTTGACCCAACCATCACTGTCTGTACCTATGACCTTAGCCACCTGTTCCATCATAACCCTGTCCTCACTCCAGCCTTAGGCCCGAAGCGATACGGATAAGCGTTTGTGTCGGCACCTTACCGACTGCAACCACTTCCAGGTTACCGACTCGGTCAGCCGCCATGGAAAGGCCATTACGGGTCATCAGTTCTTCCGGCATGGGCGCATCACCGGCGCGGGCAACATAGACAGAGATATTGCTGAGGCCATCGGTGAGGGCAATGTATTCCACCGGCTCATGACTGCCTATCAGGCGATGGTGATCGCGAACCACCACCTGAAAACCGGGCGGCAGCCAATCAAATTGCCAGTTCTGGCCATCTTCCCGCTCTGATGGATTCATCACCGCCGGCCATTCCTGCTTGTAGGCTTCCACCAGCAGAGGTGCGGTTTCCTGCAGTTCTATCAATTCAATGACCAACAACTGCTCCAACAACTGCTTGTCCTGATTCAGCATGTCATAGCGCAGCGGCAGAAAGGTTTCCATATCCATCCACACCTGGAAACCATAGCGATATTCATCATTGGGTAAAATGCGAACCATCTGTCCAGGACGTCCGGCAATACGACTGCGGCCACCCAGCACCAGTTGGTACCCGGCTTCGAGGTCGCCACTGTCACCGAAGAAGGCTGCCGGCATCACCCCTTGAATACGCTTGGCTTTGATGCTGTAGGCGGGCTGTTCGTGTTCGATAAAGGTCACTGTATTGCCGACACGAACGGCATTCTTTGGCGGACCATTGAGGTGTTCGAGAAAGGCCACTTCCTCGCCGTTGACTTTACCGTGCAGGTATACCAAAGGCCGAATATTATCGGCCTGAAGTTGGATGAGAGAAATCTTGTATTCTTTTTCGCGCAGAGCCTGACTCATTTTTTCAAGCCAGGCTTTGGCGGACATATCATCCTGCGCGAAGGCAGGTACTGCAAAGGCCAGAATGGCCAGGAGGAAAAGGCGCAAGAGATTTCCTTAACGATTCATAGGAACAGGAACGACCTCATTATTGTTATCCATAACCACACCGGCATTCAATCTCTGTTGCAACATATGATCCTGAATATAGCTGTTGATCCTGCGACGTTGCTCAATCAACTGCTCATTGGTATAGCCCTGTGGCTGCTGAACCGGCCCGGTTTGCAGGCTAACCGGTGAGGCGCTGCCCACCAAAGGACGGGTAATAAGCACAGGGGATGCAGGATCCTGGCTTTCAGGTGACTGGTTGTAGTTCTGAACACCAACAATGGCAACCATGGCAACGGTGGCAGCAATCGCATACTGGCCAAACTGCTTGAACATGGGGATCACTCTAGCACCGCTGGCAATCTGACGCTGAGGCTCATCGGCCACAGATACCTGGGTTGAGGTGACAGGTGCGACAATCGCCGGCTCCTTGTCGATAGCGGCCGCAATACTGGCGGACAGATCCAAGGGGATAGCGGAAGGTAACTCGCCACGCATGGCATCACCGATAAGATGATAGTTACGCCACTTGTCGTGAGAAGCAGTGTCACCAGCCAGTTCTGCCAGCGTCTGAGCGTCGGTTTCGCCGTCCACTGCCGCAGAAACCCACTCCTGACCTAATTTATCCATTACTCACCTGTCTCTATTAAAGGATCATCTTTCCAGCAAAGGCTGGAGCTTCTTGTCTATGGCTTCCCGGGCACGAAAGATACGGGATCTCACAGTACCTACAGGGCAATCCATCACATTGGCAATATCCTCGTAGCTCATACCATCAAGCTCACGCAAGGAGATAGCCATCTTTAACTCTTCCGGCAGCGATTCGAGAGTGTCGAAGACAGTCTTCTTTATCTCGTCTGAAAGCATCAACCGCTCAGGAGAGGCGAACTCTTTCAGGGCATCACTGCCATCGTAAAATTCGGCTTCATCGGCATCAACATCGTTCGCAGGTGTTCTGCGCCCCTGTGACACCAGATGATTCTTGGCCGTATTTACTGCTATTCGGTACAACCAGGTATAAAAGGCACTCTCACCGCGAAAATTAGGTAACGCCCGATAAGCCTTGATAAAAGCCTCTTGCGCCACGTCTGCTACATCGGCCTGATTCCGTACATAACGGGATATCAGATTGATGACCTTACTCTGATACTTCTGTACCAGCAGGTTAAAAGCGTTTTTATCGCCACGTTGTACGCGCTCAACCAGTTGTTGATCACTTGTTTGTCCACTCATCCGAGCCGACTTCTCCCAAATCTTATAATGCTGATTTCTCAGTCGCTCGAATCATATTCACTTATGTAGACTAGCGTGCTTCGAAAAAGTTCTGATGTTTTGCAAAAAATGTACTGTGAATATCCTGAGCTGAGTTGTATCCATCCCTTGCGAGTTGGTTTACCATAACCGAACCCCCAGTCACATCTCATGATACCCGATGAAACAAGTAGTTGAACACCAATCTGACGTCCTGGTCATAGGCAGTGGTGCAGCGGGCTTGACTCTCGCCCTTCACCTGGCTGAAAAAACCAAAGTCATTTTACTCTCCAAAGGTCCTCTCAACGAAGGCTCAACCTATTATGCCCAAGGTGGCATAGCCTCGGTTTTCGACGAGGAGGATACCATAGAATCCCACGTGGCCGACACCTTGGTCGCCGGCGCCGGACTCTGTGATGAAGCCGTGGTAACCTACACCGCCGAAAATGCCCGCGCCGCCATGCAATGGCTGATTGAATGCGGTGTTGCCTTCGATAAGGAAGAAAATCCCGATGGCAGCATCAATGACAGCGCCTACCATCTAACCCGCGAAGGCGGCCACAGCCACAGGCGTATTCTGCACGCCGCCGATGCCACCGGCAAAGAGGTACAGACCACACTGCAGGAGATGGCCCAGGCACACCCCAATATTCTGGTACTTGAGCGTTACAACGCCATAGATTTGATCACCACCCGTAAACTGGGCCGTCCGGGCAACCGGGTATTGGGCGCCTATGTCTGGAACCGTAACCTTGAGCAGGTTGAAACCATCAAGGCCAAGTTTGTCGCCCTGGCGACCGGCGGCAGTTCCAAGGTTTACCAGTACACCTCAAACCCGGATATCGCCAGTGGCGATGGTATTGCCATGGCCTGGCGTGCCGGTTGCCGGGTGGCCAACATGGAATTCAATCAGTTCCACCCAACCTGTCTATATCATTCAGATGCCCGCAATTTCCTGCTGACAGAAGCTTTGCGTGGTGAAGGCGCCTATCTGCGCCGTCCCGATGGCAGTCGCTTTATGCCTGACTTTGATGAACGCGCCGAACTGGCGCCCAGAGACATAGTAGCCAGGGCCATAGACTATGAAATGAAGCGCCTCGGTGCCGATTGCGTCTATCTGGATATCAGCCACAAGGACCCGGAATTTGTCATCAAGCATTTCCCCACCATTTACCAGCGCTGCCTGGACTTAGGGATAGATATCACCAAGGAACCTATCCCTGTGGTGCCTGCCGCTCACTATACCTGCGGCGGGGTAATGACAGATTTTCACGGTCAGACAGATCTCAATGGCCTCTATGCCATAGGTGAGGTGGCTTATACCGGACTGCACGGTGCCAACCGCCTGGCGAGTAACTCCTTGCTGGAGTGTCTGGTATTCGCCCGCGCCGCTTCGACCGATATTCAAAGCCAGCTAGGTAAAATTGCCATGCCCGGCAATATCCCGGCCTGGGATGAAAGCCAAGTATGTAACTCGGATGAAGAAGTGGTTATTGCCCACAACTGGCACGAGCTGAGACTCTTTATGTGGGACTATGTGGGGATTGTGCGCTCAGACAAGCGTTTGGAGCGTGCCCTGCGCCGCTGCGCCATGCTGCAACAGGAGATCCAGGAGTATTACAGCAACTTCCACGTCAGCAACAACCTGCTGGAATTGCGCAACCTGGTGCAAGTGGCCGAGTTGATCATCCGCTGCGCCATGGCCCGCAAGGAAAGCCGCGGCCTGCACTGTAATATCGATCATCCGCAGAAACTGGAGAATCCGCAGCCGACCATTCTGCAACCTGAATAACTTGGGCGGGAATGAGTTCAGTTAGCGGACTTTGAGCGCTGCAACAATAGACGACACAGGTGACGATAGTCTGTGTCGTCAAACATATCGGCAAACAGCCAGCAACGCCCGTAGTTATCCTCCCCCTGATAGGTAAAAGTCACCACAAAGGGGCTGACCCAAGGTCTGCCACTAAGTTCGAAACTCGAACCGGGTTCGAACTGTCCTTCACCCAATTCATTAAGCCAGAAACAGAGTTGCCAGCAGCGCAAACGCCACAGCGCAAGGCCAAAGCCTGCCAGCATTAGCAGTAAACATAGGTATTTGAACAATAAATAGAAAGGATAATCCAGCGCCGGCCAGGCAAGAAAGCTGCTCAGGCAAATAGCAGCCAGCACCGTCAGACTCAGATACTGGCTGAAGGAAGAACTGAGTTGAAACCTATGGCGCTGCCCGGCCACGAACGCGCACTACCATCTGTGCCAGTTGCGGATCCGGACATTGCTCATGCCCCATAAACCAGGCAAAGAGCTCAGGATCTTCACACTCAAGCAGACGAACAAATAAGGCCTTATCCTCAGGGCTCAGAGTCTCGTAATGCTGTTCCACAAAGGGTTGAAACAGTACATCAAGCTCCAGCATACCACGGCGACATGCCCACTTAACTCTGGGGGTACTCATCAAGTCAGACACCTATCATGCTCCAATCAAGAATTTTGTCGCAAGTTTACATTCTGGCGTCTGCGCTGTCGAATATCCGCCTTAATCATCCACCCGTATCAGAACTGCTGCACCTGAAGGTCACGACCGGCGAACAAGTCACCAAAATCGGTTTCCAGCAAGCGCTGCACCGCCGGATGCTGGATCATCCGCTCGGCGAACATCACATGATATTCCTCTTTGATCTCCATGGTTTCACCGAGCAGACGTATGTTGTGCTCGAGAATATCTTGCTGATAGATGGAGGGGGCGACAAATATCCCCTTACGGAAATAGCCAAAGGCCTTCATCATAGCCGCATCGTCAAACTCACCGAGAATCTTGACATTAAGGCGTTTCTCATCAAACCAGCGATAGAGTTGCTGGCCCAGAGAAGTACGCCGGCTGGGGATCAGCAAGGGCCCCTCTTCCAGACACTCGGGAAAGCCACTTTTAAACTCCTGCGCCGAGAAGAAGGCAATACCGCACTCCCCCAACTTCTTGGAGAGAATTTCCGGATACTTGAGAGACTCACCGGCGCAGTCCGACAGTATCATATCCAGTTTATGCTCCCTGAGCCTGGCCATCAGGCTTTCGTGGGTTGCCTCATAACAGGCCAGGTGCATGGAACTGTTGGCCGGGATCACCGACATCAGCACCCGACTGGCCAACGCCTTGGAGAGAGCATCGGCAATACCCACCTCAAACAGGATGGATTCATCCTTGCGATAGTTGAGCACATCAAGCATCTCATAAGAGAGGCTGAACATTTTGTCGGCGTAACGAAACACCAGCTCGCCCAATTCAGTAGGGGCCAGGTTGCGCCCCACCCGCTTGAACAGACTCCCCTTGAGCCTTTCTTCCAGCGTCCTTATCTGGCCGGTAATGGTTTGGGGAGTTAAACAGAGTGTCTCGGCAGCCTTGGTCACTGAGCCTTGCTTATGCACCATCCAAAAATAATACAGGTGGTTGTAGTTCAAATGAGACATAGGCTGCCCCGACTCCTTACTTCAAACGCTGACAGTCCAGCAAATTATTTACGGCAAGCTGTAGTGTATCTATATCCTTGACCTCACCGCTTTCAAAGGCTTCGCTGATACCCTGTACCAGTTGATCCCTATCCGGGATCCTGTCCAGGCAATACTTGCGATTGGCTTCCTGAAAGCGCTTTCCTCCCCGATACTTAAGGGCGCGGGCTTCATAGCCGTTGCTGTCCAGGCGAGCGCCTACCGCTTGTGGCTTATACATGAGGGCACCATCAACAACGCCTTCGAGGTAACTCTGACACAGGGCTGCTTCCTTGTCTGCAATACAGGCTTCTATCTGTGACGCCTGAGCCAAAGGGGCTAAGCCCGCCAGAATGAGTCCGGCCATTATGCTTGTTTTCATTCCTTTTCTCCTTTTTCAGGTAACACTTTTGACAGCCAGAAATAGCCCACGACTGCCGCCAACATAGATCCGATCAGGATCCCCAACCTGGCCAAATCGCTATAGACAACGCCACCATGCTCAAATGCCAGAGAGGCAATAAACATCGACATGGTAAATCCTATACCGCACATCACAGCCACAGGCATGATATGGCGCCAGGCAATGCCCTCAGGCAACTCAGCCAGACGCAACTTAACCGCAATAAAACTGAACAACACCACACCAATCGGCTTACCGAGCAACAGACCCAATGCAATACCCAGAGGTACAGGCGATACCAGGCTTTCCAGCGACATGCCCCCCAAGGCTACCCCGGCGTTGGCAAAGGCGAATACCGGCAGGATCAGGAAGGTGCTCCAGGGGTGCAGCGCATGCTCCAGGTGCTCGGACGGTGAACCACCTTGCTTGTCGCGCAGCGGAATACAGAAGGCGATGATCACCCCGGCCAAAGTGGCATGAACCCCGGACTTGAGTACGGCGACCCAGAGAATGGCCCCCAGTACGCCATAGGCTCCAAGCGCGGTCACACCGCGGCGGTTCAAGGTAACCAAACCTATGACGGCAGCGGCGGCAATCAAGAGGCTGATCATGGATAGATCACTGCTATAGAACAGCGCAATAATAACGATTACACCCAGGTCATCTATGATTGCCAGCGCCAGCAAAAACACCTTGAGCGCCACGGGAACCCGGTTACCCAAAAGTGCCATGATCCCCAGCGCAAAGGCGATATCAGTCGCGGCCGGAATCGCCCAGCCCCCCTGAGTCACAGGATCATTGGCATTGAACAGCAGATAGATAGCGGCCGGAACAACCATACCACCTATAGCGGCAAAGGTTGGCAGAGATGCCTTGGAAACACTGGACAGTGCCCCCTCCAGCAACTCACGTTTGACTTCCAGACCAATCAAGAGAAAGAACAGCGCCATCAGACCATCGTTGATCCACAGCAGCAAGGGCTTGTTGATATCCAGGGCCCCGAGACGCAACTGCATCGGGGTATCCAGAAAACCTTGATAGAGGCCGGAAAGCGGTGAATTAGCCAGGACCATAGCCAAAGCTACAGCAATCAATAACAAAATACCGCCGGCAGATTCCTGGCTCAGGAAATTCCGAAGTGCCTTTTCCATACTAAACTCCCAAAAACATAATTGATTTGAGTGTAGTAGATGGATTTAAGTAAGTATAATCGAAAGTTTCTAAGGAATACCTCGAGATATGCGAAGTATTCCACGAAAAACCCGGTTTAGATAGCGACAGGCGCCTTAATATGAGGATGAGGTTCGTAACCGGACAACTCGAAATCTTCGAATCGGTAGTCAAAAATTGATTCGGGTTTACGGGTTATTTTCATTTGCGGCAAAGGCTTGGGCTCACGGCTGAGTTGCAGCGCCGTTTGCTCCATATGATTGGAGTAAAGGTGGGTATCACCGCCGGTCCAAACAAAATCGCCCAATTCAAGATCACACTGCTGCGCTACCATCATGGTCAACAAGGCGTAGCTGGCGATATTGAACGGCAATCCCAGGAACACATCACAGCTGCGCTGATACAGCTGACAGGACAACTTGCCATCGGCTACATAAAACTGGAAGAAGGCATGACAAGGTGCCAGCGCCATCTTGTCGAGCTCGGAGACATTCCAGGCCGAGACAATCAAACGTCTGGAATCCGGCTGTGACTTAATCTGCTCTATCACCTGAGTGATCTGATCGATATGACCACCATCGGGCGTTGGCCAACTGCGCCACTGAGCGCCGTAAACCGGCCCCAGATTACCGGCCTCATCGGCCCACTCATCCCAAATCGTCACTTTGTTTTCACGCAGATAGGTAACATTGGTGTCCCCTTTCAGGAACCAGAGCAGCTCATGGATGATGGAGCGCAGATGGCACTTCTTGGTGGTCACCAAGGGGAACCCCTTACTGAGGTCAAAACGCATTTGGTAGCCAAATACAGAGCGGGTTCCCGTGCCGGTACGGTCACTCTTGTCGGTACCGGAATCTAAAATATGTTGCATTAAATCAAGATATTGCTGCATTACTGCTTGTCCTTCACCACGCCGGCCTGCGGCGCATTACGCATTAACAGATAGAGTCCAAAGAGGATCATGGGCACTGACAGTATCTGTCCCATGGTCAAAAAGCCCAAATAAAGCCCGAGTTGGGCATCTGGCTGTCTGACCGTTTCCACTATGCAGCGGAAGATACCATAGCCGAGCAAAAACATCCCGGACACGGCTCCTGTCTTGGGACTGCGTCTGCTGAACCATTGCAGCAAAATAAACAGCGCTACCCCTTCGAGGGCAAATTGATACAGCTGCGAAGGGTGACGAGGCTCGGGGCCGCCGGAAGGAAACACTATTGCCCAAGGTACATCTGTGACTCGGCCCCAAAGCTCGCCATTGATAAAGTTACCAAGACGCCCGGCGCCCAGGCCAATGGGCACCACGGGGGCCACCATATCCGCCACCGCGAAGAAGCTGCGCTTCTGTTTCCAGGCGATGTAGAGCATGGCCAGAATAACCCCCATCAAACCGCCGTGGAAGGACATGCCGCCTTCACTGATCTTGAATAGGTACAAGGGGTCTGCAATAAAGAAATCCAGATGGTAGACAAGCACATAACCTATGCGGCCCCCCAGGATCACCCCGAGAAAAGCGTAAAACAGCAGATCCGATACCTGTTCGCGGCTCCATACCCCCTTGGATCTGTCAGCCATACGGTTGAGCAGTATCATAGCGGCCAAAAAGCCCAGCAGATACATGAAACCATACCAACGCAAAGCCGGTTCAAAAGTCTGGCCGAACAGCTCAAAGGGGCCAAAAGATACGATCACAGGATCAATATTGGGAAATTCTAAAGCCATAACAGAAAGACGATTCCTAAATTAACTACGGCGCAGATCAGGCCAGAATAAGTTTAAGACCCACAACAACCAATAAAAGTGCAAATATTTTCTTCAGTACCGGCGTCGGCAAAGTGCTGGCCGCTTTTACACCCACAGGCGCCACCAACATTGAGGAGGCAATAATGCCCACCAAAGCCGGCAGGTAAATGTATCCCAGAGTGCCGCTTGGCATATCCGGGGCGTTCCAGCCTGCGATAACATACCCTAAACTCCCCCAAAGGGCGATGATAAGGCCGGTAGCCGATGAAAAACCCACCGCCTGACGCATCTGCAGCCCACACCAGGTGAGGAAAGGCACCAAAAGCACCCCACCACCAATGCCCATCAAGGCGGCAATAATGGCAATAATCGCCGAGACTATGAGTAAAACGGGAAATGGCGGCAAGCCCTCTTTCGCCGATGGGCGAAAAGGGAATGCCATCTGGACGGCCATTAATATTACAAACACGGCAAAGGCGCGGCGCAGATCATCGGCCGGGATCAATTCGGCGATAAACCCCGAACACAAGGCCCCCAGCGCCAGACCAGGCAACATGGATTTAAACAGTGGCCAGGGAATATTGCCGTGGCTGTGATGGGCGCGGGCCGATGAAAAAGAGGTCAAAATGATGGCCGCCAACGAAGTGGCAATGGCAACATGGGGCAACTGCGCGGCGGGAACTCCCACCTTGGGTAAAATATACAACAGCGCCGGCACCACAATAAGACCACCGCCTATCCCCAACAAGCCGGCCATAAAGCCGACAAAGGCCCCCAACGCCAGACAAACACCGAATACCCAGAGAAATGTGTCCACAGAGGTTCCTTAATTCTTGTTGTTATTCCATACACCCGCCACGGCAGGTTCAGTTGAGAATGGCCGCCAGCTCTCTTTGCCCCAAATAATCGTGCACCAGTTGCCGCACTTCACTGCCGCTCCTGAGTGTCAGCGCCTCGGCCAACAACTGCTCGAGTTCACTGCTGCGCACTCGCCGCAGCAGATAATTTATTCTGGCCAAACTCCCCTGGTTCATACTCAGGCGGTTATAGCCCATGGCGACAAGCAGCAAAGCGCCGCCGGGTTCACCGGCCAATTCGCCACAGACACTGGCACCTAGGCCATATTGACGGCAGGTCTCCCGCGCCTGTTTCAGTGAACGCAATATCCCAGGATGATAGCTGTCAAACAGGGCGCTGACCCTGGGGTTGTTGCGATCTACCGCCAACAGATATTGGGTCAGGTCGTTGCTGCCGACGGAAACAAAATCAACACGCTTGGCGACTTCATCCAGTTGAAACAGCAGCGCCGGCACCTCCAGCATAATGCCGACCTTGGGTCTTTTCAGCTCAGGGTTCACATCCGACTTAAGCTCGGAATAAGCCTGTTCGATATATTCCAGCGATTGATCTATCTCATCGAGATTACTGACCATGGGCAGCAAAATATGCAGTTGCTCACCGCTGCCGCTGGCCTGGAGCATGGCGCGAATTTGCACCAGAAACAGCTCGGGATGGTCCAGCGACAAGCGAATGCCACGCCAGCCCAAAAATGGGTTTTCCTCCTTGATGGGGAAATAAGGCAAGGGTTTGTCCCCGCCCACATCCAGGGTGCGCATCACCACGGGCCGACCGGACGCCGCCTCCAGCACCTGGCGATACACCTTTACCTGCTCAGACTCGCTGGGAAAGCGCTGTTGCAACATGAAGGGGATTTCGGTGCGATACAACCCAATACCATCGGCGCCTTCGGCGATTTCCGAGGCCAAACCGCTTAGCAATCCGGCGTTCATGTAAAGGTGAATACGCTTGCCATCGACCGTCTCGGCCGGCAGGTTCAGCTCTCTGGCGTATTGCCGCTGCAACGCTCTCTCGGCAGACAATAAACTGCGGTACTCACCGACCACGGCCGGAGACGGTGACACCATCAGCTGACCGCGAGTGGCATTGAGCACCAAAAGCTTCTTGTCGATGTCGGCAGCCAAGACCTGGTCGACCCCTGTGATGGCCGGTACACCCAGCGCCCGGGCCAGAATAGCGGCATGGGAGTTGACCCCGCCAAGCTCTGTCACTATCCCGGCCAACTTTTGCCGCGGAAACTCGGCCAACAAGGTAGTATCCGCCTCACGGGTCACCAGAATAACCGGCTTATCGGCATTGAGCTCCAACCGTTCCGGCTCAATCAACTGGCGCAGCACCTTCTGCCCCAGGTCACGGATATCGCTGGCCCGCTCTTTGAGATAGGGGTCTTCCATCGCCATAAACTGGGTGATGTAACGCAAAGACACGCGACTGACCGCCGACTCGGCGCACCAACCCGCAAGCACCTCATCGCGATATTCGCCCCCAAGGCTGGCCTCTTCCAGCAAGAGTTGCAGCGCCGAGAAGATAGACACCACCTCTTCATCCTGCTCACGGTCAAAACGCTGTGCCAGGGTACTCAGGGTGTTACGGCAACGCTCGATTGCTGTCTTGAGGCGCTCAAGCTCATTGGGGATATCTGCTGCGGTTTGATCCGGCTGCTCCAGTGATATCTGCCCGCCCAGCACCAAAGCATGGGCAATGGCGATACCATTGGAGGCCGGCGTGCCCTGAAACAGGATTTGCAGCTGATCTTCCTTGACGCTGGCTTTTTGTTTGAGGCCGCGAATGGCCATGGCCAACTGCGCCGCCAGCGTCATTAGAAAGGCTTCTTCCCCTTCACTGAACTGACGGGCACTGGGCTGCTGCACTACTATGACGCCAAGCAACTGTTTCTGATAGATAATGGGCGCGGCGAGAAAGGCGCGATATTCCTCTTCGGCCACTTCGGGAAAGAGTTTGAATCTGGGATGGGCTCTGGCATCAGCAAGGTTGATAGCTTCTTCACGCTCGGCAACCAGGCCTACCAGACCTTCGGTCAACGGCATGCGAACCCGGCCGACGGCACTGGGTTCCAAGCCATCTGTGGCGGAGAGGACCAACTCATTTTTATCCAGAATATAGATAGAACAACACTGAGTGCTCATGGCGGCCTTTATCTGGCCGACCAATAGCTCAAGGGCAGCCTCAAGATCCCTTGCGGCCGCAACTGCCTGAGTAATATCCCTGAGCGTGTTTAACACCTGTTCCCCCTTTCGATATCAAACCTCAGCCTGCTGCTCTTTGTCGTCCCCGTCGGCGTGAAGGCTCCCGTGTCTGCAATGCCAGAGCCGTGGTGGCGAACTCTTTCATAACCTTACGGTAGACGTCACGTTTAAAAGATACGACCTGACGCACAGGGTACCAATAACTTACCCAGCGCCAGTCATCGAACTCAGGATGGCCGGACGAATTCAAGTTGACGGCACTGTCCTGACTCTTGAGCTGGAGCAAAAACCATTTCTGCTTTTGGCCGATACAGACAGGCTTGCTGTCCTGGCGCACCAAACGCTTTGGCAATCTGTATCGCAACCAGGAGCGGGTGGATGTCAGTATCTGCACATGTTCCGGCCTGAGCCCTACTTCTTCATACAGCTCTCGATACATGGCATCTTCAGCGGATTCACCGTCATCCAATCCCCCTTGGGGAAACTGCCAGGAGTGCTGACCGAAACGCCTGGCCCACATTACTTGGCCAAATCTGTTACAGATAATGATGCCCACATTTGCGCGAAAACCGTCGCTGTCAATCACATGGACTCCGAAAAAGCGATAAATTTCAATGATTCGATTGTTTCACAATCCCACGTCGGCAGCAATTCTCTATTTACGGCTTTTTCTCTGGATAAGCAAATGGAGTTTCCCACTTTATCAACAACCGCTCTGCCATGTTTGAGTGGATATCCACAAAAACTGTGGATATCTCTGTTTGAAACTCGACTGAACTTCTGGAAACGCTGTTTTTTGCAACCCTTACAGTCTAAGCCCAAAAGTAAAAATCAAAACAAAATCACTTTAAATACAAAAAGATAGATACATAAAAAAGAAAGCAATCGACAGCAACCCTATCAACAGAGCACTTTTTAACCAACGAGTAATCAGAACCGACTTGCGGGCAATATCACAAAACTTTATTCACACCCCATGGCCAAAAACTTGGCTTAAAGGTCCAAAATGGTGTCAAAACCCGGTTGACACTCACCATTATTTGCTTTATTGAAGCCAAAAATACTCAGTTATCCCAAAATGTTGTGGATAAGTTTGTTGGCAACACAGGGGAAATCGGCGAGTAACTCAGGAAAACCATTATTCGGCGGTCAACCAAAAACACTTTAGCCAATAAAAACATTAAGATACAAACTTGCACACAGGGGATTGGCTTGGTTTGCACAGTGGCGGTCGGTTTTTGTACAACCTTGTTATCCAGTGCCGCTCAGGTAAAATCAGCGCCATGAAAACCAATATCATGCCGCCAAGCTCATTGGCACAACTACTGCAGCGCGCTGACGATATCGCCGGGCTGACTCTTGGACAGCTCGCCGAATCCTTAGGGGTAGCCGTGCCCAGAGACTTTCGCCGCGACAAAGGTTGGACCGGACAACTGCTGGAACTGGCATTGGGGGCGACAGCGGGCTCCAAACCTGAGCAAGACTTCCTGCATCTTGGGGTAGAGCTTAAGAGTATCCCGATAGATGAGCGCGGCATGCCGCTGGAAACCACCTATGTTTGTGTCGCGCCGCTGACCAATATCTCAGGACTGCGCTGGGAACAGAGTCTGGTGTATCACAAGTTGCAGCGGGTACTGTGGATCCCGGTTCAGGGAGACAGAGAACTTTCCCCAGGTGTTCGACGTATCGGCTCACCGCTGCTGTGGGAACCCAGCACCGAGGAAGACAGGCTATTGCGCCAGGACTGGGAAGAGATCATGGAGCTTATCAGCATGGGCAAAGTCAGCAAGATCACCGCCAGGCACGGTGAGGTATTGCAGCTCAGACCCAAGGCGGCCAACAGCAAAGTGTTGACCGAAAGTATTGCCGAAGACGGCAGTATTCAGATGACAAACCCAAGAGGCTTTTATCTCAAGACCCAGTTCACCAAAGGACTACTTGAGCGCTTTTTTGGTTGATATCGACTCTAATCCGCACTTGCCTTGATTAAGATCACAATTACCACTGGAAATCAGAGGGGTATATTCTATAAACTAGCGCATCCTGAGAAGGCCCCTTAAATTTAGGATAGATTTCACCTCGTGAGAGCGCGTCGCCAGGCCAAAAAGCTTCTGTTTGCCATTATGGCATGGACGGGAGCCATGGCAGCTTTTGTATTTTTTCGCTATGCCCAAACCACTGAGCTACCTCAGTGGGCTGTCGGCTCGGCGGATCTCGCGACCCTGGCCGCCTACATGGGAGTAATTTTCGGCAGTCTGCATTGGATGTCGAACCTGATAGCCGATTTCAGTGCCATCAATCGCCTGCCCTACGTCTTCTCCGTCATCTTCAAAGGGCTGTTTCTGCTCTTGGGCGCCACTACTTTGGCTTATATGACCCAGTACCTCAATATGTGGGCCATAGAGAACCATATGGCGACCTTGAGACAGATGCTGACAGTGCATATCCTCTATAGCCCCTCATTCCAGGCGCTAATCATCTATCTGGTGGTCGTACGGGTCGGGCTCGCCTTTATCGAACAGATGGCCCTGCTGGTGGGGCCCAGGATCCTGCTGAATATAGGTCTGGGTAAGTATCATAAGCCCAGATACGAGCAGCGACTGTTTCTCTATCTCGATATGGTGGCTTCCACCACCCATGCCGAATCTCTGGGGGATTACCGCTTCAGTCGACTGATCCAGGACAGCTTCAGCTTACTTTCCGACACAGTCACCAACAATGATGCCGAGATCTATCGTTACATGGGTGACGCTGTGCTCATTCACTGGCCATTGGAAGACGGCATCATCAACGACAGATGCATGAACATCTACTTTGAATTCAGCCAGCAGCTCAATTGGCAGCGACGCTATTTTGAAGAACATTACGGCTTTGTTCCCAAGTTCAAGGCGGCAGCTCATTGCGGCCAAGTGGTTGCAGCCGTGGTCGGGGTGCAAAAGCAGGAGATCAGTTTCTTCAGCGACGTGCTCAACACCTTGGCGAGACTGCAGGATCAGTGTAATCCCTTAGGACAAAGGATGCTGCTCTCCGGCGCGCTGGTAGCGAGGCTGGAAAACGACGACAGTGAGTATCAGCTCACCAATCTGGGACCGGTCAAGCTCAAGGGAAAACAACACTCCATTGAAGTTTTCGGGGTTAAGCCCAAACAAGGTAATCAGTCATAAAAAACGGCCCATCAAAGGGCCGTTTTTTATTGATATGGATTGAATCCAAGCCTAAACCTGCTGCTGCAGCAGCTGCTGGATCTCCAACCCCAAAGTTCTGAAGGTCAGGATCCGGCTGGTTGTCTGACGCCACACCAAGCCTATCTCACGAAATGGTGCCTCCCCTGGAGGGCTCATCACCGCAAGATCCGTGTCTTTCAATATCCCTGCATCTATCGCCATCTGCGGCAGGAAAGTCGTGCCCAGTTTACTGTTCACCATCTGTACCAAGGTATGCAAACTGGTGGCGGCAAAAGGATTGACCTTGGCGCTGTCACCCAACTGGCAGGCACTGATGGCATGACCGGTAATGCAGTGCTCACTCTGCAACAGAAAAATACTCTCATCCGGCAGCGCCTGATAGTCCACCGGTTCATGAATGTCGGCAGACAAGTCCTTGTGCACCACCATCTTGAAAGGGTCAATACCCACCTTCATGCTGTGATAGCCGGAAGTATCGGCCGGCAGAGCCAACAACAACAGATCCAACTCGCCCTTACCCAAGGCAGTCAACAAACGCTCTGTGGTGTCCTCTTTGAGCAGCAGACTCAGATCCGGATAAGACTTCTGGCACTGCTTAACTACACGGCTCAGCAGGAACGGGGCAATGGTGGGAATACAGCCAAGCCGAATCTCCCCTGTCATGGGGGCGCCTTGGTTCTTCACCAGCTCCACCAGATCGTCGACATCGGTCAGAATTTTCAGCGAACGCTGCACCACTTCTTCACCAATAGCAGTAAACATAAAGGACTTGTGGTCCCGCTCGATCAGCTGATAGCCCAACTGCTCTTCCAGATTCTGGATCCCGCTGGAGAGTGTCGATTGGCTCACATGGCACACCTTGGCCGCCCGGTTGAAGTTCTGCTCCTGATGCAGATTCACCAGATAATAGAGGTTTTTCAAACTGGGTAAGTGTTTCATTTTGTCGATTACCAATTGAGTAATGCATTAGAAAGTTCTATCTAATCTAACACAAAAAGTCTGCCGAGCAGCAGTATCAAATCAGGAGTGTGACCGAGGCGATAAATCATCCAGGTAAGAAATCCATCACTGAAGCGGAAATAGCAGAAAACCCAAGCCTTGACTGCTAAGGTTAAGGTAATAGAAAAGGGGTAGTGGCGGGAGTTTCTAAGTACTTTGGCAGCGCCGGAGCTTCTCTCCGGCACCCAAGGCCGGAATTTATGCTTTGGCTTCGAGGAAAGACTTAAGTTGCTGCAGATCTTCACCGGCATGTTCAACAATGATTGTCAGCCACTCTTTGTGCCCGGCTTCCCATTCTGCTTCTTCACCGTGTTGCAGTTGCTGTGCTGTCTGTTGGATCCGTTTCAATCCTACAGAGCCGGCAGCACCTTTGAACTTGTGAGCCTCGGCACACAGGGTATCCTTGTCTCCGGCCGCCTCGGCCTTTTGCAGGTTCGCGACATACTCTGGCAGCAACTGTTCAAATAACACCACACTCTTGAGTAAGGTGCCGGCACCTATAGCACTACAGTACTGCTCCAGGGTATTGAGATCTAAGATAGTATCCAGTTCAGTTGTGGCCATGAAGGCGCTCCTCGAATGTGTCAGATTTACCACATCATACCCGCTAAAATTGCAGGTGCAACTTATAGGCGTCAAACGGGTCAAAACTTTCTTGCATTTAACATTAGTGATACAAAAAGCGAGAACAACTCATACAAAAGTTTATAGGCTATTGATTTAAATTGATTAACCCAGAGCCCTGCCCGCCCTTGGCCGCCAACTCATCCACCAGTGCTACCAAACCTATCCAGCGCTGAGCGCACCAATCCGGCGCCAGCAACACGGGACGACTGGCATAGGCGGTCACCCGATGAAACACTATCTCTTTTGGCGTATGACGGATCAACTGCGCCGCACTGATAACATACTCCTCCAGTGTCGGCGGCTGCAACCTGCCCGCTTCCCAGGCCTTGGCCATGGTACTGCCGGCCACTATATGCAGGGGGTGCAGTTTAAGACCATCCACTCCAGAGTCCAAAACCGCATCCAGAGTTTGTAGATGCTCCGTCATACCTTCTCCCGGGAGTCCGAGGATCAGATGAGTACACACCTTGAGTCCGCGACTACGGGCTCGTAAGACGGCGTCCTGATAGACGGCAAAGTCATGGCCACGGTTAATCCGTTTGAGCGTGGCATCGTGAGCACTCTGTAAACCCAGCTCCAACCAGACTTCACTGCCGTTTTGTTGATATTGCGCCAGCAGATCAAGCACTCTATCCGGTACGCAATCCGGGCGGGTACCGACACACAAACCCACTACCTGCTCGCTCTGCAGCGCCTCATCGTATTTACGCTTGAGCTCGGCATACTCTTCATAGGTACTGGTATAAGCCTGGAAATAAGCCAAAAACCGCGAAGCCTTTGCCTGCATCTTCTGTTTGCCGGCCTCGAGCTGAGCCGCAATCGACAAGTCGGTTCCATGTTCATGACTGAAGGATGCGACATTACAGAAAGTGCAACCACCGCGCCCCAGAGTTCCGTCGCGATTGGGACAGGTAAAACGCGCATCCAGAGTCAGCTTTTGTAACCGTTGACCAAATTGTTGCCGGCAGTATTGACCAAAGGTAGTGACAAAGTCGTCCAGTCCCATTTGCTTCTCTCAAAAAAGTCGCCAGTCTAACGACTCCTGTTCAGGGCCGCTCTGCTCCAGGTCAATTTATGTCACAAATGACTGCTGCTTTTGCTGGTGATCGATGACCAATTCGATTGGATACAACCCGATCCAGCTCACACTTTTGTGAATATTTAGTCACTCCAGGCAATTTTTTAACGCAAGAGACAATCAGGCTGGAAATCAGTTTTTCTTCTGCAAGGATAATTCGAGGTTATTTGTTAAAATTAAGTGAACACCAAATCACCCCAAAGTAGATTTTCTTTTCATTCATAGTGTTATACAGCTCAATTTTCAGTTTACGTTAACGTAATGCAATTAGAGATTCTGTATGAAACACCCCAAATATCATCAAATATATGCAATATTTAGGTTTGACCTTTAGCAAGTCTCAGGATAATTTGGATGGTTCGGGTGCATATCTATAGAGTTTGGTACTCTCTCCCGAGTAGTAATAGTGATGTTAAGGGAGGTTTTGTATGAGCTTGTATCATCCCAGTTTCGAGCGGGATAACTGTGGTTTTGGATTGATAGCCCAGATGGATGGCGAAGCCAGCCATCGCATTGTTCGCACGGCAATCCATGGCCTCGACCGCATGAAACATCGTGGTGGTATTGCAGCTGACGGACGCACTGGCGACGGTTGCGGTTTGCTGATGCAAATGCCCACAGGATTCTTTGAGGCCATTGCGGCCGAGCAGGGCTGGCATCTCAGCCGTAAGTTCGCCGTTGGCATGCTGTTTTTAAACCAGGACGAAACCCTGGCAGCCGAAGCCAGAATATTGCTTGAGCGGGAACTGGAGAAAGAGACCCTGAGTATTGCCGGCTGGCGTCCGGTTCCGGTTAACCCGGAAGTGCTCGGCGAGATAGGCAAGTCCAGTTTGCCGCAAATTTGGCAAGTGCTCATCAATGCTCCCATTGGCTGGCGTGAAAAAGATCTGGAGCGGCGCCTCTATATGGCTCGGCGCCGCCTCGAGCAGCAATTGACCCAGGATAAAGACTTCTATGTAGCCAGCCTTTCCGGCCAGGTCATTGTCTACAAAGGCTTGATGATGCCGGCCGATCTGCCGGCCTTTTATCCGGATCTGGCCGATATTAGGCTGCAAAGCTCTATCTGCCTGTTCCACCAGCGCTTCTCGACCAACACCTCACCCAAGTGGCCACTGGCACAGCCGTTCCGTTTTCTGGCCCACAATGGCGAGATCAATACCATCACGGGTAACCGCCAATGGGCTCGGGCGCGGGCTTACAAGTTCAACTCACCGCTGCTGCCTGACTTGCAGCAGGCCGCCCCGTTTGTCAATGAAACCGGCTCAGATTCGTCGTCACTGGACAATATGCTGGAGATGCTGCTGGCCGGCGGCATGGACCTGTACCGCGCCATGCGTTTGCTTATCCCGCCTGCATGGCAGAGTAACCCCGAGATGGATGAAGAGCTCAAGGCCTTCTATGACTTTAACTCCATGCATATGGAGCCTTGGGATGGCCCGGCCGGGATAGTCATGACCAACGGTCGCCACGCCGCCTGCGCGGTTGATCGCAACGGGCTGCGGCCATCACGCTATGTGATCACCAAAGACAGAATTCTCACTCTGGCCTCGGAAGTGGGTATCTGGGACTATGGCCCGGATGAAGTGATTGAAAAAGGCCGGGTCGGCCCGGGTGAACTTTTGGTGCTCGACACCCTCAGCGGCCGTCTTTATCAGTCATTCGAAATCGATAACGACCTCAAACGTCGTCACCCCTATAAGGAGTGGATGGCAAAGAATAGTCAGACTCTGGTGCCGGCTGAGCAACTGTCGCCGCAGGATCAGGGCGTCAGTGAATTCAACCAGGGCACTTTGCTGCAGTACCAGAAGCTGTTCGGCTACAGCCGAGAAGAGCTTGAGCAAGTGATCTGGGTACTGGCCAGCAAAGGCGAAGAAGCCACCGGCTCCATGGGCGACGACACCCCGATGGCAGTGCTGTCGAAGAAACAGCGCTCGCTGTATGACTATTTCCGGCAAAAGTTTGCCCAGGTCACCAACCCGCCAATCGATCCGCTACGGGAGAAACATGTGATGTCGCTGGCCACCTGTATCGGCCGCGAGCAGAACCTATTTAACGAAACCACGGGACACGCCTATCGGGTGATGTTTAATTCGCCTATCTTGCTGTTCAGTGACTTCAACCAACTGCTGAGTCTGGACAGCACTTATTACCGTGCCAACAAGGTTGACCTTAACTATCCGGCCTCCGAAGGCCTGAGTCAGGCAATCAAACGGATCACGGATGAAGCCGAGCGCCTGGCACGCACCGGCACCACCCTGATAGTGCTCTCGGATCGCGCCGTCAGCAAAGATACCCTGGTCATTCCGGCCGCCATGGCGGTAGGTTCAGTGCAACAGATGCTGGTGAACAAGAGCCTGCGCTGTGACACCAACATCATAGTGGAAACAGCCTCGGCCCGGGATCCGCACCATTTCGCGGTACTGCTGGGCTTTGGCGCTACGGCCATTTACCCCTATCTGGTGTACGAGTCCATTGCCGAACTCGCCAAGCGCCATCAGGCCGAGGATATCGTTAATCTGATGCTCAACTTCCGCTACGGCATTGAGAAGGGGCTGCGCAAGATCATGTCCAAGATGGGGATCAGCACAGTCGCCTCCTATCGCTGCAGCCAGCAGTTTGAGGCCATAGGCCTGGCCGACGAGGTCATAAAACAATGCTTCAACGGCGTGGTCAGCCGTATTCAGGGTGTGGGTTTCGATGGCATAGAAGCCGATCAGCAACTGCTGAGTCAGGCGGCCTTCCGCCCCCATGTGCCGCTGCCGCAGGGCGGTTTGCTCAAGTACGTTGAGGGCGGCGAGTACCACTGCTTCAACCCGGATGTGGTCAACACCCTGCAACAAGCTCTGAAAGAGGTGGATTACCCGCTCTATAAACGGTTTGCCGAGTTGGTAGACCAAAGGCCGGTCGCCACCTTGAGGGATCTGCTGAGCGTCAAACAGCAGCACGAGAGCATAGCGCTCAAGGATGTGGAAGGGGCCAAGACACTCTTCCCCAGATTCGACAGCGCCGCCATGAGTATCGGCGCCCTGAGCCCGGAAGCTCACGAAGCGCTGGCCATCGCCATGAACCGTCTCGGCGGCCGCTCAAACTCAGGCGAAGGCGGCGAAGATGCCCGCCGATTCAACAGCGAACGCAATTCGGCCATCAAGCAGATAGCCTCTGGCCGCTTTGGGGTCACCGCCCATTATCTGATTAACGCCGAAGTGTTGCAGATAAAGGTCGCCCAGGGCGCCAAGCCCGGTGAAGGCGGTCAGCTGCCCGGTCATAAGGTCAGTGTTGAAATCGCAGGCCTCAGGCACGCCCGCCCGGGCGTGACACTGATATCACCGCCGCCTCACCACGATATTTACTCCATCGAGGATTTGGCGCAGCTGATCTTCGACCTCAAGCAGATAAACCCCAAGGCGCTTATCTCGGTCAAGCTGGTCTCTGAGCCGGGCGTTGGCACCATAGCCACAGGGGTCGCCAAGGCCTATGCCGATATGATTACCGTTTCCGGCTACGATGGTGGCACAGGCGCCAGCCCGCTGACTTCGGTCAAGTATGCCGGCAGCCCTTGGGAGCTTGGCCTTGCCGAAGTTCACCAGTCTCTGGTGGCCAATGGTCTGCGACATAAAATACGCCTGCAGGTGGATGGTGGTCTCAAGACTGGCACAGATGTTATCAAGGCAGCCTTACTGGGTGCCGAGAGCTTCGGCTTTGGCACTGTGCCCATGATAGCGCTCGGCTGCAAATACCTGCGTATCTGCCACCTCAACAACTGTGCCACCGGGGTCGCCACTCAGGACAAGACCTTGAGAGACAAGCACTATCATGGCTTGCCCGAGCGAGTGATGACTTACTTTGAGTTTGTCGCCGAAGAGGTGCGTGAATGGATGGCCAAGCTGGGGGTCAGTGAGTTTGAACAATTGGTAGGGCGCAGCGATTGGCTGCAGGCCATCGAAGGCCAGACCGCCAAGCAGCAGGGACTGGATCTGAACCCTATCCTGTTCAAACCCGAAGTATTGCCAAGCACCAGTCTGACCTGGAAAGAGACCAATACGCCGGCAGATCCCGGCAGCCTGAACCAGGAACTGCTGGCCAAGTGCGCCGAGCACGTCACCAAGGGCGAAGGTTTCGATGTCTGCTTCCCCATCAATAATACCGACCGCTCGGTAGGCGCCGCGCTTTCGGGCCATATCGCGGCAACCTGGGGCGTAAAAGGCTGTCCCAAGCCGATAAGGCTCAGCTTCAACGGCAGCGCCGGTCAGAGTTTCGGGGTCTGGAACAGCCCTGGACTCGAGCTGTCACTGTGCGGCGACGCCAACGACTATGTGGGTAAAGGTATGTCCGGCGGCAAAATCGCCATCTATCCGCCGCTCGGCAGCGCCTTCCAATCCGAGCGCAGCGCCATTGTCGGTAATACCTGCCTCTATGGTGCCACCGGCGGCAAACTGTTTGCGGCGGGACGGGCTGGTGAGCGTTTCGCGGTCAGAAATTCAGGAGCGCTGGCGGTAGTTGAAGGGGTCGGTGACAACGGCTGTGAATATATGACAGGCGGCATAGTGGTGGTGCTGGGTACCACGGGCGTCAACTTTGGCGCCGGTATGACCGGCGGTTTCGCCTATGTGTTCGACCAATTCGGCCGCTTCAACCGTAGGGTCAATACCGAACTGGTCGACACCCTCAAGCTGGAGTCGCCGATTCATCAGCAACACCTCAAAGGGCTGATAGAGCAGCATGTGGCCGAGACCGGCAGTGAACACGCCAGTGCCATTCTCAGTGAGTTTGAAAACTGGCTCGATTGTTTTGTCCTGGTCAAGCCCAAGAATATTCAGGTTTCGGATCTGCTCAAACTGGAACAACCGAGCCCGGAACTGGCCGTAAAAGCGGGGTAAGCGAGCATGAGTAACGATTTTCAGTTTATCGAAGTGGGTCGTATCGACCCGATCAAGCAGGCTATCTCACGCCGCAAGACAGAGTTTATTGAGATTTACCAACCCTTTGCCCAGGCGCAGGTCGACCAGCAGGCAGACCGCTGCCTGGACTGTGGTAACCCTTACTGCGAGTGGAAATGCCCGCTGCACAACTATATCCCCAACTGGCTCAAGCTGGCCAAACAGGGACGTATCCTGGAAGCGGCAGACCTGGTGCATGAAACCAATACCCTGCCGGAGGTCTGCGGCCGAGTCTGCCCGCAGGACAGGCTATGTGAAGGCGCCTGTACCCTGAATGATGATTTCGGCGCCGTCACCATAGGCAATGTGGAAAAATACATCACGGATACCGCCATCGCCCAAGGCTGGCGCCCGGACATGAGCCAGGTGACGCCCAGAAGCGAGCGGGTCGCCATCATAGGCGCGGGGCCGGCCGGTCTTGGCTGCGCCGATATCCTGGCCCGCAACGGAGTCAAGGCGGTGGTCTTTGACAAGTACCCTCAGATAGGCGGCCTGCTGACCTATGGTATTCCCGCCTTTAAGCTCGACAAGTCAGTGATGGCTACCCGCCGCAGCGTGATGGAAGGCATGGGGATAGAGTTCCGCCTCGGCGTCACAGTCGGCCAGGATATTCCCTTTGCCGAGTTGCTGGCCAACTTCGATGCCGTGTTCCTCGGCATGGGTACCTATAACGCCATGCAGGCGGGCCTGCCCGGTGAAGAGGCCGAAGGGGTTATTCAGGCCCTGCCCTACCTGATTGCCAACACCCGAGAGTTAATGGGGCAAGCCGATCCGGCGCAGCCCTATATCGACCTCAAGGGCAAGAAGGTAGTAGTACTCGGCGGCGGTGATACCGCCATGGACTGTGTGCGCACGGCGGTGCGCCAAGGCGCCGAATCTGTTATCTGTGCCTATCGCCGCGACGAGGAGAATATGCCGGGTTCGCGCCGTGAGGTGCAAAATGCCCGCGAAGAAGGGGTCGAGTTCCTGTTTAATCGCCAGCCGGTGGCGATTGCTACAGACGATGGCAAGGTCAAGGGAGTCGAATTTGTTGAAACCGCGCTAGGCAACGCCGATGCCAGTGGTCGTCGGCGTCCTGAGCCCATCCCGGGCAGCGACCAGCTGCTGGACGCCGACGCCGTGATTGTAGCCTTCGGTTTCCAACCCAGCCCGGCGCCCTGGTTTGCCGAGTTTGATATCGCCCTGGATCAATGGGGCCGGGTAAAAGCCGAGAAAGAAGCGGCCAATCCGTTCCAAACCAGCAATCCTAAAGTGTTTGCCGGTGGTGACATGGTCAGGGGTTCAGATCTGGTGGTCACCGCCATCGCCGAAGGACGTGATGCGGCGCTTGGGATACTCAACTTCCTCAGCTGACAACTCAACACTTTGAGCGCATCCGGGAACCCACCTCCCGGGTGCGCTTTTTTTCATCTGTTCTACACTCCGGGAATAGCGCAGCCAAAGCCGTTTATTACATGCGGCCTGACTTCAGCGACCAGGCTGTCACCGGCTGACTTATTCGCACCATCCTTGGCTTGTGCTATATTAAGCCGCCCTCAGGCTCACTCAAGACATTTAAAGAAGGTTAAGCCATGAAAATCGGTATTATCGGCGCCATGGAGCCGGAAGTTGCTCACCTGATTGCCTCTTTGGAAAACCCACAGCACAGCAAGGTTGCCGGCATTGAATTTGTCAGCGGCACTCTGGTTGGCAAAGAAGTCATAGTTACCCGCTCCGGCATAGGCAAGGTTGCCGCCAGCATAGCGACCAGTCTGTTGATTGAAAAGTTCGCCCCGGATGCGGTCATCAATACCGGCTCGGCCGGTGGATTTGTCGATGCGCTGCAGATAGGTGACATAGTGATTTCCGATGAAGTCCGCTACCACGATGTCGATGTCACCGCCTTTGGCTATGAGATGGGCCAGATGGCGCAGCAACCGGCAGCCTTTATTCCTGATCACAAGCTGATGCTGGCGGCCAAACAGGCTATCGCAGGTTTGGGAGAGGTCAAAGCCATTGAAGGCCTTATCTGCACAGGTGACAGCTTTATTTGCGATCCCGAGCGCACCGCCGTCATGCTGAAGCATTTCCCCACCATGGCCGCCTGTGAAATGGAAGGCGCGGCCATTGCTCAGGTGTGTCATCAGTTCGGCGTGCCCTTTGTGGTGATCCGCTCTCTGTCCGATAATGCCAACAACGACTCTCCGGTCGACTTTGATGCCTATCTGGTCAAGGCGGGGCATCACTCGGCCCTCATGGTCATAGGCATGCTGCATCACCTTTAGTTAAGGAGCACCGGAGCCCATGAGCCTGCCCTTCTACGAGCAGTTGCTGGCCTTAGACGGGCCCCTTATTCAGGGGTTTCTGGTGCTGTTTTTTGCCTTGTTGCTGGCGCGATTGGCGCCGCTGCCCCAGGCTTTTCAACCTCTGGCCTGGTTGAGCCACCTGGCCAAGTCACTGGCCGCCAAGGTCAAACGGGGCGACAGAGACGAAAGGCAACAACTGATTGCCGGCTCTCTGGCCATTTTGCTGCTGGTGCTGCCATTTTGGTTAATCATCACCTTCCTGCTGGAACTGGCGGCATTCCCCTGGTTCTTTGAGTTTTTGATCCTCTATCTATGTCTCAACGATGCCTGTTTCATTCAGGAAGCCGAAGAGATATACCAGGCCCTCAGGCGGGGAGACAAACCGGCCGCCAGAGAGTTGCTCTCCCCCTGGGTCGCCCGCGACACTGCCGAACTATCCGAGGCTGGCATCGCCAAGGCTACCATAGAAAAGCTGGTGACCACTCCCATTCACGGCACTGTTACTGTGGTGTTTTTCTTCTGCCTCGCCGGCGCGCCCATGGTGCTGTTGGTGAGAATGTTAAAACAGCTGGAGCAAAGCTGGTGGTGTCTGGATCCACAATACCGTTTCTTCGGTCGGCCCGTGTTTCTGGTCAATCAGGTGCTGCTGTATATCCCGGCGCAGCTGTGGCGTTTTACCCTGGCGATTCAGGGCGGCCCCCAGGCACTGAAACTGCTTTGGCAAACACCTCACAGCCGCTTTCCCATCGGCTTTAACTTCCAGGTGGCAACTATGGCGGCGTATGTATTGATGACAGAGCTTGGCGGACCACAAAAGTATTCCGGCATCAAGGTTCAGGTGGAGAAAGTGGGCCCGGGCCCAGTGCCGGATCACAAGACCATTCCCAAGGCGATTTCACTGACATTTCGCACCTTCGCCATCTGGTTTGCTTTCGTCGTATTGTTACCTCTGATTTGGGTTTTGTTACGTTATTCACAAACGCTTTAAATTATTCATTTTCTCCTTATAATGCCTTCATTCCCCGCTTGCCACTGAGAAAACTGCCGTGCTGGACAATATGCATATCTCTTTGACGACCCCGGCACTGCTGTTTCCGGCTATTTCCCTGCTACTGCTGGCCTATACCAACAGATTTTTCTCGCTGGCCGCCTTGATCCGCACCCTGAGTGGCGGTGATAAACCCGTTGCGGCCGAACAGCTGAAAAACCTGCGCCGCCGCATCGTTATCATCCGCCGCATGCAGGAGGCCGGTGTCACCAGCTTCGCCCTGTGCGTGCTGTGTATGATTTTTATCTATCTTGGCTTCAATACCACAGGCTCGGTAATTTTCGGCGCCAGTTTGCTGTTGCTGCTGTATTCCTTGATCCTGTCGGTGATTGAAATCCGTATCTCGGTTGATGCCCTCAACATTCATCTCAAAGAGATGAGCTAATGACACTGTGGGTCTATAGCCTGGATCTGTTTGGTACCGCCGTATTCGCCCTTTCCGGCGCTCTGGCTGCCGGCCGGCACAGGATGGATCCATTCGGTGTTTTGGTGCTGGCAGCGGTCACCGCCATCGGCGGCGGCACCCTCAGAGACACGATTCTGGGCGCTCCGGTATTCTGGCTTCATGACCACAACTATCTCTACGTGATACTGCTGACCGTGGTATTGACCTTGATTCTGGTACGCCGGCCCTGGCGTTTGCCCCCATCTAGCCTTGCCATAGCCGATGCCGTCGGCCTGGCACTCTTTACCGTTATCGGCGCCCAGAAGGCTCTGACAATGGAATACGGCGGTATGATAGCCGTAGTCATGGGCTTGATCACCGGAGTGGGAGGAGGCATTATTCGGGATCTGCTTTGCCGCCGGATCCCCATGGTGCTGCGTACCGAAATCTACGCTACGGCATCTATTCTGGGCGGTTTGGTGTACACCTGCAGCCTACAGCTGAAACTCGACGCCGAGGCGGCGCTGATGCTGGCTTTTATCACAGCCTTGATAATGCGTCTGGCCGCCATACGTTGGCACCTGTCGTTACCTGCGTTTGACTTGAAGACCAAGAGAGAATGATTGTGCGTTATTTGGGGTTGATCCTGGCATTGTTAAGCTCACCATTGCTGGCCAACAGCGGCGATATGCCGCCGGAGCAGCAGATGGCCGTGCGCTATATCCATGCCCTAACCACTCACGACTATGATGAGCTGGCAACCTTTTACAATCGCGACAGTGTCTTCAACGACAAAACCGCAGATCGCAAATACACGGGTGGCAGGCACATCATAGAGTTTCTGGAGCGGGCCCACCGCGGCGTGCTCGAGTATCAATTCAACATAGAGCACATGTTCAACTCTGGCTCTCTGGTGGTGATGATAGGCAACTATCACTACAAGGGTCCGGGAGAGCAATTCGGCAAACCGGGCAAAATCATAGACATCGCCATTCCCGGAGTGACCACGCTAAAGCTGGATACCCTTAATCACAGGGTTAAAGAGCATATGGATCTGATGGACTATCAGACCATGGCGGACCAACTCTCGGCTCAATAATCCTTGCCGGGAACCCGGCCTGTTTTTTACTGTCCAACCCTCTGAGTGCCAACAGCGAGATCAGGGTTCACTCTGATCCGAGAGGTAAAGATGAGTCGCTTATCCGTACTGGCTGCCCTGCCCCTGTGTTTCCCTTTGATGACTCAGGCCCAGGCAGCATTCAATGCCGAAGAAAAGTTTGAACCACCTCTGGTGGTTTCCTACGCTGCACAACCTGTAAACCGTTTCAATCAAAAGCTGTTGCAGGCGCAACATCAGCAGGCTCCCTGGAGTCAAAATCCTGAAGGGATCAGCCGCCAATACTCAGGCTCGGCCTTTAAGTTCGTTCGCATCAGTCACTCTCACGGCAAGACCCTGACCTACAATGTCAGCACCCAGGAAGGGCATCCTCAGATGCTGCTTATTCTGGCGCTCGATAACAATGCCGGCGACTGGTCAGTGGAAAAAGCCGTGCTCAGTTGGCGCTGCCAGAACAAGGTCTACTTTGGTACCGACAACTGCAGCCCGCCTCACAAACACTGAGCCTGATACAGGCAAGAAAAAACCCGGCCGTGCCGGGTTTGATATTTTAAGGGCTAAAACAAGCGCTTAGATTGAAGTACTTTGGGCTCAGGCCAGTGTTACCTTGGCAAACTTACGCTTGCCGACCTGGAATACCGCGCATGTGCCGGCGTTCAGTACCAGCTTGCTGTCTTCAAGCTTGTCACCATCCATCTTCACCGCACCTTGTTTGATCATTCGCATGGCATCGGAGGTTGAACCAACCAGACCCGCCTCTTTCAACAGATTGGCAATCGCCAGTCCTTCACCGGCTTCCAGAGTCAGCTCGGGAATATCGTCCGGCATGGCACCCTTTTGGAAACGATTGATAAAGGCTTGATGGGCAGCCTCGGCAGCTTCTTCACTGTGGAAGCGACCGATAATCTCTTTCGCCAAGGCTATCTTGATATCCCTTGGGTTGGCACCGGCTTCGACATCGGCCTTGAACTGTTCAATTTCAGTCAGTGGACGGAAAGACAGCAGCTCCAAATAACGCCACATCAACTCATCTGAGATAGACATTATCTTACCGAACATCTCATCCGGAGCTTCGCTGACACCTATATAGTTGCCGGCAGACTTGGACATCTTCTTCACGCCGTCCAGCCCTTCCAGCAGTGGCATCATGATCACCGCCTGTGGCTTCATGCCCTCGGCTTTCTGCAACTCACGGCCCATCAGCAGGTTGAACTTCTGATCTGTACCGCCCAGTTCGACATCGGCATTCAGCGCCACTGAGTCATACCCCTGCAGCAATGGGTACATAAATTCGTGGATCGCTATTGATTGACCCGAGGCATAACGCTTCTTGAAGTCGTCGCGCTCCATCATGCGGGCCACTGTCTGACGGGAGGCCAGACGGATCATGCCGGCAGCGCCGAGATCTTCCAACCAGCTGGAGTTGAACTCAATCCTGGTCTTGGCAGGATCTAGAATCTTGAACACCTGTTCCTTATAGGTCTCGGCGTTGGCCAGCACCTGCTCACGGGTCAGTGGCGGGCGAGTGCTGTTCTTGCCACTCGGGTCGCCGACCATACCGGTAAAGTCACCGATGAGGAAGATAACCTCGTGTCCTAGGTCCTGGAACAGTCTGAGTTTGTTGAGAATTACGGTATGGCCAAGGTGAATGTCCGGCGCAGTCGGGTCAGCACCCAACTTGATTTTCAGTGGTCGACCTTCTTTCAGCTTTTCCAGTAGATCCGCTTCGAGCAAAATCTCGTCGGTACCACGTTTAATTTCCGCCATTATTTGTGCTAAATCAGCCATCTCGCCAACAACTCCCAAGGCTCTTCAAATTCAAAGAGACTTATGTTACTTGTTAGCCAGCCTAAATGAAAGTGTGTACACTAAGGCAATAAGCCCAAGAATTAAGAAATTGGTATCGGGGTCGATGGCAAAGCTTATTACTCTCTTCAGACTGCTGCCCAGAAAGCATCAAATCCTGCTCAGTATTTTAACCACCATTACCTTGATAACCCTGTTGCTTCCTTCTGACGAAGCAGAGGCATCGAAAAACAGCGCCAGCCCGGAAACCCAGGTACGCTACCAAGTGCCACTGGCCTTTCGTACCCCCACCTCACCTACGGCCCAGCAAGTGGTTGAAAGCGGGCAACATCCGGATTCAGAAGCCGCCGCCGAGGCGCTGACAGAGAAACTCAATCAACAGGCAGAAGCCGCGCTTGAGGTTCCGGAACAAACCAGTCCGGCCGTTGCCGAGCTGGAACACTTCGAGATTAAAAGCGGCGACACCCTGGCGGCACTCTTCAGCCGCGCCTCGCTTACCGCCAGAGAAGTTCACGACATTACCCAACTGCCGCTGGCAAAAAAAAACCTGCTGAAGATAATGCCAGGTGACGAAATCGCCATAGGCAAAAACGCCGATGGCGAGCTGCAGGAGCTAAGATACCGCCTCGATGCCGTATCCACCCTGATAGTCCGCAAACAGGGCAAGAGTTATGAAGAAGAACTGGCAGTAAAAACCGTTGAGACCCGGGATAAATTCGCCCGTGCCAATATCAAGAGCAACTTCTGGAATGCCGGTGTCGAAGCCGGACTGACACCGGCGCAGATAATGCAACTGGCCACCATATTCGGCTGGGATGTCGACTTTGCCCTGGATATCCGCGAAGGTGACAGCTTTGCCCTCATGTATGAAGAAGAATATGCCGACGGCGAGTTTCTGCGTAACGGCAACATATTGGCCGCCGAATTTATCAACCAGGGCGAGCGTTACACTGCGGTAAGATACAAAGACGGTAACTACTACTCAGAGGAAGGCCGCAGCATGCGCAAGGCTTTTCTGCGCTCACCGGTTGACTTCAAGTATGTGAGTTCCAACTTCAACCCCCGCCGTCTGCATCCTGTTACCGGTCAGGTGAAGGCCCATCGCGGGGTAGATTATGTTGCCGCCATAGGCACTCCCATCAAAGCCGCCGGCAGCGGCCGGGTGGTCAAGGCCGGCTACAATCAATACAACGGTAACTATGTGTTTATCAAACACAACGAAACCTATACCACCAAATACCTGCACCTCAACAAGCGTAAGGTTAACCAGGGTGAAAGCGTCAAACAGGGACAGATCATAGGTACCCTAGGCCGTACAGGTCGGGTAACAGGCGCACATCTGCACTATGAGTTTATCGTCAACGGTGTACACAGAAATCCACGTACTGTGGATCTCCCCAAGGCTGAAGCTATTGCCAAGAGCGAACGTGTCGCCTTCCAACAACTCAGTAGCCAATTGATGGCCACTCTGCTGCACAACAAACAAGTTCAGGTTGCGATGCAATAACAGGGACAGCATAGATGAATTCTGGATACTTTATTGGGCTGATGTCCGGCACCAGCATGGACGGCGTTGACGCCGTGTTGGTGGACTTCAGCAGTGGCCAACCCAAACTGCTTGGCCAACATACAGAGCCGTTACCCACCCATCTGTTCAAGGGCTTGCAACGTCTCTGCCAACCGGATACTGATGAAATCAATCGTTTGGGACGGCTGGACCGCACAGTAGGTAAGGTGTTTGCCAGCGCGGTCAAGCAACTGCTCGCCAACACTGGGGTGAGTAAGGAACAGGTCTGTGCCATCGGCAGTCATGGTCAGACAGTGCGCCATATGCCCAATCTGGAAGTGGGTTTTACCTTGCAGATTGGCGATCCCAACACTATCGCCGCCGAAACCGGCATAGATGTTATCGCCGATTTTCGCCGCAAGGATATCGCCCTCGGCGGCCAAGGCGCGCCGCTGGTGCCGGCATTCCACCAGCAGATATTTTCAAGCCCTGGCACCAACCGCATCATCCTCAATATTGGCGGCATAGCCAACATCACTTTCCTGCCCGCCGATAACCGGGAGATCCTTGGCTTTGATACCGGCCCGGGAAACACCCTGATAGACGCCTGGAGCCAGCAGATAAGACAACTGCCGTTCGATGAAGACGGTCAGTGGGCCGAAAGCGGCAACAGCTCGGCGGAATTTCTGGCACAACTGTTATCACACCCCTATTTCTCGCTGGATTACCCCAAGAGCACGGGCAGAGAGCTGTTCAACAACGCCTGGTTGGATCAACAACTGGCACTGTTCAGCCATCTGCCGGAAGAGGATATTCAATCGACACTCCTGGACCTCACCTGCCATAGCATTGCCAGGGACATAGCCAAGTTGAGCCCGGATGGCGAAATCTACGTCTGTGGCGGCGGTGCACTCAATGGCGCGTTGATGAAACGCCTCGGTGCCCAGTTGCCCAACCATAGCATAGCCACCACCTCTGTGCTGGGTATCGATCCCAAATGGGTGGAAGGCATAGCGTTTGCCTGGTTGGCGCTGCGCCACCATCAGGGGTTGCCGGCCAATCTGCCGGCGGTAACAGGTGCCAGCCGCGAAGCCGTACTCGGTGCCCGCTTCCCCGCTGCCTGACCCTTTCGATACAAGGTGCTGTAACAACAGCACCTTGACGTTAAACATCAGCCTTGTTTACCCCAAACCAACCTGAGCAACAGCGAATTTTCCAGCCTGTTAACCTTAACCTTCGCGTCCTCCAAGCAGCTGATTTTTCTGACACAAATTGGCGCTTCAGCTCACATTGAACTAGTGTTCATCTGGCTATACTGCGCCGGTAATATTCGGGAGCTATCCTGAATACCCGCGAATTTGTGGGAAACACATCACTGCACAGGATGCAACAATGAAGATGACACAAAAAATGCTCGCCGAATTTCTCGGCACCCTCTGGTTGGTTCTTGGCGGTTGCGGCAGCGCCGTATTGGCAGCCGCCTTTCCTGAGCTGGGGATCGGCTTTGTCGGGGTTGCCCTCGCCTTTGGTTTAACCGTGCTGACCATGGCATTTGCCATTGGCCACATTTCAGGTTGCCACCTCAACCCGGCAGTCTCTTTCGGACTCTGGGCCGGCGGCCGCTTTCCTGCTGCCGAGCTACTGCCTTATATCGTCTCCCAGGTGGCAGGGGCCATTGTCGGCGCCGCCATTCTCTATGTGATAGCCTCGGGTCAGGACGGATTCTCTCTGAGCGCCGGCTTTGCCTCTAACGGCTTTGGCGAGCACTCTCCCGGGGGTTACAGCCTGACGGCCGTGCTGGTTTGTGAACTGGTCATGACACTGTTCTTTCTGCTGATCATTCTCGGTGCCACTGACAAGCGAGCTCCAGCTGGTTTTGCTCCCATCGCCATAGGCCTTGGGCTGACACTTATCCACCTTATCAGTATCCCTGTGTCCAACACCTCGGTGAATCCGGCCCGCAGCACAGGACCGGCACTGTTTGTCGGTGATTGGGCCCTGAGTCAGCTATGGCTGTTTTGGGTTGCGCCTATTGCCGGTGCAATCATTGCGGGACTCATCTACCGCGCCTTTGAGAATCCATCCGAGTAAATAGTCTGGATAGTCAAAAAATCGATTGCGCCCTGCGGGGCGCTTTTTCTTGCCCGCAAGCGGTGTTAACATGCCGTCAATTTTTGGCCGGGCGCAGTGCCGCGGCCACCGAGATGAGATGTCACCATGAGCAAGAAACAAACCCAGGCCCAGTTCGCCGGTATGACTCCGGAAGGCCGCTACGACTTTCTGGTAGAGCAGGTCAAAGAGCATAAAGAGCTATGGGTACTACAGGACAATGACGGCTGCGTGATGCTGACCACGGATGATGAAGACTGTATTCCGGTTTGGCCCAGTGAAGAGACGGCGTCCCTGTGGGCCGTGGATGATTGGCAGGATTGTCGGCCGCTGTCCATCGGCCTGGCCGAGTGGCTGGAGCGCTGGGTGCCAGGTATGGAAGATGACGAACTCTATGTTGCCGTCTTCCCTATGCTGGAAGATCTCGGCGTGGTTATTCCACCACATGAGCTGGAGCAGCGACTGGCGCCCAAGACGCGTCACTGAGTCAATAGAGCACAAGGAGCGCCGTAAGATGAGCCAAGCCGCCACTGAAAGCTACGCCATTCCCAAACGCCTGCTGTTACTGATGCTGCTTTATATTGCCGCCTCGGTCAGTGGCCTGATTGCCGGTCAGGGTGTCGTCTTTTGTCTGCTGACGCTGATCATGGTGTTGGCGGTATTGGCGCGCCATCAGGCAGGCTTATGGGCACTGCGCTTCTATACCTTGGCGCAGCTCGCGCTGGTGAGTTTCCTGCCCTATATTCTGGATCAGGGCGACAGTGTGGCCACAGGGCCCAATACCCTCAATATCGCCGGAATGGAACTCAAGGCTCCGGACTGGGCCATTTTCGGCTTTCTGATAGGCTTTTGCATGCTGCAGGTATGGATAGCCTTTACTCCTAAGGTCAAAGCCTTCTTCAAGCGTAAGATGAACTTCAACCTGATGCAGTAACCGGCCTTGCGCCCACAAAAAAAGCCGTCCAATGGGACGGCTTTTTGCTGCTTTCGCTCTCGGTTATACCGAGAAGCTGGCGCCACAACCACAGGTCGTGGTGGCGTTGGGGTTTTTGACGAAGAAACGCGAGCCTTCCAGCCCTGAGGTGTAATCTACTTCACCGCCGACAAGATATTGCAGGCTCATGGGATCAACGACCAGCTTTACCCCTTGTTTTTCCACGGTGAAATCGCCTTCATTCACTTTTTCATCAAAGGTGAAGCCATACTGAAAACCTGAGCAGCCGCCGCCCGTGACATAGACCCGCAGCTTCAGCGCACTGTTCTGTTCTTCTTCCAGCAAGGCCTTGACCTTGGTTGCCGCCGCATCGGTAAACTGGATGGGCATAGCTGATTCAGCTTGTTCAGTCATTACTACCTCTTACATCTGTTTGCTGTGGCAGATTATCTGTTACCTGACTGTTTTGTTCAAGTATTATGCCGGGATCTTTTTCGCCCTCCAGCAACTCCGGCAGGCTGAAACTTTGTTCGGTTTCGGCGCCTTTGCTCCAGCGGCTGGCAGGCACGACGACCTTGGCCTTCATCTGCTGTAACTCGAACCCTTCAGGCAGGGTAAATTCCGCTTCCAGTACCTGAAAGTACTTGAAGTTAAATGCCAACTTGGTGTCCACCAGTTTAGCTAAATTCAGTTCGACTTGCTTGCCCTCTTGCATGCCAATGAGAAGTATCTCACTTCTTCCCTTGAGCGCCTGTTTGCGCTTTTGCAACTGGGTCAGTATCAGCTTGAGACGGTATTGCCCTGGGCCCGCCAACGGCATCAGTTCCAAACCATGGATAGCCACACCTTCGGCGTTATGCTCCGGCGCCATGATACTGCGGTAGAAGGCCAGCTCACGTTCCAGCTCCTTCTGTTTCTTATGCTGCTTGTTGAACAGCTGCTGCATCTCCTCATTGGCCTCCTTGGCCAGGCTCAGCTCCAGATTACGGCTCGCCAGCAGCTGTGCTTGTTCCTGCAGTTGTCCCTGCAAGCGTTTCTTTTTACCGTCATTTTGTTGCAGCTGGACTTCACCTGGCGGGATAAAAAAGTGATAGCTGAGCAGTCCGGTCAGAAAGGCCACCATGACCAAGAGCAACAAATACAGACTGGATGGACGAATATTTCGCTCCATCACTTGCAGGCGATCGAGCCAGCGATGATAATTTGCCATTAACTAACAGCCCCTTATATAAAAATTTCCATCTTAGGTACTAAGATTTCACATCAGGCTTCGGAAAGCAGCAGTGCAGGCAAGATTCAGAAAGTTCAAACTTGAGGCGCGAAAGTATCTGCGCCACCAGATGAGAGACAAGCTGTCCCAAACGAGGATCAGTATTCAACTGTGTCTGCTGGCCCTGTTGTTTGCGCTGATGGCCTCGGCTGTCATCATACTGTTTCGCCTGCTGCTGCAATGGGCCAATCATTTTACCCAAACACAGGAATGGGATTTTACGGGCTCAATCGGTGACTGGCGAGTCCTGTTACCACTTTTTGGGGCTTTTTTGATCTGGCTGGTAGCCAGGTTTGGCTCCAAACGCTACAAGCGGATGGGTATAGCCTATGTGCTGCACAGGGTGAAACTGCATTATGGCAAGATCCCGCTGCAGTCGGCACCGGGGCAGTTTTTTCAGGCGCTGTTTGCGCTGGCGAGTAACTTCTCGGTTGGTCGTGAAGGCCCGGCCATTCATCTGGGGGCGGTCACCGCCTCGGTATTGGCGGAAAAATTCAAGCTGCCGGACAACAGTGTGCGCATCATGTGTGCCAGTGGCATAGCCGCCGGGATAGCCGCCACCTTCAACGCGCCCCTGGCCGCCGTGGTGTTTGTCCTCGAAGTGGTGCTCAGGGAATACAAGGTGCAGTACTTCTTCCCCATCATGCTGTCGGCCATCTGCGGCGCCCTATCCAGCCAGGTGGTGTTTGGTAATATCCACGAGTTTGACGCCATCAAGGTCAGCCATATTCCACTGGATCAGTACCCGCTGCTGGCACTCGGCGGTATAGTGCTGGGGATCGCCGCGGCCCTATTCAATCACAGCCTTATTCAGGTGACCGAGCGCGGCCAACACTGGCCCTTGATTGTCCGCCTGTTGCTGGCGGGCGTTATCACCACTCTGATAGGACTGCTGCTGCCTCAGGCTCTGGGCAGCGGTGAAATGGCCATAGGACTGGCGGTCAGCGACAACCCGGCCATCTGGTTTTTGCTGGCGGTATTGCTGGCCAAGATTGTTGCTACCATTGCCGCCATCGGCCTTGGGATCCCGGGAGGGATCATAGGTCCACTCTACGGCATAGGCGCCTTGGGCGGCGCCATTCTGGCTCAGGCAACCGCGCTGCTGTTTCCCTCGGTGGCCCCCTATGCAGGGCTCTATACCGTCATCGGCATGACCGCCATGATGGGGGTTTGTCTCAGCGCACCGCTCGCCGCCCTGGTGGCGCTACTGGAAATGACCAACGATGCCTCCATCATACTGCCCGGAATGATAGTGGCCGTACCCGCCTACCTCATCGCTTATCAGGGGCTGAATGCCAAATCCATATTCTTTTGTCAGTTGGATATCATGGGCCTGGGTTACAAGGTGGCCCCGGTTAACCTTGGGTTGCAGAAACTCGGGGTACGCGCCCTGATGGACAGGCGCATAGTGATAGTCAACAACAATGATGAGCTGCTGCTGGAGGTGATGAAACGCGCCCAGGGCAGGCCCGTGCTTGTCAGAGATGCCGAAGGGCAGATTGCCATGCTGGATCTGCAGATGCCTTCGTTTGACACTGACACCAGCCTGACCCAGCACAGGATCCAGGGGCTACCCGACTCGGCCACCCTCAACGAGGTGTATGAAATTCTGGCGCCGAAACGTGCCGGTGAAGTCTATATCTATCAGGATACACCAGAGAATATCGTCGGGGTGATCAGTTGGTCTAACCTGCAGCAGGAAATCCGTGCCGGAGAAGTGTAATTTCAATCATGGGTCATTTTCATGGCCGTCACCTTCTGTTATAGTTGCGCCTCAGCCAAACCCTACATAACCCATGGGTCCAGACCTCAGTGTCAGTACCCAATTGCATTGGAAACCAAGGCTGATGAACCAGTTCCAGGGATCACATATCCTCTCCGTAAACCAGTTAGATCTGGACGCCATTCAAACCATTTTCACCGTAGCCCAAAAGATGACCCCATACGCACTGCGCGAAAAGCGTACCAAGGTGCTGGATGGTGCTATTCTCGGCAATCTGTTTTTTGAACCCAGTACCCGCACCCGGGTCAGCTTCGGCTGCGCCTTCAACCTGCTTGGCGGCCGGGTCGCTGAAACGGTCGGCATGGCTTCCTCGTCGCTGTCCAAGGGGGAGTCCCTCTACGATACTGCCAGGGTGTTGTCCAGCTACTCGGACGTGATTGCCATGCGCCACCCCGAGTCCTACTCGGTACGCGAATTTGCCGAAGGCAGCCGGGTGCCTGTGATTAACGGCGGCGACGGTGCCAACGAACATCCAACCCAGGCGCTGCTGGATCTGTTCACCATACAGAAAGAGCTGCACAGCAAAGGCTTAGGCATAGACGGCATGCATATCGCCATGGTGGGCGATCTCAAATACGGCCGCACTGTGCACTCGCTGTCGCGTCTTCTGTGTATGTACAAGAACATCAGCTTCACCCTGATCTCCCCTGCCGAGCTGGCAATGCCTGACTATGTGATCGCCGACATTGAAAATGCCGGGCATAAGATCACAATAACAGACCAACTGGAAGGCAATTTAGATCAGGCTGATATACTCTATCTGACGCGCATTCAGGAAGAGCGCTTCCCCTCGCAGGAGGAAGCCGATAAGTATCGTGGCAAGTTCCGTTTGAACAGCGCCATATACACCAAAAATTGTAAGTCCAATACAGTGATCATGCATCCATTGCCTCGGGACTCCAGGCTGCAGGCCAATGAGCTGGACAATGATCTTAACAACCATCCCAACCTGGCTATCTTCCGTCAGGCCGACAATGGCTTGTTGATCCGCATGGCACTGTTTGCCCTGACACTCGGGGTGGACAATCAGTTGGAAAAATACGAGTGTCCGGTTAACTGGTATTCACGCAAGGCCGATCGCTAAAGAGCGGCCACTGACTTTAAGGATTAAACATGACCCGTTCTGAAGACCTGTTTGAACAGGCCAAGAAAACCATCCCCGGCGGTGTGAACTCGCCAGTACGTGCCTTCAACGGTGTAGGCGGCTCTCCCCGCTTCATCGAAAAGGCCGACGGTGCCTATATCTATGATGCCGACGGCAAAGCCTATATCGACTATGTCGGTTCCTGGGGGCCTATGATCCTGGGTCACAACCATCCCAAGATCCGCGAAGCGGTTCTCAAGGCGGTGGAGAACGGTCTGTCTTTCGGTGCACCTACCGAGCTGGAAGTGCAGATGGCAGAAAAAGTCATTGAGATGGTGCCTTCCATAGAACAGGTACGCATGGTGAGCTCTGGTACGGAAGCCACCATGAGCGCCATACGCCTGGCTCGGGGTTACACCAACAGAGACAAGATCCTCAAGTTCGAAGGCTGCTACCACGGCCATGCCGACTGTTTGCTGGTTAAGGCCGGCTCAGGTGCCCTGACTCTGGGTCAACCCAGCTCCCCAGGGATCCCTGCTGACTTCGCCAAGCACACCCTGACCGCTGTCTATAACGATCTGGATTCAGTCAAAGAGCTGTTCAGCCAGCATCCGCAGGATATCGCCTGTATCATACTCGAGCCGGTTGCCGGCAACATGAACTGTATCCCGCCGGTTGCAGGTTTCCTTGAAGGACTGCGTGAACTTTGCGATCAGTTCGGCGCCCTGTTGATCATCGACGAAGTGATGACTGGCTTCCGCGTCTCCAAGAGCGGTGCCCAAGGCCACTATGGCGTGACACCGGATCTGACCACTCTGGGTAAGGTGATCGGCGGCGGTATGCCGGTTGGTGCCTTCGGTGGCAAGAAAGAAGTCATGCAGTATATTGCCCCGACCGGCCCTGTGTACCAGGCCGGCACACTTTCGGGTAACCCTATCGCCATGACCGCAGGTCTGGCTCAACTGGAAGCCCTGTCCGAACCAGGCCTCTATGAAGAGCTGGCTGCCAAGACCAAGCGTATTGCCGAAGGCTTCAAGGCCGCAGCCGACAAGCATGGTATCCCCATGGCCATCAACTATGTTGGCGGCATGTTTGGTTTCTTCTTTACCGATGAAGAGAAGATCACCGGCTTTGAGCAGGTTACCAAGTGCAACATGGAGCAGTTCCGCGCCTTCTATCACGGCATGCTGGACGAAGGTATCTACCTGGCACCGAGCGCCTTTGAAGCAGGCTTCCTGTCCATGGCTCACGGCGAGCAAGAGCTGCAGGCGACTCTGGATGCAGCCGATCGTGTTCTGGCACGCATGAAGTAATCCGCAGATGGATTGAAAACGGGGCCTATACGGCCCCGTTTTTTATGCCCACTCTCACCGGGTAGATTTCTCTGGCGTCCAGCTCAAATTCTGGTTGCTCAATTCCCCTTCCACAAATTTTCCATCCAGCGCCATACTCACAAGCCAATTAAGGCTGCACCATGGCTGTCACGCCAACTTGCCACCGGCCCGCTAGTCGACTGTCGCCTTTCGCTGCCAAACAGATCCAATCAGTACAAAACACCAAGATACAAAAAACAAACAGACCAAATAACTGGCTCGACCCGAAAGTCGACGGACACTTATCACAAAGTCTAAGAAAATGTGTTCCAGTTAACAGTTGCGTTATCCATGTCAGTGTGGTCTGATCCGCACGCGCTATCACAGCTCGATTAATTGAACCTTGATGGCCGACACAAAAACTGCCCACTTCCCCCAGGGCAGACGAACATAAAATCAGCAGTTGGAATTGCATTTATGCTCTATACCTTTCTTATCATACTGGCGGTGTTGGCACTGCTGAGTATCATTTTTGAAGAGGTGACTCACCTCAACAAAGCCAAAACGACTCTGTTTTTCGGTTGTATCTCTTGGATAGCTCTGTTCATGTCTGCCGGCGACCCCGGCCATGAAAAGCTGGTAGAGCATCAACTCAATGAAAACCTGCTGGAAATCGCGACGCTCTGGCTGTTTTTGATGTCGACCATGACCTTTGTGGCCTATCTCAACGCCAAGGGCATGATCCAGATAATAGTGCAGAAGCTGTTTCCGCAGCGGGTCAGCACCCGGATGCTGATGCTGCAGGTTGCGCTGTTTTCTCTGGTATTGTCGGCCATCTGTGACAACGTCACCGCCACCTTGGTCTCTCTTGGGCTGCTGACCACCTTCAAGCTCGACAAACAGATGCGTCGCCGGATGGCGGTATTGATTATCTTTGCCGTCAACTCAGGGGGGGTTTCTCTGATAACGGGTGACGTCACTACCCTGATGATCTTCCTCGGCGGCCATGTGCATATGTCAGAGCTGTTGATGTTGGTGCTGCCGGCGGCGTTCAGCGTGATGTTGTTGGCAATACTCTTCTCCCTCAATGCCAAGGGCGAGGTGTCCACCACACCTATTCGTCAAAGTTACGAGACAGTGGATGTGCTTATCGCCATCATCTTCTTCACCACCATATTGATGACCATGGCACTGAACATTCTGTTTGCCATTCCCCCCGTGCTAACCTTCCTCACCGGGTTATCAATCATGTTCCTGGTGGGCCACACCGCCCGCAACGACAAAGAAGAACTGCAGATCCTCGAATATATCCGCCAAGTGGAATACGACACCCTGCTGTTCTTCCTCGGGATCCTCTTGTTGGTGGGTATGCTCAAAGAGATAGGCACGCTGGATCTTCTGGCCCAGGTCTACGCCCGTCACGACCCCAACATTTCCAACTTTGTCACTGGTATGGGATCGGCCATATTGGATAACGTGCCACTGACCGCGGCGCTTTTGAAAGCCGCACCTGAACTGACCACGCCTGAGTGGCTGGGCCTGACCTATGCAGTAGGTGTGGGTGGCTCTCTGCTGGTGATAGGTTCGGCGGCCGGGATCATCGCCATGAGCAAGGTCAAAGAGCTGACCTTTGTCTCTTACCTCAAGTATGTTCCGGCGCTGTTGCTGTGCTACTCTGTTGGCTACGCCCTGACACTGTTGCTGGGGAACTACTTCTACGGAGCTTGAGCTCTAAGATAAAAAAGCGCCTTAATGGCGCTTTTTTATGCTTGGTTCCAGCCGTTTGGGGTCGACTTATATGGCCGGCACCCGGAACTTCTGCCCTTGAATTTCCAGCACCACATCCCTTGGACGTATCTCAACGATCTTCAGTTGACCCTTGATGCTGTCCCCCTCCTGCAGTTCGGCACCCTCCACATTCAGCCAACGCTTGGAAGGCTCTGAGGCGTATACGTGAGCACTGATCTCAAACTCAGGAACCTGCAATTGCAGCCCGGCCGGCAGCCCGCCGTAAGGAGGCACCTCTTCCTCAGCCTTGGGAATGGGATCCAATTCGGGAGGCGATACGGGTTTTTCCGCCGAGTGCCGGTGCTCCACATCGGCAAGCGCCGCCTGAAACTGAGCCACCAACTCATCCTGGCGGCGACTCTCGGCACTGGATAGCCCCACATCCTCAGCCGCTTCATTAACCTGGCGCTTGAGAGACTCGAGCACCTCAAGCCCACGGCGATTGGGGTTGGCTCCCAGGATAATCGGCTCATCGTCAGTCGCCGGCATCTCCTGCGGCTGATTTACAGTTGCTGATCCATCAGCCTGGAGTTGCGCAAACTGCAGCTCTTTAGCCGCTTCGGCCACACTGGCGGCCAATAAATCACTGCCAGTCGGCTGTGCATTAACCGAAGCCGGACTCTGGCGGGCTGCAATTTCAGCTTCGCCGCTTTGGTTGATTGAGCTCTGGTCTATTGAACTTTGGTTTATGGCCGCCCTATTCTCAGCCTGAGCATTTTGAGGCAGCGTATTTTGCGACTGGATTGTTCGAGATTGAACAGCCTGAGTCTGAGGAACCGGCTGGGCCATAGGCAAGGCAACCTTACCGGCCAAACGTACTTCCGTTGCACCCTGTTCAGCCACCTCAGCGGCTTGAGTCGGTTGCTTATATCCTTGAGACTCATCTTGTTGCCTGGCTTGCTGCTGCGAGGCTTGCCCCCCAACTGAAGATGTCTCGGGAGCCAGCGGCTTTTTATTGGTATCAAGCGAGTGCCAGCCCCAAGCCAAGGCGCCACCGGCCAGCACGGCCGCCACCAATACCGCCAGCGGCTTTAGATAGCTACTTGCAGAAGATTGTCGGCGATATTGCGCCCTGGGGGTCAACACAGGATCCAGTTGTTCACCCATCTCCTGTTGCTTGGCCCGGGTCACGGCATCGAGAAGGATAGACATCAGCTCGCTCCTCCTGCGTGCAATCTGGGGCCTTGATGACTCAAGTACAGATTAAGCTGAACCAGAGTTTGGCTGCCGGCAATGCCGTCCGGTTTCAAGCCGTGGCGCCGCTGAAACTGTTGCAATGACTGCTCCAGCTCGCTGTCGAAATAACTCATCAGTCTGGCCGGGCGTTCATCCACCTGCGCCAGGGTATTTTCCAGCCACTGCACCTGGGCCAAACCGGCACTTGGGCCTATCGCCTTGAGCGGATCCTTGGGGGCATCCCAGATGATTTCAAAAGTACCGCTGAAATGACGGTTGAACCAATCGACGCTGACCCAGAGTTGTTGTTCATTGAGTTGCAGCAGCAACTGCTCACCATCTTTGTTCACCAGAGTGCCGTAGAAAGGCTGCTGTTGTTCATCCTCCAGATAGACCACTGCCGGGTAGTTGAGCCGCAGTAAGGAGTTGAGATTGCCCTGCTGCTGATAACAGGCTAGCCCCTGCTGTTCGGCGGCCTGACAGGCACTGATGCCTGAATACGGCACCTTGTCCCAAAGAGCAAACAGGGCCGCAAAGGCGGTATCTATATTGCGGCTCTGATCTATGGCCTGCGTCAAGATCCGCTGCGCCCGATTGACTGCGGGCTTGTCCGCAGCAGCTTGATTGACAGAAAGATGGTTAACAGCAGCTTTATTACCGGAAACCTGAGTCTGTTTGGCATCTGTCACTGAATGAAGTTGGCGTCCGGACTGCTCTTGGGCGACAGCCTGTTCCGGCTGAGCCAGGAAATAGTAACCACCGGCAAATGCCAAAAGCAGCATGGCGGCGGCAGAAGCCGGCAACCAGTAGTTCGCTTGCTTGATTTTCTCTCCCAGCACCTCTTCGGCGGCAGTGGCCACCATTTTGGCATCGATAGGGGTTCGAGACTGACCATAACCCGCCATCAAGGCCCGCTCACACAAGAGGTTGATAAGCCTTGGAATACCACCACTGAATTTATGCAGCGCCCGAATCGCGCCGCGGTTGAACAAGGGCTCGCTGCGCCCGGCCACCTGCAACCTGTGCTGCACATAGAAGCCCACCTCCTCTTCGGTGAGCGGCAACAGATGGTAACGGGCAGTGATTCGCTGCGCCAACTGCCGCAGTTCCTGGCGCTTGAGCAGTTGCTGCAGCTCGGGCTGACCTATGAGGATCACCTGCAGCAGTTTACGGGTATCTGTCTCCAGGTTGGTAAGCAGGCGCAGTTGCTCAAGCACTTCGGCCCGCAGATGCTGGGCCTCATCGATGATCAGCACAGTGTTGCGCCCGGCCTGGTGGTTAGCCAACAGAAAACCACTGATATGATCGGTCAGCTGTTTGAGGGTGGGCGCCTCGCCATAGGGAATTTTCAACTCATCACAGAGGGTAGCCAGCAGTTCAAGCTCGGTCAGAGATGGATTGAGGATAAAGGCGGTATCGGTATTTTCCGGCAGTTGCCGCAGCAGGCAGCGGGAAACAGTGGTTTTCCCGGTACCGACTTCACCTGTCAGCAGCACAAAGCCCCCCGTCTCCCCCAGGCCATAGGTCAAATGCGCCAACGCCTCCCTGTGCCTGTCACTGAGAAACAGATAACTGGGATTGGGCGCGATAGAAAATGGGTTATCGTTCAGTCCATAAAAGGCCTTGTACATAGGCACTGCCATCCTTCTTTGCTAGAGACAGCCCAGTTTAAGGCAAGGCCATAAATTGTAAAACCCCGGCCGCCATTTATGTGATGCACGGGAAAGTCCCCCACGGCCGGGTCTCATGTTATCCTGAGGCCATTACCAAAGCAGTCGATTATAAGGAATCCACAAGCGTGCAGATTTATCTGGTTGGTGGGGCAGTGCGTGACAAACTATTGGGCTTACCCGTCAAGGACAGGGATCATCTGGTGGTAGGCGCAACCCCGGAGCAGATGGCCTCACTGGGATATCGACAGGTGGGCAAGGATTTTCCCGTGTTTCTGCACCCCAAAACCCAGGAGGAGTACGCCCTAGCCAGAACCGAGCGCAAGACAGGCCTGGGTTATGGCGGTTTCTCCTGCTATGCGGCGCCCGATGTCACCCTGGAAGAGGATCTGCTGCGGCGGGACTTGACCATTAACGCCATAGCCCAAAGTGAGGATGGCGAGCTGCACGACCCCTACGGTGGCCAAAAGGATATCGAGGCCCGGGTGCTGAGGCATGTCTCCCCCGCTTTCGTTGAAGACCCGCTGCGGGTACTCAGGGTGGCCCGTTTTGCCGCCCGCTTTGCCCCTCAGGGCTTCAGCATAGCGCCGGAAACCCTGGCTCTGATGCAGGAAATTGCCGCTGGCCCCGAGCTTGGCGCACTGACGCCTGAGCGGGTATGGCAGGAGCTGGATAAGGTGCTCGGCTGCGAGCAGCCCCAAGTGTTTTTTGAAGTACTGCGCCAGGTTAACGCCTTACAAGCGCTGATGCCGGAAATCGATGCCCTGTTTGGTGTGCCGCAACCAGCCAAGTGGCATCCGGAAATTGATACCGGCCTTCACACCTTGATGGTACTGGAGCAAGCCGCACTATTAACCCGCGACAAAGCCGTGCGCTTTGCCGCGCTGGTGCACGATCTCGGTAAGGCACTGACCCCGGCCGACATGCTGCCCAAGCACCATGGCCACGGCCAGAAGGGACTTGAACCTATTCGAAACCTGTGCGAGCGGCTGCGAGTGCCTTCCGAGTATCGGGATCTGGCGTTGCTGGTCAGCGATCAGCATCAAAATATTCATAATCTGGCGGAGCTCAAGCCGGAAACCATAGTGAAAATCTTCGACAAAGCCGATTTCTGGCGCAAGCCAGAGCGCCTGGAGCAACTGGTGCTGGCCTGCGAGGCCGATGCCAGAGGCCGCAGCGGGCTTGAACAAGCCCCCTACCCGCAGGCGCAAGCATTGAGGCAGTTATTTGCTGTCGCCTCAGCCATAGATGTCAAACCCATAGTAGCAGCGGGACACAAGGGGCCAGCCATCAGAGAAGAGCTCGCTCGGCAGCGGATTGCCGCCGTACGTCAAGAAAAGCAACTGTTACTGAATTCCGCCGTTTCCTGATAGAAAGGCAAGATATTGACGGCAATATTTTCAGTTATGTTAAGAAAATGGCGAAAGAAACTGGCTATCTTCCCAAAGACTTGGCAATTCAATGAGTATTCGATAAGGTAAAGCGGCCTGTACGTGAATATTCGTAGCAAAATAAATTGACTATGACATAATTAGGCGGTGTCGGCTGTTTTACAGTCGAGCCATTAAAAATCCAACCTATCTAAAGGGATTTCTTCATGAACAAAAAAGTACTGATGATTGCTGGCGTAGCAATGACTGCTCTGCTGGGTGGCTGTGCCAACACCACTGCTCTGGAAGAAAGCGTTGCTAACCTGGGCAACAAAGTTGATCAATTATCAGCCGAAGTTAGCTCTCTGAAAGCAGAGCAAGGCAAACTGTCTGCTGACGTTAAAGATGCCAAAGCTGCTGCTATGGACGCTCAGTCTGAAGCTAAGCGTGCTAACGACCGCTTGGACAACGTTGCTTCTCGTTACAAGAAGTAATTCAGTCCCGGATCGGCAACACCAAGGTGTTGCCGATTTGCTTTTCGCTAAAACCTATAGTGACTTCCAGTCAGTCCTGACCAAGATTCCAGCCAAAACCTTCACTTTTCAGCCTAAACCCGAGGCTCAAACTCAGTTCCGTTTAATCACCAACACACGGTAATCCAGCTCCAGCCCCTTAACTGCTCGAGTAGCAAGCGCACGCTTCTGTTTTTCGCTGGCGCGCCAGGCATAAGGAGTGGTTTCCAAAAGCGTCAACGCCTGCTCACCGCTCACATCCAGAGAAAAACTCAAGCTATCGGTTTCCAGCACAGTCAACTCGGCCGGCAGGCTGATACTGAACTCCCGCTGCTTGAGATCCGCGTTTAATTGCTCACGCAACTGCCATAAGTGTCTGGGCCCGGGTGCCAACATCACAAGATGTGCCCCAGGCTTCATCACCCTGGGGATCTCCTTGCCCTTGAGCTGACCATCGAGCAGAGTCACCAGTGAAAACTGCGCATCTTCAAAGGGCAAGCGTTTGGCAACACTGAGAAATACCTGCGCCGTCGGCAAGGCTTTGGCAGCGGCGAAGGCGGCATTTTGCGCATCACAGATAAGCAGACGTTGCAGTTCATCCGGCAGTTGTAGCATCTGCTGCAAGGCGCCGTCTCCGGCGTTGGGATCAAGTACAGCCTCACAGTTTTCGGCGAGCCTGGCCAGCTTAAGATTAAGCGCCTGATGCAAAGGCGCCATCAACTCAGACTGCAGCAGAAAACGCCGGGCCCGCAATGCCTGGCGCGACAAGGCATGTACCGCCGTGCTCTTGGGCTTGGCCAGCAGCCAATAGCCGTCTTCCTGGCGATCGAAGTGATGTTTGTTGGCGCAGTAAAAACCTCTGGATGCCTGATGTTGCTTGAGTTCACTCTGGCAAACCGGGCACTGAAATTGCACTGAATTCATCTTAGCTCCACAGAAAGATAAAGCCGCACAGAAGCGCACCCAGCGCCAGACGGTAGAGCACGAAAGGCAGCATGCCCATCTTGCTGATAATCTTCAAAAACAGGTGGATACAGGTATAAGCCGCCACAAAAGAGAGCACTACGCCCAGTATCAAGGCCTGCCAGTCAATCACATGCCCACCGTCGAGCAGATCTTTGCCCATCAGCAGCGCCGCTCCCAGGATCACAGGAATCGACATCAAAAAAGAGAAACGCGCCGCCGCCTCACGGTTGAGCCCCAGCATCAGGGCCGCTGTCATGGTGATCCCCGAGCGACTGGTGCCGGGAATAAGTGCTAAAGCTTGGGCGAAACCTATCATCAATGCCTTGCGCCAGCCGGTTTGATACTCAGTGAGCTCAAGCCGTGCCATCTTGTCCGACCACCAGAGCAGCAAACCGAATACCACAGTAGTGATGGCAATAACACCGGGCCCCCGCAGATAGGTTTCAACCAGATCTTTGGCCATAAAACCAAAAACGACCGCGGGTATGGTGGCCAGAATAATCCACCAGGCCAGTTTGCTCTCGGCACTGTGGTTACCCTTGAATATGCTGCCAAACCAGGCGTTCAGCATAGCGATGATTTCAGTACGAAAGTAGAGCACCACCGCCAGTAATGAGCCTATGTGCACCGCCACATCGAAGGCCAGTCCCTGATCTTCCCAACCCAGTAATTGGGAAGGCAAAATAAGGTGCGCCGAGCTGGAGATAGGTAAAAATTCAGTCAGGCCCTGGATCAGGGCAAGGATGATGACCTGTATTGTGTCCATAATTGTCCTTTAAAAATCAGGCCGACAGGCCCCAATCGAAAGCGATAGGCCAGAGTTTCTGGCTGGCCTTGTCATATTCCTGCCACAACACTTGGTAGCTGAGTTGTGCCAGTGGATGCTTGGTTTGCGGTGCCAGTTCAGCCAGTGGCCAAAGCACAAAGGCATTGGTCAGGATCTCGGCTCGGGGCAAAACTACCGGCTGCTGGCAGACCCTGTCATCATAGAGCAGCAGATCCAAGTCCAAGGTGCGCGGAGCAAACTTTTTCGCCCCGGGAATACGCCCATGACGCAGCTCTATCTGCTTGAAACAGGCCACCACTTCGGCAATATCGAGCGAGGTGTGAGCGCCCACTACCATGTTGAGAAAGTTGCTGCCCTTGAATCCCACAGACTCACTCTCGTAAACCGATGACAGTTGCAGCTCGCCAAACGCAGCGTGCAGCTCTTTGATAGCTGCACGCAGATAATGTTCCGGGTCGATATTGCTGCCCAGACTGATGTAGATATGTGCCATATTGCCGTTAGATACCACGCTCGATTTCAACACCGACCGCTTTGGCCGAAGGAACGGCGCCGGGCTTCATCACCCGCACCTTGACCCAAGGCACTGAAAATTCGCTCATCAGGCAATGGGCTATCATCTCGGCCACGGTTTCAATCAACTCAATGGGCTTTTCGGTGATCAGGGCGGTGAGGCGCTTGCTAACGGTTTCATAGCAGAGCGCCTGGCTGTAATCATCACTGTCGGCGGCGGCTCTGTTATCCCAGGCCATATCCAGATCGATAAGCAGTGTCTGGTGTACCTGTTTCTCCCACTCATAGATCCCGATAACCGTTTCTATCTGTAATTCCCGTATCAGCACTCTGTCCATAAAATCCCCCTTAGCAGCTGCCGGGCCTGAGGTCAGATAAGCTATCGGCAATAAAACCGCTATAATCCGCCCCGTTCCGGAGATATTCACTGTAGCCCCTTTCTACCTGGCCCGATCTTAAGTAGGATAAGGCATTGAAGGACAAGATGAACCCGAGATTTTTAACCGCCAGCTGACGGTAAAGATTTTCACCTTGGGTTATCCGGGCAAGGGCTGCATATTTCAGTGTGCGCGATAATACCTTAAGACGAGTAAGGAAACCAATTTGAGTACCATGGTACTGACCCCAATTATGATTGTGGCCGCTTACCTGCTCGGCTCTATCTCCAGTGCCGTGCTGGTATGCCGCCTCAAGGGCCTGCCGGATCCCCGAGGCAAGGGTTCGGGCAACCCGGGCGCCACCAACGTGCTGCGCATCGGCGGCACTTGGGCCGCCGCCATGGTGTTTTTCTTCGATATGCTCAAGGGTGCCCTGCCAACTTATACCGCTTATCTGATGGGAATAGATGCCATCTGGCTTGGGGTGATAGCCATTGCCGCCTGCCTGGGACACATATACCCGATTTTCTTCGGCTTCAAGGGTGGCAAAGGCGTTGCCACAGCACTCGGTGCCATGGCGCCCATAGGTGAAGGCTTAGCGCTGTGTTTGATGGGCACCTGGTTATTGGTGGTATTGCTGACCCGCTATTCATCACTGGCGGCTTTGGTAACGGCGCTCTTGGCGCCTGTATATACCTGGTGGCTGGATGACAGATTTACCCTGCCGGTGGCCATGCTATCGACGCTGATCATTATCCGCCACAAGGATAATATTCGCCGTCTGCTCAAGGGAGAAGAGTCCAAGATGTCGCGCTCAAAGCGCACTAAATAGGGCCAAAGGCTGCCAGCTTTTAAAGCTGCTATCAAAAAGTAAAAGGCGCCAGTGGCGCCTTTTACTTTTCAGGTATTACAGATGGTGGGTTAGCCGGGCTTCAGGAAATCGCTTCCAGGGTATCCAGCGGCCAACGTGGCTGCCCTTTCACCGCAAGCGGCTCACGCTCGCCGGCCTTGAGGCGCTGCAAGCCAGCGTAGGCTATCATGGCACCGTTATCCGTGCAGAACTCGCCTCTTGGGTAGAAAACCTTGCCACCACGGCTTTGCATCAACTCGGCCAGTGAGCTTCTCAGACGGGTGTTGGCGCTGACACCACCGGCAATGACCAAGCGCTTGAAGCCGGTTTGCTCCAGTGCTCGGCGGCACTTGATGACCATGGTATCGACCACGGCTTCTTCAAAGGCTCGGGCGATATTGGCGCGGGTCTGCTCATCATCCGGTTCGGCGGCTATGGTATTGGCGGCATAGGTTTTCAGTCCTGAGAAACTAAAATCCAATCCCGGTCTGTCGGTCATCGGTCGGGGAAACTTATAGCCGGCCTTTTCCCCTTTGGCGGCAAGCTTGGCCAGTCTTGGGCCTCCTGGATAATCCAGCCCCATTAGTTTGGCTGTCTTGTCGAAAGCTTCACCGGCCGCATCGTCTATGGATTCACCCAGTACTTCGTAGCGGCCTATGCCTTCCACCTTCACCAGCATGGAGTGACCACCTGAAACCAAGAGCGCCACAAAGGGAAACTCAGGCGCATCCTCTTCCAGCATGGGCGCCAACAGATGCCCTTCCATATGATGAACACCTACTGCAGGCTTATTCCAGGCAAATGCCAGAGAACGGCCGACGCAGGCGCCCACCAAAAGCGCACCAATCAGGCCAGGGCCCTTGGTGTAGGCGATGCCGTCGAGATCTTCGATACGGGTATCGGCCTTGGCCAGCGCCTCACGGATCAGCGGTACTATTTTGCGCACATGATCCCTTGATGCCAGCTCAGGCACCACACCACCATAGTCGGAATGTAACTTAACCTGACTGTAGAGAGCATGGGACAACAACCCCTGCTCTTCGTCGTAAACCGCTATTCCTGTCTCATCACAGGATGTTTCAATACCTAAAACCCGCATCTATGAAATCTTTCCGCCTGAAAAGGGGCGCCAATTCTACCCCTAACCAAGAGATTTCTCCAGTTGTAGGCTAAAGTGAATTTACTTTAGGGACTTTACATCCAGTGCCAGTCGGTTTAAAATTCCGCACCATTTTAAATACACTTGGGTCAAGTGATTGACTCAATACAAACTTACACCTAAGGGGTGATGGCGTATGCCAATTATTAAAGTACGTGAAAACGAACCATTCGACGTAGCTCTGCGTCGTTTCAAGCGCTCTTGTGAAAAAGCCGGTATCCTGGCCGACGTGCGTGCTCGTGAATTCTACGAGAAGCCAACTACTGCTCGTAAGCGTGCAAAAGCTGCTGCAGTTAAGCGTCTGGCCAAGAAGCTTTCTCGCGAAAACGCACGTCGCGTACGTTTATACTAATTCCTTATGAGCCTGATAGATAAGCTAAAAGACCAAATGAAACAAGCCTTGGTGGCCAAAGAGAAGGTCCGCCTTGGTACGATTCGTATGGCATTAGCTGCCATCAAACAGATTGAAGTGGACACCCGCGAAACTCTGAATGATGAGCAGATAATAGCTGTCTTGACCAAAATGGTGAAACAACGCCGTGATGCCATTGCCCAATATGAGGCAGCGGGTCGTCCGGAGTTGGCAGAAGCCGAAGCAGCAGAGATTCAAGTTATTGAAACTTTCCTGCCCCAGCCTCTGAGCGAAAGCGAAATCGCTGCGCTGATTGATGCCGCTATCCAGGATAGCGGTGCCAGCACCATGGCGGATATGGGCAAAGTAATGGGAGCGTTGAAATCCAAAGTTCAGGGTCGTGCAGACATGGGTGCCATCAGTGCCCAGATCCGTGCCAAACTGCAATAAGCGGGTTTCCACGTATGAACAAGCCGTGCTTCTGCGCGGCTTGTTTGTTTACATCGGTCAAGGGTGCATGACTCAGTCTGATGGCTATACCTCGTGATTTTATCAATGAGCTGATTGCTCGCACAGACATAGTTGATCTTATCGATCACAAGGTACCCCTTAAAAAAGCGGGTAAGAATTATTCTGCCTGTTGCCCTTTCCACAGTGAAAAATCACCCTCTTTCACCGTCAGCAGAGACAAACAGTTTTACCATTGCTTCGGCTGTGGTGCCCATGGCAATGCCATTGACTTCATCATGGAGTATGACCGTCTCGAGTTCCTCGATGCCATTGAGGAGCTGGCAAGCCAACTGGGGCTGGAAGTGCCGCGGGAGAACAATCCCAACCGTCGTCGTGACGAAGGGCTCAGCCGCGATCTCTACCAGTTGATGGAAGAGGCCAACAGGTTTTATCAAAGCCAGCTCAGGCAACACCAGGACAAACAGAAGGTGTTGGACTATCTGGCCTTTCGTGGGTTATCAGACCAGGTTGTCGAGCGCTTCGGCATTGGGTTCGCCCCCGACGGCTGGGACGGTCTACTGAGCCGTTACCGCTCGCAGCAAGAGTCGCAGGACAAGCTGCTGACTGCGGGGATGATCATCAGCAACGACAACGGCAAGCGTTATGACCGCTTCCGTGACAGATTGATGTTCCCGATCCGCGATAGGCGCGGCCGGGTGATTGCCTTTGGTGGCAGGGTGTTGGGAGATGGTACCCCCAAATACTTGAATTCTCCGGAAACGCCCATATTTCATAAGGGTAATGAGCTTTACGGTCTGTATGAGCTGAAGCAGGCCCACAGAGAACCCCGGCAAGTGCTGATTGTCGAAGGTTATATGGACGTGGTGGCGCTGGCTCAATTTGGGGTCGATTATGCGGTAGCCTCTCTGGGCACCTCGACTACAGCCGAACAGTTTCAGCTGTTGCTGCGCAGCGCCAAAGAGGTGGTTTGCTGCTACGACGGCGATAACGCCGGTAAAGAAGCCGCCTGGCGCGCACTGGAAACCGCCCTGCCACTGCTGAAGCCCGGCGATACAGTGCGCTTTATGTTTTTGCCCCAGGGGGAAGATCCCGACTCCATGGTGCGCAAGACAGGCAAAGAAGCCTTCGAAGCTTTGATAGATGAAGCGCAAACACTGACAGGGTTTCTATTCGATACCCTGACCAATAAATACGGGACAGACAAGGGCAACCTGGCGAAACAGGCCATAGCCCTGATTGAAAAGATTCAAGACACTGTGCTGCAAAATCTGTTGCTCGAAGACCTGTCACACAGGCTCGGCATGAACAGCGCAGATGATCTGAAGAAAAAGCTGGGATTCAAGGGCCCCCAAGGGGTTGCCCCCGCCCGGCATAAAGCGCTTAAGGGCCGGGGTACACCGCTGCGACTCGCCGTCGCCTTGCTGGTACAACACCCACAGTTGGGGCTGAATTTGATCCCCCAACCGGCTCTCAAGCATTTACAGATGGCCGGCATAGACTTGCTGGTCGAATTACTGGATTTGACTCGCGCCCAGAAGATGAACAGCGCACAACTACTTGAGCAATTCAGGGATACGGACGAATTTTCCGCCCTGAGAAAACTGGCCCAATGGGAGCATCAAGTGGCGGATGAAAACCTGGAGCAAGAGTTCAAAAAATCCCTGGTATGGCTGAATAATCAATACATTGAGCAGCGCTATCAGGAATTAAGTCTGAAACAGACCCATACTAAAGAAGAGAAAATACAGCTTAAGAAGCTAATCGCGGCCATGAAAAGCCGCCAATGAGCTCTCTCAATTTATGGGTCCGGTCGCCGGACTAGCACAGGGATGCGCACATGGCTATAATTGACGATTTGTGCGGCAAGAGCCCAAGGCCGCTGCCCATCGTTGTAACAGTTACCCAACTTGGATGATATCTATGGATCAAACTCCGCAGTCGCAACTTAAACTGTTGCTCGCCAAAGGCAAAGAGCAAGGTTACCTAACCTATGCAGAAGTGAATGACCACTTGCCTGCAGATATGGTCGATTCCGACCAGATCGAAGATATTATCCAGATGATAAATGACATGGGTATCCGAGTGTTTGAAGAAGCACCGGATGTCGATGACATTATGATGTCGGAAGACAGCACGGATGAAGATGCCGCCGAGGAAGCCGCCGCCGCCCTGGCCTCAGTCGAGAGCGAGCTGGGCCGCACCACAGACCCAGTGCGTATGTATATGCGCGAAATGGGCACTGTGGAACTGCTGACCCGCGAAGGCGAAATTCAGATCGCCAAGCGTATCGAAGAAGGCATCAACACGGTACAGAGCTCAGTCGCCGAGTACCCACAGGCGATCGCCATGATCCTCGAACAGTTTGATCAGTTCGAGGCCGAAGAGATCCGCCTGTCCGACATTATCTCTGGATTTGTCAATCCCGACGAAGACGATGTAGGCCCAAGCGCCACCCATATTGGTTCTGAATTGTCCGATGATGATCTGGATGATGAAGATGATATGGACGACGATGACGAAGATGACGACAGCGATTCCGAAGATGAAGGCTCCAAAGGCCCGGATCCGGAAGAAGCCCGTGAGCGTTTCGGCCAACTGCGTGCCGTCTATGAAAACTCACTGAAGCTCATCGAACTCAAGGGGCGCGATCACCCCGAGTCAGTCGCGGCTCTGTTCCACATCGGCGAAATTTTCAAAGAGTTCCGTCTGGTGCCCAAGCAGTTTGACCGTCTGGTCAAGAGCATGCGCAGCATGATGGACAAAGTGCGGGTTCAGGAACGCTTGATCCTCAAGCTTTGTGTTGAACAGGCCAAAATGCCGAAGAAGAACTTTGTTAAGCTCTTCACCGGCAACGAAACCGATATCAGCTGGTTCAACGCCGAGATGAACTCCGGCAAGCCATACGCCGAAGGCCTGAAAATGGTCGAGGAAGACGTGCTGCGTTGCCGCGCCAAGCTGGAAGCCATCGAAGCCGAAACCGGCCTGTCTATCGCCTCAATCAAAGACATCAACCGCCGCATGAGCATAGGTGAAGCCAAGGCTCGCCGTGCCAAGAAGGAAATGGTTGAAGCCAACTTGCGTCTGGTTATTTCTATCGCCAAGAAATACACCAACCGTGGCCTGCAGTTCCTGGATCTGATCCAGGAAGGCAACATAGGCCTGATGAAGGCTGTAGACAAGTTTGAATACCGTCGTGGATATAAGTTCTCTACCTATGCTACCTGGTGGATCCGTCAGGCCATTACCCGCTCCATCGCGGACCAGGCCCGTACCATACGTATCCCGGTACACATGATAGAAACCATCAACAAGCTCAACCGTATCTCGCGGCAGATGCTGCAGGAAATGGGACGCGAGCCTTCTCCGGAAGAGCTGGCCGAGCGGATGATGATGCCGGAAGACAAGATCCGCAAAGTGCTGAAAATCGCCAAAGAGCCTATCTCCATGGAGACCCCTATCGGGGACGATGAAGATTCGCATCTGGGGGATTTCATTGAGGATACTACCCTCGAGTTGCCACTGGACAGCGCCACCAGCGAAAGTCTCAAGAGTGCCACTCATGAAGTGCTGGCAGGCCTAACAGCCCGCGAAGCCAAGGTCCTCAGAATGCGTTTTGGTATCGACATGAACACTGACCACACCCTGGAAGAAGTGGGCAAGCAGTTCGACGTTACCCGTGAACGTATTCGTCAGATTGAGGCCAAGGCACTGCGTAAGCTGCGTCACCCGAGCCGCTCGGAAATCCTCAAGTCCTTCCTGGACGAGTAAACAAGCTTTTGTACAAAAACCCCGCTACGCGGGGTTTTTTATTGTCGTTATGCCTCGAGTCTGATTAACAGATAACCACTTGAAAGCAATGACATCAATAATGCGCAAAACACGGGTGACAAGCACGATTAAACTTCGTATACTCTGTCCCGCTTCTGGTGATGACGATTACCTTAAGCTGGCCCCTTAGCTCAGTTGGTTAGAGCACACGACTCATAATCGTTAGGTCCCCAGTTCGAGTCTGGGAGGGGCCACCACTTTTTCGAAGGCTTAGCTAACTCAATTTAGCTAAGCCTTTGTTGTTTCTGGGATATAGCCTTTATCACTATCCTTTCCTCTCTCTTCCCATCGATAAATGCCTTATAGTTGACTACTCGTCACCAACTGTAAAACCGAATATGGATATTCTCGATAAGTACGAACTAAAAGAGTGGTGGAACACAGCACTAACGCCTGCTCAACGTGACCAAATCTCACGCGACTATCAGCCAATGGGTTACCCGTCTGGCGCACGTTATCTCTATGCAAAGCTGGTTGGCAAATCGTATTGTGAAACAGATAAGTGCTGTTTTCTGGATGTGTTGGCATGTGTAGCTAAAGATGATGCTAAAGACATCATTAGGGACAAAACCGAGCAAGCAGTTAAAGAGGCTCTTAGCCAGCCAAGGAAAAATTACAAAGACATTCATTTAGCACTAACTGGCTTAATTAAACATCACTACCGCCTTCGACAGAATCCAGCGCACTACAACAAAGCAAAAGAGCTTTGTTTGCTACAAATATCCATTTCACGCCAAGCTGCGAGTGCTTTCAAAAAGCCGCCTAAACCACATGGCATGAACATGAAGAAATTTGAGGAACTGTTAGGCCATACACCTGTTGGCTATGACACTCCGCAAATGATGCCTTCTCATCTTGGCTATAAACAACTGGCGATAATTCTTGAAAAGGAAGGGGAGCTTGAAAGTGCTCTTGAACTTACAGAGAAGGCTTTAAAACAAGGCTGGACGAATGATTCGGACAAATGCATCACCAAACTAACGGTAAAGCTAGACAAACGAAAATAATCCTTTTTATAGAGTATGATAACCCGCGTTAAAGGTGCCAAAAAACGCCGCTAGTGATGTCCAAAACTCAAGATTATCACCATAAAATACCAGGAACCTCTAAAATACCCCTTAATCATCATTGGATTACTGTTTAGTTGTGGTGAGCTAATGCCACATAATCCAGACGAAATTGGTGTCTACATTAAGTGTAAAGACGCTGTATCAATAGTCGGAGGCTAACTAACGCGATATTAAAGTTAGGTATCCTCATTTTTATTCCTTTCCATTTTATTCGCCATTAAGGTTAAGTATCTTCATTTTTCAATGGCAATAAAAAATTTTCTCACCTTGGTAGAATACTTTTCCAGACTCAAAAAAATACATGCGCTCCTTAGCGACTCCACAAGTGTCAACATTGATGACACCATTACCTACACCCCGTGTATCAATAAAATATTCCGACATATGAGGATTGCGAAGCCGATAAATATTGAACCCATCATCTAAAACACCGCTACAAGACAAAATACCTTTATAATCATCTTTTCTATCTTCAAATGAACCTGTATCTCCATGCGAGAAAAATACATCTACAAATTCATCACTATCAACATAAACTACATATACACGATCAACTTCTTCTATATCCTTCCCATCACCACTTGCTGCATATGCATTTAAGCAAGAAAAAATCAATGGCGTAAAAAAATCTGAAGTTGACTTGCTTTCAATTGCCACACAAGCAAATTGATTCAAAAGAACAACAATTAGTAACAAGAAGCGCATGACTATAACACCTTATTGGGTAGTGTATCCAACAGTATTCGCTCACCTTCTGAGAGACTATCGCCCTTGAGGAACTTTGCCGCCACAGGATTGCCACTAAAGAGCCCTGTCCAACGCTCAATGACTTCAAATGGCGACAACGATTGTTGCGTAGCAAGGTCGATTTTGAGCACCAAATGGTAGTGATTACTCATGACCGCATAAGCGCAAACGTCGATGCAGAATATTGACGACAACTGCCTGATTTTATCCACTATCCAGCCACGCCTATGTTCGTAACTGCGCCCCGACAGTGCATCTTCACCACACAAAAACGCCCTTCGGACGCAACGGTTAATCACGTGGTAAAAGGGCGTACTTTCAGCATCTATCAACTGGCGACGGGCTGTGGTCATAACCAACCTTGACTGAGCTTTGATGGGTATTTCAAAGCCTAGTCAAGGCTGTGCGAAACATCAAAAAGATCTGGCTGTCCTGTTTTCACTTATTAAAATGCACAAAAATGTTCCCAGCACTCTGCCATTAGAATAAGCATATCAAATTCAGCTAAAATAAGCCTCCTGCCCTAACTAACATACATGCTATTCAGCGATCATTTACTACATCGACCTTTCTTTGCCATGTCAAGCTTAGTTACAACTTCCTTCCCTTTTTTATCTTCAACATGCTCTAGACCAGCACCACCAACAAAAACCCCGAGTTTTATATACTGTTTTATGAAATAGTTTCTGCCAGTCTCTGTCTCTAGTACTAAGTCGTTAGGAGAAAATTCAGACTCCGTGGATATTGCGTGCTTCTGCCCTCCCTTAACTTCATGATAGAAGAAAATGTTAGGGGCTGTTTCGCCAATACAGTCACCGTCAACAAAAACATCTTTCTTCAGCGCTCCACCTAGATTGCCATGCCGATATATATACAGACCGGCATGCCCATCAGAAGGAGTAGTAAACTGTTTAGCTTTATTTGTAACTTCAGTACTTTCAGTAGGTACAGAAGCACATCCAGCAAACAGCATAGACACACAAAAAATCAATAACAGCTTAAATTTCATTCTACACCTCAAAAGACAACTAATTACCTAAAACTAAATCATAATGGTTTACTTCATAGTGTATCGTATTCCCACCGGATAAAAATACACCGTATACTCCTTTCTCCCTGAATCATCTATAAATGGCAGATTAATAGTGAAGTATCCATCATCTCCGACAAAATTGATATTCATAGCAACTAATTCACCACAGAGTATATCAGGGTCTACTATTAGCACTCCGACTTTGACCAGACTTAAGCCAGTCTCTCGATAGGGCAACTCGATACGCTCCCCTTGATAAAAATCAGAGAAAGCCTCTTCGGAATCAGAATATCTACAAACCAATACCCCTTCCTTCCCTTTCTCCAAACTTGGGTAACGTTTCTTCTCTAGGAATCGAAGGGGAGTCTTTCTGCCGGTTCGATACTGGTCCAACACCATATTTTGTACATCCAGAGAAATCCCTGCTTTTCGTGATGTTATAAAAATCTCTATGTTAATATCATCCAGATAGTCAATACCCGTTTTCTTTCGTGGATGATTATATATACCAGGGATCATGAACTTAACTTGCACACCATTATCAAAACTAAGTACCGGGCTGGTGATCGGAGAGTCGTAGCCGGTATCTATTGGCCCTAAGTACTCCTCCGTATCAACCCTGTTCAGGCCATAAGCGGTATGAGTATCATAGACATAATAGGCACATCCTTGTAACCAATAGCCCATAAGAAAACACATAGTCAGAAATATATTTCGCATTACGGCCCTCATTCCTGATTAGTCAAATAATAACGGTGATTCTCTAGCCCCAAAGCATAATACTGAGCGGCTATAGCGGGAGGAATTGTTGTCGCCAAGATAAGATTATTTTGTATATTCCATTTAGCCATCCATTTATCGTGGAATACGGAAAAGGCTCTAAAACCACCGACGTTTTCTGAAGACCATTGTAGTACAGGTGAATATTCCGACATCCAGTAATTCACATTAGAAGTGTCAAATATCACCCTGTTTTCCGCTGGTGACCAGTCAAAAAAGTCCATTCGAGATTTAGCCAGTGAGCTTTTCAATACCTCAAGGTCTTTTGCATTGAGTGTTGACACATCCCGTCCCACAAGCCCACGCCTCACAGCATCAGATCCTACCTTGACTTCTACCGACGTTCCAGTGTTGCTAACATTGGCATTTTCAACACCTGTACCCTCGAGCTTAATAACAGCGTTCTCCTTTGAGGTATTCCATGATGATTCATATCCTGAGTACTTATCCATAGCAATTTTCAAGCCTTGAGCTATAACCGCCAATTTAGCACCTTGACTACAATTCCCACCTGATGCGGCTCCTGCAGCACATCCTCCCAAAGCAGCAACACCGATACGGTTGAATGCATCGCCAAAGCCACCAACACTCCCAAAGTTGGCGTATCCTCCTGCTGCTCCGGCTATCGCTCCGGAAAAAGCCCCCTTTAGTGCCCCTCTCAAACTACCGGTTGCAAGCGCTCCTCCAGCAAACCCTCCGGCTGCTCCCGCTATCGCACCGGTTGCGACGGCTCCGGCTGTTGTCAAAGATGCGGCACTGGTTGTAGTTGCTGCTGTCCCCCAAGTAGCCCCCCAACCAGCAACCCAACCCGATGCTGCGCCATATGTAACAACAGTCACAATAACGGCAACAATCGGTTTCCAGAATTTTTTGAAGAATTCTCCTATCTTCTTAAAGAAGAACCCACTCGGATCGGAATAACTCATCGGGTTATTCAAAACATAACTATAACGGTTATAGCTTTGTGTATTGGTTGGCGCTTGGATATGCGGATCGGCCTGCAAGAAACGTCCTATGGTGGGGTCATAGATACGCCCATTCATATGGATAAGATTCAGGTTATCTATACCTTCATGCCCGGTATAACCTTTGGATGCAGCTGGCGCGATATAATCATTCAACAGTGAATGGCTATAGGCGGCGGTTTGTTTACCCCAAGGGTCATAGGTAAACTGCTGCACCACATTACCGGACTTATTGGTAATCGTCGTGGTTGAGCCTTGATGATCTTTGTGCAGGTAAAACTCGTCAACAGTGTTATTACTACGCTTGGTTATCACCAAATTGCCGACATACAATTTTTGCTCGGTGAGTGCCGGTTTGTTGCCGCCGCTACGGGTGACTTTCTCATACCCCCCGACATATAAGGTGGTGAGATAGCTTGTCACTCCCGCTTCAACTTTAACGTCGTAACGCTCGAAGCGTTGCCGGTTGGCATCATACTTAAAGCGGGTTGATTCCCCACCTTGAGTAATGTTGGTGACCAAATCGTAAGAACTGTAAGTGAAACGGCGACTGCCATCCTGGGTGATATTGCCATTATTGTCATAGGTCATGGTATGTGATGGCCCATCGGATATCAGGCAACTTGAACCATTGAGCACACCATTGGCCGGACAGGAATAGATCACTGCGGCACTGAGCTGACGGCGACAACTGCTACCGGAAACCGACCAACCACTTGGGCAACTCCAACTACTGGGGCTGGCTGTCTGGGTACCTGTGCAGTTGGTTCCTGACAGCGCAGTTCCAGCAGGACAGGACCAGCTAGGCGCTGCAGTATAATTCTTGTTACAGACACTACCCGATAAGGTACTGCCGGCCGGGCATGACCAAGTGTTGTTTTGGGTCACTACTTTGTTGCAGCTACTGCCGGACAGGGTACTGCCTGCGGGACATGACCAGCCATTACTCTGGGTTTGCAATTTGGTGCAGCTGGAGCCTGAAAGCGTACTTCCTGTTGGACAGGTATAGGTATAATTCGCCAGCTCTGTTTTCTTACACTGCTCTCCACCAGGCCACACATTGTTATAACCCGAAGGGCATTTCCAATCACAGACTTGGGCACGGGTACTGAACTCAGGGATAGTACTCTTGGGGTCTCTACCTCCTCCACCACTTCCCGTACATACCCATTTAGCCCAGGTAGTACTGGTTTGAGTACACTTATCTTGTGCACTGGAATAGCTATAACCAGCCGGACAAGTCTTGGCAGCACTGGAAACCACCTTCTTCTCACAGCGTTTAGCAGTGCTGTTGTAGGTGTATCCGGCTGAGCAGGTTGCGGTTGCCTGTGATGTCACAGTCTTCTGGCAGGTACTGCCATTCCAGTTGTAACCCGCAGCACAAACGGCGGTTGCCGGACTGGATACTGTTTTAAGGCATTGACTACCACTCCAGGAATAACCTGCCTGACAAACAGGAGTCGCAGGCGATGAGATGGCTTTCTGGCAGTTGCTGCCATTCCAGCTATAGCCGACAGGGCATACCGCAGTGGCCGCTCTTGTCTCCGTTTTGAGGCAACTGGTTTTGCTGCTGTTGAAAGCATAACCTGCCGGGCAGGATTTGCTGGCCGCAATTGTACTTGTGTTGGCAATGGAGGCCAGACGATAGGGGTTGGCGCTATCGTAGCGGTAATCACCAACACCGGTTTTAAAGGTGATATTGCCCAAATCGTCATATTGCATCTCATGGGTGGCTTTAAAGTCTGATGGCAGACTCGTACCACCGGAGTGGATGCTGACGGTACGTTCATACAAGCGATACAAATCATCATAGTGATAGTTTTCGCTGAATGTGGCCGGAGCCGAAGACAGGCTGTGCTGCCGGTACTCCAGGTTACCCACGGTATCAAAACGATAGTCAAGCTGATGGGCTGTTACTCCAGCAGTGGTCAAATTGATACCGCTAACCCAGCCAGTGGTTGCATCAAAAACGGTTGATTCCTGGGCACCATTACCATAACGCACCTGCTCCACCTGACCTCGGGCATTCATTTCGGTGATAGTTTGATATGCCTTACCTGTTTGTTGGTCGGTACGCTTGAAAAGGTATCCCTGAGCGTTGTAGTGGTTGACAACCGTCAGCAAGTTATTGGGGTATGTCTGAGTCGCCGCTCTGCCATGGCTGTCATAGCTAAAGCGATGCTCATAGCTACTACCTGCTATGCTTGTCTTGCTGCTGGCCAACCGGCCGGCACTGTCATACCCGCTCTGCTTGCTGTGTACCCAGCCGGTTTGAGAGCAATTGGACACAACGGTGTCGAAACGGGTTTCCGTAATAAGTAAACCGGCAGTTTTGCTGCCTTTGTTACCATAGGTCCAGCAAGAGGTGCCATCTGGCTCAGTTTGCCTGACTTTACGCCCTAGAATGTCATAGTAGATAAAGCTGGATTGGGATTTACCATTGGTCTGTGACAGCATTTCGCCAAAGGCGTTATAAGTGTAGCGCCACTGTCCCTTATCAATGTCCTTGGTGCTGATTTTGCGGCCGTAGGCATCATAGCTTGCCTCGGTGCGCAGCAGCTCTTGTCCCGAGGCTGAGGTGATAAAACTTTTCACCAGCTTGCCACTGGCATCATAGACAAACTCCAGTTCGTTGCCGATATCATCAACAACTTTAAATTGCTCACCCATGGCATTGGAGATAGCACGCTTTTGCTTGCCATTGGGGTCTATCGTCAGCGTCTCAAATCCCAGATATTGAATACTGGAAACGCCGCCGTTGGGATTGGTTTGGTTGATGACCCGACCAAAGTGGTCGTACTCTATTTCGGTGTAATAGGCACTGATACCGGCAAAAGCGGGTTCATATTGTCTGACAGGCCTTCCCTGCGCATCGTAGCTAGTTGCAGTAACAATCCATTGCCCATCAAAACCCTGCTTCTGCTTACCGACTTCACGGCCATATTTATCTGTGATGACTTTGGATTGAGGCGCACCGGCCTTGGTCTTGGTGGTAACCAAATGGCCATGACTGAGAGGTGAACACCCGGCATCACAGGTGGCATACTGATAGCTTGTTGGAACACCATCCGGAGTGACTTCCCGCACCAGCCTTCCCCACTTGTCATGGTCTTTGGTCAGTTTGCGACCATTGGCATCAGTCACGGTAATTTGAGTGATTTTACCCGTTACCTGGTCTGCCGACTGACCATTGTAGGTATAGGTGCTGCTGTCGCCTGCCGCGTTGGTCACTGTCTTGAGCAGACGCCCTCTGGCATCGAATAAATAGCTCATCTGTCTCGACTGCTGGGTGTTGCCGGCGGCATCTACGCCTCCGGTGACCCGCTCGGTCAGGGTGTTGCCGTAAATGTCATAGGTTTTGCCGGTAGTCAATTTGTAGCGATTGTCATTTGGCGATACCGTTGAGTTCATCAGCAAACCGTTATCGTAATAGCTGAATGCGCTCTCGGTCACTATCGCCTGAACCTGCTCTCGCTGATTAAAGCGTGATTTAGTCACCCTGGTATGACTCAGTCGCCCCTTGGCTTCGCCGCCACCATGACCGTCATACTGGTTAACCGTCTCGCCCCTTGAAACCAATTGATTGGCTTCAAGGTCAGTTACATCCACTTTAATGGCAATGGCATTTCCCCAGTCGTCGAACTGAGTCTGGGTGTTTGTCTGCGTTAACTCCCTTACCACCCCATCGCTGCCATATTGCGAGGTGCGCTCCACTACGTTTTCTTCAACCCGGCGATAAATGCCGTCATTGCCTCGCTGAAAGCTGTATTCATTGATTGCCGAGTACAATGTTTTTCCCTGATAGGTTTGTTTGGTTGCCAGGGGCAAACCTATTTGCGGGAACAACTGATGATAGATAGTCTCGGTCACCACCTGAGTCTGATTGTCTATGGTGCGTAATAACTCAAACCCGGCCGGGCCACGCCCCAAACGGTTTATCAGCAAGCCGCCATACTCATAGTTAACGGAAACCTGGCTGCCATCCCCGGTTTCAGTGGCAACTTGCTTAACAACTTTTTGCGGCGGAATAAGGGAGAAGTTACGACTGTTGTCCAGATAACTGGATACCTGAGTCTTATAGACACTGTATTCGCCAGCAGACTTTTCCGTCAGCGGCGCGTAAGTCACCCTGGTCTTGACTCCAAATCCGTCGGTAATCCCCTTGATGGTATTATGATATGCATGGCTCTTATGGGTTAACCTTTGCCATTGACCGTTACTGAGAGAGACAATATCCAGCTTTCCACGACCATCAATATCCGCGAAATTCAATGGTTGATCGGACAGGTCATTGATTGCGCCATAAGTGGTCCATGAAGTTAACTCGGGGTTGGAGTGATACACCAGTGCCTGATTCAGCGTATGCTGAACCACCATTTCGGCTCTGCCATCACCAGCAATATCGATAAAATAGGTTTTGTACTTCTGAGTATCGGAAGTGGTAATGCCCGTATCGATTCGAGGCAAGAAACCATTGCCATCGGCCAATTGAATAAACCATTTATTATTATGGACATAGGCAATATCCGACAAGCCATCACCATTGAAATCGGCACTGCGTAAGGTATTGGCGATATTGAGATTATTGTGCTGCCCACGATAGATTTTTTGATACCGGCGATAACTGGAGCCAGTAGAGACATAAAGGTTCCAATACTCGTAATCACTGACAGACCAAGTACCTCTGATGTCCATCCGGCATTCGTTTTCGGTCACACCAGAAATCACTTTGCCGCTACCGGAGATACACACAGCTTCCCGCTCTCTAACCTCCAACATAAAGTCGGTGAGTCCATCACCGTTGATATCCATAAAGGAGCTGCCAAAACCTCGACTGGAATGCCACTGGTGAACGCTGGTGTTGTGCCCAACTTCAGTACTGGGGAAGCTATAAAGACTTTGCGCCGCAGCAAAACTTCCATTTCCCAAGTTGCGATACCACTTGATGGCGCCACCATCGATGAAGATGATGTCTTCCAATGCATCACCATTGACATCGGCAACCAGCGCCTTGCCTTCAAGCCCGATAGCCTTAAGCCCCAAATCCTTGAGCGTGTAATTCACCACACGCTCAACATCCTCACATAGCTGAGTACCACGGCCATTTGGCTCACACACAGTGTGCTGATAAGTGGAGGGTTTAAAAGACAGAATTTGCCAATTGGCGGTTTCACTGTTGGCCACCAGCAAGTCACGCTGGCCATCACCATCATAGTCTATGGTTTGGGCATAAGCCGCCTTACCGGCACCGGTCGAGGCCATCGCCTGTTCAATACCCGACTGAATACCACGCTTGTACCAACGCCCGTCCCGTACATAAACGATATCTGATAAACCGTCACCGTCCATATCAAAAAACTTGGCGGTGTCGTTGTTACCGGACGGAATACTCAACGCCCGTCTGCCGGAAAAGGGCTGATAAGCAGGGCCAGCAGACGCACTCGCCTGTCTGTCCCACTCAAAGGTTATCGGTGTACTGCAGTCGGTTTGGGTTTGACCAATACAGGCTTTAACCTGCTCAAGGTAATCATGCTTATCACTGGAAGTCGCCTTGTGATACGTCAGGTAATAGGTTTTGTCGACTTCGTCATCCAGCCTCACCTCAATCTTTTGCAGTTGCTGCTTTATCGCAACAGAGGTGCCATAGGAATAACCATACTTAGGGTAACTGAGGGGGGTATAGATAAATCTGACCTGATTATAGGGAGCCTCACCATTGCTGTGCCCGGCATAATCGATGCTTTTCAGGTATTGCTCACCAGCGGTGTTTTCATAGTGATAACTAATGTAGTTACCTACGGAGTCCTCAATGGCCTTCAGACTCCAATGATAAATCACATCACTGTTGTTTTGAGATACGGACCGATAACCATCTCCGGATGATGAGGTGCCATTCACATCCAGAAACTGCTTCCCGGAAACCTCATCCACATCGCCATAGAAATAGGTGTCTCCCGATTTGGTTTCAACCTTGAAGGCCGCTGGACCGCCGCCAGGCGCCTGGCCAATCACAGTCACCACAGAGGCATCATCCAGCTCCTTACGGTACTCGGCGCCATTTAGACTATGGGTTCCGGCGGTTAAAACCAGACGAGCACCGTCAAGGCAGTAACTGTCCTTGTTGGTAAGCTCTACACCTTGTAAATAGCCATCCTGTTCAATGGTTTTTGGGCAGCGGCTGATGGCGGAAAGCCCTTGAAGCCCCCACCCCAATCCCATAATGGTTTCTCCGCCACCTGATGAATAACTCAGCTCTACGGCGGGCTTTAACTTGCCTCTGGCTGCGGGCGTATCTATGGGGATGGTATATGTTGCCGCACCTTGCTCACTAACCCGAAAAGAGCCACTTAAAGGGACGCTGGATGAAGCCAATACATTGTTTTGGGTGGCAATAGAGAGCAAAAAAAGGGAAATGGGGAGCCCGTACTTCATATAAAACACTCCATGTTTTAATTATTATCAATAGTCCCAAAAAACGGGTTAAGCCAACTTAAAGCAAACTTTTTATCATCCAAATAACCTACCACAAAAAAACAAAACATTAAAATAATTAACTTTTACATTACCAATTTTCAGGTATTACTCAGAAAGCTCAAAGAGTTAAGAAGGATACAAATAGAAACACTCACCAAGAAAACGCGAAAATTCAAAGAATATTTCCCATCAAACAAGTTAAATGCTTCTTATAAAACCATCACCACATCAAATCGATTTAAAATTTATTACAAAGATCTCAAAACGTAACTAAGTAGAGCCCATTCACTCTAATATAGAAATCTATTAAAAATAGATTTTGGTTTTTTAGAATTTGAAATTCGCAGAAATTCAACAGAAAGCTTGTATCGAGCTTATAATTACGTATATACAGTAAGACTTACACTGCGACAGTGGCAAGGTATCGCCAGCTATGCTTGTGAGTCGGAATACGCTGAAAACCTACTATAAAGAGCCCATATGGAACAGAAATGGAGCTTGTTTATCCCCTCGCTGAGTGCAAACCATCAATTGGGGATTAGAAAGCCAGATCCAACTGCTGCAGAGCTTCCTCTGCCGGTGAGTGGCTATCATCCTGGCTGACCAGCCCGGCAGCCACCCCCAGCAGACGGATGCCTCGGCCGTTGGCTCTTTGCAGTGCCTGGGTCAGCAATTCATCCAGCAGGCGCACAGATAACTCACTCGAGCGGGTTTCTATAGTGGTCTGTTTAAAGTCACTGAACTTGAGTTTGACTACCAGCTTATGAATTTGCCTGTCTTTGGCTCCGCGCTCCAGACGGCGGGCCAACTCCTGCACCAACTGTGGCATTACCTGGCGACACTGGGCCAGGGTATGAATATCCTCTGCCAGCGTGGTTTCTACCCCAACAGACTTGCGCTCTCGGTTGATGGTCAGTTCACGCTCGTCTATCCCCTGAGCCCTTTCATAAAGCAAGGTACCAAACTTTCCAAACCGCTGTTGTAACTTGGTCAGCGGCACCTTTTGCACATCCGCGCAGGTATGCAGCCCCATATCGGCCAGCTTCTGGGCGGTGACCTTACCGACGCCGGGGATCTTGATAAGCGGCAGGTTTTTTACAAACTCAGGCAGTGCCTGTGGCGTGACCACATACTGGCCGTTGGGCTTGTTGAGATCCGATGCCACCTTGGCGAGAAACTTGACCGGGGCGATACCTGCCGAAGCCGTCAGGCCGGTTTCTGCCAGGATATCGGCGCGAATAGCCTCGGCAATGAGGGTGGCCGAGCCTTGGTATAACGAGCTATCGGATACATCCAGGTAGGCTTCATCCAGCGACAGAGGTTCAATCAGTGAGGTATAGCGGGCGAAGATGGCCCGGATCTCTGCCGAGACTTCCTTATAGACAGACATGCGCCCGGGGATCAGCAGCAGCTCCGGGCAAAGCTTTAACGCATAGGCCGAGGCCATGGCTGAGCGAACGCCAAATTTACGCGCCTCATAATTGCAGGTGCTTATCACCCCGCGTCTGTCACTGCTGCCGCCGACGGCCAGAGGTCGGCCACGATATTCTGGAAAATCACGCATCTCCACTGCGGCAAAATAGCAGTCCATGTCGATATGTATGATCTTTCTCAAGCTTGCTTTCCGGATCTCAAAGGGCTCGGTCGAGCCGGACACAAACAGAGTACTGTATAAAAACACAGTTAACAAGCCAGGATAACGAAAAAGCAGATCAATCGAGAGCAAAAAAGGAGAGCCAGGGCTCTCCTTAATGGATTTAAAGCTCGTCTTAATCGATGCGGAACTGACCTATGTTGCGCCCCAGAGCCGTGGCCAACTGTTGGAATGCCTGCATCTGATGTGACAGCTCTTCGCTGGCGCTCAGGGATTCATCGGAGCGGCCACGAACATTTTCAATGTTGCAGGCCACTTCTTCGGCCACCACAGCCTGCTGGCCTATCGCCGCAGTGATCTCCATGGTTTGCAGCTGGATGGCATCCACTGCCGCGGTTATTTCTGTCAGTGCCCGCTCAACTTCCAGAGTCAGGCTTTGGCCCTGGTTGGCCTCCCTGACTCCGGCTTCCATCACCTGTTCGGCTTGTTGTGCCTGTTGCTGCAGAGTCTGGATAATACCCTGAATATTGGTCGTGGAGTCCTGAGTGCGGGATGCCAGGGTGCGCACCTCATCGGCCACAACCGCAAAGCCCCTTCCCTGCTCGCCGGCGCGAGCCGCTTCAATGGCGGCGTTGAGTGCCAGCAGATTGGTTTGTTCGGCAATGGCGCGGATCACACTGAGCACCTCGCCTATCTCCTCTGAGCTGCTTCTGAGCGCCCGAATAACCCCCGCAGCCTGGTTGACCTGAGTGGAAAGTGAGTGCATTCCCTGACTGGCCTGCTGCACCACATCTGCGCCGTTTCTGGACTGCAACAACGCCGTCTCGGAAAACTCGGCGGCTCGTTGGGCGCTGGTCGCCATCTCCTGGCTTGTGTGGGCCATTTCGGTAGCGGCTGTGGCCACTGAGGCAATTTCCTGTTTCTGGGCGCTGACAGAGGCCAGTGCGTTGTCACACACCTCAGCCGCGGCGGCAACACCATTATCCACCCGACCACTGAGTTCACGGGTTTCCAGCAACAGACTCTGCACCTTGGCGGCAAAACGGTTGAATGCCGCGCCGAGACGCCCAAGTTCATCGGCGCGGTTGATTTCAATGCGCCGTGACAAGTCGCCCTCACCCTCGGCGATATCTTCCATGGTGTGCAGCAGGCTATTGAGATTACGCCGAAACGGCAACATCATCAGGAAAACGGTTAACGCCACCAGTAAAATAATCCCCACTGAGACCAGGCTGGTTTGCCAAAGGCTTTGCTTCACCGGTGCCTGAAACACTTCATTGGGCAACATGAACCCCAAATACCAGCGCACCTTGGGATAATCACCGCGAATGGCAATGTAGCTCACCCGCTGCAACTCTCCCTGATAAGTGACTTCGGCAATACCGGCATCCCGGGTTTGCATTTCACGTTTCAGTTCACTAAAACCCTGATTGTCGCCGCTGAGATTGTCAATAACGGCCGCATCAGAGCCGGCGGGAAACCCCTGGTTAAAACCCGGGAAGTACACCAGCTTTCCCTGCTCCGTCATCAAAAACGCCTGGCCTTCGCCCCGGTATTTGATTGGCGCCAGCAGGTTTTTACCTATGGTATCGATGAGAATATCCATACCGCCTATGCCTATCAGGCGACCATTGGCATCCTTGACTACAGTCTTGACCGTGGCCGAGATTGAGCCGTCATTGGCATCCACGGCCGGGTCACCGACAAACAAACCATTTCTGTCTATCGCTTCCTGCCACCAGGGACGTTTGTTGGTGTAGTAGTCGGGATCGCCATCGTAACGGCCATTGAGATCAAAGTACTCGAAGGTATTGGCCGAGCCGAAGAACACCGACTTGATCTCCTTGTCCTGCTCGGAGAAAAAGTGGAAGTAATCCACCAGCTGTTGATAGCCGGGATCGAGACTGAGATCTGAGCCACGGCTATGGTATTTGGCAAACCAGTTATTGATGGCAGGGTTAGCAAAGACAGAGTGAATAATCTGCCCCTTGGCGTAGAAGTAATTGCCTATTTCATTGGCCTTGAGGGTGATCAGCGCCGATATGTCCTGATCTATGCGGGCACGGGTATCGTCGCTGCTACTCTTTACCATCACGGCGGCCACTATAGACAACAACAACGCCAGGGCACCGACGATAGCCAATACAAGTTGCAAACTGAGAGAACGTCTTATCTGCTCCATTGCGAGTCCTATTTGTTATATTTTTATTTAAGGAAACCGGCAATGTATCAGAATCTGTTAACAATTTTGAATACTAAATGACAAGAAACAATATAATTTTCTATGTAAACAATCCCCTGCACCAAACCGAAGCAATTCAGTGCCTTATTGCCCAACTCAAGTGCATTCAAATTTAATTCAGGCTCAATGCAACACCAGATAGCAAAAGAGCCGCAATAGCGGCTCCTGTCGTGACGGCTTTGATACCGTTACATCTTGGACTGGATGTAATTCTGTAACCCAACCTTGTCGATAAGGCCCAGCTGTTTCTCCAGCCAATACATGTGATCGTCTTCAGTTTCTTCCAGCAATAGCTCCAACAACTCCCGACTCTGATAGTCCTTGAGTTGCTCACACAAGGTGATGGCTTCTCTCAAGTTGGCGGCAACCTTATATTCATATTGCAAGTCGTTGTGCAGCATCTCCTGCACATTCTTGCCTATGGTGAGGGCGTCGCGACTGGCAACATCCGGAATGCCTTCCAGAAACAGGATCCGTGCAATCAACTTGGCGGCATGCTCTCTTTCATCGTCCGACTCATGCTTGATCCGCTCATAGAGCTCATTCAGCCCCCAGTCTTCATACATATGGGCATGCACGAAGTACTGATCCATTGCCGACAGTTCCCCGGTCAGCAGCTTGTTGAGCACATCTATGACTTGCTGATGGCCTTTCATACCTGTCTCCTTATTCTTTCCCAATCTGTGACTGCAGATAATTAGCCAGTCCGGTCAGGCTTATCAGCTCAAACTGAGCTTCCAGCCAATCCAGGTGTTCCTCTTCATCTTCCAGCAGATCCTCGAGGATATCGCGACTGACATAATCACGCTCAGTCTCACACAGGGCAATGGCATCTCGCAGCACTGTCAGTTGCTCTTCCAGCATCTGTTTGTCACAAGCCAGCATCTCTTCGCTGTGTTCACCTATGCGTAACTTGTCCAACTGTTGCAAGTTGGGCAGGCCTTCGAGAAACAACACCCGCTCGATAATCTTGTCGGCGTGCTTCATATCCTGAATCGATTTCTTGTAGGCTTTGTGGTTGAGTCCTTCCAGGCCCCAGTTCTTGAACATGCGGGCATGAAGGAAGTACTGATTGATGGCTGTCAGCTCACAGGTCAACACCTTGTTGAGCTGGGACACCACTTTGGGATGACCTTTCATTATCTCGTCCTTTAGCTTTGATTAAACTTGATCCAAGTCAATGTTCCCAGCCTAGCCCAAAGCGGGACGCATTACAAATTAACCTTTAATTTCACAAACTTACAAAAGATAACCATTATCATTTTAACTAAGGTTAGCAAGCTGCTTTTAAGCACAAGTGATTAAAAAAGCTCGATATCATCTTCTATCTGTGGCCCCTGGAGCTTGCCTTCTTCCAACAGTTGCCCATAAAACGCCACTTGGTTGCGACCATTGCCTTTGACAAAATACAGTGCGTTGTCGGCCTGATTGAGCAAGGTTCCGGGCTCAACCCGGGGATCTATCCCCACAATGCCCATAGAGATGCGGATCCCGCCCAACCGCTCCTGCTGCAATCTGGCCAGCCTGTGGGTAAACTCCTGACACAGCTTAAGCAAGGCACTGCGGGTACGCGGCGCCGGCAGGATAACAAACTCATCACCGCCAAAACGGAACATGAGATCCTGAGGGTTAAACACCTGCTTCATCAGCGCCGAAACCTGCAACAGGACTTCATCGCCATAGAGGTGGCCGAAGGTATCGTTGATTTTCTTGAAGTAGTCTATATCGAAGATGCAAATCCACAGCTTGAGCTCCTCTTCGGCGTCCATACTCGCCTGTTCCTGCTTGAGTTCACAGGCAATTTCCACCGAACTGTATAACTGTGGCAAAAAGGCTTTGCGGTTCAATAGATTGGTAAGACTGTCCGTTTCACTCTCCACCACTATGTGGAAATAGTTCTCATAGACTTTGGCAAAACCTCTGAGCAAAACCATATCTTGCTCAGTCAATAAAGGCGCGCTGACCAAGAGCACCTTGGTGAGTTTATCGTTGATGATGATGGGAACAGCCAACTCTTGGTGCAGACCGTTGGAGAAACAGATCTCCCTTTGCTGTTCGATACAGAGTTTGACCGATACAGCCAAGGTGGCGCCGTTGACATTGCGCTGGCCATCCAGGCCCCCTTTACGCTTGGTGAGCTTATCCACATCCAGGATACACACCTCATCTATGTTGAGCATTTGCGATACTGTGGACACCAGGCTCTCGGCAAGAGAATCCAACTGCCGCTGCTCGGTCAACTGTACCACTGAATCGAGAATAGCTTCCGGCTCTCTGCTCATCGGCATATCTCCTCTACAGAGCGCTTGTCCATGCCACAGAGTGTAGTACAGCAGGAATTCACGGGCGGAGCGGGCGAAAAAAAGGCCTCCGAAGAGGCCCTTTTTCAAATAATTCTATCTTTGGTTAAACGCTCGCGCCGAGCTTCTTCAGCCGCTTCACGGGCCTTGCGTTTATCGCAGGGCTCATCACAGTCGCAGGCCTTTTCTATACCCAAGACCCCGAGGCCACCACAGCTGCCCTGTACCGCCTTGCGCTTGATTAAATAGCCCACAGACATCAGCAGGAAAAACGCCAGCAGAATCACAAAGGCCGCAATAAAAGTACTCATAAAGGCTCCAATTACTCTAGTGGACGAAGGCTTTAAACGCAGAGCTATAGTATACCTTAAACCCTTCGTCCTGTTTTTCAATCAGCATGATGGCCAGCTTTTCCTTTTCGGCCAGGGCCAACGAGGCTTCTGTGCCCATCACCATCATGGCAGTGGCAAAACCATCGGCCGTCATACACTCAGGGTGCAACACAGTGACAGAGGCCAGTCTGTGCTCTACCGGAAAACCACTGCGAGGGTCGATAATATGAGTGAAGCGCTGTCCGTCCTCCTCATAGTAGTTACGATAGTCGCCCGAGGTAGCCATGGCCATGGTGCCTGGCTCTATCACCTGTTGCACCGCCCGGCCATTATCCGCCGGCTGCTCTATCGCCACCCGCCAGGGTTTGCCATCGTCTTTGGTTCCCTTGACGCTGATCTCACCGCCAATCTCCACCAGATAACCTTTGGGCTGATACTTATCCAGCAAACGAGCCACTTTATCGACCCCGAATCCTTTGGCTATGGATGACAAGTCCACATAGACGCTGGACTGACTCTTGCTGAGCAGGTCCCCTTCTATCTGAATGGCATCTATCCCCATCCGCGCCTTGGCTTCGGCTATCTGCTCGGCAGAAGGCACTTCCAGAGGCCGTTTGTCCGGGCCAAAACCCCACAGGTTGACCAAGGGCCCCAGGGTGATATCGAGCGCGCCGTCAGTGAGCTGATATAACCTGATACCTTCACGGATATTGGTAATGGTATCGGCTGAAACTGTCAAACTCTGGCCTTGCTTGAGCTGATTGAAACGCGAAAGCTCGGAGTCGGGTCTGTAGGTCGACATCTGATCGTTCACCTGCTCCAGTGCCATATCGATTTCAGCCTGCAACAACTGGGCATCCGGCAAACCTTTGCTGTTAACCACCTTAATATGATAAGTGGTGCCCATGGTGCTGCCGGAGAGCGCAATCACTTCATCCTGACTGCTGCAACCAGAAACAAAAAAGGCCAATCCCATAAGGACCAGCCAATTTGCCAGCGTTGTAAACTTAGCGGTCTTGAACTGCATACTATGAATTTCCCTTACAAACTGGCACTGCCAAAAGGCAGTGCCAGGGAATGAACTAATGCTTAGCCACCGAAGTCATCCAGGAGGATGTTTTCATCTTCAACGCCAAGATCTTTCAGCATAGCAATTACCGCTGCGTTCATCATTGGAGGTCCACACATGTAGAACTCACAATCTTCAGGGGCGTCGTGCGACTTGAGATAGTTCTCATAAAGCACGTTGTGAATGAAGCCTGTGTAGCCATCCCAGTTATCCTCAGGCTGAGGATCGGACAGGGCCACATGCCAGACAAAGTTATCATTCTCAGCCGCCAGGCCATCGAAATCTTCAACATAGAACATTTCGCGCTTGGAACGGGCACCGTACCAGAAGCTCATCTTACGCTTGGACTTAAGACGCTTGAGCTGGTCGAAGATATGAGAACGCATAGGCGCCATACCTGCACCACCACCGATAAAGACCATTTCAGCATCGGTATCTTTGGCAAAGAATTCACCGAATGGGCCGGAGATAGTGACTTTATCACCTGGCTTGAGACTCCAGATGTAAGACGACATCTTACCACAAGGCAGACTCAGATTCCGTGGTGGAGGTGTGGCAATCCGCACGTTCAGCATGATAATGCCAAACTCTTCCGGATAGTTGGCCATAGAGTATGCACGAATGGTTTCTTCATCAACCTTGGATTCCAGGTTGAAGAAGCCAAAGTGTTCCCAGTCACCACGATACTCTGCTGGAATATCGAAGTCTTTGTACTTCACATGGTGAGCAGGGGCTTCAATCTGAATATAACCACCGGCACGGAAAGGTACAGACTCACCATCAGGGATCTGCAGCTTAAGCTCTTTAATGAAGGTCGCCTTGTTATCGTTGGAGATAACAGTACATTCCCACTTCTTGATGCCGAAGATCTCTTCGTCCAGCTCAATTTCCATATCTGACTTGACGTTAACCTGACAAGACAGACGGCAACCCTTACGGGCATCACCCTTGCTGATGTGATCCAGTTCGGTTGGCAGAATATCACCGCCACCGGACTTAACGTTGACACGACACTGACCACAAGAGCCACCGCCACCACAGGCAGATGACACGAAAATACCGTTGTTGGCCAAAACGCCCAGCAACTTGCCACCGGCAGCAGTGGTAATCGCCTTCTCTGGGTCACCGTTGATGCCAATAGTAATATCACCGCTGGAGACCAACTTGGATTTGGCGAACAGGATCACCAATACCAGGATCAGAACTATCGCGGTAAACATACTCACACCGAGGTAAACCTCGAGTGGAGTAGACTTAAAAATACCAAGAATATCCATTAACTTATCCTTAGAGGTTCAATTTCGGAAGCCGCTTGGTGTCCCTTAAAGGGACACACCAGAGAACGACATGAAACCTAAGGCCATCAGACCCGCAGTGATAAAGGTAATACCCAGACCACGCAGACCATTAGGCACATCAGCATACTTCAGCTTCTCACGGATACCGGCCAACAGGACGATAGCTAATGCCCAGCCCAAACCGGAACCGAAACCGAACACCAGGCTCTCACCCAGGTTGTAGTCACGTTCAACCATGAAGGATACCGCACCGAAAATCGCACAGTTTACTGTGATCAGCGGCAGGAAGATCCCCAGGGCGTTGTACAGTGGCGGGAAGTACTTATCCAGAGCCATTTCCAGGATCTGAACCAAGGCTGCGATAACACCGATAAAGGTAATGAACTTAAGGAAGCTCAGATCGGCATCCGGTACACCGGCCCAAGCCAATGCACCAGGAGCCAGGATACCCTGATAGATCATCTGGTTAACTGGTACTGAAATAGTCAGTACCACAATAACCGCAATCCCGAGACCCATGGCCGTCTTCACTTTCTTGGAAACGGCCAGGAAGGTACACATCCCCAGGAAGAAGGCCAGTGCCATGTTTTCGATGAAAACAGAGCGAATTAACAAACTGATATAATGTTCCATCGCGCTTACCCTTTTGCTTCTACTTGCTCTGGCTTATAAGTGCGGATTATCCAAATCAGAATACCGATCAGGAAGAAGGCACTTGGCGGCAGCAGTAACAGGCCGTTGGGCTGATACCAGCCACCGTCTGAGATTTTGGAGAGTATCTCAACACCAAACAGCGAACCGTTACCAAAGAGTTCACGGACGAAACCTACGCTCATCAGCACCAGACCATAACCCAGGCCGTTACCTATACCATCCATAAAGCTCATCAGTGGTGGCGTCTTCATCGCATAGGCCTCGGCACGGCCCATCACGATACAGTTGGTAATAATCAAACCAACGAATACCGACAGCTGTTTGGAGATGTCGTAGGCGTATGCCTGCAGCACCTGATCCACCACGATTACCAGCGAGGCAATAATGGTCATCTGCACAATAATCCGCACGCTGGCAGGAATATGGTTACGTATGATGGAGATAAACAGGTTGGAAAACGCTGTTACCGCCGTCAGTGCTATGGTCATCACCAATGCGGTTTCCAGCTTACTGGTTACCGCCAGGGCACTACATACCCCGAGGATCTGCAGCGCAATAGGGTTATTGCTGACTATAGGTCCGGTGAGAACCTGTTTGAGTTCTTTACTGTCGGCCATTAGCTCAATCCTCCATTGCGTGCTTTTTCAATAAAGCGAGCAAAACCTTCATCGCCCAGCCAGAATGTCAGCGAGTGCTGAACACCATTACTGGTCAGGGTCGCGCCGGACAAGGCATCAACACCATGGTCTGTCTCGGCTACGGCTGGGTTTTTAGTCACTGTGATAGCTATGTTGCCCTGCTCGTCAAACAGCTTCTTGCCCTGCCATTTGGCTTTCCAGCTTGGGTTTTCAACTTCGCCGCCCAGTCCAGGGGTTTCACCTTGGTTGTAATAAACCAGGTTCTGGATGGTGTTCATGTCCGGTTCCAGCGCCAGGAAGGCGTACATGGTAGACCACAGGCCATAGCCATGAACCGGCAGGATCACGCTGGTCACTTTACCGGCATCATCACGCACCAGATAAACCACGGCATTTTTGGCAATCCGCTTAACCGAAGCAATGTCATGCTCAGGCACCACAGAGGTGGCTGGATCACGAGAGGCTTTCTGTTGATCATAGGTATCGCCGTTGATATCGGTCACTTCGTCACCGGTTTTCAGCTCGATAACCTTGGCTTCAACATACTTTTTGTAAGTTTCCAGAACCACATCTTTGCTGACCTTGCCGGATTTGGTGTCGATCAGGTTGGCGGCTTCCAGAATAAACTTCTGCTTATCCAGCAGTTTGTTTTCCTGCTGGGTTGGCTTGAGCAGTACTGCTGCGGTCGATACGAAAATCGAGCAGATAAGACACAGGCCAACGACGACAAATAGCGTTCTTCCGAACGAATCCTTATTACTAGCCACGAGCAATCCTCCGCTTGATGTTTGCCTGGACTACAAAATGGTCAAACAGTGGCGCAAACAGGTTGGCAAACAGAATCGCCAGCATCATGCCCTCTGGGAATGCAGGGTTGATAACACGGATAAACACTGCCATGGCACCTATCAGGATACCGTAAGCCCATTTGGCCTGGTTGGTGAAGGAAGCCGACACAGGGTCAGTGGCCATAAACATCATACCGAAGGCAAATCCACCCAGAACCAGGTGCCAGTACCAAGGCATGGCGAACATGGGGTTGGTTTCAGAACCGACCAGGTTCAGCAGCAGTGACACGGCAATCATACCAACCATCACGCCGCCGACGATGCGCCAGGAAGCGATACGGGTATAGATGATAACCAGACCACCGAGCAGGATAGCCAGAGTGGAAACTTCACCGACAGAACCAGGAATAAAGCCGAAGAAGGCATCCCACCAGTTCTGGTTGAAGGCATAGTCCAGGGTACCTGAAGCCGCTTGGCTCAGCGCAGTGGCGCCGGAGAAACCGTCGGCAACCACCCAGGAGTTGTCACCGGACATGTTCAACGGATAGGCAAAGAACAGGAAGGCACGACCGGCCAGTGCTGGGTTGAGGAAGTTACGTCCGGTACCACCGAACACCTCCTTGGCGACAACCACACCGAAGCTGATACCCAGTGCCACCATCCACAATGGGATAGTTGCAGGCAGCGTCAGGGCAAACAGCACTGAGGTCACGAAGAAGCCTTCGTTGACTTCATGGCCACGAACCGAGGCGAACAGCACTTCCCAGATACCACCGACCGCGAAGGTCACGGCATATATAGGCAGGAAGAAACAGGCGCCATACCACATCAAGGTGGCCCAGCCGGAATCGGCTGTCAGCTGAGTACCGAAGAGTTCAAACAGACCCACCTGCCAAACATCGGGAGTACCGAAGCCGGCGGCCAGGGCGATTTGCGCCTGCAGACCCACGTTGTACATCCCGACAAACATGGCGGGGAAAGTACAGGCCCAGACGGTAATCATCATACGTTTCAGATCCAGGTTATCGCGCACATGGGTCTTGCCCTTGTTCACTTTACCCGGGGTGTAAAAAATGGTCGCTGCGGCTTCATAGAGCGCATACCACTTCTCGTATTTACCGCCCTTTTCAAATTGCGGTTCAATACGCTCAAGAAAATCTTTCAAGCTCATAAGCCTTCCCTCTCGACGGTCTCCAAGCAGTCACGCAGGTATGAACCATAGTCATACTTACCGGGACATACGAAAGTACACAGTGCCAGGTCTTCTTCATCCAGCTCCAGCGCACCCAATGCCACGGCGCCATCGGTATCACCGGAGATCAGATCACGCAGCAACATAGTGGGCAGAATATCCAGAGGCATCACCCGCTCATAGTTGCCGATAGGCACCATGGCCCGCTCGGAACCACCGGTACTGCTGGTCATATTGAACAGACGGGAAGGACTCAAGTGCCCCAGGAAAGCACGGGTAATGGAGAACTTATCGGCTCCAGGCATTACCCAACCGAAGAACTCTTTCTCTGTGCCTTCTTCAATCAGGGTCAACTGCTGGAAGTAGCGTCCCATATAAGCATGGGGACCTGTTGCAGTACGGCCGTTGAGCACAGAACCTGAGATAACCCGAACTTGGCCATCGGCTTCGTCTTGGGTCAGGGCCTGAGTGCTGGCACCCAGCAGAGTGCGTACCAAGCGAGGGTTCTTGGCTTTAGGGCCAGTGATGGCCACAACGCGCTGGTTGTTCAGTTCACCTGTGGTAAACAGCTGACCTATCGCGATGACGTCCTGGTAACCCAGGTACCATACGCTGCGACGGGCAGAGGCAGGCATCAAGAAGTGGATATGAGTTCCAGGCAGACCCGCTGGATGGGGACCGGCAAACTCTTCCACTTGGGCATTGCCCGCTGGAATGTCTGCTCCTGGTGCTTTACAGACGAAGACTTTGTCTGTCAGTCGGGCCAGTACTTTTAGGCCGTTGACGAAATCGTCTTTATGCTCAGCGATAACAACTTGAGGGTCACCTGCCAGTGGCTGGGTGTCCATGGCTGTCACGAAGATAGCCGCTGCTGTCGCATCCACTGCCGGCACCTTACTGAAAGGACGGGTGCGCAATGCGGTCCACATACCTGATTCAATCAGATTGTCGCGAACCTGCTGCGGTTCCAGAGTATCCAGAGCCTGGGCATCATACTTGGCAAAAGAGACGGCTTCGTCCCCTTCGATCTCTATGACGACTGACTGCAGAACACGTTTGGCGCCGCGGTTGATTTCTAATATTGTGCCACTGGCCAAAGCCGTATATTTGACGCCAGGATTCTTTTTATCTTCAAAAATCACCTGACCTTTTTGCACTTTATCGCCCACTTTGATCTTCATCGTTGGACGTAAGCCAATATACTCTTCACCCAAAGTAGCTACGTGTTTAATGGCTGGGCCATCATGGATAACTTGCTTTGGTCCGCCTGCTAGAGGCAAATCCAATCCTTTCTTAATTGTAATCATATCCACATGCACTACGTTTTGAAGGAAAGACAATGCGCCGCGTTCCTGCTAACCCCCGACTCTCACACAAAAAATCGAGCGTTGAGCTAGCGCAGATTTATCACAGAAATGCGATCGCAATCACGCTGGTCGCGCGCATTTTACCCCAATTGCAACGCTATCGCCACGAAAATTGTAGTGTTTTAACCTGCTTTCAAAGCGACCAAGAGAGAATCGAGCGGAGTTGAACAAGCGGAGATAGCGACAAGCGGGCGAAAGGCAGGATTTTGTCCTGACTCATAAAGTTATACTTTTCATTTTTAAAGAATTAATCAACCAAATAGTCGAAAATACTTATTTCACCTCCCCGGCCTTACCGGGGAGGCTCTGCTTCAAAATTTTATCCGATAGCCCAGCTGTAAACGTCTGCCAACACTTGCCAATAAGCCGGTGTCATCTTCACGTAACGGGCTCGCGTCATCGAGCAGATCTTCGGCGCGAAAATAGAGCTGATGTTTTGAGTTGAAGTCATAACTCAGTAGCAGATCCAGTTGCATGCTGTCCTTTGCCGTCACCTGAGGGGTAAGGCTTGCCACTTCTGAACGATATATACCCAGAGCCCTGGCCTTAAAGCCGTCCCACTCCAACCCAAGATGAAGACTCAAGGCATGCTCGGGCAACCAGGGCAACTGCTTATCGGCCATCAGGCAAGGTCCGCTCAGCATAAGACAACCCGAGTGCTGCGCCTTGGCTTGGGTGTAATGGTACTTGAGCCCCATGGGCCAATTGACAGTGCCTGAGTCCAGGCTGTAGTTGAGCGCCAGTTCGGCGCCTTTGACATCCACTTCTCCGAGATTGTATTGATTGAGGCGCAGCGCTGGGTCGCAGAAGCTATTTGCCGTGCAATCAAAATGCAGATTGTCGAAGTCTCGCTGGTACAGGCTCAGTGCACTTTTCAGCCTACCTGACTCAAAGCGGCCACCGAGTTCATATTGCCAGGCTTGCTGGGAGCTTTGCCCCTGGTTGCCGGGGCTCGCCGCCGCCCAGGCCCTGCCGGCACTGATGAACAGGCTCAGTGCCTCCCCGCGCCAACTGAGCTTGGCCGTGGGTAACCATTCACTTTCGGAGAAGTCCGCGGCTGAAAGCGGCACTGTTTCGCTACTGCGCTCCAAGCTGACATCTTCATAGCCGACGCCGAGCTCCAGAGTCACGGCCGACCAGTTGAGCTCAGCCGTCACCGCCGAGCTCCAGACACTGGCCTTGTCATCAATTCTGATACTCAGACTCTGCGCAGTATCACTCAGTAGTCCATCCTGCCATAACCAACTCCCCAGGCCGGGTGCCAGCTCGGCCTTGTCTCTGTGCCAGCGGGCACTGTAACTCACCTTGTGGCGACCATATTGAGTAATGGCCTGAGTCTGGATCCCCATCGCCTCGAAGTCATCATCACGGCGAAAGTCGACCAATGAAACCACGCCGATAGCAGCGGCATCCAAGGCCGCCAATTGCTCAAGCACGTCACCTTGAATAAAGGCGCCATTGGCAAAACTCATCTGCAACTGCGAGCTGTGATGGCTATGGTAGTAAAGCTCGGTAAACACCCGGGAACCGGCAGTAGGCTCAACGCGGTGTGACAGCTGATATCTGTGGCTGCGGCTCTTGAGTCTATCCTGCGTGGCAGCGCCATACACTAACTCAGGATTCAGTTGCCAATCGGCAGCCGTCAGCCCCATTCCCGGCAAAAACTGCCGCTGCTGTGAATACTGATACTTGAATTCAGTATGTTGCCGACTGCGGGCACCCGGCAAGCTGTTGGCCGCTATCTTGAAAAGGACCTTGGTCTGGCTGTCGTCTTGCCCCTGCTCGGCGCTTCTCGGCTCCTGCCAGGGTTGCTGGCGCCTGTGGCTCGCCTGCAGCAATACCTTATAGTCATCGGCATCAATCAGACCGCGGCCCTCGGCGCCCCAACCTTTATCCTCATTGCCCTGAAGCCGCACACTCTTGCCCGGAGTATCATGCAACCCCAGGCTTTGCGTTTCCAAAACACCAAAACTGCCGCTACCGCCATAGAGCAAGCTACCGGCGGCATTGGCCGAGCTGGCAACCAGGGTATCGGGATCCGGCAGTTGCCACAGATAAGGTGCAGAATAAGGTGCCGGCGCCAGATTGACCCTGTCTTCGATAATAGCCATTCCGGAATGGCCGCTGCCACCGGCGCCGCGGATACTGAAACTGCCCGGCAAGGTTGGGATAAGCTCGCCACCGGCGGTCAATTGCCGCTCGGCCGAGTCATAGTACATGGCATTGATTGCTGCGGGCTCAAAAGCCGGATGGTCAGCAGCCAAAGGTTCGGAAGCGTGCGCCCACGGCCCGGCCAAACTCCCGCTCACCAAACCGGCCACTGCACTCACCTTAAGCAAGCCACGCCTCTGACTCATATCCCAATCCCCTATCAGCAGTTACCGCACATTTGATGTTATATTTTTGTAAACTAACTGATTTGCGGACAAAAAAAAAGCGACTTGAGTAATTATCAAGCCGCTTGATTGAGCGAGGTAAGCCGGGTGGGATTAGAGCTGCTTCAGCAGTTCCTCACTCAACTTGAGATCGTCGTTGCGGTTAACGCTGACACCGGCGGCAATAATATTGCGGGCAATATCCTGCGCCTGCTCCAGAGAATGCATCTGATAGGTACCGCACTGGTATTCGTTCAGCTCAGGAATAGCCTTTTGATCTTGTACCTTGAGCACATCTTCCATGGCTGCCAACCAGGCATCGGCAACCCGGCCTTCTGCCGGTGTCCCGATAAGGCTCATATAAAAGCCGGTGCGGCAACCCATGGGCGAAATATCTATGATCTCCACTCCGTCACCATTGAGGTGATCGCGCATAAAGCCGGCAAACAGGTGTTCCAGAGTATGAATGCCACGCTCGCTGAGAATATCCTTGTTGGGCGCGCAAAAACGCAGGTCAAATACCGTAATGGTATCGCCCTTTGGTGTGCTCATGGTCTTGGCCACCCGCACTGCCGGTGCCTCCATCTTGGTATGGTCCACGGTAAAGCTGTCTAACAATGGCATGGGTATTCTCCCTTGGATGGCAAGCTGGCTTGCACTGTTAAATGGTTTCGTGTCTCAAAGCGCTATTATTACAGCGCCAAAACACAAATGCAGCCCCTGGAGGCGGTTTATCAAGCCAGGACTTTTAACCACGGCACTTGGGCGACTCAGGCACGGCGCTTTGAGCATCCCATTCGGCCTGAGTATAAGTATGCATGGACAGAGCGTGCACGCCATTGGCCAGTTCTTCCGCCAATGCCTGGTTCACTTCTCTATGGCGAGCCAGCAGACGCTTGCCATTAAAGGCTTCACTGACAATGATCACCTTGAAGTGCGTCTCTGAATTAGGCGGCACATGGTGATTGTGGCTCTCGTTGATGACTTCTATATGACTCGGCGTCAGGGCGAGGCGCAACTTCTGCTCTATGGTCTGGGCAACGGACATGGTAAAACCTGATATAAGCTGTTGGGATTGGCGGCAGGTTACTGCGTCGGCGAACAAAGATCAATCCGACAATTTTCAACCACCAGGAGGATGAAAACCCGGTTTGAGCCGCCGATAGGTGAGATTGAGCCTGGGCTCTGTGAGTTTCAGCCTTCTTGGCAAAGCATGTTGCCACTCCTGCTGCATCGGCCAGCGCATCAACAAGAGATCGCCCGAGTTAAGCCTCAGCCGCAGCTTCTCGCCGCTTTGCTTGTGTCTCAAATCAAAATCGCGCCCGGCGCCCAGACTGATTGACGCGATATCGGCCCCCTCTGCCAGCTCAGGTTCATCGTCGCTGTGCCAACCCATGGCGTCGCGGCCATCGGCATAACGGTTTACCAGCACGCCGTTGCTGCCAAGCTGCCAGTCCCGATCCAGCTTTTGCCTTAGCCGTAACAGATATTTGGGCCAGGGAAGCGCCCGAACCAATAACCCTGAGTAGCGATAATCACAGCCGTGATCGCCAAACCACACCTGAGTACGGGGAATGGCGTGACGCTTACCGAATATCTCAAGCTCGGGGCGAGTCAGAGGATAATGCTCCGCCTCGCGCCAAATGGCATCCTGCTGTGCTGGATTGAGATAACCGCGCACCAGCAACATAGGCGGCTGCTCAAACCGTTGCACGCCTGTTGCCGACTCAGCAGATGACCCAGGCTCAAGCGCAAACAGCGACTGCTGTATCTCTTTTGAACTCATATTTGAACTCACCTTTGAACTTCATGGCATTGTTTCTCTGTGGCTTATTGCCGGGCTTAAGCCTTCTCTATTAGATAATGACCAAGGCAGATTTTCGCAAATATCGCCTTGAGCGCCAGTATTTGCGATAATCCGCGCAAATTCGTCCTTTAAGCCCAGTTATATGACCAGCCAGTTCTCAGCCGCTGATATTCAGCTCACTCTGCACCGCTATCCCGAAGAGCAGGAATCCAACCTCCAGGCCTGGGATGCCGCCGATGAACACCTGCTCAAACAGCTCGCCGAGGAAGAGGCACCTCAATCTGTGCTTATTATCAACGACAGCTTTGGTGCCCTGCTGTGCGCCATTCGCCGACGTTATCCCGATGCAAAGGTTCACTGGAGCTCGGATGCCCGCACGTCTCACCTTGGCGCTCGACAGAATCTTGAGAAAAACCATCTCAGCACTGCCGACATTCACTGGCTAAACAGTCGGGAAATGCCTGCTTGTGTACCCGATACCATATTGCTGAAGCTGCCCAAGAACCTCAACTTTTTTGCCTGGCAGCTGACCCTGCTGGCCAATATGCTTCCCGCCGGTACCCGGGTGTTGATTGGCGCCAAGGCCAAATCCATCAATCAAGCCTTGTTGGCCCTGATTGGCAAACATCTGGGCCAGGCCAGCGCCAGTCTGGCATGGAAAAAGACCCGGGTGATAACCGCCTTCGCCGATGGCCAGGCACGCGAATTGCCTGCCCCCAGCGAGTGGCCCCTTGGCGAATTCGGCCTCAATATCTGTAATCTCAGCAATGTATTTGCCGCCGGCAAACTGGATATCGGCGCCCGTTTAATGTTGGCCAACCTCCCCGAAGGTGAGTTTAGCTCTGTGGTGGACCTGGGCTGCGGCAATGGCGTTTTGGGGCTGGCGGCGGCCAAGCGTTATCCCGAGGCGAGCATTCACTTTGTCGATGACTCAGAGATGGCCGTGGAAAGTGCCCGGCTCAACTGGCAGGGCAATGGCTTTGAAGCCGAACGCGGCCACTTCTATTGGGACGACTGTCTGAGTCATTTGAGCGCCGGCGTCGCACCGGATCTGGTGCTCTGTAACCCGCCGTTTCATCAGGGAGAGGCCATCACAGATCATATTGCCTGGCAGATGTTCCTCGATGCCAGACGGCGTCTGGTGAACGGCGGCATACTGCATGTGGTCGGCAACCGTCACCTGGGCTACCACATCAAGCTCAAGCGCCTGTTCGGCAACTGCAAGACCATAGCCTCCAATGGTAAGTTTGTGATCCTGCAAGCCTCTAAATAAAAGGCCAACAGGAGTAAACCTTGTTGACCCATTCCGGCCCCCGTTGGGAACCCGGAAAGAAGCAGGCCGGGGGAGACCCCGGCCTGTGTAGTTAAATTTTGTGATTTCAGGGGGCAACTCGGCCGCGTCTGTAACGCAAGCCGCCAAGCAGTACCAGACTTACGAGCGCCACCACTGACAGGCTGCCGCCGGCATCGACTATCACGGTCGCGCCATCATCTCTGTCCCATTCGCGACTTTCCAGCGGCAAGGCATATAGGCTATTGCTTTCATAAGAACTTATGGTCGCCACTATGTCACTGTAGCCGGGTTCATAGAGATCGATCAGCACATCATAGTGATCGCTGGGATAGCCGCTCTCCAACGTGGTGAGCACTTCAAAGTCATCCTAGGTACTGTCTCCCTGAATGTAGAACACCTCAGTGCTGTAGTAATGCTCCCAGTCACCGCCGTTGCGGCTTAGATAAAGCTCGGCATAAACCGGCACAGACTCGGCCGGATCATTGCCGTAAACATCGGCATCGAAGCGCACCGCAAAGCTGCGATAAAAGCCATCAGAGTCATAATCGTCATAAAGGTAGCTGGCCGCCTCATAAAAGCTGAACTCATGATAATAGCTGTGGGCCGCCATGGAAACCATCCGCTGCGGCGCGGCTTGGCTCTCGGGCAGTTTCTGTTTCTTGGCAATCATCTGCTCGCGGGTCATGCGCTCACCGGAAACTTGAGCTCCGGTAGATTGCCACTCCAGCTGCAGTTGCTTGAGCAACTGCCTGTGTTGTGCCGCCCGTAGCTCGGCGCCTGAGCTATCCTGTTCATCGCTTGGTTGCTGCGCTTTTTGGCCGATTGAGGCTTGTCCGCCGACAGGCTCCTTGGCATAGGCTGCAGGCGCCCCCCAAAACAGAGCCAAAAACAGCAACAGGCTAAATACAGTGTAAGATAATAATTTCATAGTGCTTCTCCACAGGGCGCTTCTTGCGCTTATCCGGGTTATTTGACTTAGGGAAGGTGCGAACAAGTCCCATGTGTGCTCTGCGTCGGCTTACAGGCCTGGATGCAAGGCGTGGTTCGCAGCAAATGGCCCTAGTCCTTTGCAAGAAGCACAACATAGCAGGCAGGTCTGTAAGCCACGCCCTTCGGGGCTTTCACAGCAACCGGCTCTCTGCGTTATCCGACTTCGACAGGCCCCGGCATGCCTTCAGTCAGATGCCTTGAACGCCAATTGCTGTGCAAGCCAGAGTGCCACGAGGACTTATTCGCACCTTCCTTAGCATTATTAAAAGTCAGCCTGGGTGAACATGAGATGAACGGTTTCTGTCAGCCGATGTTCATCTTGGAAGGAGTACAACTGACCGGGCCAGAGCGAAAACCGGGGTAAGACAGATAGAGAGTGAAGACCCGGCTGGCTATTTCATCCACCGCGGGGATCTTTTACACTGGGCCAAGTGTTTCCAAAAGGGCAAAACCATGAAAAGGGGCAGTAAAATCAAGCATCAAGCTTATCACTCAAGCGGAATTATCGCGGCAAGCATGCTATTGCTGTCGCTGGCTTTCGCTCAGCCCCTGCATGCCGGCCCCTTTGCCAAGCCGGAACGAACGACTCAGGGCCAGGAGGCCAAGCTGAAAGTCCGCAGCGGCGATGAAGCCGCCAGACTGGTGAAGCAGGCTTATGGCGGTAAGGTACTCAGGGTGCAGTCTGTGAAGGTCAACGGCAACCCGGGTTATCGGGTCAAACTGCTGCAGGACAGCGGCCGAATTGTCTATGTCTCTGTGGATGCCCACAGCGGCCGCCTGCAGGCAAACTGACAGGAAACAGCTTATGCGACTGTTATTGGTAGAAGATGATGCCGCCTTACAGGCCAACTTAAAACAGCATCTGCAAGAGGCAGGTTTCAATCTGGATACGGCGTCAGACGGCGAAGAAGGCCTGTTTCTGGCGGCAGAATATCCCTATGATGCCGCCATTATCGATATCGGCCTGCCCAAACTCAGCGGCATAGCACTGATTGAACAGATGCGTGCCAAGGGACTGGATTACCCTGTGCTGATCCTCACCGCCAGAGATGGCTGGCAAGACAAGGTGGAAGGCTTGGATGCCGGCGGTGATGACTACCTCACCAAACCCTTTCACCCCATGGAACTCACCGCCAGGATCAAGGCTTTAATCCGCCGCAGCGCCGGTAAGGCCAGCCCCTTGCTGCAAAGTGGCCCTGTCACCCTGAATACCAGCAGCGGTGAAGTGCGACTCGGCAAACACAACGTCAGCCTCAGCGCCTCCGAATACAAATTGCTCGAGTATCTGATGCTGCATCAGGGAGAAGTCACTTCCAAGAGTCTGCTTATCGAGCACATCTATGATCAGGACTTTGATCTGGACTCCAATGTGATTGAGGTATTTATTCGCCGTTTGCGCAAGAAGCTGGATCCCGAGGGCACGCTTGGGCTTATTGAAACCCTGCGTGGTCAGGGTTATCGCCTCAACGCGCTTCCTGTCAGAGAAAACCCCTGATGAAGCCCTTGCCTGCCAGGCTTTTGCCCGGTTCACTCAAGGGCCGGCTGGTGATCAGCGCCCTGCTGTTGAATCTGGTACTCTTGCCGCTTATCGGCGTGACCCTGAGCGATGCCTTTCGTGCCCAATTGACCCACGCGGTAAAAGATGAACTCAGCGCCGCCCTTTATGGAGTATTGGCATTGGCAGAAGTGGAACAGGGCGAACTGGTTCTGCCGGATCAATTACAGGACAAACAGTTCAACATAGATCAATCCGGGCTCTACGCCCTGGTCAGCAGCCAAGGCAAACTGGTATGGCATTCGCCTTCCTTTATCGGTATGCCGCCTCCGGGCAAGCTTCCAAGCCCACCACTCGGAGAAGGCCGCTTTGGCGAAATGCTTCTCCTGGGCAAGCCTCACTTCAGTTACAGCTTCAGCGCCAGCTTTGCCTCGGCATCGGATAACGGCCGGGATATTCCCTTTACCGTACACATCATCAAAGATCAGACCGGCTTTGAGCAAACCCAAGGCGCCTTCAGCCGCCAGCTCTGGCAATACCTGGGACTATTGATGCTGTTCCTGTTACTGGTACAAGGTGGCTGGCTCTGGTGGACACTCAAACCACTGGCGCGCTTTCGCGCCGAGCTCGAAGCGGTTGAGCAAGGCAAACGGCAACATCTCGGCAGCGACTATCCCAAGGAGCTGCAACAGGTCGCGACCCAGCTCAATGCCCTGATAAGCAACGAGCAGCGCCAACGCCAACGTTATCGCAACGCCCTGTCGGATCTGGCCCATAGCCTGAAAACGCCGCTGGCGGTACTGCAAAGCCTCAAGTCTTTGCCGAGCGATGCCCAAGAGCCCATCAGCCAAATTAACGCCAGCATAGGGCACCAGTTGAAGCGAGCCCAAAGTGCCGGCAGCGGCGCTTGGCACCAAGGGGTGAACAGCAAAATCGTGGCCGACAAACTGCTGCGAACCCTTGGCAAGATTTATGCGGACAAGGTACTGGAGTTTGAGGCTGACCTGGCAACAAATGCCCTGTTTTACGGTGATGAAGCCGACCTGGCCGAACTCCTCGGCAATCTATTGGATAACGCCTGCAAGGCAGCAAACAGCAAGGTCGCCCTCAAAACCTGGGTTAGCGAAAAAGGGCTGAACCTCTGCATCGAAGACGATGGCCCAGGCATTACAGAGCAGCAGAAAACCCAGCTGTTCGAGCGCGGTGTCAGAGCCGATAACTACCAACAAGGCCATGGCATAGGACTGGCGATAGTCAAAGATCTGCTGCAGAGCTACCAAGGCCAGTGGCAAATAGATCAATCTCCCCTGGGTGGCGCCCGCTTCACCCTGTTTTTACCCAGAAGTTGAGATTGAGGAATAGTACATTCATTCCCCACCCTTACCGATTTCAAACAAGGCTAATCTTGCCAAATGGCGATAATGCCCCCCTTGATGTGCCAACAAGCACAGCCCAAGTTTCCGGCAATGGATGTTTCAGCCTGCCGCTGGGATGGGCACGAAGCCCGAATGCAGTGAAGAACAGGATGTCCGAGAACTGCCCTTTCGCACAGACAATTCCGTGAGACGGTGAGAGTTGAGCAGCAACATGCTTTCGAGCGCAAACCAGGGATGGTGAGCTGGCCGTTGTGCATGAATGCATTTGTTCCACGACGTTAGGCCACTGGCACAGTGGCTAGCATTGCTTCAAGCCAAAACTCACCAATGAACTTGATCCTAGCGGCTAGCTAAGTTGTGGCCAATCACCTGCGGTGCGGATAGGCAGGAAGCCTGAATGCAGTGAAGGACAGGACGTCCGAGAACTGCCTTTCGCACAGGCGATCCTGTTACACGCTGCGAGTACGTCCCTGTAAGCTCTGCCTCGCCATCCCTGGCTCGGAAGGTCACAGTCCCGCCTGAGCCTGGAAAATAGGTGTATGTCTGCGGGAATATAAGCAACTTCAAGCAACACTATTCTTGCAGAATTGTACCAATCCCTCCTCGGGAAATAACCGCTGCCCTAAGTAGCGTTGATAGCCTATATGCGAAAGTTGTTAGTTATGCTCAATACCATGATGAAAAATCGAACCCAAATGAGACGAAAGCTATCACAATTAGTGAAATACTTATTGACGGAATGCCACCGTCACTCGTTATGTTTCAATGCCTCGTTCCTTAAGCATATTTTTAAAAACTATTTGAGCCCATTTAATTACTATTTCAGAGTTCCCAAGTTCATCCTTATCCAGGTAAGAGATGAGGACAGGATACCCGCCGCTGGGACAATACTTTGAATGTTCGAATCCATCCCATTCCAAACCCAACCCACGAACAGGTATACTGGGGTCTCCGTTAACCCAGTAACTTACTTTTTCAAAATATCCCGCAGATATCAGGGATTCCCCCATGTTTATTGCTTGTTCTACAGATTGAAAACAAACAGGTTGATAGGTAGTTTTATTCGTCGAAGAGCAACCTGGTAACAGGAGGCTTAAAAAAGCGAGGAGCCAAATTCTCATAATATCTTCCTCGGCCTAACTTGCGGCGATTGCCGCACCGCGGTAACCATCCGGCAGCATTAGATTGTTAGGTGCTGCTACCTTTAGCGGATGCACCTGATTATTGATTAAGAAATCTTCTAACTCACTTAGCTCAGTGGGCAGCCTCGCACCCTCATGGGAACCGCAGCCAACGAACCGGAAGCCAGCAGCGAACAGAATTTGTACCTTACGCCACTGCCTCTTATCACCTGCCTTCGGTGCCTTGAAGCTACGCCCCATCTCATGCATACATTCGCCACAATCTGGGCATGGGTGACATGGAGTTGGCTCTTTATCAGAGTACTCAACAGGCCTTTTGTAACTTTTTCGGCAGTTGAAGCATGCATGAGCAACCAAGTATTCGGGGCCGCGATGGAATGAAACCGGCTTGGGCGGACTAATAACACGAGTTCCCGTAGCCTTACGTAATTCCATTCTTCGGTGCTTTTCTAGATTTATACTCATAACTCCTCTGGGCACCAACGCCGCGCACAGCTTTGCCAGTCCGTTGCTGCGCCTTGTTATGCCTTTGCATAGCCCATTATCCGTAAACCAGTAGTTGTATGCTGAATTTCATATTTTCCTAACTGGTCAATTATTTTTACAAACTCTATAAGCTTTGGATTTAGATCAAATGTAAATTCTATCCATTCAATCTCTTTGTATATTGATGGCTCGATAAACCAGTGCTCATCAATTTGTTCTTCGTATTGCTCAATAATGGAAGACTTTACATCACCTGAATGGACAAGTTTATAATTGATCTCACTAACACTCGGGTACAATGAGCAAGTTGCTTTGAAAAGCTTTACCCACTTAGCATTGCTCATATATGAAGCGGAAAAGTTCCGAGAGATAATCGAATCTAAACGATCCCATTGTTTATCTCTCTTTTCATCCTGAGCTTTTACTTTACTGTACATAACTCGAACTCTTCAGAGGCATAGACATAATGATTCCCCAAAAACTCAAGCCACCCACTGTAAAACAATAACTTAATCTTCTTTCGGTCTGCGTTCAAGCACCGGTAGGGGATTTGAGCACTACAAAGCACTTCTCTGTCTGTCCATCGGTTTGCTGTCTCTATATCAATATGCAACACCAGATGCAGATGATTACTCATGATGGAGAATGCGGCCACATCAATGGTAAAAACGGCTTCCAGTTCAAACAATAACGATTCCACCCAACCACGGCGGTGGTCATAATTTTTACCCGAGTAGGCATCATCACCACACAAAAAGGCACGCCGTACCACGCGGCTGCAACAGTGGTAGTAAGGTGTATCTTCAAGGCTGATTTGAGTTCGGCGAGAGCGCGGCATAATAACCTCCTTGTTAAATGCTTAAACAAAGCACAGTCGGAGGCTAACTACCGCGCCATTAATGCTGGGTGTCCATATTCTCGGTTCCCAAAATAAAGGATTGACGCCATAGTCGTTTGTTATGCGCGTGGTTAACGTAAGCCTTTTGACCACCTTGCTTTAACTACACCCCAAAACTCTTTGTGAAACTCACGATAAACATGCGAATTAAGTGTCGCAGAAAATTTTAGCCAACAAGCTGAATTATCATAAGCAAAAGGAACATCTTTAACCGTTAAATGAAACTCAAGTACATTTCCGTTTAATGCGCTTTCGAGCAATGAAGACCCACTAATTGCACAATCAAACACATGATTTCCGAATACATCAGATTTTATCTCCCAACGTACATTCTCTAGATAACCTGACGGAAACTCCCAGCAGTCTTCGAAATTAACCATGGGGTTAAAATGAAGGTTCATTCTGTTGTTTCGGTTTTCATAAGCGAAAACTGTTGCTGTACTGATATGAACGGTCATTTTTCCTCCTTAGCGCATAACGCCCAGACCTACTGGAGAGCGAGCGCAGCGAGTGAATCCAGTGAAGCCGATTGTTATGCATTTTCATCCACCAAAACTAGCAAGAAGTGCCGGAATGTATGGGAGTAATTGGTGAGCGAGAACGGCACTTGCTGCGCCTTCAAGAACATGCTGAATGGAAAGAAGACTTTCCTTTATGATTCCACCCTTTGGCCTTTCCGAACCAATTTGTGCTTCGACTGTTGCTATATCAGCTGAAATTTCTGAATGCGAAGAATCATCCAAGTTTAGTTCTGGCAAGGCGCTTTTCAACTTTCCAATAAATTCATTAATCGCTATTTTTTCAGCATTTGTTATTTGTACTGTTTGGGTGCTATTTGTTGTTCCTTGTTGAATTACTGAGCCATGCATTTGATGAACGTTAATTATGTTCACGGGTGGAAAATACTGCGTTGGTTTATCTGGCTCAGTTACGGCCCTTTCAATTTCCACGACCCCATCATGAGTAATCGACACGGCCATATTCACAGGTTCGGCGAGGTATTCACCTTTCAGGTACTTCCAAATATCGCGGGTTTCCTGTGGCGTAACATCAAAGTGCTTAGCAACATCTTCTTTCGCAATCCTTTTTAGCTCACTTCCATTGGTCAGTTCGTACAGCTTGTGCAAGAACAAATACCGTAGCTCTTTTTTTCGGTTAATGTCGACCATGCTCATATTCCTTTTTTATGCATAGACATAATGATTCCCTGTGCAGGTGTCGGCCTCCGTGTTTTCTCGTGGATTAGTTAAACCAGAGCCACACTGTTTGTTGATCCAATAGGCAAACAATCACAGGAGGCCGACATGTCTAAAGCTAACACACTTTTTATCGAGTTGGACGTACACAAGGAGACCGCTGACGTGGCCTGGGTTTCTGATAAGTCTGCTGAGACCGTGCATTACCATGGCACAATCCCAACCAACCTGCGTTCATTCGATAAACTCATTAAAAATCAAACAGTCAAGACCAGCAAGCTCTGTGTTATTTATGAGGCTGGTCCCTGTGGCTTCTGGCTCTATCGCCATCTGTTGCGCCGTGGTATTGAATGCTGGGTGGTAGCGCCGGCACTCATCCCCAAAGCTCCGGGCGACCGGGTCAAAACCGATAAACGCGATGCCATGACATTGGCCAGGTTAGCGCGTAGTGGCGATTTGCACTCTATTTATGTTCCGGATGAGCGGGATGAAGCTATCCGCGACCTTATCCGCTGCCGGGAAGATGCCATGCTCGATTTGCGCCAGGCACGGCAACGGCTGAAATCCTTTCTGCTGCGTCATGGTCATCCCTGCACAGGTCGGCAAAACTGGACCGAGGCCTATCGACGCCACCTGGCTGATATCAACTTTCCACAAAGTGCGACTAAAATCACCTTTCAGCATTACATTCATATCGTTACCGAGCGCTATGAGCGCTTGCAACGGCTGGAATTGGAACTGCAAAGCCTGGCCGAAAGCTGGCGTTGGTACCCACTGGTGCAACGTCTGACGGTACTGCGTGGAGTACGTTTCTTATCCGCTATGACCCTATTGGCAGAACTGGGTGACCTCAGACGCTTTGCTTCTCCGCGTTCACTGATGAACTTTGTCGGTTTGACACCCAGCGAACACTCCAGTGGTCAGCGGGAACGACGTGGTGGCATCACTAAGTGCGGCAATAGCCACGCCAGACGCATCCTTATTGAATCGGCCTGGGCCTATCGTTTCCCCGCTCGGGTCTCGAGGGAATTGGAAAGTCGCCAACAAGAGCACTCCATCAAACTGCAAACTCGCTCATGGGAAATCCAGCAGCGCCTATGTCGACGTTTTCATGCCTTAAAAGCAAGAGGCAAAGAATACAATAAAGTCGTTACCGCTGTGGCTCGCGAACTGACAGGCTACATTTGGGATTTAGCCCAAGGTTTTGATGCCGATATGCCACAACAAGCGTACTGAATTACATTTAAAAATCACTCTGGCAGCGCCGGACGGCGGCAGCGGTGCGAGCAACCCTCGAGGGCGTTAAGCGGTCACATCCGCGCTCCTAGACTGAGGCAAGGCTCCTGCGGCGAACACAAGTAATGCGAATAACCAAACTCGCGGATATCAGCAAGGTCAACCGCCGACACTTACTCGCCAAAGTCCAACTGTCAGAGTGTCCTTACCGGAGATTTTTGGGTCTCCGGTAAGGACACTTTTACCTATTTGACAAAGGGAATCATATCAACGCCCAAAGCAGCGGCGCGCGTTAGCGCGTCCAGCCCGCAGGGCGATGCTGCCTTTGTTTGTTATGTTTTTGAACATGCCAAGTCCTGCGCAACCGCCAACCTAACTTGATTCATTTTACTTAACCCATGCAGATAGGGTTTTAGCTCATGCCTCTGAACTGTTGGGCTCTTAGAGCCGTCGTACTTATCGATTTCTACGTCAACTACGTAAGTCCCACCTACCAACACCGTGTATAGGTCTTCGAGCTGCTCAGGGACGTAATGCAGAACATAAGAATTTATGTAGTCATGACCTTCAGACTCTAGTGCCATTCTTAACTTGGAATCACGGGCTTGAAGCGCCTCGTTGGATCGGATCAACTCTTCACGGAAGTCACTTTCCATTTTACTTCCAATAAGCTTCATTTACTCGATCCCTGTCGAAACATAACGCCGCGTTAAGTAGTGAGCAACGCCACCACCTTACCTAAACCATTGTGCCGTAAACACGAAATTCAAAGCAAACCAAAAATGCCAAGCGTTGCGAATCTGTCTTAAACGCTTTGTTAAATGCAACTTGACAGGAAAATTAACCTTAATTAAGCTTAACTTGTGTTTTACTGGAGCGAATAACATGATTCCATGGGTTATGGGTGCAGCTGTAGCAGCTGTAGCAGCAAAAGTTGTTAATGAAGCTAATTCAGAGAGTGCTGACGCCTCAAAAGACTTTGCTGAGTTAACTAGAGATGAAAAGAATCAAGCAATTCAGGTGCTACGTGATAAGGGTGTTTCGCAAGCAAAAATCGCTGAATCCTTTGGAATCAGTGCACCTGCAGTATCTCAACGTCTCAAACGCCTTGAAGAAAGACCTCAAAACGACATAGCACATAACTCGAACACGTTTGATGGACTATCAAAAGTTGCGAGTTTATATGATGCTGGTTTTTCAGATAATGCTATTGCTGCTTTATTCCAAGAGTCTGATATTGAAATTACAGCCCTAGATATTTCATCTTTTCGCAAAGTGTATTACGCAACCCTTAACTTAACTAAATAAACCTTAACTTCCAAATAGGAGTCAATGATGACTGAAAGCACTGGAACAGGGCGCACTCTCCACGAAATGAGTGCTTATACGAACCTCGAGAATGAGTACGATACTGATGTTGCTAACACAGTTACAGCTAAAGCTATTAATAGAGCTCACAAAGATGCTCACGTAACTCCACAAGATGTTGGGAGTTGGGCAAAAGTGAACCGAATCATGGCTCGTGGGGAAGTAGACATTGAAAAAGAAACACAGATTCTCAACGAAAAAGCAAAAGAATCTGCAGACCAAATGCTTAAAAGTATTATGTCAACAAGCCAAGAAGAAGAAACTGAGAAGTAACCGAATTCTTGTATTAAATAGGGAGAATCTAGTCAAGTTCTCCCTTTTCATTTGTTGCATTTAACGCCCGCTTAAGTGGTGAGCAACGCAATACCGTGTTTCCGCACACCACCTAAATCACTAAAATCAACGCATAGTAAAAATGCCACGCGTTGCGAATCCGTCTTAAAGCGTTTGTTAAACGTTTTTTTGCGAAAAATGTTCAACCACTTTCATTCCGACAACTGTATTTTTATGATCAAAGAAGCCTAAATATTTTTTCAGATCTGATGTACCGCTGCGGCTAAGAATCAATTTATTAACCATGGAACGAATGCCAAATTGGTTTACTAGTGTGTTTAGTGGCTGTCCTTTTACAGCCACCTTAAGTACACCAATACCGGCTGTGAATGTAGGAGCGTTAGAGTCTACGGAGCCAATTGTTGAATCAACGTACAAAGAGATAGATTGAAGAATTTTGGAAAATTTATTCATGTCTTTATAGCTGCCATCACTTAATGCTTGCTGATAGCAATTTAACCAATCTCTTAGCTCTTGGTACTCACTTCTTAATTGAAGAGCCACTTTAATCATATCACTCGCTGTATTTGACTCTTGTATTACTCTGATTGGCAATGGAAGCATGTTTACATTTAATGCATATAACTCACTACCAGCATTGTGTAATGACGCTATAGAGGCTCTTTTCTCTGAGACTAGTCGGTTTAGTCTTAACACCGAGTCTTCGTTTGAAACCATTATTCCAGCATCAGTAAAAAAACGCTTTCTCACAGGGTGCGGTGTATATCCTTTTTCATAAACAAAACCTCTAGCCAACATCCCAGCACCACCCCATAAAGTTTGGGATAAATAACCATGAGGAGCATATCTATTTTGAAGAAAACCTACACGGTTTTCTTCGTGATCTTTCTTTAAATCTGATGTTAGACTCAAACGGTCAATGAATTCGTCTCGTGGTCCTTGCAGTCTTTTATAGTCCACGAGAAAAGGATAAGGTCGGATGACACCTTGAGATACAGCTTCTTGAAATGGATTACCTTCATGATTCCAAGCATGGATAAACTTTTCTTCAACTAAAATCTGATCACGTAAAATTATATCAGTAAGCAAATCAAACAGTGCTTCAGTATTAATGATGGCACTCAAGCTATCTTCGTAAGAATAACTGTCATTTTCTTTATCGATTGCTATGTAATGTGATTTGCTTTCGTCAATACCCTCGATTAATAATTCACCAATATTTTGCAGTGACCAATTATCCGAAATTACACTTTGACTCATTTTCGCCCCTTTAAATACTACTGCTCTGAAGTTGATAAAAACGTTTAACGCCGCATTAAGGTGTGAGCGGCGTTTGGCGATACTTGAGCGAAGCGAAAACGCCAAGCGTTGCGAATCACTCTTAAATGCTTTGTTATATTTGTTTGTTTACGATACTCACAAACTTAAGCCACTTTTCTCGAACTTCAACTAACCGATACTCTTCATGTTGAATACTTGTTTCTACCATTTGATTAACGTGAACTGAATTACGCTCTTGTCGTAACATATCAATCATTCGAAGTTGGTCAGCCATATCGGAATCCTCATTATTTTCGTTCTTATTCCATGCTTTTAGACTATCTATCACAGCCTTAAAAGACATAGCGAGAACCCTACCTTGCTTGCTTTTTTTGGCTAGTCGCTCACCATCAATAACCAATTCATTAGCTGTTGATGAAGAAAACCAAGCATTGTACTTGTCTAGTGTGATTTTTCTATTTTTGTATAGATTGACCAGCAATACCTCAAGTAACCCCTCAAAAACGCTACCAAAGTGTATTAACTCGGCTTTAATATTAGCTTGCTTAAAGTCCATTGGTGGATGAAGGTACTCATTAATGGCTTGCTCATAGGATGCCATATACCGAACAGCCACAATGGCATCAAACCTCTCTTTTGAGCACAGTTGGCGCTCTTGCAGAAACGATAACGATTCCACTATTTCTTCTTTACTTGGGCTAATATTCCGAGAAATTTCGCCTAAAAACAGCTCCCAAGTTGCATACTGATTAATATTGCTCATTAATTCCACCAAATCTGATACAAATATAACAGCTGTATAGTGCGCATGCGCGTTTTAGTCCTCGGAGGAGTGTAAACGCGCATCGCTATCTGTTTGTATTAGCTGGATATAATAGAGTTTAGTCTTAATATCCCTTGCAGCTAAACGCGCATGCGCGGTTTCCAAACCTATTATCTACCAGCTGTATTTTTTAACTTTATGAATTTAATGTTATTTTCTAAAATGTTACAGAAATAACGCGCAAACTTAGCTGCAAATTTCCGGGATTTTTCCTGGAACGGCAATAATACTGTATAGAAAATCAGTTCTGAGGCGCTTGTCATAAGCGCTTCAAACGCTACAACCCAGCTCTACAAAAGCGTTAAGTAAAGCTATGGCTACCGCACGGGTCCAAACTCTGTTCGTCCCTGCGTTCCGCTGAAAACGGAAAAGTGTTGCTGCTTTCGGCCTTAAGCTTAAGGAAGTACTAAAGCCAAGCATTTGAATTAGTTATACAATAGCCAGCATTGAATGTTAAAACAATTAGCCAAAGATCAAGTTTTGACAAAGGCAACAAAACCCTGATTTGGGTTGTTTTTGAAGCAGAATTGACTGGGTGTTTGCATTATTCTCTGTTTTTTCATAGTCCCACCTAGTACTGGCCGAGCTTCCGGCCACTGTGTAGCCAATCACCTGCGGTGCGCCTTTCGCACAGGCGCTCCTGTGACACGGCGTGAATACGTCCATGTATCCTCGACGAAAACGTCCCTGTTTTCGACGGTCACAGTCCCGCCTATGCCTGATAATTAGGTGTATGTCTGCAGCTTAAAACGACTCTGTGTGGGAAGAGTTGCACCAATTCCCCCTCGGTGTCGCAGAAAGCCGTTGACGCAAATAACGTGGCTGAGGGCGAATGCTCGCCGGTGGCGAGTGTGTTTATGAGCGCGAGCCAAGGAAGGCGAGCTGGCCTTTATCCATGGAAGGATTTGGATGCCGAAGCAGCGCCAGTCGAATCAGGGATGAGCGTCTGAAGCGGTAGTTATTTGCGCCATTAGGCCGAGGGGCTTTCGACACCGTGTGGGGCGGCAAGGGAGATCCAAGAGGGGATTGCTGTTGATCCCTTCTTGGTCGGGTGTGGGGCGAAGCTCCACGACTTTATGCCGCTGGAACAGCGGCTATCATGGCTTTAAGCCAAAACTCACCAATAAACTAGGTCTTAGCTTCTGGCTAAGCAGCCGCCAATCACCTGCGGTGCGCCTTTCGCACAGGCGATCCTGTTACACGCTGCGAGTACGTCCCTGTAAGCTCTGCCTCGCCATCCCTGGCTCGGAAGGTCACAGTTCCGCCTGTGCCTGGAATTAGGTGTATGTCTGTGGGCATATAGGTAGTAACTTCAAACAAGTTAGTTCTCACAGAATTGCACCAATTCCCCCTTCGGAGCCGCCGCTGGCATTGTTGCAAATTGGCGTAGCCGAGACAGGGATGTCGAGGCTCGAAGGTCGAGCAAGGCGAATGTTGCGAAGCAACAAGCTTATGAGCGAGAGCCTGGGATGGCGAGCTGGCCCTTATGCATGGATGCATTTGGCGAGTCCTGAGTGTAGCCAATTTGTTTCATAAGCCAGCGGGGATTTCGGCTACGTCGGGGTGTCCTTGGGGATGCAAGGGGCTTTGGACAAGCAAAGCCCCTTGCCCGGTGTGGTGTGGAACACCACGACCTTAGGCCGCTGGCACAGCGGCTATCATGGCTTTAAGCCAGAACTCACCAATAAACTAGGTCTTAGCTTCTGGCTAAGCAGCCGCCAATCACCTGCGGTGCGCCTTTCGCACAGACGATCCTGTGACACGGCGTGAATACGTCCATGTAGCCTCGACGAAAACGTCCCTGTTTTCAACGGTCACAGTTCCGCCTGTGTCTGGAAATAGCCGTACTCCTGCCATTTCAAAAGACTCAGTTCCACTACCCACTTCCCCCAGGCAGTTGCTTGGAGATCATTTAGCCATCCCAAAGCCTTCAGCTTATGTTCATCAAAGGCCACTTATCCTGAAACCACTGATGGGGAATTGCATCGCAAGGCCTCAGTTAGCTCACTTGCCAGGCTGGTAACCATACCGGCCTAAAGGAGGCAACCATGAACAAGCTGAAAATCTGGCTGCAGCACGGTGTACTTATCCTGTGTCTGTTTGGCCTGCCAACTACGGCGCTGCAGGGCGCCGAATCCGGCAGTGATATCCGGGAGCCCGAGCTGATGCAGCTGCTCTCCCCTATCGCTCTCTATCCGGACACCTTGTTGACCCATATGCTCATCGCCTCAACCTATCCACTGGAACTGGTGCAGGCACAGCGATGGCGCAAACAGCGCAGCCATTGGAGCAATGAACGCCTGATGGCCGAAGCCGAGAACCAGGATTGGGATCCCAGTGTGATGGCGCTTATCGCCTTTCCGGAAGTGTTGAACAAGATGAGCACAGATCTGGACTGGACCGCCCGTTTGGGCGAAGCCTTTATCGCCGATGAAGGCCGGGTGATGGATGGGATTCAAACCCTGAGGCAAGCCGCCTGGGATGCCGATTCATTAAATGATCTGGGTAACCTCAACGCCAGACGCGACGAACGTCAGATAGTGATAGCACCGACCCGCACCGAGGTGATCTATGTCCCTTACTACGACAGTCGCCGTGTCTATGGTCACTGGCACTGGAGCAGCTATCCGCCTATCTATTGGGACCCTTTCCCCGGATATGTACGCTACCACTCCAGTCCGTTTTACTGGCGCAGTGCCGGGGTCAGCATTTCATTTAACTTCTTCTTCAGCGCCTTTCATTGGCATGACAGAGTGATCTGGGTCGATTATCGCCACAAACACTATAATCACTACCGGCCAAGACTGGCCTATAGCCAGGGAGCCCAGCGCTGGAGCCATAACCCGCACCACAGACGGGGCGCCCATTATCGTCATCCGGCGCTGCAACAACGCTACAATAAGGCGGTATACAACAAGCCGCACAAGCGTTATGAATCCCAGGCCCGCAGCTTCAACCATAGCCAGAGGCTGCATCAGGACAGAAACAAGCAACAAAAGCAGTTGCAGCATGAGCTAAAGCAGCGCAGGGAACACAATAGCCGCGAATGGCGCGCCGCTGACAAGAGGGAGAAGATGCATAAGGGCGAGCCACAAAAAGTTCGCCAACTGTCACAGCAGCCGTCATATAGGAGTGCCAATAAAAGTGCCAACGCCGCCGACAAAACGATGCGGGTTAAACATCAGGCCAGAGACAGGCAGTTGCAACAGGCCTCAAACCGGCACACTAACACTACTTATAGACAAGCTGAAAAGCGCCGGCAACAGGCAGATAAACAACAGCAGCCACAGAGACACTATCAGCCTCAGAGTCAATCGAAGGTGCAGCATCAGCAACGAGCTCAGCCACAGCGCCATCAGGCGGAGCGACGCCAGCCCAGCCGTGCTCAGGAGCACAGACAACGCACAGTGCATCAACAAAGAGAGCGTTGAACAAAGAGAGTGTTGAAAAAGCTGAGTTGAAAAAGCCGGGTTAAAGTAGCACTTGCCCTAAAGTGAAAACGAATGAAAAAGACAGGTCCAGCACTGGCCTGTCTTTTTTTGGGTGTAGTTATCTGGCTCAGATAAAGCCGCTCAGACGGCTCTGTCGTCGTACAAGTCGATTTGAGTCAGCGCCGCCACTTCTTCGATATAGGCACGCACTCTGGCCGGGAATACCAGCCCCTTGACCATGGTCAGGTTTCTCAGGCCGGGGAACAGGTTGATATCATCAATACTCAACTTATTGCCCCGCTCCGACGGCAATTGCAGCCAGTCGAGCCGCGGCCAACACTTAGCCAGGCCCTCAAGATAATCGGCCGTTTGCGCAAGCGCTTTCTCGAAAGACATCTCTATCATGGCGCTCTTGTTTTGGGTAAACCAGGCAATCGCCTCTTGGCTGCCAAATTCGGGCAGACCGAGCAACACACTGCGGGGATAGAGCAAGCGACTGCTGAAATAACCGGATGCCTCCTGCCATTGGCTGACCGCATCGGCCTGGCTGGCAAGGGTAATGACCGGCTTACCATCCAGATTATCCAGATAGCTTACGATATCCATGCTCTCGGCCATGAAGCTGCCATCGGCTTTTTGTAAAATGGGCACCATATTGGCGCCGACCATAGCTATTCTGGACTCCACATCATGGTTTTGCAGATAGACCCGCTCCACCGGCAACGCCTTAAGCCCCACCAGCATCATAGCCTTGACGCAATAGGGACAATGGTCAAACACAAAAAGCTTCATCAGTACTCCTTAGCTTCCTTGGAACTGTCAGGGCCATCAGCATATCCTCCGAGGCCGGAGCCGGGCAACTCCTGACTGGCCGGCGGCGCAAACAACAAACGCCAACGCTGCCTGAAACTAAGCCCGGGGCGGCTTACTTCCGCCAACATATCGCGCCATTCGGCAAAGGTGACAGTCACAGGATTAAAGCTGTTGACCGGCTTGGTAATACCATAGCGCACGGTTTCCCGCTCCGGCTCGAAGCTGCCGAATAATCTATCCCAAATGATCAACACCCCGGCGTAGTTCTTATCTATGTACTGAGGATTGCGGCCATGGTGCACCCTGTGATGAGACGGAGTGTTGAATATCCACTCCAAGGGCCCAAGACGTTTGATGGCCTGGGTATGGACAAAAAATTGCAGGCCCAGATTAAGCAGCACCACAAATACCACCCAGTTGGGATCGAAGCCTATGATCACCAAGGGCAGCCAAAACAGCCACATGCCCGCCAATGGGTACATCAGGCTCTGACGAAAGGCGGTGGAAAAATTCATGTTTTCCGAGCTGTGGTGCACTACATGGGCTGCCCACATCCAGCGGCATCTGTGGCTGGCCCGGTGGAACCAGTAATAGCAAAAGTCCTGCCCCAGCATCAGCAGCAGAAAGGTCCAGCCATTCATCTCAATGTCGAACAAACGCCAGCCGAATAACCACAAATACAGTTTGGCCAGCAGTAACCCTGTGAGAATATCGGCGCCCTGGTGCATGCCTGCCAGCACAAAGTTACAGAAAACCTCCGCCGGCCGATAGCGGGCATTCTCAGGCAAACGTCTGAGGCGGTCACCGAAAAACCACTCCAATGCCATACAGATGAAGAACAGCGGCGCCAATACCAGCAGCAGCCATTCAGGGTGGGAAATAAGTAAATTGAAATCCATTTTTATTCCTTTTATTCCAGCTCACCACTTGGCAAAGTGATCTTCTGTCAGGCCGCTCTGCTGCACCAGCTCATGGCGCTTGCCCAGGGAGTCTTTGACCCAACCGGAAAACAGCCCGGTATACTGGCGAAAATTGCTTTTAAGCAACCCCAGGTTGAGCCTCTCGCTGCGGCACCCCAAGGACGAAAATGCCAACTCCAGGTCGCCGCGCTCAGACCAAACTCGCCATTGGCCGCCTGATGCTGCCATGCGGTCAAACTCAAAATGCACCGGCGACAGCAAATGCCTGGCACCATCAACCCAAAGCACGTTTTCACAAGAGCCGGTCTCGTTAACCCCGGCCGCCAGGTTTAGCCCCAACCCCTTACCCTCAATATCGGCATTAATAGAGGCCCAGCGCCAACTGGTTTCCCGGCGCATAAAGCCTGCGGAAAAGTCATAACCGGCTCTGGCATGCAGCAGCGGCTGGGGTTCATGATTGAAGGACAACTGGCCGGAGACCTTGAGGGCATTGTGTTTCTGGGTATAGGTCCAACCGTTGTAACCGGTTGGACTGCAAAGCGACATCGGTAAGCTGAGCGGTTCGGGAACCAAGGTCAGCTCCCCCTCAAGTGGCATTCCCTGTAGTTTAAGATCCAGACTCAGTTGCCATTGCCCCTGCTCACGCCGAAAGTGAATGCCGCCCATACGGCTCTCCCCCTGCCATGGCGAACGGCTCAGGTTAAAACCAGCGGGTGGCCGCAGCAGATTCTGCTGATACATGCGACGACTCTGCACATCAAACAGATAACAGAAACCACTGCCAAGATAGGCGATATCCGCCAAGGCAACGCCCAGCATCCATCTGGGGCTGTTAAGGCCAATAAACTCAAACTGCTTATAACTGCAACGCTGTTTCAGGCGTGAAACCCTGCGGTCCATCTCATTGAACAGCTGAAAGTCTGCCAATCCCAGGCTTTTTGGCGGCCCGTCGAAATGACCAAACAGAGGCCGGCCGTGAACATCTATCAAAGAGTCAGGTGCCGCCTGAGTTGCAACCCCGGATTGAGTCGTCGGCAAAGGCCCGGATTTCAATTCCAACATATTCCCAACAGGTGTTTTTAGAGCAATAACTTGACTCTACCCTGTCGCCGTCGGAGATTGAAGTCTTGAATGTTACAAAAATGAAAAAACCCCGCTATACGGGGCTTTATACTGTTTACTATGTCATTCAGAAACGGTAACTGAGGCCGACGAATACCCCTTGATAGTCGAAGTTATCCGTCTTCAGATACACGTATTCTGTATTGATACCCAGATTGTTGCGGAAACGATATTCCCAACCGGCTGCCGCATGCAGGCCGTTTTCAGTGTCATTGAAGCCGGCGCCGTCTTTGGTATATTGATATTCGAGTTTAACCCTGGCAGCACCCAGCTTGGCATAGAAGCTGTTGCGCTCGGTAAAGCCCCAGCGGCCATAAAGGGATACTCTCGCCGCCTCGAAGCTATCCATCTGCAACTCGGTAATGCCGGAGGTAAAAGCATGGACTATACCGGCGTCGGACCAAAGGTAACCCGCTTCAACACCCCAGTTTGGGGTGAGATGATAGCGATAATAAAGCTCTGTGCCCCAGCTGTCTGAGCTGTCGTTGTCTTCGGCGTTACCGGCATCGGGATTGAAGCGGCTGATGTCATCATCATTCTGCACTCCAAGGCCTATACTGCCCCCGATAACATGTTTGCCTTCTGCGGCCCCGGCGGCAGGTACCATCAAGGTCGGCATCACCAGTGCAGCTGCCAATATAACGTACTTCATACGATTCCCCCATGATTTATAAGTGTTTTACGCGCGGATATTGCGCTTCGCTGTCTGAACCCTGACTGAACCAAAGTCGGTTATCTGCCATTGCCAGATGCTGGAAGCCAAACTCAAATCTGGTTATCCTGATGCCACCTTTTTTACAGCTTCGGATTTTTATGAAACGGCTTGCTACCTTGATGCTGGGGTCGGCGCTGCTCTTTGGCTGCGCCAGTCATACCCCCAACTTTATTGCCCTGAGCCCTGAACTGCCTGCGGTCACGCCACAGACTTCGCTGGAGCCTGCTCTGGCGCTGCAAACCCTGGATACCCGCACCGCCAACTTTATTGTGCGATTCAATGAAGATGGCAAAGCCGCACGCCTGGTCAGCCCGGCCGAGCCCCCCAGGGCCCAACTGGATCAACTGTTCCGTCAAGGTTTTGCCAAGGCCGGATACCGAATCGATCCCGCCAGTGGAAAAGAGGTGCAGCTGCAGCTGATTGAACTGCTCACTGATGTGGATGAATCCAGCTTCGGCTTTGAAGCCAAAACCAATGTCAGCATCAATCTGCTGGCGAAAAACAGCAGCCATACCCTGACCAAGCGTTATAAGGCCAAGGGGCTACTCAAGGGGCCATTCAGTGCCGACTTCGCCTCGCTGGAACTGGACATGAACAAGCTGATCACCCAGTTGAGCGGCGAAATACTCAACGACCCCGAGCTGCACAGCTTTTTGCAGCAGTAATTTATTGGACCGGTCTGTGACTCACTGGCAGGCCCGTCTGCAACACTATGATAAGGAATCTGGTCATGAGCCGATGGATACTCGCAGCCGTATTGATGCTGACCAGTCAGCTGACGCTGGCATTGGATATACAAAAAGACAATCTCTACCCCCAAGTGGAATTTGATACCAGCATGGGCAAAATCGTTGTTGAGCTGGATCGCACCCGGGCGCCCATCACTGTGGACAACTTTCTCACCTATGTGGTGCGCGGCGACTACAACAACACATTGTTTCATCGCATTATTGCCGATTTCGTGGTTCAGGGCGGCGGTCTCAGCCCCAAGTATGAAGAACTGCCTTCAGACAAGCCGATAGTCAATGAGTCGGGCAACGGCCTATCCAACAGCCTAGGCACTATAGCCATGGCCAGAGAGAATGCCCCCCATTCGGCCACCCGCCAGTTTTACTTCAATGTTGCCGACAACAAAAAGCTCGACCCATCCTCCAGGCGCTGGGGCTATGCCGTATTCGGTGAAGTCAGCCAAGGACTTGAAGTTCTGCAGAATATGGCGCTGGTAGAGACAGGCACCAACAGCACCTTGGGTTGGCCCGATGTGCCGGTTACCCAGGTTTTGTTGAAGAAAGCCACACTTCTGCCAAGAAATTAACCCAGGCCCGGCTCAGTATCAAAAAGCTGTCTATACTGAACCTGGCAAACATAAGGAGGCGATCTGATGACCCCGGAAGAGTTCATCGATGTGAAAGCGCCCCAACTGGCTCATTACGGCAAAGCATTCTTGAGCGACAAGCTGGAATTTAATGAAGTCAGATTGTATCTGTGGGATACCCTGGAAGAGTGGCATCAGCTGAACTTGCAGGGGGAAGCGCAAACGGATGTCGAACGCGTATTTTGGCACTTGTTGTACGCCTTCGATAAATGGCCCGATTGGGTATTGCGCGGTAACCAGTTTTTGCGCCAGCAACTGGACGACTGCTGTGAATACCTGTTCGGTGGTGGCCCCATACCCGAAGGCTGTATCGGCGTCAGGCCCTGAGACAGACGTTAATCTACCCCGCCCGGGTGACACTTTAATGACACGGGCAACCAATCCCCGGCTTTGCCGGGGATTTTTTATTGGGCAAACACCCAAGCACGCCTTGAAGTCGCAGGCGCGGGCTTTTACTCTAAGGCCTTTGACTCTCACCAAGCCGTGCCATGCCTCAATCTTTTTTTGCCAGCACCCGAGACGCCCTGAGTATCTATTTCCACAAACGGGTACTCATCTTATTGCTGCTCGGTTTTTCCGCCGGCCTGCCGCTGATGCTGGTATTTTCCACCCTGTCTTTCTGGCTCAGGGAAGCCGGGGTAGACAGAGCTGCCATTGGCTATTTCAGCTGGGTAGCCTTGATCTATGCCTTCAAGTGGGCCTGGTCCCCCCTGGTCGATCGCATGCCCCTGCCTTTGTTCAGCCAACTCTTTGGCCGCCGCCGCGGCTGGATGCTGTTCTCCCAGCTATTACTGATAGCCGCCATTTTGGGGATGGCAGGCAGTGACCCCATGGAAGATCTCACCCATCTGGCACTCTTTGCGCTGATGGTGGCCTTTTCCTCCGCCACCCAGGACATAGTGGTCGATGCCTTTCGTATCGAGTCGGCGCCGGAAAAAATGCAGGCGGCACTGGCCGCCGCCTATCAGGTAGGCTATCGCAGCGCGATGATCATAGCCACGGCAGGCTCACTGACTATCGCCGCCTGGGTTTCTCCCGAGCCGGAAAGCTATGATCTCCAGAGCTGGCAAACCGCCTATCTGATAATGGCAGGCCTCATGGGCATAGGCATACTGGCGACACTTTTTGCCAAAGAGCCGGCAGTGGATATCAGCTCGATAGGGGAAGAGGAAGCCAACCTCAGAGACAGGCTCAGGGCCAACCTGGCACCCAGACTCTCGGTCTGGGCCGCACCGACCAACCTGTTTATCCTGCGCCATGGCAAGTTACTGCTCCTGCTGCTGGGGCTTTATTTCTGTTTTAGCCTGGCTGAACCCTTCACCCAGGTACTGCAATCCTACTTTCCGAGTCAGGCCTTGAATACAGATGCAGTCACGCTGGCCTCTATGGGGCTCATTCTGCTGCTCTGGTTGCTGATCTTCGGCGTCAAAAGTAAAGACAGGGCTATTCAAGAGCAGGCGGCCAAGCAGTTGACCCAGGCCGGCACAGATAGGATGGCCGCCTTTATCTCCTGGCTCTACAGCGCCGTGGCCCTGCCCTTTATCGATTTCTTTCGCCGCTACGGCAAGAGCGCGATTCTGATCCTTATGCTGATCTCCTGCTACCGGATCTCGGATATCGTCATGGGGATCATGGCCAATGTTTTCTATGTGGATATGGGCTTCAGCAAGGAAGAGATCGCCACCCTGAGCAAGGTCTATGGTCTGATAATGACCCTGGTGGGCTCGGCATTCGGCGGGGTGTTGTTGGCACGCTTCGGCACCATAAAAATCCTCTATGTCGGCGCCTTCCTGGTGGCCACCACCAATTTGTTGTTCGCCCTGCAGGCCATGGTGGGCTACAACGTGCCGCTGCTGACCCTGGCAATTTCGGTGGACAACTTCAGCGGCGGTATCGCCACAGCGGCCTTTATCGCCTACCTCTCCAGCCTCACCAGCAGTGGCTACAGTGCCACTCAGTATGCACTGCTGTCTTCGGTGATGTTACTGTTTCCCAAGTTTATTGCCGGCTTCTCCGGCGCCTGGGTCAACGCCTTTGGCTATGTGAATTTCTTTGTCAGCGCCAGCATCATAGGCTTGCCCGTGCTGCTGCTGATTTGGCTGGTGCAAAAAAACAGCCCGCCGAAGCGGGCCGATACTGCTCAAGATACGCTCAAGTCGCAGATTAACGACTAGTCGCGGAAGTTATTGAACTGGAACGGCTGGCCCAGCTCGGCATTACGGGCCAGCGCCATCACGGCCTGCAAGTCGTCACGCTTCTTGCCTGTGACCCGTACCGAGTCGCCCTGGATTTGCGCCTGCACCTTTACCTTGCTGTCTTTGATCTGTTTTACCAGCTTCTTGGCCACATCGGCCTCGATGCCTTGTTTGAACTTGACCTTCAAAGAGAACATCTTGCCGCTGTGAATCGCCTTCTCATCCACTTCCATCGCCTTGGGATCCACATTACGACGGCTCAGTTGGGTTCTTAAAATATCCACCATCTGATTGCACTGAAAGTCAGACTCTGCCGACAGGGTCACCACAAAGTCTTTATACTCCACCGCAAATTCCACCCCGCGGAAATCGAAGCGGGTATCCAATTCACGTTTGCTGTTATCCACCGCGTTACGCAGCTCAACGGCATCTACTTCTGACACTATATCGAATGAGGGCATTTCGTCGCCTTTTACTTATCAGTCAAACCAATAGCGCCAGTCTACCCTAAGTTGAAGCCGAGCTGAATAAATCCACGTCTGCTGATGACAGCCAGGCTTTATTTTGACTATGATGTTCGCCAAGCTTTCCAACCCTGCGTGATTTGTGATTAACCGACAGCTGCTGTTTAAAATTGCTTTGTTGATTGCCCTGGCGGTGATCAGCTACCTGGTTTTTTCCAAGCCTAACTATCCACAGAGCATCCCTAATCTGGATAAAGTGGGTCATATAGGTAGTTTCTTTGCCCTCGCCTGGCTGACCTATCTGGCGTTCCGCCCCCGCTGGTACTTGATGTTTGCCACCCTGGCCGGATACGGCATTCTGATAGAGATGGTGCAATCCCGTCTGCCCTACCGCAGCGCAGATGTGGCCGACTTTGTCGCCGATATGGCCGGAGTCGTACTCTTCTACTTCTCACTCTGGGGCTATCGCAGATATTTTCGCGCCGCCATGTTGAGGGAGTAACCCGGATGCAGCTAGGGATCCTCGGCGTTGGAGCCATAGGGCAACTACTGGCGCAGCAACTGGCCGCAGCCGGGCTTGAACCTTGGTTATTACCCAGAGTATTGCCAACGGCCAACACCCGGCCATTGGCTGAACAGGGCAAAGAACACGTCTATACCCTGGAGCTTGGCGACCAGAGTCTGCAAACATCATTTCTGTGCCTGGCGCAGGACTCGAGCAAGCTCAAGCAGCTCGATCTCTTGCTGGTCACGGTCAAAGCCTATCAGGTTGAAGCGGCGCTGGAGCCTTTGCTGCCAAAACTTCACCCGGATTGCCGCATCCTGCTGCTGCACAATGGGCTTGGTCCCCATCAGAGCCTGGCTGCCAAGCTGAATGGCCGGCCGCTGAGCCTGGGCACCACCAGCCAGGGAGCGCTGAAACTCAGCAGCAATCATATTCGCCAAACCGGCAGCGGTCTGACCCAGATAGGTGACTTAATCGGCGCCCTCATGCCAGAGGCGATGAAAACCGTTCTGCTCAATGCCATTCCCGGCAGTCAGTGGAGTGATACCATTCTCGAAGCCCTGTGGCAAAAGCTGGCGGTCAATGCCGTTATCAATCCGCTGACCGCCATTCACAGAGTCAACAACGGCGCCCTGGCCGCCCCCGAGTTTGAGGGAACAATCTGCGCCATTCTCGATGAGCTGTTACAGGTAGCCAAGCAGGAAAGCATAGCGCTGACGTTCGATACGCTGCACACCAGAGTCAAGGAAGTGATACGGCTAACCGCCGCCAACTACTCCTCCATGTATCAGGACCTCAAGCACGGCCGCAAGACGGAAATTGACTATATCAACGGTTACCTGCAGCAGCGCGCCGAGCAATATGGGCTCACACTGCCAATCAACAGCGAACTGGTGGCCCAAATAAAGGCGCTTGAATCAAATCTGCTTTAACCACTGGCCGCAGGCCCAGGCAATAAAGTTGGCCCAGGCGTAGCCAAATACCGCGATCAGAACCGCAAGAGGCACCAATGCCTGGCGATAGGCGCTTGTGACCACAGGCGCCGAAGCCGCCCCGCCAAGATTACACTGACTGGCAATGGCGAGATAACCGAATGGAAGTCTCAACACTCTCGCCGCCAGCAGCAACAAGAAGACATGCACCAGCAACCAGATAGCCCCGATAACGAAAAACCAGGGCAAAGACCAGAGCATACCGATATCCATCTTCAGCCCCATGATAGCCAACATCAGATATAGACAGGCATTACCGACTCTGTCGGCACCATAGACCGCCAGCCGCCGCGCCGGTGTCAGCGACAGGAGCACGCTGGCCGTCGTTAACCAGACCACCAGCCAGATAAAGGGAGTATGCAGGTGATAGGCTCTGGCCATAGGCCAGTGGCGGACAATCAGCTCCGCCGTCCAATCGGCGCCCCAGTGTGCCAAGCCGCCCAGCATCAGCGGCAGGCAAAAGATCAATAACCAATGATGGCTCTGTGCCAGGCGCCGTTCCGGCAAGGGCGTATCCAGCACAGTCGCCTGCGGCTCGCGGCTTCGAAGCCAGCGATTGATTTTGGCCTCGTGGGGCGCCAGCGCCAACAGTATTGCCATCCAGATCCCTGAAAGCACCACATTCACAGTAACAAAAACCGCAAAGATACTGTCACCGGCACCGAACAGTTCTTTCATCGCCATCTGATTGGCGGTGCCACCGACCCAATTACCTGCCAGGGTCGCCATGCCGCGCCAGAGGCTATCCTCCCCCTGCGGCAGCAAGAGCTCAGGCTGTATGTATCCCACCAACCACAGCGCCAGCGGCCCCCCGACAAAGACCCCCAGACTGCCGATAAAAAACAGTAGCAGCAGCTTACCGCCACAGCGCCAAATACTGCCGATATCCAGCCCCAGCAGCATCAACACCAGACACATGGGCATAAGGTAATCGACGGCAAACTTGGGTAACTGAGAGTCTTTTACCGCAATCAGCCCCATGGTGTTGAGCAGTGATGGCACGAAATAACAGGCCACCATCACCGGCAAGATCCGATAACAGCGACGCCAGAAAGGGCTATTGAGACCGCTGGTGTAGAATATGCCTCCCAAGATCAGGCAAAGAATGCCAAACAGCTGAAAATCGGTTTGGATCATGCCGGCCGTTGCTCATCGAACTCGCGTTGATCCAACATAAATTCCAGAAAATTGGCCGGTAACGGGGCAAGCACTTCCTCGGCCCGGCGGATCACCCAATAGTTACGTTCAAAGTCCCAGCCGGGCAGTTCCAACTCCACCAGATCGCCACGATCCAATTCGGCATCTATCGCCATAAAGGGCAAGATACTGACCCCATAGCCAGTGGCCGTGGCGCGCTTGATGGCCCCCAGAGTTCCCATGGTGATGGTTTGCGATGGCACAATGCCAACGCTGTGCAGTAACTGCATAGCCCTGACGCGGGCAACCGTCGCGCTTTCATCCAGATACCAGACTTCACGCGACAGGCGTTCGGTATCGACAACCTCTTTAGCCAGGGGGTTATCGGCGCCGCAAACAATGCAGATCCTGTCTCTGAGCCAAGGCTCACAGCAGAGATTGGCCAGCGACGGCTTGGCGTCAACAAAGGCCAGGTCCAGTTCCCGTTCGGAGACCATCCTCTCTATGTGGCTTGAATCTTTGATCATCAAGCGAATTCCTGTGGCCGGGAAACATTGATGGAACACAGGCAAGCGCCGCGATAACACATAGTTTCCCGCAGTTTTACTGGCGCCGACCGTCAGTGTGCCACACACGCCACTGGCACTGGCGTGAAATAACTGCTGTACCTGCTGCTCTGACGCCAACATCCCGTTGGCGTATGGCAGCAACAACTCCCCCTGCGGGTTGAGCAGCAAACCTGTCGCACTGCGCTCAAACAGGCGGCACCCCAGCGCTGACTCCAACTCTTTCAGCGCCATACTGACGGCCGGAACCGACATATGCAGCTTCCTGGCAGCACGGGAGATCTGCCCTTCGGCATGTATGCACTTGAATACCAGCAGTTGTTTGAGAGTTATCTTCATCAGGGAAATCGCCGCGGTTTGGGTTGGCGTATTTTAGCAATCCCGTTACCGGGAAAAGTTGATCCAGCCGAGCCTGCGATAAGGCTCGGAAACCAGCTACAAATACTGTGACTCAGAACATGTGTTTCATCGCCAGAGTCATCAGCTTGTCGTCATACTCCGTATAACCTCCTGCGTCGGTAAAATCGCCATCCAGATAGGTGGTTATCAAGCTGAACGTGGTGCTTTTGGAAGCTCGATAGTCCAACCCCAAAGACGCCTGCCAACTGGAGGCATCTGTCACACTGGCTTTATCAGCCAGGCTGGATACCACCTTGCCATTGCCTGAGTTGTCATACAGATATTGCGCCTTGAAACTGTATTGCTGCCAAGGGATCTCCATGCTGGCAAGCAAACTGTTGCCACTGAGATTTTGATATTTCTGCGACTCGGAATGCTGATACATAAACCCCAACTTGGCACCGGCCAAGCGAGCACCGGCAACGGCTCGCACCGCATCCAAGGCATTGAGACTATCGGCATAGGCCAGCGCCAGATACCAGGCATGTTGTTTCAATTTGGCATCACCCGCTGTCAGGCTCAGTGCATAATTGCCGTTTGAGCCATTTTGCTCCGGCAAGTTATCGGCAAATTGATAGCTCACGCCCAGCTGCACTCCATACCATTTGGGTGAGTAATAAGTAGCTGAATCTCCCAGGCGGTCATTCCCGGCGATAATTTTTGCCATATCACTGGAAGTGATATTGAATAAATCCACCTTACCTTCCGTCTTTTTAAACACAGTATCATTACGACCAAATACCAGTGTACCTAATTGGCTTTCGACACCCAGATAAGTATTACGGGATTTAAACAGCGAAGAAGTATCAAAGTAGCCGCCGTTATTACCAAACTCCATCACATAAACAATATTGATATTGTCGTTGAGTTTTTCTTTACCCTTGACGCCGATAAAGGAGGCATAGTTTTCCAGATAAGCACCGTTTTCCTTTCTATCTGACAGCAAACCGCTGTCCGAGTGACTCAGCCCAAGCCAAGCCCGGCCATAAAAGTCGGGTGCAGCCTGGCTGACCAGCGGCAACAGCGAGCAGGTAATTCCAGCAATAATCGTTTTTCTTAGGTTCATCATTTTGTCTCTTTATATTTATGAGTTGAGATATGAGTAAGCGCCGAAATATAGTAAAAACTTTTATACCCATTTGAGCATTGACTGGATCACACACTCATAACAGAGACATCATTTTCAATTTTATTGAAAATGAATTAAGCGAATTCAAAACCATGAATTAAGAAAACTTGAAACCTATTTCAACAATTAATAACTCGACATCAAACTTGAGCCGCCTCACCTTTTTTTACATTTTATTTGCTCATGCTAATAACGAATCCAATAACAAATATTTTAGGGAGCAATATGAAACTCACTTATCTCAGCGGTCTGCTGGTCTGTTGCCTTTTCGGTGCAGCCGGAGTGCAGGCGGCACCTCAGGATCTGGGCAAATTTCACAGCGACAGCCAGCAAGGCTGCAAAACCTGCCATGTTTCGCCTAACAAGATTGACGACAGCGAGGCCCATGAAAATCAACAGTGCCGCAGCTGTCACGGAGACTACAGCGACCTGAAGAACCCAGCCCTGGAGATAGATCCCCACGGCTCTCACCTGGGTGATATCGCCTGTACCAGTTGCCACAAGGGGCACGAAGCACCCAAATTTTACTGCAATGAATGCCACTCTTTTGAACATAAACCCATGCCCTTTGCCGATGTCAAAGCCAAACCGGCCTGGGACAAAGAATGGGATCAGCAAAAAATTCAGCAGGCTATCGCCGCGGGACCAAAACAAAGCACAGATGTGGTGGTAATAGGTGCCGGCAGTGCCGGCTATAACGCTGCCATCAGCGCCAAACAGGCCGGAGCCAAGGTGGTATTGCTGGAAAAAGCCCCCTTCTCCGGCGGCAACTCCATGCTGGCGGCCGGTGGCTATAACGCCGTGGGTACCAAACAACAAGCCGCCCACAAGGTGGACGACCAGGTGGCCTGGTATGTGGAAGATACGATGAAAGGCGGTCGCTACGCCAACGATCCCAAGTTGGTGCAAATTCTGGCGCAGCAGTCAGCCGACGGTATCAAATGGCTTGAATCCCTCGGCGCCAATATGGATGATCTCAAACGCTCCGGAGGCGCCCGGGTGGACAGGACACACAGACCATCAGGCGGGCTCAGCGTCGGGCCACATATCATAGATGTACTACGTAAGGCCGCAGACAAAAATCAGGTGGAAACCCGCCTCAATTCACGGGCAGTGAAACTGGTAGTGAATGACGAGCAGCAGATACTCGGGGTAGTGATCCACGGTAAACACTCTGGCTATTACATGTTGGGCGCCAAATCCGTGGTGCTGGCAACCGGTGGCTATGGCATGAACAAAGAGATGATCGCCTACTATCGCCCAACCTTTAAAGGCATGACCAGTTCCAACAATATTACCGCAACCGGCGATGGCATCGAAATGGCCAAGTCCATAGGCGCCAGCATGACAGATATCGACTGGATCCAGGCACACCCAACCATAGGCAAAGACAGCCGCATCTTAATCTCTGAAACCGTGCGCGGTGTCGGGGCTATCATGGTCAACAAGGATGGCAAACGTTTTATCAACGAGTTGACCACCCGCGACCGGGCATCGGATGCCATTCTCAAGCAACCCGAACAGTTTGCCTGGTTGGTGTTCGACAACCAACTGTACAAAAAAGCCAAAATGGTACGCGGCTATGATCACCTTAAGATGTTGAAAAAGGCTGATAATGTAGCCGAGTTGGCCAAACTCACCGGCATGCAACCCAAGGCACTGGAGCAAACGGTGAGTAGTTACAACCACTCTTTCAAAGTCGGCAAAGACAGCGAATTCAACCGTGAAAATATGCCGCTTGATCTGACTCAGGCTCCCTTCTATGCGGTGAAAGTTGCTCCAGGCATTCATCACACCATGGGTGGGGTCGCCATAGATGAGAAAGCCGAGGTACTGAACCTGCAAAGCTGGCCCATCAAAGGCCTGTATGCCGCCGGAGAGGTGACGGGTGGGGTACATGGCTACAACCGTCTGGGCGGTAATGCGGTGGCCGATACGGTTATCTTCGGTCGTATCGCGGGTAAGAATGCTGCCGACAACGCGTTGGCCAAATAGGCTCCCTGCAAAGAGTGCCCTCGGCACTCTGAGCCGGCTCGCTCCCGGGCCGGCTCACTCCCCAACACACTAAGGACACACAGATATGAAGCATAAGTTCAAGAGCAAGTTACTGCTGTTGGCCCTGGGCTGTACCCTGAGCTTCGGCAGTTGGGCAGAGACATTGAAAGTGATCACTTCCGGCGGTTTTGCCGGCACCCTGACCGCGATGGAGAAGCAGATAGAACAGGATACCGGGCTGGATTTGATCATCTCCTATGGCTCGTCATCCGGTGGTGCCCATGACTCCATTCCGGAGCGGCTCAAACACAACGAAGCGTTCGATGTGTTGATCCTGTCCCAAAGCTCACTCAACAAGCTGACAGAAAAGGGCTATGTGCGCAGTGACAGCCACAGGGATCTGGTGCGTTCCCGCATAGGCATGTGCGTTAAAGCGGGCACAGCCAAGCCGGACATCAGCACAGAGGAAGCTTTTATCAAGGTACTGCAACAAGCCGATTCAATAGGTTACTCGGCCAGCGCCAGTGGCACTTATCTGGCCAGCAAACTCTGGCCCGAGATGGGGCTGTGGCAGATGATAGAACCCAAGAGCAAAAGGGTTTTGAGTGAAAGGGTCGCCACCGTGGTCGCCAGAGGAGAATTACAGATAGGTTTTCAGCAGATAAGTGAAATACTGCCTATCGCAGGCGCCGAATTTGTCGGGCCGATCCCGGACAAATTCCAGAAGGTAACCACCTTCTCGAGCGGTATCACCCAAAGCAGCTTGCAACCTGAAGCGGCCAAACGTCTTATTGACTACCTGGCCTCGGATAAACCTTATGTACTCAGCAGCATACGCCACTCAGGGCTGGATCCTGTGGCAGCAGAGTAAATCATCCCCAAAGCACCAATACCGCGGCCAGGGCAATCAGTACCAGGCCGCCTATATCCTTGACCTTGACCCGCTGCTTGAGCCAAAGGCTGGAGATCAGCATCATAAAGAAGACTTCCACCTGCCCGAGCGTTTTCACATAAGGCACGGCCGTGAGCGACATGGCACTGAACCAACCTATTGAACCCAGACAACTGCTGATACTGATGGCCAGGGTCAACCTGGGCCTATGCCAGAGTTTTTTAAGGGTCTCTTTATCTTTGATAAGAAGCCAGGCGAGCAGCAACAAGGTCTGCAGCAAAATAACCAACAAGAGTACCCAGGCGGCGCGGTGAGGAAACGGCAAACCCAGCACCAGGCTTGCTTCCCGAACCCAGAGCGAAGTCAGCGCAAAGGCGCTGCCGCACCCCAACCCCAGCAACAGCGTCTTGAAGGACAAGCCTTTGAGCCCGCCGTGGGTACTGAGCAGAAAGACCGCCACTGTACCGACAAGTACCCCCAGCCAGCCGGTGACAGTCAACGCAGTGCCGAAGAACAGACTGCCGAGCACGGCCGCGACCAAGGCTTCACTCTTGGCCAGCCCGGCGCCGACAGCGAAATTCTGCAATTGGAACAGTTTTACCATCAGGGCGGTCGCGAGGATCTGCGCCAAGGCCGCCCCTATGATGTACTGCAGCGCGCCATGCCCAAGCTGCGGCAATCCTGCGTCCTGCCAGGCATAAAGTGACAACAGATACACAGCAGCCAACGGCCCGGCATAGCTAATACCATTCCGCATAGGAGTTTACTCACTCAGCGAGAATGAAAAAACGGGGAGGCAAGTAGAGCGATGGAAGATTTATTGGGATAAATCGACATTGGCCTGCGCCGCATACGCGCTTTTTCAACTCGCCCTGCGGGAGCTTGTCAGCCACCCGATTACTGCGCCAACTTGCCTCGCCGTAGAATCACTATGTCATCGCCAATCTGGCTTGAACTCGAATGGCTGACACAGCTCTGAGTAGCCCAAACTTCTATAAGGAATGGTATGAACGCGCCAGCGTCACCCCGGCAACATTGACATCGCGACTGAGACGGCTCTGAAACGCGTTGCGCCACGCCTGCATAAAGACGGCCATCAGGGTAAAGATGATCCACATGGGTGGCTTGTCCTTAAAATTTGCGCCCGAGAATGCTTGCCGATGAACCGCAAGCCATGACTGAAACGAAAAACGCCCGCAATCGCGGGCGTTTGAGGCTAACACGCTAGCCAGGTGATTCGCTATTCAACCAAAGGCGCAGCTTGCAGCAGCTTATGCAAGGTTAACCAAGTGCTTGGCTCAGCGACTGGTATCCAGCGCCGGGAAAGACTTCACCAGATCATCAACGGCCTTCATCTGGCTCAGATACCCTTCCAGTTGCTGCAGTGGCAAGGCACAAGGGCCATCACACTTGGCATTGTCCGGGTCCGGGTGCGCTTCAATAAACAGCCCGGCCAGTCCCAGCGCCATACCGCTGCGGGCCAGTTCGGTTGCCTGGGCACGACGACCACCGGCAGAATCTTCACGGCCGCCAGGACGCTGCAGCGCATGGGTGGCATCGAAGATCACCGGGTAGCCGGATTGCTTCATCTCATCCATGCCCAGCATATCCACCACCAGGTTGTTATAACCAAAGCAGCTGCCACGCTCACAGAGAATGATCTCATCATTACCCGCTTCGTTGAATTTCTTGATGATATGCCGCATCTCATGGGGCGCCAGGAACTGAGGCTTTTTCACATTGATGATAGCTCCTGTCTTGGCCATGGCCACCACCAGATCTGTCTGACGTGCCAGGAAGGCCGGCAACTGGATGATGTCCACGACTTCGGCCACAGGTGCACACTGGTAAGGCTCATGCACATCGGTAATCAATGGCAGCTTGAAGGTGTCCTTGATCTCCTGGAAGATTTTCAAACCTTCTTCCATGCCGGGGCCACGATAGGAGTTGACGGATGAGCGGTTGGCCTTGTCGAAGGAGGCCTTGAACACATAAGGGATCCCCAGCTTCTGAGTGACTTCCGCGTAGGTTTCGGCAATGGTCATCGCCAAGTCCCGCGACTCGAGTACATTCATGCCACCGAACAGCACAAAGGGCTTGTCATTGGCTATCTCGATAGCCCCCAGATGTATGGTTTTATTACTCATCGCAACTTCTCTCTTGAATGCCGCTCATGCGGCGTTAACTTAAATCAGCCGGCCACAGCCTGCAGCAACTGGCCACAGAGCCAGGCCATATAAGTGCCTAAAGCATAGCCGAATACCGCCAGCAGTACACCTACGGGTGCCAGTGCCGGATGGAAGGCCGCAGCCACTACGGGCGCAGACGCCGCGCCGCCAACGTTGGCCTGGCTGCCCACCGCCATATAAAACAGCGGTGCACGGATAAGCTTGGCCACCAGCAGCATCAATCCCGAATGCACCAGCATCCAGATAATGCCCACCAGGAAGTAAATCGGCGTATCCAGAACTTGGGATACATCCATATGCAAACCGATTGTAGCCACCAGTATGTAGAGGTAGGCCGAGGCTATCTTGGAGGCGCCGGCCGCTTCCAAATGACGTGCCGGACTGAATGACAGCAGCAAACCTATGGTGGTGACGATCACCACCAGCCAGAAGAATCCGGAGGTCAGACTGTATTGCTCGGTCCAGGGATAGTTAGTTGCAAACCAGGGAGCCAGCAGGTCGGCGCCGACATGGGCCAGACCGGTAATACCAAAGCCCACAGCCACTATCAGCATAATGTCGCGCAGGCTGGGAATGCGGGCGTTTTCGGCATGATATTGCTCCACCTTGGCCTTGAGGCTTTCAATGGCGCTGGTATCTGCACCTGTCTTGGCATCTATCTCCTTGGCCCTGGATGCCATAAACAGCAGCACGGCCATCCAGATGTTGGCGACTATCACATCGACAGTGACCATCACGGAGAAGATATTGCCGCCCACTTCATAAATCTCTTTCATCGCCGCCTGGTTGGCACCGCCGCCAATCCAGCTGCCGGCGAGTGTGGTCATGCCGCGCCAGACTGCGTCCGGGCCGTGGCCAGCGGTCAATGTCGGGTCGATTGCCGACATGATAAGCAGGGCAATCGGGCCACCTATGACAATGCCCATGGTGCCGGTCAAAAACATCACTACCGCCTTGGGACCCAATCCCAGAATGGCTTTGAGGTCGACGCTGAGGATCAACAATACCAAACAGGCAGGCAGCAGATAACGGGACGCCACATAGTAAAGTTTGGAGGTACTGCCATCGACAATCCCAAAGGTATTGAGCAAGGATGGCAGGAAGTAACACAACAACAAGGCCGGGATGAAACGGTAAAACTTTTGCCAGAAAGGATGACTGCTGCTGTTGGTGTAAAAAACGAAGCCGAGAATGGCGGCCAGAATGCCGAGCGCGGTGGCGTCATTGGTCACCAACGCAGTCATTTCAGTGGCCGCCTGTGAGGTACTGCTCATAGGTCCTATCTCCCTTGCGATTGCAATTTATTGTTTTATTTTAATATTTATATTTTTCTCACTGCCCTCACGGGCAGGTTCAATGGAAGGTTTGAGGGTCGTCTCCCAATTCTCTGAGTTGCATCTTCACCAGCTCGACCACAGGGTCGTGCGGACTGTTGTCGACAAAGTACTGCAGATCGGCGCTGGCAACATGAATCGCCCCCAGTTGCTGGGCAATAAAGGCGCGCTCCCGATGCAGGCTGAGATCGTCGGCATGCCATTCAAGCAGCAAATTGCAGCACTCCATCGCGACTTCAAATTCATGGGCGACTATGGCGCCGGCCTTGAGTTCATGCAGCATGCGGGTCATCAGCCTTTGGGTGCCAACCGGCTTGAGGTAAGACGCCTTCAGCGGTGCACTGTTGCCAAGCTCGCCGCGAACCAGGGCATGCAAGCGCTCTTTGCTGAGGCGCTCCCCCCGAAGCGGGTCGAGATAGATGAGTTCACCGGCCACGTGGCAGGCCAGCACTGTGGTGCCCGGCAGCAGTACAGGGTCGAATTTCAAGTCCAGCTGTTTGCCAAGCAACATAAGCACAGTTGCCAATGTGGTGCTGTTCCCCTGGCGGCTGAGAATACACTGGCCGAGATCGGCCGCCTGCCGGGAAAAATAATCTTCTCTGGGGGCAAACCCCAGATCCTTGTAAAACCAGTTCAGCAGCGCCTGAAAGCGCCGCTGCTGATCCACCAGATAGTGGCTGAGCACTGAGCCGGACAGTTCCAGCCAGGCCCAGTTGGCCTGTTTGGCCAGGCCAAAGCCCAGATGTTGGCAAAGCTCAAATGCCGATTCGGGCAGAGAGAGTTCGTCTTGCTTAAGAGAATATTGTTGCATTACCCCAGAATTACCGCTTGTTTGAAGTGTGCCAGTTTTGCCGCATAAACCACCCAGCCCAGAGCACCGAGGAAGGCGAAGGTCCGGAAGATCAGATTACGGTTGGACTTGAGCGCCATCACGCCCAGCAGTATGTAAGCGACCACTGCGCCTATCTTCTCCGTCATCCATGGATCGACGAAGGGATACTGCTTGATCATAAAACACAGAGTCAATCCGGACAGCAGCAGGAAAGTATCGATCACATGCGGACCTACCTTCAGCAGTTTCTTGTCCATAATGGCTGACTGACGCAGCTTAAGCACGAAACGCACAATGAACAGCAATACGCTGACGGCGATCAGGGTCATGTGCAGGTGTTTAACTGCCGGATACAGGCTGTAAAAAGTTTCCATCGGATAGCTATCTGTAGGTGAACAAAGGCGACAGTGTACCCTATCGCAGTGCTCAGCACCAAGGCCAAGCCGCTGTCGAAAAGGCGGAATTATGACAGGAAATGGGGACGATATCGGCGGTTTTCAAGCCCGGGAGATAACCCCGGGCACAGACACTCAACCGGGCCAAAAACCCAGAGTGCATCTATCATTGGAGCCAAAGTCGCGCACTGTGGCCACCTGCTGATAACCGAGCTCGGCAAGTTTTTCCCTGAGGTTCACGGCCTGGGCATAACCATGCTCCAGCAGCAGATAACCGCCCGGCAGCAAATGCTCCCTGGCATGGGCTGCGATATGGAACAGGTCGGCAAAGCCCTGATCGGCGGCGGTCAAGGCGCTGCGGGGTTCGAAGCGCACATCGCCCATCTCAAGATGCTCATCATCCTCCTCAATATAGGGAGGGTTGGAAACAATCAGCTGAAACTTACGCCCCTGAACCGCCGAAAACCAGTCGCTCTGAAGGATCTCCACCTGCGGCAGTTTCAAATTATCCCGGTTGGCGCAGGCCAGTTCCACCGCGGCCTCGACCTTATCAACAGCAGTCACCTGCCAGCCTTGTCGCTCATGGGCCAGAGCCAGCGCGATAGCGCCGGTACCTGTGCCGAGATCCAGCACGGCGATATCATCTGAAAGCGGCAGGTTGAGCGCGGTTTCCACCAGAATTTCGGTGTCCGGGCGCGGAATAAGAGTGGATTCGTTGACAATAAAAGGCAGTGACCAGAACTCGCGCTCACCGACAATATGGGCCACGGGCACGCCTTGGCTGCGACGCTGTACCATCTGGGTGAACTGCTTGTGCTGCTCGGCCGACAAACTTCTTTCGGGCCAGGTATAGATAAAACTGCGGCTCTTGCCCAAGCAATGCAGCAACAGGGCTTCGGCATCTGCATGGGCAGACTCGGACGATGCGGCCAGCATAGAAGAGGCCCATTGCAGGGCCTCGGCAATATTGAGTTTAGTCACAGACAGTCCTTTTTATTCGTCGGACAGAGCCGCCAGCATGTCGGCCTGATGCTCTTGCATCAAGGGCTCAAGCAGCTGCTCCAGGTCTCCTTCTATCACCTCGTTGAGACGATACAGTGTCAGGTTGATCCTGTGGTCGCTCACCCTTCCCTGAGGGAAATTATAGGTGCGGATCCGCTCGGAGCGGTCACCGCTGCCCACCAAAGAGCGACGAGTAGATTCTTCGGCGCTGCGGCGCTTCTCGTCTTCGGCCGCCTGCAAACGGGCCGCCAGCACGCTCAAGGCCTGAGCCTTGTTCTTGTGCTGTGAGCGCTGATCCTGGCATTCAACCACCAAGCCTGTGGGCAAGTGGGTAATACGAATCGCCGAGTCGGTTTTGTTAACGTGCTGACCACCGGCACCGGAAGAACGGAAGGTGTCGATACGCAGCTCGGCCGGGTTAATTTCCACCGCCTGGGCTTCGGGCACTTCGTGCATAACGGCCACGGTACAGGCCGAGGTATGCACCCGCCCCTGGGATTCGGTTTCCGGCACCCTTTGTACCCTGTGACCACCGGACTCAAACTTGAGTTTGCCGTAGACACCGTCACCGCTGACCTTGGCAATCACCTCTTTGAAACCGCCATGCTCGCCCTCGCTGGCGCTCATGACTTCGACCTGCCAGCGCTGGCTCTCGGCATAACGGCTGTACATACGGAATAGATCACCGGCAAAAATAGCGGCTTCATCACCGCCGGCACCGGCACGGATTTCCAGAAAGGCGTTGCTGGCATCATTGGGATCTTTGGGCAACAGCAGAATTTGCAACTCGCCTTCCAGCTGCTCCAACTGAGCGCGGGCCGCCTTGATCTCTTCCTGAGCCATCTCTTTCAGCTCAGGATCTTCCTCGGCCAGCATCTCCTGTGCGGTTTGCAGATCCGCCTGCGCCTGCTGGTAGGCCTTAAAGCCTTTGACCACATCTTCAAGCTGAGCATATTCCCGAGACAGGGCTCTGAACCTGTCCTGATCCGCTATGACATCTGCGTCACTGAGCAGGGCCAATACTTCTTCATTACGCTCAAGCAAGCCTTCCAGCTTGCGGATAACGGATTCCTTCATTTAGCTCGCTAACCTTAGTGTTTATCCAAGCCGAGCGCGGTTCTCAATTGACCCAAAGCATTGAGATCACCCTGACGACTGGCTGCAGTCAGGGCCTGGGTCGGAGCATGTATCAGTCTGTTGGTCAGACGGTTAGCCAGTTCCAGCAGCACCTGCTCTGTGTCTGCTCCCTGCGCCAACTTGTTCATTGCCCGTTCAACCAGCTCATCTTTAATCGCCATGCTCTGGGTACGATATTCGCGAATGCTGTCGACCGATTCCAGTGAGCGAACCCACTCCATAAACTGGTGTGAATGCTCTTCGGCAATGACTTCCGCTTGCTCGGCGGCCTCTCTACGGGAGGCCATATTCTGTTCGATTATGCTTTGCAGATCATCGACCGTGTATAGGAAAGCATCGTCCAAATCACCGACTTCTGCCTCAATATCACGGGGAACCGCTATATCAACCAATAACATAGGTTGATGGCGGCGCTGCTTAAGCGCTTTTTCTACCATGCCCTTGCCCAGGATGGGCAGCGGACTGGCGGTAGAGGATATCACGATATCGGCCTTGGGGAGAAAATCTGGTATCTGCTCCAGGGTAATCGCCTGGGCATTGAACTCTTCGCACATGGCTTCGGCGCGGGAAATGGTGCGGTTGGCCACCACCATGCTGGTGACGCCGTTTTCCTTCAGGTGGCGGGCAACCAGTTCTATGGTTTCACCGGCGCCAATGAGCAGCACCTTGGTCGCAGCCAGAGAAGAGAAGATATGTTTGGCCATGCTGACGGCGGCAAAGGCAACGGAAACCGCCGCTGTGCCGATTTCCGTTTCGGTGCGCACCTTCTTGGCCACGGCAAAAGTATTTTGAAACAGACGATCCAGTGTCAGAGCCACTGTGCCGGATTCCTTGGCCTTGGCAAACGCCTGTTTGACCTGACCGAGGATCTGCGGTTCGCCCAGCACCAGAGAGTCGAGCCCGGATGCAACCCGCATCAGGTGTTGCACCGCGGGTTGACCACAGTGTTGGTACAGGCAAGGGGCCACCTCTTCATGGCTCAGGCCATGATAGTCTTCCAACCAACGCACTACCTGCTCGGCATTTTCCGTGTTGCAGTAAAGCTCGGTGCGGTTACAGGTGGAAACGATGACGGCTTCCCCGCTCTGAGTCTCCTTGGCCAGGCTGCGCATGGCTTCATGGATCTTGTCCGGGGCAAAGGCAACTTTCTCACGCAGGTCAACAGTGGCGGTTTTATGGTTTATACCAATTGCTACAAGGCTCATCTGAACTCGTTCTGGACTCTTGGCGTCGCTGTAGGATGCGGCCATTCTACTGAATTGGCCACCTTAAAAACAGAATACGCTTAACAAAACCGAATAAAGGTCTAACTTCTCAACCAATTTATCAATTAAGCTGAACAGGCGCTGGCAAAAGCCATAAGGGCGACACCACAGGGGTCGGCGCTTATTGGTATTCTGCCAAAGCCCTCGTATCATAGGCGGCCAACACAGTGAACAACAGATGATTATTTTGAAGTACTTCACAAAAACCTGTTTTACACCTCTGTCGACCCTGCGCCTGCTGTTGCCCCTGCTGCTCCTTGGCCTGCTCAGCGCCTGTAGCAGCCTGCCCGATGCCCGCTGGCAGGCGACTCAAGTCAAGCACGCAGAGCAAGCCAAGGCCTGGGAGCTGAAAGGCAAGCTGGCGGTAAAAACTCCCGAGGAAAAATTCAGCACCAATCTTTATTGGCTGCACACCCCAACGACAGAAGAGCTGAGACTCACCACCATGTTGGGCACCAGTGTAATGCTGCTGAAAAGCGGCCCGGACGGCGCCTTACTGGAGTTGGATGGTGAAGTCTACCGCGACCGAGACCCGCAGCGTTTACTCGATGGCCTCAGCAGTTGGAGCATACCCCTTAACGCCCTGCCCCGCTGGGTGCTTGGCCTCAGCGCCGCTGACACTGAACTCCTGCTCACAAACAATGACGGCAATCCCCAGAGCCTGGAAGATGGCAGCGTCAGCCCTCCGTGGCAGGTGAAGTATCTCAGCTGGCAGCAACAAAGCGGTGCCGATATTCCGCGCCTTCTTAAACTCAATCGCGGCGCGCTCGAACTCAAGATCCAGTTGACCGAGTGGCAGGCACTCGAAGCCCAGAGCACAATCACCACCAAGGAAAGCCAGCAGCCATGAGTTCTCTAGACCAAACATCCAAACCCAATAGTCTTTCGCTTGGTTGGCCGGCCCCGGCCAAGCTTAATCTGTTTTTGCATATCAATGGTCGCCGGGAAGATGGCTACCATGAACTGCAGACCCTGTTTCAGTTTCTCGACCATGGCGATCTGTTGGACTTTAAAGTTACAGCCAATGGCGAGCTCAAACTGCACTCCAATCTCGGCGCTGCTGTCCCGGATAGCGATAACTTAATTCTCAAGGCCGCAAAATCATTGCAGCAAGCCAGTGGTTGTAAACTGGGAGCCGAGATCTGGCTCGACAAGAAACTGCCCATGGGCGGCGGTCTGGGGGGCGGCTCGTCGGACGCGGCCACCACTCTGGTTGCCCTCAACGCCCTGTGGCAAACCGGCCTGAGTGAAACCGAACTTGAGCAAATTGGTTTAAAACTCGGCGCTGATGTTCCTGTTTTCATTAAGGGTTTGGCGGCCTTTGCCGAAGGGGTCGGCGAAAAACTTCAGCCGGTGGAACCGGCCGAACCTTGGTATCTGGTGCTGGTTCCCGAGGCCCATGTCTCCACTGAAAAAGTGTTCCATGATCCTGATTTGCCAAGAGATACTCCTAAGCTTTCTCTGGAGCAACTGCTGAGCGCCCCTTGGCAAAACGACTGTCAGGCACTGGTATGTCGCCATTACCCTCAAGTTGCCAAGGCCTTGGGCTGGCTGCTAGAATATGCGCCGTCCAGAATGACCGGAACCGGTGCCTGCGTGTTCGGGGAGTTCGAAAAACAGCAACAAGCTCTCGATTGTCTGGCACAGCTGCCACCATCTTTCAAAGGCTTTGTTGCCAAAGGGATAAATAGATCGCCGCTTCAGAGTCGACTGGCTCGCCTCTGAACAGTTTCTTCCGGGATGAAGCGGTCCGCCGTTTTTTGTCCCAGCCACTAAAATAAAGCAAACGCCTGAGGTTCTTACAGTGCCCGACATCAAGCTCTTTGCTGGGAACGCTACCCCCAGTCTCGCCAAAAAGATAGCCGACCGTCTTTTTTGTAAACTCGGAGACGCAGAGGTAGGCCGTTTCAGCGATGGTGAAATCAGTGTCCAGATAAACGAAAATGTACGTGGTGCTGATGTGTTTATCATTCAGTCCACCTGCGCACCAACCAACGACAACCTGATGGAGTTGATCGTAATGGTTGATGCCCTGCGCCGCGCTTCAGCCGGCCGTATCACAGCCGTTATCCCTTACTTTGGTTATGCCCGTCAGGACCGCCGTGTCCGCAGTGCCCGTGTACCCATTACCGCCAAAGTGGTTGCCGATTTCCTCTCCAGCGTGGGTGTCGACAGAGTACTGACCTGTGACCTGCACGCCGAGCAGATCCAGGGCTTCTTCGATGTACCGGTAGACAACGTCTTCGGTAGCCCAGTGCTGCTGGAAGATATGCTGGCCAAGAAACTGGATAACCCGGTTGTTGTTTCCCCCGATATCGGTGGTGTTGTTCGCGCCCGCGCCGTAGCCAAATTGCTCGACGACTCAGATCTGGCGATCATCGACAAGCGTCGCCCACAGGCCAACGTGGCTCAGGTAATGCACATCATAGGTGACGTTCAAGGCCGTGACTGCATCATAGTTGATGACATGATCGACACAGGTGGCACTCTGTGTAAGGCTGCTGAAGCCCTGAAAGAACACGGCGCCAACCGCGTCTTTGCTTATGCAACCCACCCGGTATTCTCCGGCAACGCGGCCAGCAACATAGTAAATTCAGTGATTGACGAAGTCATAGTCACTGACACTGTGCCTTTGAGCCCAGAAATGCTCAAGACAGGCAAAGTGAGCCAACTGACCATGTCAGCGGTACTGGCCGAGGCTATCCGCCGCGTCAGCAATGAAGAATCTATCTCTGCCATGTTCCAGCACTAAGCTGACATGCAGAGTTAACAAGAAACGCACCTTAAGGTGCGTTTTTTTATGCTTGATATTTGGGTTGCCATAACGTGACCCATCAGCTACGGTGCGGATAGGCAGGAAGCCTGAATGCCGTGAAGAGCAGGATGTTCGAGAACGGCCCTTTCGCACAGGCGATACGGTGACATGGCGAGAGTTGCATAGCAACACCACGACTTTAGGCCACTGGCACAGTGGCTAGCATTGCTTTAAGCCTTAAATCCCTCGTCAGTACTTGCCGGGCTTTTGACCATAGGTGTAGCCCATCACCTGCGGTGCGCCTTTCGCACAGGCGATCCTGTGACACGCTGTAAACCCATCCCTGGGCGCTCGACGAAAACGTCCCTGTTTTCGACGGTCACAGTTCCGCCTGTGCCTGGAATTAGGCGTATATCTGCAGATCTATCAAATATTTCAAGCTACTCAGGGCTAACAGAATTGCACTATTCCCCCTTCGGAGCCGCCGCTGGCGTTGTTACAAATTGGCGTAGCCGAGACAGGGATGTCGAGGCTCGAAGGTCGAGCAAGGAGGCGAGTCCTGAGTGTAGCCAATTTGCTTCATAAGCCAGTGGGGATTTCGGCTACGTCGGGGTGTCTTTGGGGATGCAAGGGGCTTTGGACAAGCAAAGCCCCTGCCCGGTGTGGTGTGGAACACCACGACTTTACGCCGCTGGCACAGCGGCTAGCATGGCTTTAAGCCAAACTCACCAATGAGCTTGGTCCTAGCGGCTAGCTAAGTTGTAACCCATCACCTGCGGCGCGCCTTTCGCACAGGCGATCCTGTGACACGCTGTAAACCTATCCCTGGGCGCTCGACGAAAACGTCCCTGTTTTCGACGGTCACAGTGTTCCGCCTGTGCCTGGAATATAGGCGTATGTCTGTAGGAGTATAAACAATTTCAAGCAACGCTATTCTTACAAAATTACAAAATGGAGACACCCATAATTCTTGGCAGATTGTTGACTCCTTGTCTAGGCTTGAATGGAGCCTTTGAAAAGGAAAGGATGCCATGCCGAGGCCAAGATATGCTCAAGTCAGTCTTGAGGACACCCCCTTCTATCACTGCATTTATAAAGCACGTCCCTGTGCTTTCCCCTTCGGGCCAGCTGGAGCTGTTCAAATTCATTCCCGATGAATTTGTCCCGCTGTGTACGTCGCGCCTTTCTGTGTGGCGTTGATGATTATTCCGGCAAGAGTTATGAACATCGTCGTGATTGGGTTGAGTCGCGTCTATTGGAACTGGTGGCCGTCTTTTCCATTGACTTGTGTGCCTATGCAGTCATGTCCAATCATCTGCACTTGGTGCTCAGAGTTGACTTGAAAACCGCCACTGAATGGACATTGGAGCAGGTTTTACAGCGTTGGCACCTGCTTTACAGTGGAACCCTGTTATCCCTGCGTTTTCTGCGCGGTGAAACACTTTCTGATATTGAATATCTCACCCTGCAACAAACCACTGAAGTCTATCGCCAACGTTTGATGGATATCAGTTGGTTTATGCGGGCGCTCAATGAACCTATTGCCAGACAAGCCAATCGGGAAGACGGATGCAGCGGTCGCTTTTGGGAAGGCCGCTTCAAATCCCAGCCATTGTTGGATGATGCAGCGGTATTGGCCTGTATGGCTTATGTTGACTTGAACCCTATCCGCGCGGGAATAGCCAAAACCCCGGAAGACTCAGACTATACCAGTATTCAACGGCGGATACGGGCCGCGATGCAAGGCAAAAACACACCTGAGCTGTTACCCTTTGTCGGCAATGAACGGCTGAACATGCCACAAGGATTGCACTTTGAAGCCAAGGATTATCTGCAACTGGTCGATGATACCGGGCGTATTATCCGCCATGACAAGCGCGGCCAGATTACTGCTGGCACTACGACCATTTTGAATCGTTTAAACATCCCCGTCGGCAACTGGCTCAAGTTGACGACTGATTTTAGCCGTCTATTCAAGGGGCCGGTTGGTACACTGGAATCTCTTACAGACTACTGTATTCACCTGCAACGACGACGAAGGCAAGGGGCCGCTAATTGTCAGAAGTTGTTTAGCTAAATCCCCTTAGTCTTCTCCACCAACTGAGTCGAACTTTGTTCGATTTCAATAATGCCTGAAATTCGAATTTTGCACTCACTTCAATAGTCGAATGGCCTTCAAATGGCCTGAAACACTATTTCCTTTCAATAGAAACACAGTATTTTACAAGCTAGATCACTAGAGATTTTTCTCACCCAACACTTACAATCGGTTATTTACAATGGGTGTCTTAATTATTGCACACCCAACACTTACAATCGGTTATTTACAATGGGTGTCTTAATTATTGCATTAATTATTGCAGCTTAATTATTTGGCATTGGGCGCCTTAATTATTGTCGGCGCCTTAATTACTGTCATTATTTGTTATACGATGGGTGTCTTGATTATCATTGATTATCATCTTTCTATCGATTTCTTTATCACTTCCCTATCGACTCTCTTAATTGCTTTAAATCAATCACTTGCAGTAAGACATTTGAAATCAGCATCTAAATTTACTTGCTTTTCAAAGAGAAAAAATAGCAGACTTAAGTTCCACAAATTTCACCGGCATAAATTGCGCCCCTATCAATTTGAACTATACTCTTTATCTTAAATTAAAAGATAAAGATGTCCCTCGTGCTGATGATATAAACACGGGATAATAAACCATACTAAGCTAAGGATGAGCTTAGCTTTATCTGTTAATAGACAATTTTGAGAGGATTTATGAACAAAACAAGGATGTTAAGTAAGCTCATGTTGACGGTGTTGAGCATGAGCACATTAAGCCTTTTCAGCTTCTCAGGCTGGGCCGATGAATACTCGCCAACCGCAAACTGTACCGCAGATGCGTCATGGTTTGAAGGTAAATTCAACCCCAAGATCGCTGCCGATAATTTTGATGATTCCACCATATGTGACTTCCATCAATTCTCCTGGCGAAGCTTCATCTGGTTAACCGAACAAGCTGACGAAGGAAAACTCCGCTTTGAAACCTTCTATTCTGATACCGGGATCTATCCTGACAGTCAGCCTGGTAACCATTTGCTGGGAGGTGTCAACCAGGCGGGTTCAAATGGAATTTTAATCGACCAACATGGACGGGCGTTATATACCAGCATGATGATCAACGATATCTACCGTGACTTTGTCATAAAACACAAACTCTATACCCAAAGTGGGATGCAACAAGCTGATAATAAACTTAATTTCCCCAATGGCGCTATGTCACTCAAGGCCGCTTGGAAGATTGTCCAGCCCGGTGAAGACACCTCTGGTTTATATACCACCAAAGCCCCGATACAACTGCTGACCGTCGATAACGGTCAGGTGGTGATCCCTGAGAATGCACAACAGGAGATGACTCAAGTTGCCTTGGTGGGTTTCCATATTGCGGTATACGTCAATAAGCACCCCGAAGCCATCTGGGCCACATTCGAATTTAAAGACAATGCTCCCACCTTTGCCAAAGGGCAGTCACCCAACAAAATTGTTTCCGATAAGGACTATCTCTTTTATAAAGCCAACACCTTAGCCAAAGACTGTAATACCAACAACGCCGGCATGAATGCCATATTAAAGCTCGATACCAAGACCCAAACCATGGCTGCGGTAACTCAGACATGTCTGCAATACGCACAAGGAACGGTTGATAATCTGCCAAATCCAAAGAAGGCCAAAGAAAATGTTCAAGCCATTATCAGTCTCAATGATAACGTGCATCAATTAATGCCTAAAGATTCTATCTGGCGTAACTACCTTGAGATAGGTGCCGTCTGGTTCAGTAAAGAAGACCATCTTACCCCAGACTGGAGTCCGAACATGGATCCCGATGCCGAAACAAACTTACTGATTGGGTCTACGCGGCTATCAAATTCCACTATCGAAACCTTCACTCAAAATCAACGCTCAGCCAATGAATGTTTCTCCTGTCACAACACCACTGCGGTAACAGATACCCCGGAAAAAACAGCGCCTCTGGCAGGAAAAAATATCAATACCAGCCACATACTGTTAAAGAACTACCTCAACGGCCACTCAGTTAAAAGGAATTAATTATGACCGTCAGTTTACGCATTCACCCAACTATAGGCTTTGCCCGCGTCGGCAACAGTATGGACTACTACATCGAACCACAAACCATAGCTGCAATGCCGCAACCCGGACAAACACTCACAGGGGGACTCCCCATTAAAGCGGGCACAGACAACACCCCTATTAGCAGCTCAGACATTCGTGACAGCCAGGGGCGTCTCAAACGACAAGGAGCAAGGTTTAAAATTTATCAATATCCACATAAAAACAGCCCAAGTTATCCTGCGCCGCAAGCACAGGAGGTAACCATTGGCAGTGAAGTCGATGGTAAACGCGTCACAGATATCATCTGGACAGTGCATCTTGCCAATAAGAAAGCAAACTGCTGGGAAATGGATGAGAGCGCTAATTTAGGGATCATTCTCTATCAAGATGGCAAGACACCGCCCCTGCGCAATCCCAGTTTTAATCAAACGGACAACCCGGCCGATACTGTACGTCTGCAAAAATTAGTCATTGATGCCGGTCCTCGCACCATAAGTACGAATAAAAGACAGACGGCTCAATTCAACCCAAGCACCCAGGCCAGTTACTGGGACCAACACACAAATGCAGTTATCCCTCTACCGGACTATCCCCAATCTTACCCAGCAACGGCTGGCAATGATGATCCCAACACTCGTATCGACTATTTAGGAGAGATCCAAACCGAAACCAACGGACGTCTGGTGGTGCTTGGCGGCTTTGGTAAAGCCTGTGGCTTTGATCAACTGGGCAATGCCGATCCCAATGCAAAATTGGATATGGATGTCGATAATAACAACTGGCTCGATGATACCGCAGATGGCCCTGTCACCGCCGTATTGCTCTTTGATGATGGCAGTTATCAGACACTGGAAAACAGCGCCTGGGTTGTTAGCACAGATCCGGCATATGCGCCGCAAACACTCAATGTTGTTAGCCTGTGGGATGATATCTACACCACCTGGGTAGAAGCATTCAATCTCAACCCAGGCTTATATCAAAATAATGCCTACAACCCTGAGTATGTTCCCGACTTTGCCCAGGACATTCAGCCCATACTGAGGGCGGCCTCCATGCAAATGTGGAACACTAACCTGCCTGACAGTGCCATCAAAAGTCATCGGCAAATCGATAAACTCACTAAAAACAAACCTCAGTTTGACATCATGTCTTTTATGCGCAAACCCAGCGCAGATGAGAACAATCATCTTGAAGACGGCTCCCCGATGATGCCCCTCTCTCTGGGGGATGCCAATAAGAGCTTTCTCACCTTAAGTAACAGCCAATACTTCCTTATGCAACAATGGGCTAAGGGATTATGTTCCACCTCGGCTCCAAGCATGACAACCCCATTAAATGAGGGTGAAGCCCTGGATAGAGCCGTACTAATGAACTGTTTGGGTGGCCGTTTTAGCCCGGGTATCGATCTCACCTTTATCGTACGGGACACTAAGCTGTATAACGCTGACTGGCAAAACCCGAATATTGGCCCCTTTAGAATCAATCGCCAGCCATTAAATTATGCCGTCGCCACTAAAGGCAGCCCATTTCTGGGTGTCGGTTATGTTCCACTGCGCAGCCACCCCATACAACCGGGGGATTTATGTAAATTCATGGCCATTCCCTGGCATACGGATTATAACTCCTGTGCCACCCATACCCCCGCACCTAATCCGGGTGGAGTTATCACAGAAAGTAATATCTACGGCGGTAATATCAATACCAGTCTGTTTTGGTCCTGGCCTGCCCAAAGACCCGTTGCCGTTTACACCTATGAGGATGTAGCCAAACGCAATGATAACACCCTGCCATTACAGCGTTACTCGGTCAGGGGGCAAGGAACCAGTGCCAGTGGACAACAACTCACCTTCGATGCTCAGGGTAAATTAAACAACTCACCCGCTTCTAATGTCGGTCGATATCAGGATCGTCACGGGATCCTCAACAACTGGCAAAATATCGGTGTCGTGATCCAAGGGGCCGCCATCGATGGATACCCGGCGCACTTAGACCCTAACTATTACCTGGAAGTCCAAAGTGGTTTTAGCCAAGACGACAGCAACCTGGTTATGCCTTGGGACAATACGGTTACCGACCCTGTCTATCCACCAGAGAAGTAATCTCAAAATGCTCTGGCCTGCATCAACTGCAGTGCCAGAGCAGCACAATAGATAGATAAAACAGCCTATGAACAATTATTCAGCTTCAACCACTGCTACTCAAGTTGCCATCATAGGTGGTGGTCCAGCCGGTTGCTGCTGCGCCATTCGCTTAATCCAACAGGGGATAGATGACATTGTCATCATTGAGTCTTCTGATTATCAGCAGTTTCGCATCGGTGAGAGTATTCCCCCGCAAACCAAACAGCTGTTTCATCAACTCAAGATCTGGTCAGCATTTGTCAAGCAGCAACACCAACCCTGCTATGGCAGTCGCTCATGGTGGGGAGATAATCGCAATGGCTTTAACGACAGTTTGCTCAGTCCCTATGGGCATGGCTGGCACCTTAATCGCCAAAAATTTAATCGTTTTTTAGCCGAGCAGGCTCAAAGTGCAGGTGTAACCTTGTTAACCCAATGCCAATTTAAAACTGGCAGGCTTGTCAATGATAAGTACCATCATTTAACGCTTGATAGACAGGGGGCTGAACATCAACTCAATGCCAAGTTCGTAGTTGATGCCAGCGGGGCACGCGCCAGCTTCGCCCAAACCCAGGGAAGTAAAAAACAATCAAACCATGCCCTGGTAAGCCTGGGACGCCGCTTTATCATCACAGATAAACACTATCCTTTGTCACAGCAAACACACCTTGAAGCTGTTGAAAATGGCTGGTGGTATGCCGCCCGTCTGCCAAATGACAGAGTACTGATAAGCTTAACGACGGATCCCCAAACAGCTAAAACACTCAAGCTTCATGAGACAAACAACTGGCTCGATATCCTGGTTAACTCTCCCAATACCAAGGCGCTGCTGCAGGGAGTCACTCCCGAAGATACCCAGCCTAAACGCTATCCAGCCTCCTCATTTTGTTTAAACCCTGCCACAGGCAAAAACTGGCTTGCCATTGGTGATGCTGCCTGTACATTCGATCCCATCACCTCAGGCGGGATCATCAAAGCCATGGCCGACGGTGTCACCTGTGCAGATATCATCGCGGGTATATTCAAAACATCAGGTCATGACACTCACCATGGTCTGATGCAATATCAGCAAATGCTCATCCAGCGCTACCAGCATTATCTGGCCATGCGCGCTCATTACTATCAGCAGGAAAAACGTTTTTTAAACAGCCCCTTTTGGCAAAAAATGCAGGCTATGAGCCCTCACAAGATTCAAAGCGAAATGGAACTGCAGGCCAATTTAACGTAAATAGCGACGGCGAATAGAAGATCACTTGTCGTTGTACTCGTGATTTCCAAAGAAACCCGATGCCGCAAGGCCATTCCTTGATATCCCTATCGTTAGACATTCGAAAATTTATTCATATTAGACACCGTGTCAGTGCGTCCAGGAAGGAGATACCCCGTGTCTGGTGTGGAATCACTGGCTGTGTTGCTGTATTAAGATCGGCTATTTAGCAAATATGCACAGGCCTTTACGTTAAATAGAACTAAATAAAACCGCCCCATAATTCTTGCACTCGCTCCTATAACCGAACGCCCCTTAAGGGCTTGAAAAACAAAGTTCTTTCAATGGAAACATCTGCCTTTCTGTAACACAGACATGACTAAAGCTTTTACTCAGCTAATTGTGGGTGTCCTTGTAGCCGGTAGGTGTCCTTGTAGCCGGTAGCCGTTGTTGCCGCCCTCTGTCCTTGTTACCGTTCTTGCGGCCGCCGTTTAGGGCTAAAAATGACTGTTCTCTACTAAGTAGTCGATTAATGAGCGGCAATGGCGTCGAACGCGATGATCCCCAGTAAAAACCACACTAATATCTTGCTTAGGTAAACGCCAATCTGGAAATAATGTGACAAACTCTCCGTCTTGTAGATGCTCTTTAATAACCCACTCGGGGAGAATCGCAATGCCTAAATTCGATTGAACCATGGACCTGATTGCTATGGAGGAGTTGGCGCTGAACTTTGCCGAGAACTTTAGTTTAAAGGCCTGCCCATCACCATTACGTAGCGTCCATTGGTTGGGCGTTTTGAGGTTACTGTTAGCAATCCACGGCGCCGTTTTTAAATCCTCCAATGAGGATAAAGGGTTTTGTGCTAACCAAGTGGCGGAGCACACTATCATAATAGAGAAACAGCCAAGCTTGCGGCTCTTTAGAGCTGAATCATCAAGCGTTCCTAGTCTTACGGCAAGATCAATTTTTTCATTCACTAATTTATTAAGTGATGAGTCAGCATGAAAGCTAATATTGAGCTCTGGATGAATATGACAAAACTTACCAATCAGCGGAATAAGAAATGCATCGCCGAATTCGATAGTGGACGAGATCCTTAAGTGTCCGGTCAAGGAGTTATGCTTTTCAACAACATTTCCCAATGATGAGTAAATATCAGAGAAGATATTTTGAAAATCATTATAAAGTAACTCTCCAGCCTCGGTCATAATAAACCCTCGAGAGTTACGAATAAGCAATGGTACATTGAGTGAGTCTTCCAAAGATTTGATATGAACACTAACCATGGCTTTGCTAATAAACAACTGTTCGGCCGCCTTAGTAAAAGAACCACTGTTCACCACAGTAATAAACGTATGGATACGTTTAATATTAGTAAACATCATCGTCAACCCTGATTAAACAAAGCGTTTATTTTAAACAGATCACTACTCTGAGTCAAATGCCTTAAAATCCTCCACAATTAGACTTTCACCAGGATTGCCAATGGCTTATCGTTATCGTATCGCGCTTATTTTCCTGCTAGGATTTTTCATTGATTGTATTAATATTTTTATGTCAGCGATTGCCCTTCCAGATATCGCTCAAGAGTTATCAATTTCAGAATCAAGTGTAGCTTGGGTTGCCAACAGTTACATTTTAGGTTTAACGCTGATTATTCCGGTGAGTAACTGGTTAGCGAGTAAGTTTGGTGCGAGAAAAATGATGACCGTATCAATGTTAGTATTCTCGCTCGGTGCGTTGTGTTCAGGTATGGCGATTGAATTTTACTCGCTCGTTTTTTTTCGATTCATTCAAGGCATCGGAGGCGGTTTACTGATACCAGTAGGTCAGGCACTGACTTTTAATTTATTTAAAAACAAAGAAAGAACCAAAATATCCACACTCATTATGAGTATCGCCTTAATTGCTCCGACTATTTCACCCAGTATCGGCGGTATCATTGTTGATCATGTATCTTGGCGCTGGGTTTTTCTCAGTAACATTCCTTTTAGTTTGTTGGCCGCTGTATTGGCTGCTTGTTGGATTCGCTCTGAAACCAAAAAAGCGCTAACACCGGATATGAAAGGGCTTCTATTTGTCAGCACTTCACTCACAACGTTACTCATCGGGCTTTCTATTTATGCGAATGCTAGCTCAAAACTACTACCAGTGCTATTCATTATCACAGGGTTGGGGTTCTCCTTTCTCTATTTACGCCATTATCGTAGAACTGCGCATGCCATTGTTGATTTGAGTGTATTAAAAAATACGCACATGCGCTTTTCTGTATTGGTGTATTTAGCTGTGCCAGGTGTTTTCACAGGAGTAAACTTACTGAATATCTTCTTTCTTCAAGAGGTATTAGGTTGGTCGGCAAAAATAACGGGAATGTTGATGATGCTTTATGGGGTAGGCTCACTTATTGCGATTACCTTAGGTGGTCGGCTCTACAATCGCATTGGCGCTCACCCACTATTTTTATTCGGTATATTGGCACATTCTGCCGGTATTGCTGTGCTCTTTTTTATTGGCCACCATTTCAACATGCAGTTACTTATTATTGCGTATCTATTGATGGGCTTAGGTGGTGGGGTAAGTGCCAATACGGCACAAACTACAGCGATGATTGATTTTGATGAAGCAACATTAATCAAGGCCAGTGCGGTTTGGAACCTCAACCGTCAAATTTCGTTCAGCCTTGGGTGCGCTTTTTTTACACTTTTGTTCAACGTATTGCAGCACTACACCGATGATATGTCAGCGTATCAACTGACATTCCTACTCGCTGCTTTTATTGGCATCACCCCTTTATTCATCATAAAAAAACTTAATCGTAAGCCAAACGAGGATAAATCATCATGTTACCCGAAAAGGAATTAGTCGAAGTTGCCCATCGTAGTGTTCTAGACCTACACGTGTGGATTCAAGATGTATTCACAGGAAGCGCCGAGCAAGAGGCCTCGTTAGAGAAGCTCATCAATAGCTTTTGTCCATCTTTTACAATGGTGACAACATCAGGTAGCGTAGCGGGTAAATCTCAAGTGGATGTACTGTTTCGCAAGAATAAAGGTACACGCCCCTCACTTTCGATCCTCATTGAACAATGTGAAACATTACTCATCAACGCAGACAGCGTTGTGCTGAGTTATCGTGAAATTCACCAAGAAGCCGAGAAAAATTCTTCTCGTTCATCTGTCGTGATAATTGATATAAAAGATGGAAAGCCACTATGGCGATACCTGCAGGAAACGGCGCAGAGTCATAGCTAGAGTCTTGCAAAAAGGCAAAGAATGAATCAACTCTAAAAAGCTAAGAGAGGCGCTTTTCCTATTTCATTGGGATTAGCGCTTTAACGTTACTGACTCCTTCTTGAATCTAATCACTGAAAATATTCTATATTAGAATATTTGTTGATTTAAAATCATTAACGTCTTACCTAAATCAAAAAATCAAGCCACTCGTTGTAAAATAACAACCTAATATTCTCTCTCAATGACTTCGAATGACGACAACTGCCTGATTTTGTCCACTATCCAGCCACGCCTATGTTCGTAACTGCGCCCAGGCAGTGCATCTTCACTACACAAAAATGCCCTTCGGACGCAACGGTTAATCACGTGGTAAAAGGGCGTACTTTCAGCATCTATCAACTGGCGGTGGGCTGTGGTCATAACCAACCTCGACTGAGCTTTGATGGGTATTTCAAAGCCTAGTCAAGCCTGTGCGAAACATCAAAAGATCTGGCTGTCCTGTCTTTCGTTAACGTTGTTGTACGTTGGTGTTTATCTTTTCTAATGCATGATCAATCTTTTCAAAGAGATTAATAAATGACTTTGCCCACTCTTCATTTTTTTGTTCATCCGCTTTACGCTTTAAAAATTCACGAAGTTGAGATTTTGTTGTTTCGTTTTTTGTAGTAAAAGGCATTAATTGGCTATTAATGTCCGTACAAAAATCATTTATCCAGCTTGGGTGATTTGTATTTGCCTCAACAATCCATTCATGCGGGAACAAACCCTCAACAGAAAACCCTTTAGGTAACATTATAAAGTTTTCGTTACATTTAAAGTTAACACCCTTATTTCCTAGAAACTTTTGTAGTGATTTTCTAGCTTTATCGCCAGCATCATCACCGTCTAATACAACTACCACAGGCCTCTCTTTACTAACATATTCATAAGTTGCTTTCATGAATCCCTCTAATGCTGAAGTCCCCCCAAAATCTAGAAATTCAGCATTTCTAACGTTATCCCATGCATATTTACCGGATGCCTTTACTGGAATTTTATCCAAAACCCATTGAAACAGTTCTCTATCGCTCTTTCCTTCAACAAAAACGTTTAATAAGCCTAAGTTGCAGAAATCACTAAATTTTACACCTAACGAATCTCTGATTGATTTAGTAGCTCCTGTATATGTGTCGAATCTATAGACTTGGGTGTAACCTTCATGTAGTTTCGTACCAATTAATTTTCTAGGATCTTGCGGCACAAACCCCAAGCTATGGGTCGTAGTGACCAAATGAGCTTCTTCAGATAATGAACATAGCATTGAGTTGCATGCGGTTGATAACTCGGGGTGAAGATAAGACTCAGGCTCTTCAATTAACCAAATGGGTGTTCTGCCTTGTCTTTTCTCTTCAGAGCTTATCCACTTGAATGAAGCTATCATCGCTGCACTTTGAATCCCCATACCTTTACGTTCAATTTCAGTTAGCACGGGGTCTGAGAGATGATATTCAAATGAACTAAATAATTTTTTTAATGAGTTATCTGGAATTTTAAAATGAGATTTAATATGCCCCATCCCTACACTTTCAAGTTGCTTATCAATGACATCTGATATAATTTTCAAACCACACTCTATATCATTTATCTTTTCTTCAAGTCTCTGTGCAATTGACATTTTTATAAACGGCAAAAGCAACTCCTCATAAAGATTATCGATACTCTTTGCTGAAGGAACATAGTGACATTCAAAAGAATCCAAAAAGATCAACAAAAACTCTCTTTGAAAATCATTAAATTGTTGCTTTTTATCTGGCTGATATTTGTCACCAGAAAAAATCCGATAAATCGGAGTCCCTGCCCTACTAAAAGTCAGGTAAACATTTACCCTATTCGTTATATCTTTTGGCTGTTCTAGGCATTCATTTAGCTGCTTCAGAATATATTGTGCTTTGGCATCACTTTCCTCAAGTAAAATGGAGCCAATAAGTGATGTTTGACCATTATCCAACTTATCTGGATAATCCCTCCCCAAAATATATCGATATTTATTATCAAAGCCAGTGAAAAATATTTCAATTGCTCTCAGAATATTCGTCTTCCCACTACTATTTGGCCCAACAATAGTCAATCCATCTTGCAGCTCGATCTGCAATTCAGTATCAATTGTCCTAAAATTCTTAATTTTTATAGATTCTAACTTCATTTACACCCACTATTCTGATTTAAACTAACGCCAGATTAAAGGTAAAAGTTGTGGAATAAAATTAAGCAAAGCGAATAGCCCGCAATTTTTATCCTATTGAATTTCTTGTTATGATTGCAACGCACAATCAACTAAGTTTAATAAAATAGCTATTGATTCGATTTCATCACACATAGAAAGACCTGCCACTTCACCATTAGAAGAAAAGCTCTCCGAATGGAGTAGAATTCTTTGATTATCAAAATTGAAACCATAAATATCTAATGAATTTTGAGGTGTATCATTACTTCTTTTATAAGAGACTACAACTTCAAATTTAACTCCCACAAATGAAACTTTAATTAGGGATTCTTTTGTTTATATTGAAAGATCTTTGACACCTGGAATTACTCCATTAAAAGTCGATACCCTTTGACTGAATGAACTGAACAAATTCTTGTTCTTTTTGATTTCTAAAGCTACTTGATGTAGGTGGTTAGTAATATCTGAATAGTTCTGCATATGTTTCCTAGTAATCATAACAGCTGTATAGTACCCATGTGCGTTTTAGTCCTCAGATGAGCGTATAAGCACATCACTATCTACTTGTATTTCCCGGTTAAATAGGATTTGGCCCTGACATCCCTTACCACGAAAAACGCAATCAATGAGTCTCTCATAGCTACCGCACGGGCGCGAATGTTGTTCGTCCCTGAATTCCGCTGAAAACGGAAAAATACCACTGCCGCCGACTTTGAGCTTAAGGAAGTGCTAAAGATAAGCAACTGAATTAGTTACACAATACCCAGTACTGTTTGTGAAAACAATTAACCCAAGGTCAAGTTTTTGACAAAAGCCATAAAAGCCTGTCTTGGTTATTTTTTACAAAATAATTGGCTGAATTTTGATAGTTTTCCAACAAAAAGCGCCGCTTGCCTGTAAGACTAAGGCAAGCGGCGCAAGTTATTGGGCTAGTTTTCCCTGAGCTATTTCATCAGAGCCATATCATCAAAGCTATTTCACCTGAGGCACCCGCACAGGATCGGCGGGCTGCGGCAACTTCACCGGCGCGGCAGATTTCAGCTCATCCAAGGCAATGGCGATGGCCTTTTCCAGCTGAGGATCTATGCCTTTGGCTGTGTCTTTGGTCCACTGCTCGACTTCCACATCCGGGGCCACCCCTTCGTTCTCGACCCGCCACTGGCCGTCGATACTGAAGAAACCGCTGCGTGGCGCCGTGATATGGCCACCATCCATCAGGGAAGGCACACCCCAGATGCCAACCAGGCCACCCCAGGTGCGTTTACCCACCAGCTTGCCCACTTGGTAATAGCGGAACATATAAGGCAGCATGTCGCCGCCCGAGCCGGAGACTTCGTTGATCAGCATCACCTTGGGCCCCCAGACACCGCTGCCCGGGCTGGTCATGGGGTGATCGCCGGCCATCTGGTTATTGAAGTAGCCGTTACGCTCGCGGCGCAGCACATCTATGATGTACTCGGCAATGTAACCGCCGTGGTTGAAGCGCTCATCTATGATCACCCCCTGGCGCTGATTCTGGGCAAAGAAGTAGCGGTTGAAGTAACTGAAACCGTTCTCACCCGTGTCCGGGACCCAAACATAAGCCAGTTTGCCACCGGAAGCTTCATCCACCCGCTTGCGGTTATCCTCGACCCAGGCGTTACGTCTCAATGCCTGTTCGCTGGCCGTTGGCACCACAGTCACTTCGAAGGCTTTTTTGTCGCTGCCATCCGGACTGATGCTGAGACGGGTCTGTTTACCGAGAGTCCCCTGGAAGGCCTGATGGAAGTTGGCCTTGTTATCCAGCGGTTTGCCGTTGACTGCCAGCAGATACTGGCCCGCCTTGACCTGGGGATAGAGGGCCAGCGGCGCACTGCCTTGGTCCGCGGGATACCAGTTTTCGCCGCGATAGATGCGGCTGAAGCGGTAACCCTTGTCGGTCGCCTCAATATCGGCACCGAGCAGACCGGTGCGGTTGTCGGCAATTTCCGGCAAATCGCCATCATTGGTAAAGGAGTGGCCCACAGAGGTTTCGGCGCCCATGTTATCGAGCAGATAGGTCATGTCAGCGCCGTGGCGCACATGGGCGACCAGTGGCTGGAACTCCTTGTATACCGCATCCCAATCGGCGCCGTGCAAATTACTGACATAGAAGTAATCGCGCTGGAAGCGCCAGGCTTCGCGGAAGATTTGCTGCCATTCGGCCTTGGGATCGATACGGGCCGTCAGCTTGACGTTGAGGGTCTTGGCATCGTCACCCATGGGCGCGGCGCCGGCAAATTGCTGCCAGTTGTCGCCAATTTTCACCAGCAGGCTCTCGCCGTCGTGGCTCAGATGATACTCATCGACATCACCGGCCAGGGTATCGGCCTTACGTTCCTCAGTGCTGTACTTGCGAAGCTCTGTGGTTTCATCCAAATCCTGCATATAGAACAGCTCACCTGGCTTACCGGCGCTCAGGCTGTGGATTTTACCGCTCTCACCCAGAGGCAGCACCCGCTGCGCTATACCGTTAAGATCGATTCGCACCGCAGGCGGCGCATCTGAGCCTTTGGCTTCCTCTTCAGTACCGCTGCCCTCTTCCTCGTCGCTTCTTGGCAGCATGGGCGCCTCGGTGCGGGTATTGAGCAGCATGGTATAGAGGCCGTAAGTCGGGGTGAAGGCAACCGAGGTCATATCCAACCAGGCGGCGTGAGGGCCATAGTCGGTACTGGCGGCAAAATAGAGCTTGTCGCCGGCGCTGTCCCACACTGGGTAACGCACATCGGCCATGCCCTGGGTAATTCTGTTGCTCTGATTATTGCGGGTATCGAACAGGTAGAGGCTGCGGAAGAAGCTGTCATCCTGCTTGCTGTAGGCCAGATAACGGCTGTCAGGCGACCAGCTGGGGGCCATTTCCCAGTCGGGGTTCACTACCGGCTGGCTGTCGATAACCTGCGCCTTGCCCTTGGACAAGTCTGCCAGCCAAAGTTGCTGGCGCTGATCGCTGAACACCAGCTGTTTATCATCGGGCGACCAGATAAGTCCGCTATAGAAGCCCTTTTCGGCCAGTTTGATCTCTTGCTGCGGCTTGCCGAGTTGATCGGCTATCACCAGGCGATATTCGCCGCTCTTGTCGGAGAACCAGGCCAGCTGTTTGCCGCCGTTGGACCAGGCGGCGCCTACTTCGCGGCTGTCTGAGCTTTCAGTAAGATTACGGGCATCGCCGTGCTCCACGGGCACAGTAAATACATCACCGCGGGCCACAAACAAGGCGCGCTTACCGGTAGGCGAAATGGCCGCCGACTCTATCTGCTTTTCAACCTCTTCAAAGCGTGGCCGCACCCAGGGGAAATCGGCATGCAGGTTGATGGCCAGTGCCTCGCCCTTGTCGTTGGCATTGGTATTAGCCAGCGACTTTTTCACCAGCTCACCGCGGTATTCGTATACCAGAATGTCGTTATCCAGGGTAAAGCCTTTAACATCGGCATCCTGGTAATGGGTCACCTGCTCCGGCTCGCCACCCTTGGCCGCGACCCGAAAGATATTGGTGACCTGAGAGCGGTTGGAGAGGAAATAGATATAGTCGCCGTGCCACTGGGGCTCAAGATCCTGGGTGTTGTCCCAGGGCAGATCTTTTTCCTCCAGGCTATCGAGCGAAATCAACCTGAGCGGCTGATTCTGGCCGCCGCGGTAGTTACGCCAGCCCGGATCCCAAAGACCGGCGCGGCGGTAAACCAGCTGCTTGCCATCGGCAGAGAAACTGCCGTCAAAGGCGCGGTTCATGGGTAAAGGCTTGGGATTGCCGCCCTCGATGGACAGGGTAAACAGCTGCTGCCAGCCTCTTGGGGCATTGGCCCTGCCGGATCGCAGCAATACCGACTTGCTGTCCGGGCTCCAGCCCACCAGTTGATCCACATCCGGGTGGAAGGTCAGGCGTTTGGGCTCGCCACCGGCAATCGGCAGCAGGTAGATATCCTGATTGCCCTCATAGTCGCCGGTAAAGGCCACCCACTTGCCGTCGGGCGACAGCTTGGGTTGCATCTCCTGCCCCTGGAAACTGGTGAGGCGCACCGCCTCGCCGCCCTTGAGCGACACTTTCCAGATATCCTTGGCGTAGGAAAACACCAGAGTATCACCGCGAAGATCCGGCTCCCGCAGGAGTTTGGCCTCGGCAGCCAGCAAATTGGGGCTGCCTAGCGCAAGGGCCGTCAGCCAAAAGAGTTTATTGAGCTTCATTCCTGTTCCTTGTATTTGAATACCAGCAAACCTGTGGGGATCCCCCGCCAAAACCGCAACTTAACCAGCGCCATAGCAGAGCTACCCCTGTAACATAACCAGTGGTAAAAAAATACGCAAAAAAGGTTTTGTTTCAACTCATTGCAATACGCCATTCCGGGCAATTGAGACAAAAACCCCCGACCTTAAGCAGACCTTAATCTGAGCCGGCCAGAATAATGCCTATCCACCAGCCGGGCCATGAATTCAACGCCCACTTTTTCAGGCTTTTTATTTCGCAGATCTCAGCTGCGACTCTGTCTCAACTCGCACTATGTCACAGGAATCACAATGCCCATTGCAAGCCACCCGCTGAGTTTTCAACACTGGTTCAAACATCATCTGCTGTTGCCGTTATCGGTAGGGCTTGGCGTGCTTATCTTGCTGCACATCACTAATGCCGACCTGCTGCTGGCACAGTGGATGTTGGCATTTGAGGGCACCGACACAGCCTGGCCCTGGCGCCATGCCTTTGTTGCAGACAAACTGCTGCACACAGGAGGACGGGATCTGGTGGTGCTGGCGGCAGTTGTGTTGCTGTCGACCCTGGTTTTAAGCAGTTTCAAAGCCTCAATGAAGCGCTGGCGCCGGCCCTTGCTGATGCTGTTTATAAGCGCCCTGGCAACCGTGCTTTTGGTGCGTATCGGCAAGAGCATGACCAATGTTGCCTGCCCCTGGGATCTCAGTTTATTTGGTGGCCAGCAGCCTTATCTGCCCTTCCCCATGAGCCTGAGCGTTGACACTGAATTGGGCCAGTGTTTCCCCGGCGGCCACTCCAGCGGCGCCTTTGCCTGGGTGGGACTTTATTATCTGGCGTTGGTCTTGAAGCCGAAATGGCGCTTTAAGTTACTCGGCGCGGTATTGCTGATAGGCGCCGTGTTCAGTCTGTGTCAGGAGTTTCGCGGCGCCCACTTTTTATCCCACGATATCGCCAGCGCCCTTATCGGTTGGACCATGGCGACCTTGAGCTACGGCCTGGCTTATCGCCCTTGGCGAGCGGCCGGATACGCCGGGGTTCTGGCGCAAGCACAGACACTGACGCAGACACAGACAGAAGTCACCCGCTAAAATACAGGGCCTGATCTATCGCCGATAAATCAGGCCCTGTTTCCAAAGGCTATTTCACTGAGCTTTTAAATTACGCCTTCTTCACCAGGCTGGAGATCAAGGCCCTGAGCGCCGCCGGTTTAATCATCTTGGCCATATAGTGGTAACCGCGGCGCTCGACATCCTCCACCAGATCCTTACGGGTATTGGCGGTGATCAAAATGCCGGGCAGATGTTGCCCATACAGCGCCCTGAGCTCATCCATGGCATCGACGCCGTTTTGGCCCTTATCCAGATGATAATCCGCCAGCATGATATCCGGCGCCACCCCTTTGAGCCCCAGCTTGATCCTGGCATCACTCAGATCCCGGGCGCAGATCACCTCGCACTGCCAGCGGCTCAACAGGCTTTCGAGCCCGGCGAGGATAGCCTCTTCGTTGTCGATACACAGCACCTTGACCCCGGCGAGCGGCTGCAACACAGAAGAGATGGCCTTGGGTTGCGGCACGCTGACAGTGGCCCCAAGCGGCACCCGAATGGCAAATACAGAGCCCTTGCCCTGTACCGAAGATACACGGATATCATGCTCCAGCACCTTGCTTATTCTGTCGGCTATCGCCAGCCCAAGCCCCAGGCCGTTGACGCTGTTGGAATGGGGGTTATCCAGGCGCTTGAACTCGTGAAATATCTCCCTAAGCTGCCCGGCTTCAATGCCGCAGCCGGTATCCAGCACCTGCACCTCAAGCTCACTGCCGCGGCGACGACAGCCCATCAGCACCCGCCCGCCCTTGGCATAGCGATAGGCGTTGGTGAGAAAGTTCTGCAGCACCCGCCGCAGCAGTGAAGGGTCTGAATTGACCGTCAGGCTGCAGGGCATCATGGCAAAGCGGATCTGGCAGTCTTTGGCCATGGCCTCAAACTCCACCGCCAGGGCGTTGAGCACTTCGGAGATGGCAAAGTCGCGCCGTTTTACCTCCACCATGCCGGAATCCAGCTTGGAGATATCCAAAAGATCGGTCAGCAGTTCACCGGCGGTTTTCAGTGAGCTGTTGACATGGGAGAGGGTCAGTCGCCCTTCCCTGTCCAGCCCGGGATACTGACTCAAAGAGGCGGTAAACAGCCTGGCCGCATTGAGCGGCTGCATTAAGTCATGCCCCACCGCCGCCAGAAAACGGCTCTTGGAAGCGTTGGCCATCTCCTCCTGGGCCTTGGCTTCGAGCAGCTTGCTGTTGAGCAGCGCCAGCTCATAGGTGCGCTCCTTGACTCTGGCCTCCAGGGTTTCGTTGACCTGCTCCAGCGCCTGTTGCTGCTCACGATATTGGGTAATGTCGGTAAAGGTCATCACAAAACCGCCGTCCGGCATGGGATTGCCTTGAATCTTGATCACCTTGCCATCGCGCCTGCGCCGCTCTGAGCTGTGGGCGGTGCCGTTACGCATATGCTGTACCCGGCGCTCGACATGCTCATTCACATCCCCCGGGCCGCAGTAGCCGCGGGAGGCATTGAAACGTATCACCTCGCTGATGGGCATTCCCGGTTGCAGGAAATCCTCCGGATAGTCGTAAAGCTCTACATAGCGGTAGTTCCAGGCCACCAGGTTGAGATCTTTGTCCACCACGCTCATACCCTCGTAGGCGTGTTCTATGGCGGCGCGCAGCATGTCCTGACTGAGAATAATCTTCGATGAGGCCTCATCCACCAGGCTGAAGACTTCATCGAGGGCCAGATCCCGCCCCTGCAACACTGAGTCCATCACCAAAGAGGCGCTGGAAGCCCCCAGCACCCCGGCCAGCATGTGCTCGGTATGGGCAATAAGCTCGGGTGATGCGGTCTTGTGCCAGCTGTCGCTGCGCACCGCATCGGCAGAAAAGCGCGAGAAACTCTCATAGGCCCGGGTCGGGCTGACAAAGCGGCTAGCCAGGATAAGCAAGTCCTGCTGACTGATGGGGCCTGTCTTGCGATTGCCTGTGTTTTTGAGTTCACCCGGGGTGACAAAGGCGCTGGCCTGAATACGCTCCACCAAGCCGGCGCGCAGCCAGATAGAGCCGCCGATATAGCCAATCAGGTTGGCGCCGAGTGCCAACAGGGTATCGTTGACATTGGGCTTAAGCGCCTTTAACAGTTCAAATTGACCTGCCAGCACGCCTTCCCAGGCGCCCGAGCCCTTGAGCAGCAAAAAGCCCCATAGACCAAAGCCCGCCGCCATGCCGAGAAACACCCCGGCGCGATTGCCATGTTTCCAGTAGAGCCCGCCCACCAAGGCCGGTGCCAACTGGGCAAAGGCGCCGAAAGACAGCATGCCCAGGTTGGACAGGGAATCACTGCTCTCAAAGCTCAGGTAACTGAAATACCCGAAAGCCAGGATCAGCGCGATGGAGAGACGTCTGGCATAGAGCAGTTGCTGGGAAAACTGGCTGAAGTTCTTGCGACGGATCTGCCCGGTACGCAAGAGTACCGGCACCAGCCACTCGTTGCTTATCATCACACTGATGGTCACCACAGCCACTATCACCATACCGGTGGCGGCCGAGAGGGTTCCCAGCAGCGCCACTATCGCCAGCCAAGGTGCGTCCAGCGCCAGCGGCAGATTGATCACATAGGTATCGGCAGAGACACTGTCGCCGAGCAGCACCTTGCCCGCCAGTGCCAGCGGCCCGACAAACAAGCCGAACAGGCCGATATAGAGAGGGAACAACCAGCGCGCCTTGGACAGTGTCTGCTCGCCTTCTGCCTCGACCACCATTACGTGGAACTGGCGCGGCATACAGAGAAAAGCCGCCATGCCGACTATCAGCTCGGGCATCAGCGCTTCGAGCCTTAGATTGGGATTGACTATTACGCCCTTGGCGCTGGCCTGGCTCCAGAGGTCGCCAAAGCCGCCGAATACCCCGAAGACCACTATGCCGCCCACCAACACAAAGGCGGCCAGTTTCACCAAGGATTCAAAGGCGATAGCCAGCATCATCCCCGGGTTATGCTCGGTGGCATCCAGTTTGCGGGTGCCGAAGAGGATGGCAAAGATGGCCAGCAGCACGGCGATGATAAGCGCGACTTTGGCGCCATCGAGCGGATCATCCGGGCTTTGGAACAGGCTTAGGCTGAATACCATGGCTTTCAGCTGCAGCGCGATATAGGGCATGATGCCGAACAGGGCAATGAGAGTGATGATCACCGCCAGCGGCTGCGACTTGCCGTAGCGGGCGGCGATAAAGTCGGCCACCGAGGTGATATTTTGCGCCTTGGACACCACCACCATTTTGCGCAGCATGCCAAAGCCCAGGGTAAAAATGATGATGGGGCCGATAAAGATATGCAGATAGGACCAAAAGTCATTGGCCGACTGGCCAACCGTGCCGAGAAAACTCCAGGAAGAGCAATACACCGCCAGGCTGAGGGCGTAGATCCATTTCTGCAACCTGCGGGTGACACCACTGAACCAACGCTCCGCGCCCCAGGCAAGCAGAAACAGCAAACAAACATAACAGACGGCGATCACCGCCACAAAAAGGGTCAGATTCATAGGGTTCTCTTTATTGTCGCCGTATCCGTCGGCGACTGTTGTTATCCCGGCTAGATTACACCAGCCAATGGCTTTGATGAACCGCTGCCTTAGCCTGCGTTCATGTTCCCTTACTTTGCAGAGGCAGAAACCCGGCGTTTTCAGGCGGCTTTCAATGCTAAAAAACGGCGCCGGCTCAAGTACTTCAAGCTGTTCGTTTTAAACGCAATAACCGGTTAATAAATAACATTTTTTCAGAACTAGACCAATGTCTAATAGAGACGGCACCGGCAAGCATCCCATACTTTGGCTCACGCATGACAAAAACAAAGGGAAGCCAAATGAGCACTCAGTCTCTTTATAAAGTGCCCGCAGCAATTGCGGCCAATGCACTGGTAAATGATGAAAAATATAAGAAAATGTACCAGGAGTCCGTGGTTAACCCCGAAGGTTTCTGGCGTGAACATGGAAAACGTATCGACTGGATCAAGCCCTATACCAAGGTCAAGAAAACCTCATTTGACGATCACAACCTGTCCATCAACTGGTTCTACGACGGCACACTGAACGCCTCGGCCAACTGCCTCGACCGCCATCTGGAAAAACTTGGCGACCAAACCGCCATCATCTGGGAAGGCGATGATGCCAAAGATCAACGCACCCTGAGCTACAGCCAGCTGCACACAGAAGTGTGCAAATTTGCCAACGCCCTCAAGAGCCAGGGCGTGCGCCGCGGTGACGTGGTCACCATGTATATGCCCATGGTGCCGGAAGCCGCCATCGCCATGCTGGCCTGTGCCCGCATCGGCGCCGTGCATTCCGTGGTATTTGGTGGTTTTTCCCCGGATTCCATCGCTTCACGTATCATAGATGGCCGCTCCAAGGTAATTTTGACCGCAGACGAAGGTCTGCGTGGTGGCCGGGCCATCCCACTCAAGCGCAATATCGATGAGGCGCTGGCCCATCCGGATGTCACCACGGTTGAGAAGGTGATAGTGCTCAAACGCACCGGCAATGATATCAACTGGGTCGATGGTCGTGATGTCTGGTGGGAATCGCTGACCGAAACCGCTTCCGAGCATTGCGAAGTGGAAGAGATGGGCGCCGAGGATCCCTTGTTCCTGCTCTACACCTCAGGCTCTACCGGTAACCCCAAGGGTGTACTGCACACTACGGGCGGCTACATGGTGTACGCCTCTATGACCCACGAATATGTGTTCGACTACAAGCAGGGCGAAGTCTACTGGTGCACCGCAGATGTGGGCTGGATCACCGGCCACAGCTATATGATTTACGGCCCGCTGGCCAATGGCGCCACAGTGCTTATTCACGAAGGTGTGCCCAACTACCCAAGCCCTGCCCGCCTGGGCGAGATGATTGACCGCCATCAGGTCAACATACTCTACACGGCCCCCACGCTTATCCGTGCCCTGATGGCCGAAGGTAAGGAGCAATTTGACCAGTTTGACGGCAGCTCGCTGCGGATCATGGGCTCTGTGGGCGAACCCATCAACCCTGAGGCCTGGCGCTGGTATCACGAGGTCATAGGTCATGAGCATTGCCCGATTGTCGATACCTGGTGGCAAACCGAAACCGGCGGCATTCTTATCAGCCCGCTGCCCGGTGCAACGGACACCAAGCCTGGCTCGGCCACCCGTCCCTTCTTCGGGGTGCAACCTGCGCTGGTAGACAATATGGGCAATATTCTGGAAGGCGCTACCGAGGGCAACCTGGTGATGCTGGATTCCTGGCCGGGACAGATGCGCACGGTTTACGGTGATCATGAGCGCTTTGCCCTGACCTACTTCAAAACCTTCCGCGGCATGTATTTCACCGGTGACGGTGCCCGCCGAGATGAAGATGGCTACTACTGGATCACCGGCCGGGTCGATGACGTGATTAACGTCTCCGGTCACCGGTTGGGTACCGCCGAGATTGAAAGCGCACTGGTGGCGCACGATCTGGTGGCCGAGGCTGCGGTTGTGGGTTACCCCCATGACATCAAGGGCCAGGGGATCTACGCCTATGTCACGCTGACCAAGGGCATAGAAGCCACCGAAGAGCTGAGACAACAGCTGAGACAATGGGTGCGCAAAGAGATTGGCGCCCTGGCGACCCCTGATCTTATCCAGTTTGCCGGTGGTCTGCCCAAGACCCGCTCCGGCAAGATCATGCGCCGCTTCCTGCGCAAGATTGCCGCCAACGAGATAACCAACCTTGGAGATGCATCAACTCTGGCCGACCCAGCCGTGATTGATACTCTGATTGAGTCGCGACTCAACCGTACAGAGTAAAAGCTTACTTCCTCCTATTGCCCCTCCTGGAGGGGCATTTTTTTACTTTCAGCTTGCCCCAGAATCGGCTTAAACGGGTTACCGACGTAAGCCGCTCATACATTTCAGGTACCTCTCCAGTTGACCCCGAAGCATTAACATGTGAAGAATGACTTCTCAAATGTTATCAATGGCATGAATAGCGAATTAGTGTTTGGCAAGCTCAGCGCAACGATAACCAACATAATGGGCCATTGCCTGCTTCTGGCGTTGATGAACCTCTATGACCGGAATTTGCAATGAAGGGGAACCATGTCATTCATTACAGCCCCTAAACCTTTGAGGCAGATTTCACAATTGCCTGATATTTAGGGCCAGAGTAAAAAAGCAAGCCACCCTGAGGTGGCTTGGCTAAGAGTATAAATAGGGAGTCACAAGTAGGGAGTCACAGCTCCCGGTCGCAACAAGGGTTAGAGCACGTATTTGGCCGAGAAGGTGACCCGGTTAAGCTCACCATCTGTGCCATTTTCCCGTTCGTTCTTGGCATACATATACTCTACCCCAAAGGTCAGTGCCTTCACCGGCGAGTAAAGCAGATTGATATAACCTGAATAGGATTCCTTATTGGCGCTGCCTCCGGTCAGAGACACATCGTTATCGGCGCTGAAAGCAGACAAGGTAAAGCTTGATCGCCACTGCTCGTTCCACCAATGACGATAAGACACAAAGCCTGAGTAGGATTCTATTGCCTGCAGGTCGTTGTTGTTGTCCAGTACCGCGCCATTGGCAAAGTTCAGCGCCACATAGCGGCCCAGGCCTTCGCCATAGGTGGCGGTGAAACGGATATCATCACGGCCCACAGGAATGATCCCGGCCACGCTGGCGCCATAGCCGAGCTCAGTGCTGTCTATATCCTGATTGGCGATACGGGTCTCAAGCTCGAGCTGCCTCAGCATCCCCATCACAGAGAAACTGGCGCCGCCAGAGGTCTTGAAGTTATAACGGGCGATAAGATCCGGCATCACCCCATTGCCACTGGTGATCCGGCTGCCACCGCCATAGGGAGTAATGGTAGTTTCCGGGTTTTCAATGGCGATTTGAAAGCCACCATTGCTGTATCTCAGCTGCGCCTGACGGGCAAAGGGAGTCCCTTCGGTGGCACCCACAAAATCAAGGTTTTCTGGCAGTGCCCCCGGGTTCATAAAGGTGGTCCAGGTCTGGCCTATGGTCCAGTTGTCATAGCTGATAAAGGCGTGACGAATGCGCGGTGAATAGCTGTTGGATACCCGCTCATCACCATCGGTATGAGTCATGAAGTCCAGCTCAATAAAGCCGGTGAGAGTGTGGCCGTCGAGATCTGTTACCGTCTTGAAGTTAAAACGGGTTTCCCGCGCCTGGAAGTCGGTCACCTGATTGCCGTTGCCATCTACCCCATAGATGGCGCCGGGCACATAGAACTGGCGTGAGACGTTGTTGGAGTCGGGCGCGCCATTACTGTAATCGCTGAACATGATATCGGCCTTGAGATAGCCGCCAAACTGCACGTCAGTCTTTTCCAATACCGATGCCTGAGCCGTCCCCAAACCACCCAGAGCCAGAAGGGTTGCAGCGCATACCCCGGTGAGTCTTGCTTGTTTCATCTTGGATTGTCTCCTTGTTGTTATGCCAATCCATCCGGCAAAAAACACAACGGCCAAGACAGATTGAGAAAGCAAGAAGCACTATCCGATGTTTAACAGAATTGAAACATTGGCAATAGGTCTATGAGACAAAAGTAGAAAAGTATTGGCTAAATTAGCTTGGATATCAAAGCGAATCGACTGAAGCTGGATATTGGTGAGCTTGGCGTTTTCAAGAGGAGTTCTGTATGGTGGGTCGTGAAGGATTCGAACCTTCGACCAATTGGTTAAAAGCCAACTGCTCTACCGACTGAGCTAACGACCCATACAGATTGAGCATTCAGTGGTGGGTCGTGAAGGATTCGAACCTTCGACCAATTGGTTAAAAGCCAACTGCTCTACCGACTGAGCTAACGACCCACTGAATGTTGTGGTCTATCTTTCCTGATGGTGGGTCGTGAAGGATTCGAACCTTCGACCAATTGGTTAAAAGCCAACTGCTCTACCGACTGAGCTAACGACCCGCAGGAAGATCTACCTTTTGCAGCACGCTGAGAAATGGTGGGTCGTGAAGGATTCGAACCTTCGACCAATTGGTTAAAAGCCAACTGCTCTACCGACTGAGCTAACGACCCATCTGGGTGTCACCCTATTCTCAGGCAAATGGTGGGTCGTGAAGGATTCGAACCTTCGACCAATTGGTTAAAAGCCAACTGCTCTACCGACTGAGCTAACGACCCACGGATATACTGCCAGATTGTTTGATTTGGATTGCGATGGTGGGTCGTGAAGGATTCGAACCTTCGACCAATTGGTTAAAAGCCAACTGCTCTACCGACTGAGCTAACGACCCGACATTGACTGCCGAGGCAGACCGCAATAAATCAGTGGTGGGTCGTGAAGGATTCGAACCTTCGACCAATTGGTTAAAAGCCAACTGCTCTACCGACTGAGCTAACGACCCACTAAAAGGTTTACGAAACATGAAGTTGGTGGGTCGTGAAGGATTCGAACCTTCGACCAATTGGTTAAAAGCCAACTGCTCTACCGACTGAGCTAACGACCCATTCAAGTTTCGCCTCAGCAGGCCATGCCGTGCTGAGGGCGCCTATAATACCGCTTTGTGATTCTCATGCAAGTGTAAATTCCCGATTTTTTGTTGTTTGCATGAAAAACAAACTGGGCGGATGTTTTTTAGTTAAATCATGGTTTAATTGCCGCCAATTGCTGCTGTGCAATCCTTGCTGCAGCGCTGTTTGCGTACTGTTTCACCACTTGCTGATAGTAGTTCTTTGCCGCCGTTTTATCGCCGGTTTTTTCGGCAATCAGCCCAAGTTTAACCAGACTGTCGGCCCGCTTACCCGATTCTTTGAAGTTATCGACCACATTGGCAAAAGCGGTTTTGGCTTCAGCAAATTCATTCTTATTATAGAGCAGTTGCCCGAGCCAATAGTTGGCGTTATCGGCAAAGCCCGAATTGGGGTACTGCTTGATAAAGTCACGAAATGCCGGAATTGCTGCGTCGTACTGGCGCTCTTTCAGTACCAGATCGACCGCCCTTTGATAGCTGTCGGTCTCGGACAAAGACGAACTGGCCACCACATTTGATGGGGTTTGGCTGACGGCGGGCGCCGCAGGCTTGCTTTGCAGGTTGGCGATTTCGTCATAGAGCTGGCGCTGACGCTGCAACATCTGGTTTATCTGATAGTTCTGTTGTTCGGTCAGGCCTCTGAGTTCCAGCACCTCCTGCTGCAGAGTATCCATTCTGCGCATGGTCTCAAACTCGGCTTGCTGACGGGCCTTGATGATCCGCTCAAGGCGGGCGATGCGATCCTCACTGGAACCGCCGCCAATGTCTTCAACGGGCGCTGGGGCCGCATAAGCGACCCCAGTTCCCAGAAGCATGGCCGTGATGATAACGGCTTTCTTCATTCTTCAATGTCCCTCTAATGCCGGGATCAATACACCAGCACAGCGCGACGGTTCTTGGCAAAACCTTCGTCTGTGTGGCTCATATCCAGAGGCTTCTCTTCACCATAGCTGACAATGCTCATCTGGCTTGGCAGTACACCCATACCCTGCAGGTACTTGGCTACAGCCTTGGCGCGGCGCTCACCCAGAGCTATGTTGTACTCAGGCGTACCACGCTCGTCGGCGTGGCCTTCGATCAACACGCGTACGTTAGGATGTTCAACCAGATAAGTACCGTGGGCTTCCAGAATTTCAGCAAATTCTGTCTGCACTTCACTGCGGTCAAAATCAAAGTAGATGATGTGTTCTTTACGCAGTTCCTGGAACTTGAGGCGCTGCTGCTCTTCCGGGCTCAAAACCGGATTGGCGCCACCGATTTCCACGCCGCCGGCACCATTGCCGTACTCGCTACCGGAAGTTGTCGAACCGCTGGCGTCCGTTTCTGATTCTGAAGTTGAGCTACAGGCACCCAGAGCCAGTAATGGCGCAGCGATTACGATTGCCTTAAACAACTTGTTGAGATCCATCATGTTATCCTTCTGAAATATAAGTTATAGAAACGGTGACCAAGCGGGTGATTTCACCTCGCCCTGCCCCACTGGCAACCGCGCCTTGAAACGGCCATCGACAGATACCGCTGCCAGCACCTGCTTGCCGTTATAGGTGGTGCCATAAATCACCATGGTGCCGTTAGGGGCAACGCTGGGTGACTCATCGAGCCGGGTTGAGGTCAACACCTGCATAAAACGCGTCTGCAGATCCATACGGGCAATATTGTATTTGCCGTTGGTTCTGTTGACGAAAATCATACTGCGGCCATCAGGGGTCACAGTACCCCCCAGGTTCCACTCGCCTTCGAATGTCAGGCGGGTCACCTTGCCTGAGGCCAACTCTACCTGATATAGCTGGGGCCTGCCACCCCGCTCGGAGGTGAACAGCAGCGACTTGCCATCGGGGAACCAAGTGGCTTCGGTATCAATGGCATAGTGGTTGGTGATCCGCTTGAGCGCGCCCGTGGCTATCTCTACTACGTAGACCTCAGGTTGACCGTCACGGGACAGAGTCACAGCCAGCTTGCTGCCATCGGGCGAGAAGCTCGGCGAGCCGTTGATGCCGGGGAAGCTGGTAACCTTGGTACGGCTTTGGCTATAGATATCCTGGACGAATACTTCGGCCTTTTTGTTTTCGAAACTGACATAGGCCAGCTTGCGTCCGTCCGGAGACCAGGCAGGAGACATCAAAGGCTCAGGCGAACGCAGCAGCATTTGTTCATTGTAGCCGTCGTAGTCGGCAATCATCAGGCGGTAGGGATTCTTCTCCTGGTGATTAACCACCACATAGGCGATGCGAGTCAAAAAGGCGCCGCGGATCCCGGTCAGCTTCTCGTAGACTATATCGCTGATCCTGTGACCATACTGGCGGAACTGTGCTTCGCTGATAACGGTTTCGCGGCTATCCAGCAGCAGCTCGCTGCGGGGCTGAGGGCCACCGGACTGCATCTGCGCCTTCACCAAGTCCACCAAATCAAAGCTCACCAGATACTTACCGGCGCCATAGGGTTTCACATAGCCCATCACCACGGCTTCGGCAGAAACATTTTTCCAGGCTGCGGCATTGAACTCGTCCATCTTGCTGATGGCGCGCTGACCCAGTGACAATTCATCCAGTGGTTTGAAGGTACCACTGCGGGTCAAATCGGACATCACTACATCCGAAATCGACTCTGGGGCCGGTCCAGTGCCCTGCCAGACAAATGGCACCACGGCGATGGGACGCGCGGCGTCCACCCCTTCGGTGATCACTATATCCAGTGCCGCCCTTGCCGGCAGCACCAGCACAGCCAGCAAACAGATAAGACTCTTGGCAATTCGTTTCATGAGGCTCCCTTAGTTGAATTCCGGTCTGACTTCTAAATTAATCTCTTTCATCAGCTGATACACATCAGGCTCCTGGGAAACCGGCAAACGCCCGGCCTTGTTGATGGCGGCCTTGGCGGCGCGACATACCACAGGATCCCCTTCGATGATCTGGCTGTTGGTGACAAAGCCGTCTTTGGCCAGACGCACCTTGACCTTACAGACTTTACCCCGCATCGACTCATCCACCACCAGATTGCGCTGAATAGTGGCGGTGATCATCGCCCGGTAACGGTCGACTTCACTCATGACCTGACGATTACGGGTAGCAGACAAGGCGGCTTGTTCGGCGGCCAGCGCATCGGCCAACTCCTGCTCCTGACGGCGACGGGCCTCTTCCTCGGCCTTGCGTTTACGCTCGGCTTCCTCTTTGGCCTTACGCTCAGCTTCTTTGCGTTTTCGCTCCTCTTCCGCTTTTTTAGCGGCGGCTTCCTCGGCCTTGCGTTTCTGCTCTGCCTTAAGAGCAGCCTCTTCGGCTTCCTTACGCTGTTGCTCCTTGGCCTTACGCTCGGCTTCCGCTTTCTGGGCCTTTTCTTTCTCCTGCTGCTCTTTCAGCTTGGCAGCCTTGGCAGCATCGGCAGCCTTCTGGGTCTCCAGCTCTTTTTGCTTGCGCTCGACCTCCAACTTGCGGATCCGTTCCTGCTCCTGCTCACGGGCCTTTTTGGCTTCATTGGCCTTGCGATCCAGTTCCTGCTGCCGCTCGCGCTCACGGCGCTCGGCGGCGGCCTTGTCCTGTTTCAGCTTCTGGACATAGTCATCCACTTTCTGCTGATCGACCACCACTGCCTGCACAGGCGCAGACGGAGCCTGTGGTGTCGGCAATTTGGGTTTGTCCTGAAAGTCCACGCCCATGGCCAGAATTGCAATAACCCCGATATGCAGCACAGCTGAGATGATAAAGGGGACAGTAAAATCAGATTTCCCAGCCACTTACTTCTCCTCTGGCGAATCTGTCATCAAACCGACAGAAGGCACGCCGGCATTTTGCAGCGACACCATCAGTTGGATTACCCGCTCGTAGGGAATGGCGCGATCGCCCTTGACCACCACGGGGCGATCCGGCTCCATCTTGATGATGGCGCTAACCCGGGTGCTGATCTCTTCCAGATCCAGCACCTCATTATTGGGTGAGCCACCCAAGTCGAGAAAATACTCACCCTCGGCATTGATGGAGGCCACCACAGGCGGCTTGCTGTCGGCGGGCAGCGGCTCGGCCTTACCCTGAGGCAAGTCCACTTTCACCCCTTGAGTCACAATCGGCGCCGTCACCATAAAGATGATCAGCAGCACCAACATCACGTCGATATAGGGCACCACATTGATTTCAGCGACGGGGCGACGCCGCTTGCGCTGATATCCCTGCATCATACGGCTTCCTTATCGCTGTATGCCTGACGGTGCAATATGCCCGAGAACTCTTCCATAAAGTTGGCGTAGGAAGACTCGACCTTTTCCACCTGAGTGGAGAATCTGTTGTAGGCGATAACCGCTGGAATCGCGGTGAACAAGCCCATGGCGGTAGCGATAAGCGCTTCGGCAATACCCGGTGCCACCATGGCCAGAGTGGCATTTTCAACCGCGCCCAAGGCGATAAAGGAGTTCATGATCCCCCAAACTGTACCAAACAGGCCGATATAGGGACTGGTGGAGCCTATGGTTGCCAAGAGTGGCAGATGGGTTTCCAGCTTATCCAACTCTTTGGAGAGGGAGATCCGCATGGCGCGATAGCTGCCATCCATAATGGCTTCTGGCACCCGGCCGTTCAGTTTCGACAGGCGGGCGTATTCCTTAAAACCGGATACGAACATGGACTCAAGCCCTGAGTTGCTTTCCTGGCGGGCCGACAGCTCCTGGTATAAACGATTGAGATCCACACCGGACCAAAACTTCTCTTCGAAGCGTTCGGCATTTTGCCTGGCCGCTTTCAGGAGTTTGCGCCTCTGGATAATCACAGCCCAAGACGCGATAGACAGAGACAATAAGGTGAGCATCACCAGTTTTACCAACAGACTGGCCTGCATGAACAATCCAATAAACGAAATCTCAGCTTCCACCTTTTTTAAACTCCTGCAATATGTGTTGGGGAATGGCCAATGGCCGCATGCGCTCGAGCGAAATACAGGCAACCAGAATGCTGGCTGCGCAATAACACTCACCCTCGGCATCTACCAGGCGCTGTTCAAACACCAAAGATGCCCGCTTCACTTCTGAGACACGGGTTTCCACCCAAAGGTTCTGCTCAAATCGTGCCGCCTTGCAGAAATCCAGCTCGGCGTGGCGTACCACAAAGGCGATATCCTGCTGCAACAGGGCGGTTTGGCTCACCGACATAGACCTGAGCCACTCACTTCGGGCTCTTTCAAAAAATTTCAAATAGTTGGAATGGTAAACCACCCCACCCGCGTCTGTGTCTTCATAATAGACAGTGATAGGCCAACGAAACATGCTTCCACTTGCTTTTAATGCGCCAAAAGTGAGGCCTACTATACCTTATCCACAATCCGCTTGTGAATGGCGGAAAAAGCAAAGGGGCCCGCAGGCCCCAGTTTATTTTTTCAAGGCTTAACTTAAGCTTAACCGTCGATTTTGCTCGGCAGGGTCAAGCCAAAGTTGTGCCACAGGAAGGTGAAGATATCCGCCGCTTCATCTATCTTCATCGCCGTGGGTTTACCTGCACCGTGACCGGCATTGGACTCGATACGCATGATAACCGGCTGATCCCCCTGCTGCTTGGCCTGCATCATGGCGGCAAACTTGAAGCTGTGCAGCGGCACCACCCTATCGTCATGATCGGCTGTCATCACCATGGTCGCAGGATAAGCCTGAGACTTGACGTTGTGATATGGCGAGTAAGCCAGCAACGCCGGGAACTGCTCAGCATTGTCGGCACTGCCGTATTCACTGGTCCAGGCCCAGCCTATGGTGAACTTGTGGAATCTGAGCATATCCAGTACCCCTACGGCGGGCAACACGGCGGCAAACAGATCCGGTCTTTGGGTCACGGCGGCGCCCATCAACAAACCACCATTACTGCGGCCATAGGCGCCAAGCTTGCTCTTGTTGGTATAGCCCTGGTCCAGCAGGTATTCGGCAGCGGCAAAATAGTCGTCAAACACATTTTGCTTCTTGTCGAACATACCGGCCTGGTGCCAGCTCTCACCATATTCGGCGCCGCCACGCAGGCTGGGCACAGCATAGATGCCGCCCATATCCAACCAGGCGATATTGGCCGGGCTGAATCTTGGGGTCATGGAGATGGCAAAACCACCATAGGCGTAGAGGAGTGTCGGGTTGGTGCCGTCTTTCTTCAGCCCTTTCTTGTAGGACAGCATCATGGGCACCTTGGTACCGTCCTTGCTGGTATAGAACACCTGCTCGGATACATAATCATCCGGATTGAAGGCGATTTTAGGGCTCTGGTACAGCTCGGACTCACCTGTCTTGAAGTCAAACTTATAGGTGGTCTGCGGCTGCACATAACTGTTGAAGGTGTAATAGAAGTAGTCTTTGCTGCGCTTGCCGTATGGGCCGGCAATCTTACCTTTGCCCGGCAGAGTCACGTCCTGGCGCTTGACGCCGCCCATGGAGTAGATGGACAGCTGTCCCAGCACATCATGCAGTGAGCTCACCACCAGATGATCATTGATGATACCGACACTGGCGATAGGATCCTTTGTCTCAGGGATCACTGTCTTCCAGTCTTTTTTGGCCGGACGGTGCAAATCTATCGCAATCACTTTGCCGTTGGGAGCATCGAGATCTGTCTTGAAATAGAACACTGACTTGTCGTTGCCGATAAAGCTGTACTCGGCTTCCAACTCGGAAATCAGCTCGACCACTTCCGCTTTTGGATCTTTGAGTGACTTATAGAAGAAGCGGTTGCGGCTGTCTGTTCCCTGGGAGATGGACAGCAGCAGATAGTCGCCGTCTTCAGAGACACCGATACCAAAGCCCCAGTCCTTGTTTTGTGGCCTTTCATAAACCAGCTTGTCCTGGCTCTGATCTGTGCCCAGCTTATGGTAGTAAACCTTTTGGTTGAAGTTGACATCGGCCATCTTGTCTCCGCCAGCCGGGGCATCATAGCGGGCATAGAATACGCCTTCGTTGGCATGATCCCACACGGCAGAGGAGAACTTGATCCACTCCAGTTTGTCGCTGAGCAGCTTGCCGCTGGCAATATCCATAAACTGCCACTGTTGCCAGTCGGAGCCGGACTCGGAGACACCATAGGCCAGCACCTTGCCATCGTCACTCACTGACACTCCTGACAGGGCAACTGTGCCCTTGTCGGAGAAAGCGTTGGGATCCAACAACACCTTCTCATTACCCTGCTTGTCTTTGACATAGAGCACTGACTGGGCCTGCAGGCCGTCGTTACGGTAGTAGAAGGTGTTGTCACCCTTTTCAAAGGGGGCAGAGATTTTTTCGTAGTTCCACAGGGTGGTGATCCTGTCGACTACCGCCTGCTTGTTGGGGATAGCCGACAGATATTCCTGTCCGTAAGCTTGCTGAGCCTTAACCCAGGCTTCGGTTTCCGGGGTGCTTTCTTCCAGGTGACGATAAGGATCGGCAACCTGAACACCGTGAATGTTTTCAACCAGCACTTCGGCGCGGGTCGCCGGATACTGGGACTTAACGGCAGCCAGCGAGCTCTGGCCATTTGGGGTATCTGTGCTCTGGCAGGCGCCGAGCGCCAGGCTCAAGCCTACAGCCAACAGCATAGGGCGAGCCAATTTTGTAGTTATTGTCATGGAAACTTCCTGTCCGACTAAATAAAGAGGCGTACAGCGGCGTTTTAGCAAAAAATGCAAACGCAGCGACCTGCAAAGTACTATACAAGCAAAAAAAACCGACACAATCGTCAAATGACAATCTGTGCAAGGATTGAACAATGACAAATGTTAATAAAACGGCAACAAGGATTAATTATATAAATTGCAGATTTATGCATCCACATTGAGTAAAGAAGCGAAACACGGGCTATAAGTGCATTTACGTGACCTGCATCACCTTTGTGACATTAGTTTTACTTATCTCATGACGTAGTTTTTCTCGCTTGTTGCTGACACATTCTGTCACTAAAATGTGCCTCGTTTTCAGGAAGTATTTACCCCGGTAAATATGAAAACCAAGAACTTCAAAACTGTTGTGTAGTTTTCATGGCAGTTTTCCCTGGTTCTTATGCTTGACTTCCTTCCTTCAATTTGTTGATTGCAATGATTTAATTTTTGCGGCCCGCTTGTTTCAAGTGGGCTTTTTTTTATGTTTTAATCGCCACCTTCCCCAAAGACAACAAGGACCCGTATGTCACTGCTGCGTACATTGCTTGCTTACCTGTTACTGCTGGTCGGCGCTTTTTCTGCTTATGTCTGTATTTTTGGTGCCTTCCAGAGCCTGCCGGAGCAACAACCGGCAAAATACTTTATGGTTATCTTCGGTGCCTTGCTGGCGGCTGTCAGCCTCACCCTCGCCGGTTTTCTCAACCGCCGCCATAACTGGTGCCGTTCCAGCGGTATCGCCTTGTTGGCGGCAGCAGGTTTGGCGCTTTTGATCATAGTGTCCGATGCATCATACCAAGACACGGCCCAGTTGCCGCCGATGATCGCCTTAAACGATTATGCGGTCGGTGGGCCCGTGGTTACTGTGGTGCTGATACTCGCCGGCTTGCTGCTGTGGCAAGGTCTCAAGCAGGCCCGAAAGTCGATAGAAGAACTCAGTAAAGAAACTGAGTAATCAAGGCGTTGCTCTGAGCGGGACATTAGCCAAGCGCCAAAGTCAGCCGATGTAACCCCACAAGGGCTTCGAGCGTTAAGCTGTGTTACTCTCGAGTCACCTGCAATCATTGCCGTAAGCAACACAGAAGCCGTGGCAGACTTTGATGTTTTATCTTGTGCCGCGCGCTCTTATACAGTAGCGCCAGCCGCAAACAGGGGTGATAGATAAATGGCTCACGAACTGGACACTCTGGATCTCAATCTGATGCGCCTGCTTAAGGCGGTTGTCGACAATCGCAGTATCAAGTTGGCCGCCATGCAACTTGGGATCTCTCAGCCCAGCGCCAGCCGTGGTGTAATGCGCCTGAAGCAAACCTTCCAGGATCCCCTGTTTGTCCGTAAACCCCATGGTGTAGAGCCCTCTCCCATGGCGCTGCGCCTGGCAGAAGAGTTTGACAATATTCTGGCCCCTATCGAGAAAGTCTTGCTGGAGTTCGAAGACTTCAGCGCCGACACCTACACAGGGCAAATAGCCATAGTGACAGATCCCTACCTGATGGATGAACAGGGACAAAGATTGCTGCAAAGCTGTCACCAGGCCTTTCCCAAAGCCAGCTTCACCTTTTCCAGTTGGAACGGTTACAGCCATGATGAGATGCTCGAAGGCATACATGACTATTGTATTTTGGATCAGGAAACCGAGCTGTCCAAGGATATCTATATGCGGCCGCTGTTCACCGAGAAGCGGGTGATCCTGGCACGCAAAAATCACCCGCTTCTCGGCGATGAAAATGATTGGCAGACAGTGTCCACGCTGCCGATAGTCTCCCTGCCTGCACCGGCCTCCTACAATCCGCAATGCACCGTGGAGTCTGAGTATCAGCGTATGGGTTATCAGCCCCATGTGCTGCTCAAGTCCTACAATCTTAGGGTCGCCTGCCAGATGTTGCTGGAAACCGACGCCATCATGTACGCCAGTCAAGGCACTGCCAGGTTGATGCCGGAACTGGCCTCCTTCCCCATGCCCCAGGTCAATCGCGAGTTCAGCCACTTCGTGGTGTCCGGCGGCTTTTTGCAGACCTATCGTAATCACCCGCTGCACCGGCATCTTCACAAGGTAATGCAAGACACCTTTCAGCCATCGCAAGCATCTGTCCAGACTGAAATAGATATTCAAAATTGAATATCTCAATTACCTACCAACCCAAAAATTGACCGGTTAACCTAGTGGCGTAAGTTTGGAATTGCTACTTAATTTTGTTGTTACTCCTTTTTTCATCACTTATCTGGCCAGATAGTTCCGGGTGTAATGCGCAATTCTCCGTTATGCATATTTTTAATTTCATGTAGAAGGTGAATTATGATCCTTGCACGCGTATTTCTACTGTTTGCGATTTCCGCCGAAGTGGCGGGTACCAGTACCATGAACCTGCTGGGACCCGAAGGCTCAATCTGGGGCTACCTGTTGATGTACCTCTTGATTGGTGTGTCCTACTTCTTTTTATCACTGGCGGCGAAGAAGATTGCCATAGGCGTGGCTTATGCGGTTTGGGAAGGTTTGGGCATAGCCCTGATCACCCTGGTATCCATGCTACTGTTTGATTCCAGGCTCAACCCGCAGGAGCTTGCCGGACTGGCCTTGGCCATCCTGGGTATAGTGCTGGTGACTCTGGGCGAGAGTCATGAAGGTGATAAAACCAAAGTTCAGGATACCGGCTTGGGAGCAAACAGCAACGCCGGTAGCCTGTAACGGAGGCGAACATGAACCAGTTTCTGACGCTCTCCTTTGGCTATGTGGTGCTGGCCGCCTTGATTGATATTGCCGCCAATATGGCGCTCACCCGCTCCAATGGGTTCAAGCGTAAATTGTGGGGCGCGCTGGCAATCCTGCTGGTGCTGAGCGCTTTTACTCTGCTGGCACAGGCAGTGAAAGAGATAGACTTGGCGATCGCCTACGCCTCCTGGGGCGCCATAGGCATTTTGGGAACGGCTATCGGCGGCGCATTGCTGTTCAAACAAAGACTCAAGCCCATAGGCTGGGTCGGCATAGCCGTGGTTATCGCCGCGGTTATCACCATGAAAACCGCCTAAGAGCAGAAGGAATAAGTAAGGTCGAAATAAGCAAAAAGGCGCCCGAGGGCGCCTTTCTTATGCTCACTCTTTTATTAAAAACAATAAAGAGTTGTGCTCACTAAAGGGACTTATTTGGTACCGAAGATCTTGTCACCGGCATCACCCAGACCAGGCAGGATATAGCCCTTATCGTTCAGGCACTTATCGACAGACGCCGTGTAGAGTTCGATATCAGGATGCGCCTCTTCCAGTGCCTTGACGCCTTCAGGAGCCGCAACCAACACCAGCGCCTTGATATGCTTACAACCACGCTTTTTCAGCAAGTCTATGGTGCAAATCATGGAGCCGCCGGTAGCCAGCATAGGGTCAACTACCAGTGCCAAGCGCTCTTCCATATCACTGGCGAGCTTCTCGAAATAAGGCACAGGCTCCAGGGTTTCTTCGTCACGGTAAACACCGACCACTGAGATACGGGCACTGGGAATATTCTCCAGCACGCCGTCCATCATGCCAAGACCGGCACGCAGAATAGGCACTACAGTCACCTTCTTGCCTTTAATCTGCTCCACTTCAACGGGACCGTTCCAGCCCTCAATGGTCACAGTTTCGGTTTCCAAACCTGCGGTTGCCTCGTAGGTTAACAGGCTGCCAACCTCGGCGGCGAGCTCACGAAAACGCTTGGTGCTGATCTCAGCTTCGCGCATCAAACCGATTTTGTGGCGTACCAGCGGGTGTTTAACCTCGACAACTTTCATTCTTTTTCTCCTGATCTTGCGGGCTGGACGAGCAATCAGACTGGCAGCTCCAGGCGTGCAGAGCACAAACCAGCCGGATTTGGGCAAATTTGTGAGATTTTAGTTGATTTGTTCCAGCGGTAAAACAGAAAGTTTTATAAATCTGGTAAATCGTGACTTATATCCCTATGAATAAAGTGCAATCTTGGCTTTCGAGCCCCCCGGCAAACTGCTAGAATAGCGCCGCATAAAATCCATAACGATGTACCCGAGAGGATCAAGTGAGTACCCCTACCCCACTGAGCTATAAAGACGCCGGTGTCGATATCGATGCAGGCAACGCACTCGTCAATAACATCAAGTCCGTAGTCAAACGCACTCACCGTCCTGAAGTCATGGGCAACCTGGGTGGTTTTGGCGCCCTGTGTGAACTGCCAACCAAATACAAGCACCCTGTGCTGGTTTCCGGTACCGATGGTGTGGGCACCAAACTACGCCTGGCCATTGACTTCAAAAAGCATGACACTGTCGGTATCGACCTGGTGGCCATGTGTGTCAACGACCTGCTGGTTCAAGGCGCCGAGCCGCTGTTTTTCCTCGACTACTATGCTACCGGCAAGCTGGACGTCAATGTGGCGACCGACGTGGTTACAGGTATCGGCGAAGGTTGCTTCCAATCCGGTTGTGCCCTGATCGGTGGTGAAACCGCCGAAATGCCCGGCATGTACGAAGGCGCTGACTATGATCTGGCCGGTTTTTGTGTCGGTGTGGTAGAAAAAGAAGCCATCATCGACGGCAGCAAGGTACAGGCCGGTGATGCACTGATAGCCCTGGGCTCCAGTGGTCCTCATTCCAACGGTTACTCACTGATCCGTAAAGTCCTGGAAGTCAGCCAGGCCGACCCACAGCAAGATCTGGACGGCAAGCCGCTTATCGATCACCTGCTGGAACCGACCCGCATCTATGTCAAACCTTTGCTGGAACTGCTGGAAAAACACCCGGTTCACGCCATGGTACACATCACAGGCGGCGGTTTCTGGGAAAACATTCCAAGGGTACTGCCAGAAGGCGCCAAGGCCGTTATCCAGGGCGAGTCCTGGCAGTGGCCCAGCGTATTCAACTGGCTCAAGCAAGCCGGTAATATCACAGAACATGAAATGTACCGCACCTTTAACTGTGGTGTCGGTATGATAGTTGCCCTGCCTCAGGCCGAAGCCGCCGCCGCCATTGAGCTACTCAAGGCCAAAGGTGAAAACGCCTGGCAGATAGGCACTATCGCCAATCGTAATCAACAAGAAGAGCAAGTGGAGATCCTTTAATGCAGGAGAGTTGTCGCATATTGGTAATGATTTCGGGCAATGGCAGTAATTTGCAGGCTGTTATCGACAGCTGTGATAGCAAGATGCCAGGGCGCGTGGTCGGGGTGATCAGCAACAAGGCCGATGCCTATGGTCTGATCCGGGCCCATCATGCCGAAATAGACACCAGTTGCGTCATCGCCCGCAAAGAAGAGTCCCGCGCCCAATACGATGCCAGACTGCTGGCGGCTATCGACAGATATCAGCCCGACCTCATCGTATTGGCCGGCTTTATGCGTATTCTCAGTGATGAGCTGGTCAGCCGTTACCAGGGCAAGATGCTCAATATCCACCCGTCACTGCTGCCCAAGTATCCTGGATTGGATACCCACAAGCGCGCCATCGAAGCCGGTGACAGCGAACATGGCGCCAGTGTTCATTTCGTTATCCCGGCACTGGACAGTGGCCCGGTGATTTTGCAGGCCAAGGTACCTGTGTTTGCCGATGACACAGTGGAAACTCTGGCGGCCAGGGTGCACGAGCAGGAACACGCCATCTACCCGATAGTGGTGCGCTGGTTCTGCCAGGGCCGACTGAAGATGGTTGACGGTAAGGCCTGGCTCGACGATGAAGCCATCGGCCCCAACGGCTACGCCCCGGACTGATCTCTGAGTAAACTTAGGGAAGGTGCGAATAAGTCCTCGCGGCACTCTGGCTTACACAGCAATTGGCGTTCAAGGCATCTGACTGAAGGCATGCCGGGGCCTGTCAAAGTCGGATAACGCAGAGAGCCGGTTGCTGTGTAAGCCCCGAAGGGCGTGGCTTACAGGCCTGCCTGCTGTGTTGTGCTTCTTACAAAGGACTAAGGCCATTTGCTGCGAACCACGCCTTGCATCCATGCCCGTAAGCCGACGCAGAGCACGCATGGGACTTGTTCGCACCTTCCTTAGGTTGATTAATTCAGCGAAAAGGAGCCATACGGCTCCTTTTTTCATTCCAACAATGGCTATTACGGCTGTGGCGCAAGCTTGACTCTCCGCTTAATTTACCCGGATATGACGCTCCGTTACCGGCTTTTTACCGCGGCCAATTGTAATTTTATGACCAATGGCGTTAGATAGGGGCAGTTATCAGGACAGAACGAGACGCGCATGAAGAATATTATCTGCGATATAGACGGCGTGCTGATGCACGACAACAAGTTAGTCCCCGGCAGTGACAAGTTTATCGCCCGGGTACTGGAACAGGGAAACCCCTTGGTTATCTTGACCAACTATCCGGTACAGACGGGCAAAGATCTGCAAAACCGCCTCGGCGCCGCCGGGCTGCATATTCCCGAAGAGTGTTTCTATACCTCGGCCATGGCGACCGCCGACTTTCTCAAGCACCAGGAAGGCAGCAAGGCTTTTGTCATAGGTGAAGGCGCCCTCACCCACGAGCTTTACAAGGCCGGCTTTACCATTACCGATATCAACCCCGACTTTGTTATCGTCGGCGAAACCCGCTCCTACAACTGGGACATGATCCACAAGGCCGCCCGCTTTGTTGCCGCCGGCGCCCGTTTTATTGCCACCAACCCGGATACCCATGGCCCGGCTTATAGTCCCGCCTGTGGCGCTCTCTGTGCACCTATTGAGAGAATAAGCGGTCGCAAGCCCTTCTACGTGGGTAAACCCAGCAGTTGGATCATCCGCTCGGCCCTGAACCATATAGATGGTCATTCCGAAAATACCGTGATTATCGGTGATAACATGCGTACCGATATTCTGGCCGGTTTTCAGGCCGGACTGGAAACCATACTGGTCACCAGTGGTGTCAGCAAGCTGGAAGACATAGAGAAAGAGCCCTTCCGACCCAACCATGTCTTTGCCTGCGCCGCCGACATAGATGTGATCTGAAACCATTGGTAACATTCCTTTTACCGCCTCCGCTTGTGTCGGGGGCGTTTTTTCGTCCATGATAGCGCACGGGCAAGGGCAAAGCCTTTGCCACTCCATACCTGACAATAAAAGCAACAACAGGATCCGTTATGCGCTTGATGATCCCCCTGTGTACCCTGGCACTCTTGAGTGCCTGCAGCCAAAACAATACTGCCGACGACCCCATCCGCGTTGTCAGTTTCAATGAACAAGAGTTTCGCCAGGACATCCAAACCCTGGCCTCGGATGAATTTGAAGGCCGGGCGCCAACAACCCGCGGCGAGCAGCTGACTCTGGACTATCTCAGCAAGGCCTTTGCCGATATGGGGCTTGAGCCCGGCGCCAGCGGCAGCTACCTGCAAAAAGTGCCCATGGTGAGCTATACCGCCAGTGAAACCCAGGCAATACAGCTGGCCGGTATCGATTTTCAATATCCCCAAGATCTGGTGCTCGGCAGTCGCCATGATGTTAAACGCGTCGATATCACCAACGCGCCGCTGGTGTTTGTCGGTTACGGTATCAACGCCCCCGAGTACGACTGGAACGACTACCAGGGCCTGGACATGAAGGGCAAAATCGCCCTTATTCTGGTGAATGACCCGGGCTTTGCCCGCCCGGATCTCGGTAAATTCAACGGCAAGGCAATGACCTATTACGGCCGCTGGACCTACAAATATGAAGAAGCCAGCCGTCAGGGCGCATTGGGCGCCATTATCATTCACGACACGGCTCCTGCCGCTTATCCCTGGTCTGTGGTGGAAAACAGCTGGACCGGCCCACAACAGGATCTGGCCTCGGATTCCGGCAACGAGCGAGTGGCGGTGGAAGGCTGGATAACCCTGGATGCCGCCAAAAAGGTGTTTGCCAAGGCCGGGCTTGAACTGGACAGCGCCATCAGCCGCGCTGCCCACGGCCCACTGCAACTGACGCTGGGGCAAACCGCCAGCATAGGTTTCGATAACAAGGCCGAGTATGGCGACAGCTACAATGTGGTTGCCACTCTGCCGGGCAGCAGCCGTGCCAATGAGCATATTCTGTTTACCGGCCACTGGGATCATTTGGGCATGAGCAGTTCGGCCGAAGGCGACAGGGTATTCAATGGCGCCATGGACAACGCCTCCGGCATCGCCGGCATGCTGGCCATCGCCCGTGAGTTTGCCGCCGACGCCAAGGCTGGCAAGCGCCTCAAGCGTTCGCTGACTTTTATCGCCACCACAGGCGAAGAGCAAGGTCTGCTGGGATCACGTTTCTATGCCGCCCAACCGGCGTACCCGTTGGAAAACACCATAGGGGTGATTAATCTCGACAGCACCAATATCTATGGCCGCACCAAAGACTTCACCATAGTGGGCAAAGGCAAGTCTGAGCTGGAGCGTTATCTGGAAGCCGCGCTCAAGACCCAGGGCCGCTATGCCACAGCAGAGAAACACCCCGAGTCCGGCGGTTTCTTCCGCTCGGATCACTTCAGTTTTGCCCAGTATGGCGTACCTGCGGTATTTGCCGGTGGCGGCAGCGAACCTGTGGATCAGGCCACAGCTGACTACAAAGCAGCAATGAAACAGCAGATGAAAGGCTGCTATCACAACCTCTGTGATGAGTATCATGCCAACTGGGATCTCTCCGGCGCGCTGGAAGATCTCGCCGTGTACTACAAGGCCGCCAAAGGCTTGGCGGATTCTGCCGACCGCCCGGGTTATTTCAAGGGCACAGAGTTTTATAGCCTGCGGCCGGAAACCGGCGTTACTCCGGCGATTTAACCAGACACATTTCCCCATCCCCAAAGGCGCCTCCGGCGCCTTTTTGCGTTGTTTTCCGGGCAGATAAATCAATCGCCGATAAAAGCAGCGGCTTTGGGAAAGTGCCAATTTGCACGCTGTTACAGCGAGCTAAAATGCAGATCTTTCACCAATTAAGCGATTAAATTGTTTAACCCTCAAAAAAACAGGTCACAAAGCGCATCATAATTTACAGATTCAGCCATTTTTATGATTTATATTCAAAAATAAAGCTTGGCTTTTGAGAATTCTACAGGCAAAGTGAAGCCATTGCTGAAGAAACACCAAGTTTGGAGTCTTACCATGTGTTCAATTTTTGCCATTCTCGATATCCAGTCTGATGCCGCCGCTCTGAGAAGCACTGCGCTGGAGATGTCCAAACTGATGCGCCACCGCGGCCCGGACTGGTCGGGTATTCATACCACTGCAAGAGCGATTCTCGCCCATGAGCGGCTGGCCATTGTCGATATCGAACACGGCGCCCAGCCGCTGTTATCTGAAGATGGCCAGTTGGTATTGGCAGTCAACGGTGAAATCTACAACCACAAAGAACTCAAGGCCGAGCTCAGCGACAAGTACAGCTACCAGACCAACTCGGATTGCGAAGTGATCCTGGCGTTGTATCAGGAATATGGCTGCGACTTTCTCGATAAGCTCAACGGTATTTTTGCCTTCGTACTCTACGACAAGGCCAAGGACTGCTACCTCATAGGCCGGGATCACATGGGGATCATCCCGCTTTACACCGGCCGCGATACCAGTGGCAACTTCTATGTCGCCTCCGAGATGAAGGCACTGGTTCCCGTATGTAAAACTGTGGAAGTATTCAGCCCCGGGCATTACCTCTACAGTGTAGATGACGCGCCGGTGCAATACTATCAGCGTGACTGGCGCGACTATGAAGCGGTTGCCCAAAACAGCGCCTCCAGCGAAGAGCTGCGCGAAGCGTTGGAAGCCGCGGTAAAACGCCAGTTGATGTCAGATGTGCCCTATGGCGTTTTGCTGTCTGGCGGGCTGGACTCCTCGGTGATTTCCGCCATAACCCAAACTTTTGCCAAACGCCGTATTGAAGACAACGATGCCTCCGATGCCTGGTGGCCACAGCTGCACTCCTTTGCCGTGGGCCTGAAAGGGGCGCCGGATCTGGCGGCGGCACAAAAGGTCGCCGATGCCATAGGCACCATACACCATGAGCTGCACTTCACCTTCCAGGAAGGCCTGGATGCCATCAAGGAGGTGATTTATCACCTGGAAACCTATGATGTCACCACCATACGCGCTGCAACCCCCATGTATTTGATGGCGCGCAAGATCAAGGCTATGGGGATCAAGATGGTGCTCTCGGGCGAAGGGGCCGATGAACTGTTCGGCGGTTACCTCTATTTCCACAAGGCACCAAACGCCCGCGCCTTCCACGAGGAACTGGTGCGTAAACTCGACAAGCTGCACCTGTACGACTGCCTGCGGGCCAACAAGGCCATGGCAGCCTGGGGCCTGGAAGCCCGGGTACCCTTCCTCGACAAGGAGTTTATGGACGTGGCCATGCGCCTGAACCCAGAAGCCAAGATGTCGCGCGATGGCCGGATTGAAAAGCATATTCTGCGTGAAGCCTTCGAGCATAAGCTCCCGGCCGAAGTCGCCTGGCGCCAGAAAGAGCAGTTCAGTGACGGTGTGGGTTACTCCTGGATTGACGGTCTGAAAGAACATGCAGCCGCCCAGGTGGAGGATAAAGAGCTGGCCAACGCCCGTTTCCGCTTCCCGCACAACACGCCGGAAACCAAGGAAGCCTACTTCTATCGCTGTTTCTTTGAAGAACACTTCCCGCTGGAGTCGGCAGCACTGACTGTACCGGGTGGTAAATCTGTTGCCTGCTCTACCCCGGAAGCGCTGGCCTGGGATGAGAGCCTATCCGGCATCATAGATCCTTCCGGCCGAGCGGTGCGCTCTGTGCATACCGCATCTTATTGAACTTAAGTAAAAACCATAAAGGCGCCGAATGGCGCCTTTATTCATTAGCGGAAATAGGAGCTTCGCTTCTGTGCCGCTTTACTTGCTTTGAGCTTGTTCACTTGCGCCTTGTTCTCATCACTCTAAGCCCGGCAGCGGCTTGGTGGCGATCAACTTGCCGCTGCCGGCAGCGCTCAAGAATAGCCTGCCGCTCGCTGTCAGTTGCCTGATGCCAGGCAAGAATTTCTTCCAGCGTCCTGAAACATCCCAGGCAAACATCCTGCAGGTCCAGGCAGCAGTGACGAATACAGGGAGAGTCCACCCTGTTACTGCGCTTTGGTTGCCTGGACATATTGGCTTCCTAGCTGCCGCGTTTAAGGTAGCTTGGCTGATGCAGCTCAGTAACCTCCAGCGAGACACTGTCGACTTTGGCCGCAGTTGGCTCCAGTGCGGCAAACACGCTTTGGGTCAGGGCTTGCTTTTGCTCATCGGTGCGTCCCGGCATAATGGCCAAACGCACATGGATAAAGCTTTGAGCGCTGTCCTCCCCTACCAGGAAATGTTCACAGGCATGTGCTCGACTCTTGATGGCAGATGGTGTGAACAAGCCTGAGTCGATGGCACCTTGGTGCACCGCCTGAACCAGTTTGGCAACCGACAATTGCTGCGCCAGGGGCGCCGAATATTCAATAATACAGTGAGGCATAATCCTTCCTTGTTAAAGGCAGAAGCGTTTGGGTCTATTCAGACCAGACGGCATACTCATTTTGGCTCGGGCAACGGAAATGAAAGCGCCGACCACCGGGAAAACTGAAAATATCTTTGCAGATCTCACCGCCCTGGGTCTTGACGGCCTCCAGACTGGCGTTCAGATCATTTGAGTAAATCACCAACAAGGGGCTGCCGTTGAGGGTATCAAGGCTCAGTGATGAGCGAAAAAAACCGCCATCGATCCCGGCCTGGGTAAAGCAGCTGTAATCCGGACCGTAATCAACAAAGCCCCAGCCAAACACCGCCTGAAAAAACGCCTTGGTGGCTTCCAGCTCCCGGGCGGGAAGTTCAAGATAATTAATCCTATGATGTAACGCCATGGCTTTCCTCCCGCCGCTTGGGCGACTTGATTGCTGTGATACTTAAGTACTTAATACTTTGGGCGGCTGAAACTTGGACCGGGGCTATCGCTCAAGCAGGCTTGTCATAGTTATAGCAAGCGCTGCAGCGTTACACTGGCCAGCCCTATTAGACCGCCAAAGACACCGCCCCAGACAACCAACCAGCCAAGGTGGGTCTTGATCATCTGCTGCACCATCTCCTTGACCAACTGCGGCGTTAACTCGGCCAGCCGCTGCTCGACAATATCCTGAATTTGGCTACGCATATCTGCCATCACCCCGGGCTGTTCCAGTTCGCCCTTGAGCAGCTCGTAAAAATCATCGCTCTTGGCAATATCTGCCAGAGATTGCTGCATCTTTTCGATAAAGGGTTGCTTGAGTGGGGTGAGCGCTTCTTCACCGCCAAACATGGATAACATACCACCCAATGAAGATTGGGCAACCGTGGCCACCAAAGCATCGAAGGCTGGAGCCAAGTCCACCTTGCCGATAACGCCGGACAGCTCCAGGCTCTGTTTGTCGGAGCGGGTCGACAGGAAACGGTCTATGTTGGCCTCAGAGAAGAACTGCTCCATCATCAACTCGCTGATAGCTTGTTTGAACTGTTCGAAACGGGCCGGGATCACCCCTGAACCATAGAGACCCGGTACTTTTTCAAACAACATATGCACCGCCAGCCAGTTGGTAATGGCGCCGGATACGGCAAACAGGCCGATGTTGAATAACACATCAGAGTGCATGCCATAGCCGGTAAGCATAATGGCCAGCGCCAAGAGGTTGGTAACGGCGCTCTTGTCGAGCACAGGTGTCTGTTGTACTGCTGTTTTCAATCTGAAATCCCCTGAAATTAAAACCCGCTAATGGTAGCAAACAGGGGGCAGCAGATTAAAGTAGTGCGTGATACAGACCTTGCTCTGTGCCATCTGTCTCGACTTGTTGAGACAGCTCGCCAAATTCACGCTTGACCGCCAGCACCTTGGCATCCTGAGCCAAAGTTCGGGCTCGGCAAGTCAGCTCTTTGGCAATGCCCTGACCACGGTAATCGGGCAATACGAAAAGATCATCCAGATACCATAAAGGCTTTAGCAACAAGGAGGAGAATGAGGGAAAAACTTGAGTGAAGGCCACCGGATAATCACCCTCGGTGGCGATGAAGATCATCGAATCGTTTTCCAGTAAGCGGGCCCGTAAAAATTCACGGCAACGACTCAGATCCGAGCCCTGCCCTAGTTCCTGCCGATACTCGTCAAACAGCAGGACCAGTTGTTCCAAATCCATTTCAGTAGCCAAACGTATTTGCATTTTTCATCCCTGAATACAAGTTGAAATTTTACTATTTGCCAGAGGCAAAACGACAATAAACTCCTTAAACAACGCAAGGTTAACATAGAAAAGCTTCTCTGGCAGCAGCTTTAATCGCCCTCCCCATGCCAGTTCCCGTTCATGCCTATCCCGGTAGCCGTTTTCAACGAGCACACAAACCCAAGCGGATTTCGCCATATTGACCGGCGATAACAACTGCCCCCCACCATTAAGCAAGTCACCCGGCCACACCAAGGCTCCTAAATAGTTCCCCTGGCCATCAAGCACTGAAACCGGCAATTTAAGCGAGGCAATCAATTGGAATATTGCTCATATGATTTGCCGGGCACAGTTGTTTTCATGGCGAATTATGTTGTCAACCCCCACAAAATCAGGGTTTTATAACCTTTGCTAAAAACTTGACCTTTGGCTAATTGTTTTCAAATTAAGTACTGGGTATTGTATAACCAATTCAAACGCTTAGCTTTAGCTTATTCTTAAGCGAAAGCTCTGCGACAACGATACTTTTCCGTTTGTAACGGTATTCAGGGACGAACAGCATGATGTCGCGCCCGTGCGGTAGCCATGGCTTTACTTAACGCTTTTGGTCGGGCCTGGGTTTTAGGGGGCTTGGTTTTAAGGCCCTTGGTTGCAGGGCTTGAAGCGCTCATGACAAGCGTCTCAGAGCTGATTTTTTATACAGTATTATTGACGTTCTGGACAAAATGCCGGAAATTTGCAGCTAAGCTTGCGCGTTATTTCCGTAACATTTTAGAAAATTTCATTAAATTCATAAAGTTAAAAAATACAGTGGGTAGATAATAGGTTTGGAAACCGCGCATGCGCGTTTAGCTGCAAGGGACATTAAGACTAAAATCTTTTATATCCAGCTAATACAAACAGATAGCGATGCGCGTTTACACTCCTCCGAGGACTAAAACGCGCATGCGCACTATACAGCTGTTATGCCTAAGAATATGAAGTAAACATGAGTTTATATAGATACAAGCTATTCGAAAATAGATCATTAGCGCATAGGTTATTTAAGCGGCACCATACTCATTTCAATGACATGTATTGGAGCCAAAGAACAGTTTTTTCACATACATTCACTCAAACAAAGGATTTACAACGTGAGGATTTAGTAACTTCATTGTTTAAAGTTTCTGGAGATGAGATCCGAGATGGCAGGTCGTTGGGTGAATGGGGAGAGTGGTATTCAGACTTTGATAGCTGGTCAAGAATGGCATATGTGGTGGGACTTGCTGGTTATCTTGAAACCTATATAGCGCAAGTATCGGTTGCTGCATTCGAATCCACTCCTACGCTTGTTTTGGGTGGAGGTCCAAAAATTGATGGTGCCTCCCTCCTTAAACATAATCCAAAGTATGACTTGTATTCCTACTCTGAGTCTCTCACTCGGGGAGATTGGCAATCTAGGGTATCTGCGTATAAGAAATATTTCGGTGAATGCCCTTTTGAGGACAGAATATCTGACTTGGAAAAACTTAGAAAGCTAAGAAACAATGCTGGTCATTCATTTGGTCGCGACATTGAAACAATGAAGTTTGCTCAGGGATGGGAGGTCGATAGGCTTAAAAAGATCTCAGATAAGAAGATAATGGGATTCTTAGAACTTGTAGAATCAGTGGCAAATACCATTGATAGCCACATTGCGGAAGAGTTCATTGGTCAGTATGAAATAATTAAGGTTTACCATCAGTGGCTACCTGAAGTTTCTGGGTTAAAGCGTCAAGGTAATAAGGTTCTTGGAAAGGAATTTCGAAGACACTTTTTCAAATTAACGTCAGCTATATACAAGCCAACAGCTCATCTTATTGAGTATTATGAGGCACTTTAAAGGCATAACAAGCGGCAGCAGTCGGACTCGGCAAAAGCTGTCACCAAATTTGCTGGCGCAAATTAGCCGCCAGATTTACCTCGCCGCTGTGCC